>JBPBQY010000087.1:0-176467 GCA_050920985.1 Janthinobacterium lividum | reverse complement strand
CTGCGCCAGCATGTCGGCCATCCGGTCCGGCGCCGCCCACATGCCCTTGCCGATCTGGGCTCGTCCCGGCAGGCCGAGCTTCAGCCCCACGTCGACGTTGTTGTTCTCATAGGCCTTGATCCAGGATGTCGCCTTCATGGCATCCTTACGGACCATGGGGCCGGCTTCCATGTCGGTATGGATCTCGTCGCCGGTGCGGTCGAGGAAGCCCGTGTTGATGAATACCACGCGGTCCTTCGCCGCCAGGATGGCGTGAGCGAGATTAGCCGAAGTGCGGCGTTCCTCGTCCATGATGCCCATCTTGACGCTGTTGGCCGGAATACCGGCGAGTTGCTCGGCCCTGGCGAAGAGATCGTTGGTCAGCGCCACTTCGTCGGGGCCGTGCATCTTGGGCTTGACGATATAGATCGACCCGGCGCGGCTGTTACGCCTCGCCGCGAGGTCGGCCTTGGCGATCAGCACCGACACGGCTGCGTCGAGAAAGCCTTCGGAGGTCTCGGCGCCGTCGAGCGTCACGATGTCGGTGAACATGTGGTGGCCGACGTTGCGGATCAGCATCAGCGAGCGTCCCGCGACCGTGACGGGCGCGCCATCCGGCCCCGTGTAGGTGCGGTCCGGGTTCATGCGGCGCGTGGTGGTCCGCCCGCCTTTCGGCACGGCGGCCGAGAGCGTGCCCTCCACGAGCCCCTGCCAATTGCGGTAAAGCTCGGTCTTGTCGTCGGCATCGACGACGGCGACCGAGTCTTCCATGTCCATGATGGTGGAAATGGCGGATTCGAGCACGACGTCGCTCAGCCCCGCCGCATCGGTGCGGCCGACCGTGGTGGCACGGTCGAAGACGAGTTCGACGCCGAGGCCGTTGTGGCGCAGCAGCACCGCCTTGGGCTCGGCGGATTCGCCCGTGTAGCCCACGAAGGCGGCGGGCGAGGCGAGACCGACGATGCGGCCGTCCTGGAGACGGGCTTCGAAACGGCCCGACACGATGCCGAGGCCGACGAGATCCGTGTAGGAGGCGCCGGCGAGCGGCACGGCGGAATCGAGGAAGGCCTTGGCCCGAACGATCACGGCGGCGCCGCGCGCTTCGTTGTAGCCCTTGCTGGTGACGGCGATGTCGCCTTCGTGCGGGACGGCGTCGGTGCCATAGAGCGCGTCGTAGAGCGAGCCCCAGCGGGCGTTGGCGGCGTTCAGCGCATAACGGGCGTTCGACATCGGCACGACGAGCTGCGGTCCGGCCATCGTGGCGATCTCGGGGTCGACATTGCCGGTCGAGACCGAGCCCGCGGGAGCATCGGGCAGCAGGTAGCCGATCTCGCGCAGGAAGCCGAGGTAATGCGTCTGGTCCTGCGGCTGGCCGCGACGGGCCTTGTGATAGGCGTCGATCCGGCTTTGCAGCTCGTCCCGCCGGGCCAACAGGGTCGCGAGGCGCGGCCCGAGGTCACGCAGCAGGGCGGCATAGCCCGACCAGAAGGTCGCCGACGCCACACCGGCCCGCGAGAAGACCTCGCCTTCGAGGAAGTGCTGCAGCGGCGCCGCGACGCTCAGTCCCGCGATTTCGATCCTGTCCATAACCGGCCTCCCGCCTCGTTGATCTGCTCCGCCCCATGTGACGCGGGACGCGCAGGAACGCCAGGGGCAGCGGCGCGCAAAGTGACTGGTTCTTCCCTTCTCCCGTTCACGAAAGAAGGGCAGGTCTCACCGTCCCGGAAGGCTCACCTCGCCGAAGCCGGCCGCCTCCATGCGGAGGTGCACCTTGTTCTGCAGGCTCGAATCCTGCCGCTTGGCCAGGAGCCCGACATGGTCGGCCACGGCTTCGCAGAGCGTTTCGACCCAGGCGCGCTCGCCCTTGGCGAAATCGCTGAGCACGAAACCGTGCACCAGCGCCTTGTCGCCCGGATGACCGATGCCGAGGCGCAGGCGGCGATAGTCGTTTCCGAGATGGGCCGTGATGGAGCGCAGGCCATTGTGGCCGGCATTGCCGCCACCGGTCTTCACCCGGAGCTTGCTCGGGGCGAGGTCGAGTTCGTCGTGCAGCACCGCGATGTCGTCGAGGCCGATCTTGAAAAACCGCGCCGCGGCCGCGACCGAGAGGCCGCTGTCGTTCATGAAGGTCGTCGGTTTCAAGAGCACGATCTTCTCGCCCTCGATCGTGCATTCGGCCACGAGACCCTGGAAGCGGGCTCGTAAGGGCGATGCGCGATGCGCCCGGGCGATGGCATCGATCGCCATGAAGCCGATGTTGTGGCGGTTGCCCGCATACTGGCCGCCGGGGTTGCCGAGGCCGACAAGAAGCAGCATCGCATTCGCTCGAAACGTGAAGGTCTTCCGGGCTCGAAAGCCCAGACATGGAAACGCCCGCCGAAGCGGGCGTTTCTCGGTTTGGCCTTCGACTTACTTCTTCGGCGGGGCCTTCTTGCCACCGCCCTTGGCGCCGGCCGCGGCCTTGGCCTCGGCGGCTGCAGCGGCTGCGGCGTCGTCGGCATTGGCCTCGGCGAGGCCCGACGGCGCCACGATCGTGGCCAGAGTGAAGTCACGGTCGCGCACCACCGGGGCGCAGCCCTCGGGCAGCGCCACCGCGGAGATGTGCAGCGATCCGCCGATGTCGAGCGAGGACAGGTCGGCCGTGACGCTGTCCGGGATATTGTCGGCCGGCACCAGCATCTCCACCGTGTGGCGGACGATGTTGACCATGCCGCCGCGCTTCACGCCCGGGGCCTGTTCGGCATTGATGAGATGCAGCGGGATCTCGAGGCGCAGCTTCGAGCCGGGCTTCAGCCGCATGAAGTCGACGTGGAGAGGAAGGTCCTTCACCTTGTCGAGCTGGTAGTCGCGCGGAATGACGCGCTCCTTGCGGCCCTCGACGTCGATCTCGAAGATCGTCGTGAGGAAGTGGCCGGCATAGATGGCCTTGTGGGCGTCGCGGAACGCCAGGGTGATCGCCTCGGGTGCATCGCCGCCCCCGTAGATCACGGCCGGAACGCGGCCCTCGCGGCGAATGCTGCGGGAGGCCCCCTTGCCGAGCCCGCTGCGTGCCACGGCCGCGATGGTCTTGGTCGCTGCCATTGTTTCGATCCTGAAAAACGAAACGGCCGCCCGATGCGGCCGTTCAATGTATCGCCCGTGCCTCCAAGGGTGTCGGCGGGCGAGACCGAGGCTCTTACGCGCGGGAGGGCGCGAAAGCAAGGCGTGGTTGCGCGATGAGCGTCTCTGTCGAAAGCTAGGCGGGGCTGAACCCCGCTCTTCGGCTGACGACGGCGACGCCCGGCTGGATCGCGTCAAGTCGAGGTTTAGAAGGACAGTGTGTGCTCCGAGCTTGCAAAATTGTAGGTAGAATATCCATGAGCATCTGTCGAAGTTTGCGCTTCACTCTGATCTACGGTCGTGAACGATCCGCCGTCGGCATGAGTTGAATCGCTCCTGAAATAATCGGCAATGTCCAGCGACGAGCCATCCGCGTACGAATATTGCTTTAACTCTTGATCGACAAGGTAACTGGGGTATCCTCCACCTGGATAGTAGTTATAGATGGTGGATTGTTCAAAAAAGAAGTAACTGTCGGAGTGAAGAGCATAGTATGTGCTATAGCTAAACCCGGAATCAGGACCTGGATGCCCATATTCCGTATCGACGTGATAAAGTCCTGAAGACGAGTTATAGGTCGAATATCGGCCATAAGATATGCCACCGGCATCGTGGACGGCATAGACGGATGAGCTTCGATATCCAGACTGTCGAGCGAAGGACTCGCTTTCCCCGACGTCGAGTTCGGTGATGAAGTAGCTCGCAGTAGGTGCAGTTCCTAATCCGTAGCCCGCCGACTGTCCGTGCCCGTATGGCGGAGAGTAGGAATATGCTGATCCGCCGTAGTCGTATCCGTAGCCGTACGCCCGATTAGACATGTGCTCGGCCTCACCGATGACGGACGAGAGAGAAGGTGCCAGCCTCGCAACAGGGTCGATCAGGCTACCGCATCATATCCACCTTGGTCCGCAATTCAAACTGGACCACGATCTCGTGTCGCGGATCGACAATGCAACCGGCCTTGGCGGAGGCCGGACTTGTAGAGCCGGGCGACGGAAGCCAAAGAGAAGCTCGACATCATCCCCGGAGGCATTTGTCATGGACCGACCCCGCAGGCCGCGCGATCCTTTCGCCGCCGCCGAAGCCGTCTTCAGCAAGAGCGGAAGCGCCGCCGCGCCGCCAGCGTCCGCCGTCCCCAAGCCTGCAACCATCCCTGGCGCTCGCCAGAGCGTGACGCTGCGCATCGACGAGGACGTGCTCGAGCATTTCCAGGAGGACGGTCCCGGCTGGCAGGACCGCATCAACGCGGCGCTGCGGGCGGCGGCCGGACTGAGCTGACGGGAGCCAGCACCGTGCCTATCAGTCGATCAGCCGGCGGATCCGGTCGGCGAGATCGTCGATGGCGAAGGGTTTGGTGAGGACCTGCATGCCGGGGTCGAGGTGGCCGTTGCCCACCACGGCATTCTCGGCATAGCCGGTGATGAAGAGCACCTTGAGATCCGGGCGCAGCACGCGAGCGGCATCCGCCACCTGGCGGCCGTTCATGCCTCCCGGAAGGCCGACGTCGGTGACCAGCAGGTCGACGCGAGCGCTGCTCTGCAGGATCTTCAGCCCCTGTGGACCATCGGGTGCCTCGATGGCGGCGTAGCCGAGGTCACCTAGGACATCGACCACCAGCATGCGCACGGCAGGCTCGTCGTCGACCACGAGGACCGTCTCGCCCTCGATCGCACGGGGCGTCTCGCCGTCGCGTGTCTCGACTTCGGCCTGTTCTCCACCCTCTCCATAGTGCCGCGGCAGGTAGATGCATACCATCGTTCCCTGCCCGATTTCCGAATAGATCCGCACTTGACCGCCGGACTGGCGGGCGAAGCCGTAGATCATCGACAGGCCGAGGCCCGTCCCCTGGCCGAGAGGCTTGGTGGTGAAGAAGGGATCGAAGGCGCGGGCGATGACATTCGCCGGCATGCCGGTCCCGGTATCTGACACGCAGAGCGACAGATACTGCCCCGGCGCCAGGTCACGTTCGCGCGCCGCGCGGTCGTCCATCCAGCGGTTGCCGGTCTCGATCGTCAGTCTGCCCCCGTCGGGCATGGCATCGCGAGCGTTGATGGCGAGGTTGAGCAACGCGTTCTCGAGCTGGTTGGGGTCGACCAGCGCGGTCCAGAGGCCCACGGTCCCGACGGATTCGAGGTGGATCCCGGGCCCGACGGTGCGGCGGATCAGGTCCGCCATATCGTGGACGAGGCGGTTCACGTCGGTGGGACGTGGGTCGAGCGTCTGGCGGCGCGAGAAGGCCAGCAGCCGGTGGGTCAGCGCGGTGGCGCGTTTCGAGGCGCCCTGTGCCGCCACGATGTAGCGTTCGAGGTCGTCGAGGCGGCCCTGGCGCATGCGGATGCCGAGCAGTTCCAGGCTGCCCGAAATGCCGGTGAGCAGATTGTTGAAGTCATGCGCGAGGCCACCGGTGAGTTGGCCCACGGCCTCCATCTTCTGCGACTGACGCAAAGCCTCCTCGGCCAGGCGCTGCTCGGTCACGTCCCGCCCGACGATGAAGAACTCCTCGCCATCCGGAACGGCGTTCCACATCAGCGTGCGATATTCTCCGTCACGCGTGCGGATGTTGTCGACGAAGCCCGTGACGCTCTCGCCCCCTGCGAGACGCGTCACGATCCTGGCCATCTCGGCATGATCGGCAGGGTCGACGATGTCGAGAAAGGGTCGGCTCAACAGCGTCGCCCGGTCCCAGCCGAGGCTTCGCTCCCAGGCGGGATTGACCTCCTTCAGCATGCCGTCGAGCCCGGCCGTCCCCATGAGGTCGTTGGTCGTGGCCCAGAGCCGGTTGCGCTCGCGCGTGCGGGCCTCGACCTCGACCTCAAGCGATTGCGTGAGAGCGCGAAGAGACGCTTCGGCGTTCCGGCGCTCGATGGCGACGCGTGTTCGCTCGGCCAGATCGCGCATGAAGCCGATCTCGTCCGCCGTCCAGTGCCGGACTTCCGCGTTGTTGACGAAGATGAGGGCGACGAAGCCGGCGGTTTCCGTCACCGGCAGGTTCAGGAAGGCTCGGGCGTCGATGTCGATCAGGTCCTGGGCGCGCTCCGCGGTGCGTGGATCGGTCAGGGCGTCCGACACGGCGGCGAGGTCGCCGCGTTTCAGATCGTCGATGTAGGACCCATAGTCTCGGAAGTGCAGCAGGCCGGCGATGCTCTCCACACCGGGCGCGTTCCAGTCGCGCGCGATCGCGATGGTTTCGGCGGCGACATCCACGGTGCCGTAACCGGCGCGGCTGACCCCGAGGGTGTGGCCGAGGATCTCGGCGGCGGCGAAGGCGAGATCTTCCGGCTCTTCGATGTCGCGGATGCGGTCGCCGAGATCCACCATGGCGGCGCGGCGGGTGTCGGCCGCCTTTCTCGCTGTGACATCGAGACAGACGCCGGCCATCCGCAGGGCGCGACCTCTCGTATCGCGAACCACCCGGGCCCGCATATGGATCCAGCGCAGAGACCCGTCGGGAACCACGATCCTGTACTCGACATCGTAGTCGGGGCCGCCCTCGATGCTCCTCAGACGGGCCGCATCGCGCGCGGCCCGATCGCTCGGATGAATGGCTCGGTCGCGATCGGCGGAGGTGAAGGGTTCGGTGCGGTTGCGGCCGAAGTTCTCCTTGGTGATGCTCGAGCTGACGAGTTCGCCCGTGGCGAGGTCCTCCTCCCAGATCCCGAGCCGGCCGGCCTCGGCGGCGAAATTCAGCCGGGCTGCGCTCTCTTCCTGGAGATGCAGCCGGTCCGACACTTCCGCCATCAGGGCGGCGTTATGGCTCTCGAGCCCCTGCAGCTTCTCGCGCTCGATGGTCACGTCGACCTGGCTCGCGAAGAAATAGGCGAGATCGCCGGCGGCATCCCGCACCGGCGCCATGAGGAGGCGGTTCCAGAAGGTCTCGCCCGACTTGCGATAGTTCAGGATGTCGAGCTTGACCGGCTCACGCGCGACGATCGCCGCACGAAGCGTGGCGACCGTGTTCGGATCCGTATCCTTGCCTTGAAGGAAGCGGCAGTTGCGGCCGAGGATCTCCTCGCGCGGGTACCCCGCAAGACGGCAGAAGGCATCGTTGACGAAGACGATCGGGTTGTCGGGAAGGCGCGGGTTGGAGACAACCATGGGCATACGGGTGGCCCGCACGGCCGCCGCGAAAGGGTTCGTGCCCCCATCCGCACCAGTGATCTCGTCGATGATCCGCGCCTCGTTCCGATCCACTTCGGCCTGGACGGCGCCCCCTCGCAGGTGCGCATTTTCCCCCTCCAGCTCGGCCAGACGTCGACGAAGCCGGTCGATCTCGCTTTCAGCCATGCCGGGCTGCTGGCGGGAGAGGAAGCCGGCCGCGAAGGCAGAGAACGCCAATGGGGAACGAACGGGAAAACGACATTCGAGTATCTAGCAAGACCCTGGGTGAAGTGTCACGCCATCCGGCGGTCGAGAGTTAGAAACGCAGCCCGAGCCTCGCGGTTTCGAGCACGCACGAAAGTGACGCTCGGCGTGACGGGAAGAGCACAGACGACGCTCGCCTTCAATCAGGATATGGCCCGGCCTCGGCGGGCGCGCGGCGCCATGCGCGCGAGCACGCCGTCGCGCTTGACGCAATGATGCCACGCCACAGCGGCGATGTGCAGACCGACCACGATGTAGATGACCCATGCCCCATAGAGGTGCAGCGTCTCCGGGGCATGCGTCGCCGCCTTGTCGACCGACAGCAGTCGCGGCCACTGGAACAGCCAGAAGAACGGCAGCGAGTAGCCGCCCGTCGCCGAGAACCAATAGCCGGTCAGCGGCATGACTATCATGAGGGCATAGAGACCGAGATGCGCGCAGGAGGCTGCGGCATGGTTCAGCCGGCCCATCGGCTCGGCATAGGGTGGCGCCGCAGTGGCGAGACGATAGCCGATGCGTAGGACGACGAGGACCAGCGCCGTCATGCCGAGAGACTTATGCCATTCAAGCAGGTAGCGCCGAACCGGTGTGCCGGGGACCTGGTAGGCGCAGTAGAGGCCGATCAGCAGGGCCGCGATGATGATCCCGGCCATGCTCCAGTGAAACAGGCGCTGCACGCGATCGTAGTGCGGTGCCGGCGCAGCGACGCGGGCCGGGGCGAAATCGGTGGTGGTCATCAAGGATCCGTGTGGGATGACCTCGGCGCGGAGCCGAGAGTCGGACCCCGGACGCTCCTGATGGGACCGGGCGGAATTGCGGCAGTTCTCCAACATGGCGTTTCGGCGGCGGATTCAGCCGGACTGTGGCGTGGGGGACGCGCCGGTGTGCATCGTGGGTGGCACCAAGCCGGTCACCCAAACCTACTCCGGACAGTGCCTGGGCTGCAAGCAGTCAGGGAGATCAGTCAGCGTTCAATGCGAGCAAGCCGTATCGAGCACGGCCCCGACATCCATGCCGACGATCTTCGGGCCGCCCGGCACAATGACGGTGCCGGCCGAGATCGTGGTGAACTCGTTCAGGCGCTGCATCGGCATGTCCTTCAGCGTCGTCCAGGACCCGTCGGCGCCGTGCCGGAACGCGGTACATTCGACTGTCTGACCGACGAGGTTCGGCTCATAGGGTATGGTGCTGTCCTCGGCCCAAGCGGCGGAACAGCTCATCAGCAACGACGCAACGATCACGCCTCTCATTCGACGCTCCTCCGGCCCGGATACACCTCTCCCTCGATAACAGTAGAAGACGGAAGGCTCCCGCTTCGTTCCCGCGAGATCCGGCCTCCCTGCCGCTGCCGCAATCGCGCGCTTCAAGGTTTACCGATCACCGGAGCCCCCCATGCCCGCACCCGATGCCCCGTTTCCGCTCTGGGAGGCGAGCCGCCACGCCGACCCGTACCCCTTCTATGCCGAACTTCGGCGCGACCGCCCCGTGGTGCGGGCCACCGTGCCGGGACGCGGCGCCGTCTGGGTGGTGACCCGCTATGCCGACGTCGCGGCGCTGCTGAAGGACCCACGCTTCTCCAACGACCGGCGCGGCGCCGGCGTGCCGTCGCCCTTCTTCGGCGGGCTGCCGATGCCGCGCGCCCTGCGCACGCTGTCGTCGACGATGGTCGGCGCCGACGATCCCCGCCATGCGCGGCTGCGCGGCCTCGTCGGCCGGGCCTTTACGCCGCGTCGGATCGCCGAACTCGAGACGAAGATCCGCACCATCGCTACGGATCTTCTTGACCGCGCGGCACCGGCCGGCGGCATGGATCTGATTACGGATTTCGCCCTGCCTCTGCCTTTCACGGTCATCGCCGAACTGCTCGGCGTGCCGGAGTCGCACCGCAACGAGTTCCGCCGCCGCGTGAAAGGGCTCATGGCGGTGCCGCGCTCGATCGCGCTGCGCCTCGCGGTCTGGCTTCCGCAACTCGTCCGTCTCGTCGCTTTCTTCGAGCGGCTCGTGGCCTTGCGCCGCCGCGCGCCCGACGGCGCGCTGATCTCGACGCTGATCGCCGGCGAGGACGACGGCGAGCGGCTCGACGGCCAGGATCTCGTCGCCATGGTGTTCCTGCTCTTCTTCGCCGGGCACGAGACGACCGTGAATCTCATCGGCAACGGTATGCTGGCGCTGTTCGACCATACCGGCGAGATGGAGCGGCTTCGGGCCGATCCCTCCCTTCTGCCTTCGGCCGTGGAGGAACTACTGCGCTTCACCAACCCGGTCGAAGCCGTGGCGATGCGCTACACACGGCAATCCGTGACGCTGGCCGGTGTCGATCTGCCGCCTCGCGCCACCATCATGGCGCTGATCTCCTCGGCCAACCGCGACCCGCAAGCCTTCGCCGATCCCGACCGTCTCGACCTCGGCCGCCGCGACAACCGCCATCTCGCCCTGGGAGCCGGGGCGCACTATTGCCTCGGCGCATCGCTGGCGCGGCTCGAAGGACGGATCGCCTTCGAGATGCTGCTCGAGCGGTTTCCGAAGCTCCGGCTGGCGGTGCCTCGTGACACGGTGGCGTGGCGCAATCCTGGTGCGCTGCGCGGCGTGAAACGGCTGCCCGTCAGTTGGACATGACAGGGCGAGGTGGCATCGAGACAAGCGCGCGGGAGACAAATGCGCGGGTCCACCGTAAACCGCTGTCCTGAGCCGCCGAAGTCGCGGCCGGACGGATTAGGCCGGAGGCGGCCCCAAACGAGGACCCATCCATGGCGGCACTCTCGACGTCGAGCGCTCAGGGCTATGTCGACGACCCCCGCAACGCCGGGGTCCTGGTCTCTGTCAACGGCGCCTTCGTGCCGCGCAACGAGGCGAGCGTCTCGGTTTTCGATGCCGGCTTCGTGCTCGGCGACGGCGTTTGGGAAGGCCTGCGGCTGGTGCGCGGCAAGCTCGTCGCGATCGACGATCACCTCGACCGGCTCTACGAAGGCGCGGGCGCGATCCGGCTCGACATCGGGCTCGACCGCACCGCGCTGCTGGCCGCCATCCGGGCGACGCTCGACCGCAACGGCATGGAGGACGGCGCCCATGTGCGATTGATGGTGACCCGCGGACGCAAGACGACGCCGAACCAGGACCCGCGCTTCGCCCCAGGTCCCGCCACGATCGTCATCGTGGCGGAATACAAGGCGCCGCTGCCGGAGAGCAAGGCCAAGGGCCTGAAGCTCTTCACCTCGGCGATCCGCTGCAGCACGCCCGATGTCTTCGACCTGCGCCTCAACTCGCACAGCCGCCTCAACTTCATCCAGGCCCTGATCCAGGCGATCGACGCCGGAGCAGACGAGGCCCTTATGCTCGACCCGAACGGCTTCGTGGCGAGCTGCAACTCGACCAACTTCTTCATCCTGCGCCGTGGCGAGCTCTGGACCTCGACAGGCCGCTTCAACTTCAAGGGCATCACGCGCCGAAAGATCATCGGGCTCTTCGGCGCCGGGATCGGCACCGTGCGGGAGCAGGATTTCACCCTGGCCGAGACCTATGCGGCCGACGAGGCCTTCGTCACCGGCACGCTCGGCGGCGTCACACCCGTCACGACGATCGACGGACGCCCGATCGGCACCGGACAGCCTGGCCCACTCACGGCGCGCATCTCGGAGGTGTACCAGGCGAGCCTGCTGGGCTGAGGAGAGGCGATGACATTTTCTCCCGCTCGTCCCCGCGAAGGTGGGAATCCAGCGTGATGGGGCGGCCGGAGGCCGACAGAAGCCCTACGCCTTCCGCTCGCACGACGGGTAGGTCGATACAGACGGCCTGCGGCCGGACATCGTGTGCTGGATCCCTGCCTGAGCGGGGATGAGCGGTGAACAGCACGTCAACGCATCAACAGTAAGCGATACTACTCCACCCACATCTTCAGCGCTGCCGCATAGCTTCCGTCGAGCTGCTTCAGGTGGAGGTACTGATCGACGAAGAGCTTGAGCGGCAGGTCACGCGGCATCAGCCAGGCCTTTTCCGCACGGTCGAAGGGCGCGTCGGGATGGATGGCGCAAAGGCCGGGGTTGAGCTTCTGCTGCAGCTTGGTCTCGACGCCGTCGGTGATCATTACGTCGGCGCGGCCCTCGGCCACTTCGCGGAAGATCGTGCGGTTGTCCGGGAAGACCCGGATCTGCGCGTGATGCAGGCGAGCACGATCGAAGCGCTCGTTGGTGCCGCCGGGATTGACCACGACCCGCACCTCCGGCCGGTCGATGGCGTCGAGAGAGCCGAGAGTGCCGACGTCGGCGCAGCGTGCGATAGCGGCCTTGCCGTCGACATCGGAGGGAATCGAGAAATACCCCACCTTCTGGCGGTCCAGCGTGATCGACACGCCACCGACCAGAAGGTCGAACCTACCGGCCCGGAGATCGTCGAGCAGCGTCGACCAACTCGTCTTGACGAAGACCGGCTCGGCGCCGAGCGCCTGGGCCAGGCCGGTCGCGAGGTCGACGTCGAGACCCGAAAAGGCGCCGCTCGCCGGGTCCTGGTAGCCGAAGGGCTTGTAGTCGCCCGTCAGCCCGATGCGGAGCTGCTTCCTCGCCATGACGGTGTCGAGCCGGCTCGCTCCCGCGGTCTCAACGGCTGCTCCGGTGAGCGGCGGCGTCTGCGCAGTGGCGGCCACCGACAAGGCGACAAGGGTTGCGAGGGCAAGGATCAGGCGCATCATCGGTCTCCGTACGATCGCCGAGGCTAGCTGCAACGCCGCCGGTCGAGTGGTACGGATCGCATCGCATCCAGGTTTTCCACCGTTTTACGCGGCGATGCCGCAGCTACCCGGAACCCGAGACGCATTGCCGCATTAAGGCGTTACTGTGTCAGGAGGTTCGTACAATGCTCAAGTGGGCCTTGATCTTCTTTATCATCTCGATCGTGGCCGGCGTTTTCGGCTTTGGCGGCATTTCCGCAGGTGCGGCCGATATCGCCAAGATCCTGTTCTACATCTTCGTCGTGATCTTCGTCATCTTCCTGATCCTTGGCGTGATGGCGGGCAGAGCCGTGACCTGACGCCACTGCCATCGTCGGCGGGCCAGCGTGGCTCGCCGAGAGCACCGAATGGATGAAAGCCGGAGCGCGAGCCATCGCGCTCCGGCTTTCGTACGTTCGGGTCGGAAAGCCGGCTGGCCGGCGAAGCGACGCTGAACGCCTTCCCGTTCCTTGTGGTTACGGTCTCACACGTCTCGCACGCGGACCGACAGCGCGTTTAGCCCGCTCCGGAGCGCCCTTGCGGAGAGGGGCTGGAGGAGAGGGGCGCGGCGACTCTCCATGGGTTTGGACTGCCCCTCAAGGTACGCGTTGCTGGCCTTTCCGACCCTCCCTCAGGATGCCTGCGGGACACGGTAGCTGAAGGCGTCGGATACGCCGGTCTTCAAAGCCTGCTGTGCCGCGCCGACGGGATTGGGCTTCGCCTCGGCCGGCTCTGTCACCGGCAGGGTTTTGTTTTCTACGGTCACTGGCGTGACGAGCCGAACTTCGAGAATGGCCTTATCGAGCGCTCGCAGGACGCGGTAGTCCTCGATCTGGGCAAGACGCTGGTCAATTTCAGCGCGCAGGTCTTTCAGGGCTGAGAAGGCGGACTGGCTCGTGGACATATGAACGTCTCGCGTTGAACACTCGTTCATTTGCAATTCAAAATGGTTAAAAATCGGTCAAACAAGATATTTGCGATTATTAACGGTTCATCTTGAACCAGATGAAAGTCCGATGCTAACTTGCAGCGTATGAATGTCTCGAACGGTGTATTTCGAAACCCTGGACCGTTAATTAAAAATTAACCAATCTTTGAAAAATTAATGCGTGGATTGAGGGGGGTGGTGATGTCTGCACTTGCGAAACTCTATGCGGCTCGCGGCGCGAATGGAATGATGGGGGCGCAGGATAGGATTGTGCCCAAGATCGCAGTACCGACGTCCTTGGGCGTAGTCTCTGCCGTGCGGCGCAGTCCGGAGGAGGCCGCTCGACCGATCGATCTCGAGACGCACATGTCCAAGCTCATCCTCGACGATCGAAACAAGGGAAAGCTTCGCGAATATACGTCGGCACTCGACGTCCTCGAAAACGTCAACGTGGCATTCTCTGACCTGTTGGGCAAAGTCGACGCATCGGAAACACTCAGGGATGAGCTGGCAGCCGAGTGCGAGAAGCAGGATCAGCTGATCCAGCAGCTCCAATATGATGTCGAAGCGGCGAAGCGCCGCTCCGACGAGACGGCGAAGCAGAATGCCGAGCTCGGTGAGAAGCTGATGGCCGAGACCCAGCGTGCCTCGAATGGGGAACTCAAGGCGTCGCAGGCCGAGAAGGCTCTGGCGGAAGCTCAGCGCCGCGTCGACGACCTCGAAGAGGTCTGCAAGACGCTGCACGATGGCATCTACGCCATCTTCGGCGCGAACTCGCCGGTCCAGAAGGCGATGACGTCGCTGGGCAAGGACCAGTAGGGCCCGCTGCGGCCACAGGAGCGAGAAGCGGGAGGCACCCATGGGAGGATCGGCAGCGACCACCGCACAGGATCAAGGCTCCCGCCCCTATTCCGCGAAGGCCGAGATCGACGACTTCATGCGTCGGTTCCTGACCTTCGCCAAGTCCGACAATGCGGTCGCGCGGACGACACCGAAGGTCGTTCTCCGCGACGGCATCCTGGACTCCGCCGACTTGAAGGGTGCGCTGGAGAAACTCGACACGCTGTGCTCCCGTCTCGATGTCGAGGCCACCAATGTCATCCAGATCGAAATCCAGAACGAGGCGCTGCGCTCGCTGCACCAGGATCGGATGAGGCGCCATGCCGAGACACTGAAGGAGCTCGCGGATCTTCGTCTCGCGCTCGAAAGCCGATGCAGCGACCTGGAGGTTCGGCTCCGCGCCGCGACGGCGGGCAGGAATGGCCGAGGTCTCGGCGGCGCGAAAGTGAGCCGGATGACGCAGCGCGAGAAGCGGATCACGCGACGCCGCACGTGCAGACCCAAAGTACGGACCGATCGGAAGTCGTGCCCGGGCCTCGATCTCGGGGCCGCCGAATAGGCCATCGAACATCCGAGGTCTGCCGTGTCAGAGCGCTCACCGCCCGGTCGGAAGTCTCCGGCTCAGGCATGGCCTGACCGAGACGGCGAGACGCTTCCGGTCTTAGGAGTGAGCCGAATCCGGAGCCGGATCGATCACCGATCGGTAGAGGCTCATTCCGTCGATGTGCCGATGATCTTGAGCGATCGGCCTGACGGGCGGCGAGACCTCGCCCGTCTGCCTGCTCATCTCCCGCTCGGCCTGACGCCAGTGCGCGTCCTGATAGCCATCGGCATACCCGCTCTCGATCCAGAGCTGATAGGCCCGCGCCCGGACGGCGCTCTCCTTCCATTGGCTGATCATCACCGTCCCCCCGTTCCGCCCGGCATGCGATGCACCAAGCTTCTTCTTACGACGCCGATGATCCCTGACGGGTTCCGTCCGGGGGGCCAGGTCCAGCTTGTCACAACGGCCCCGAGTATCCCGGTCATAAGCTTCGGATCATCAAGCGGCGGACAGCGGTTCCAGGGGAGCCGACCGGTACGCTAGGCGTGACGACACCGGTCGCGGCGGCCCAATGACGAGAGAGTAGAGCCTTTCTGATCGTCGGCCAGACCGTTCGCTCCAATGTCGAGACACGGGCCATGGCGAAGTCGTCCCCGAGCGAACCTGTGGATAACCTGTGGATGATCATTGAACAGAACAAGAACATAACTAAGTTATCCACAACGGAGCAGGACGAGGGCGCCATGGCCACGCTGAGGGATTTCGAAGAGGCGCTGCGGGAGCGGGGCATGTCCATGGCTCTGTCCATCCTTCAGAGCCTGAAGGAACGCGACCGGGCGAAGCGGTCGACCGTCGCGCCGGCGCGGCGCCTCACTGGTCAGAAGATGACGCCGGAGCTCGCTCGCCGAATCCTCGAGCTTCACGGCACAACGGGCATGACGCAGCAGGAGATCGCCTTCAAGGTCGGGGTCAATCAGGGTCGCGTGAACGAGGTGATCAAGCGCGGCAAGTGGCTCAACGACGACCCGACATCGCCCGAAGCCAAGGCGCGAGACAAGGCCAAGGCCAAGGCCCGCATCGCGGCGGGGCCCGCCTCGTCTGCGGCGGTGCGCAAACCGCGTTCCCGGATCGTCGTCGTCACGGATAGGGCCATTCCTTTGCGGAAACCCGTTGGAGCTTCCGCGGCGCACGACATCCAGCTCACCTTTCTGTGAGGCATGTTAGCTGTACGACGCGGGCTGTGGACAACTCCTTCGCGGTCGAGTGTGCGATGCAGCGGAGCGCTTGCTATTTGTAAAAATTGTCGTAGCGTATACTCATCGTCAATCAACGGAAGGAGGTGATCGAGTGTCTCATTGTTTCACGCTGTGTGGGGCTCTGGTCTTCTCTTCGGTGAAGGCTGCGTAACAGTTCCAGGCCGCACACCGGCTGACAATGTCTTCAGCTCTTGGAGCCTGATTTGAGCCGCGGCGCCCGGGAGGGTCCCGCGGCCTTTCTGTATGAAAGGGCGGCGCGTCGCTGCTGCCGAGATCCCGCCTGTTCGATGAGCTTCAATCTCCGAGATCCGTGTCAGCCGCAATCGACCGTAGATCGACACTTGCGTTGGTCCCGAGTTGCGGCGAGAGGCCGCCGTTCGACATCCGGACCAGGTTTGAGCGAACGCTGGCCGATCTAGCTCTGATAGGATCCGAAATAGCCGTAAGACGTGATTGCGTAAGACGCCGCGCTTCCCGGAATGAGGTTTGGAATATCATGCATGAACGATGTCCTGCTGTGGCGGCCAAACTCGCGCGCGCGATGCACTGGACCTAGGCCGAAGCCTTTCGGGTCTTTGCAGCCTTTGGCACCGGGGCTTTCGCCGAGGTAGAGGCGACGGCATCCGGCCGCAGGAACTGAGCGCGCTCCGCTCGCCGCCGGCTCGCCTGCTCGGGCGGGTGCTCCCACAACAGAAATGCGTCCGCCGCTCCGGTGCGGTCTCCGATCGCGGGCTTATGGGCAACCGTCGACCCGACGAAGCCGTGCGCGCCGATATTGAACGCCAGGCTGACGCAGGAGTCGAAGCCATTTTGCGACAGGGACGCCGGCGTGCAGCCCGCCACGGCAGCCTCGAAGGGCGCGAGATCGGTCGCGAAGATCGCGCTGGCCTCGTCTCGTGTGATTTCATCCCCATCGTCACCGCCGGCGGCGATGCTCGCCCTGTATGGCCGACGCCGGTCGTCAGGATGCCGACGCTGTCACGATAGGCGACCAGGCGGGTGCCCTCGCGGGCCATCAAGGCAGCGCGGCCATCTCGAAGCTACCGGCAGCACAGAGATTTACCTGAAGAGCCTGCATCGAAGCCGCGATGACCAAGGGCAAATCAACCGTGCCCGGGGCATCGTGGTGCGCCCGGCGGTTCCTGTCGACGGCGATGGGGAAAATTGAGGTCGGGGGGGCGGAACTCTCCCGCGGGACATGCCCGGCGCTCCTGGCTCGACCGCGAGTAAGTTTAAGGCCAGACCGCCGGAGCGGTAAGAGCACAACAGTGGAGTGATGGCCGGGGGAGCGCTACATCCCCGCTCGGGCGAACCGAGGGAAGCGGGTGACATGGCCTGGGTCGAATGTAGCGGGGGCTCAAGGGCTCGGCATGGCTCACTCGAAAGGCCTTTGATAGTGGTTTCGAGCGCCTTTCAGCTTCACACTGCGCCAACTTTTTCGACGCGGTTCACACAGGGAGGCCGCTTCACACCTCGGGACGCCTTGGACGGCGTCTTTAGGCCCGTTTGCTGGAGACAACGCTTTCAGGCTTTTGCCATCTGATCTTGCCATTCGGCAAGCGATGATGACGACGTCGGGTATGAAATCCTTCAATCTCCCTGAGGATCTCACTCAATCCCGGCAGATCCCGCATAATCCCGGCCACTGCCACCGTTTCTTGCCGGTCACACCTGCATGGCCACGGCCATCGACTAGTAAGCCTTGGACCTCAGCGCCGAATCTACCTCGTCGCTCGCCCACTTTTGGAGTCCGGTGATTACGTGGTGGGCCGTGCAGGACTCGAACCTGCAACCAGACCGTTATGAGCGGCCGGCTCTAACCATTGAGCTAACGGCCCGCGGCCCGTGCGGGAGGGCGCGGCCGGGACACGTCTACATAGAACGCATCGCGGCGAGCACGCAACGCCGGCAGGGCGACGGGGCCGCGATCATGACGGTTGACGAGTAGGGCGGGAGCCGCGCTTTCCCCTTCCGCGCGCCCCGCAATCCGCCTAGATTACGAGGCCTGGATCGCGACGCGCCGCGCGGGGGCGCGGCCGGGCCGGGACGGCAAGGGGACAAGGTGAATACAGAGATCGCCGCCGAGGGCGCGCCCGTGGCCATCATCATGGGCAGCCAGTCCGATTGGGCGACGATGCGGCATGCCGCCGAGACGCTGGATGCGCTCGGCATCAGGCACCGCGACCTGATCGTCTCCGCCCATCGCACGCCCGAGCGCCTCGTCGCCTTCGCCCAGGGCGCCCGGGCCGCCGGCCACAAGATCATCGTTGCGGGGGCCGGCGGCGCCGCGCATCTGCCCGGCATGACGGCCAGCATGACGCCGCTGCCGGTCTTCGGCGTCCCGGTCGAGACCCATGCGCTCGGCGGGCAGGACAGCCTCTATTCCATCGTCCAGATGCCGGCCGGCATACCGGTCGGGACATTGGCGATCGGCCGCGCCGGCGCCATCAATGCGGCGCTGCTCGCCGCAGCCGTCCTGGCGCTCTCCGATCCCGCTTTGGCGGAGCGGCTCGATGCCTATCGCGCCCGGCAGACCGCCGCCGTGGCCGACGTTCCTCGCGACCCCGAGAGCCAGAGTGGCTGACCCCGCCGTCTCCCCCGGCGATACGCTGGGCATCCTCGGCGGTGGCCAGCTCGGCCGCATGCTCGCCATGGCGGCGGCCGCCCTGGGCTTGAAGACGCATGTCTTCGCCCCCGATGCCGACAGCCCCGCCTTTTCGGTCGCCGATGCCCAGACGGTGGCGGATTACCGCGACGAGGCGGCGCTCGAGCGTTTCGCCCGCACGGTCGCGGTCGTCACCTACGAATTCGAGAACGTCCCGGCCGAAACCGCGGCCGTGCTGGCGCGCCACGCCCCGGTGCGGCCCAGCGGCGACGCGCTGAAGACCGCGCAGGACCGGCTCGTCGAGAAGCAGTTCATCCGCTCCCTCGGTCTCGAAACCGCACCCTTCGTGGCGGTGGACGATCCCGGCGCGCTGGCCCGCGCCGTGGCGCAGCTCGGCCGCCCCTCCATCCTGAAGACCCGGCGGCTCGGCTATGACGGCAAGGGCCAAGCCATGGTGCGCGAGGGCTCCGACCTCGCGGTCGTGTTCCGCTCGCTCGGCCAGAAGTCGATCCTCGAAGGCATCGTGCCTTTCGAGCGCGAAGTGTCGATGATCGTGGCGCGCGGTGTCGATGGCGGCTTCCGCGCCTACGAGCTCAACGAGAACAGCCACGCGGCCGGCATCCTCGCCACCACGACCCTGCCGGCCGCGGTGTCGCCCGACACCGAGGAACTCGCCGCCAAGATGGCGCGCCGCATCGCCGATGCGCTCGACTATGTGGGGGTGCTCACGGTCGAGATGTTCGTCGTGGCGGGACGCAACGGCGGCCCGGAGCGCCTCGTGGTCAACGAGATCGCGCCCCGCGTCCACAATTCCGGTCATTGGACGCTGGGTGGCGCCGCCACCTCGCAGTTCGAGCAGCACGTGCGGGCCGTCTGCGGCTGGCCGCTCGGTTCGACCCAGCGCTTCGGCGCCATCGCGATGCGCAACCTCATCGGCGACGAGGTCAATGCCTGGCGCACGATCCTGGCGGAGCCCGGCGCGAGCCTGCACCTCTATGGCAAGAGCGAGCCGCGCCCCGGGCGCAAGATGGGCCATGTGACCCGGCTGACGCCGCGGTCGTGAGGCGTTTGCCCGGCGATCAGCTTTGCGGTAGAGCAAAGGAGGGTCACGGGCACGCTCGGAGGCCATAAAAACGACCGGAACCGGTCGGTGTGGCACGGCTCGCGACGGCATCGCGGTCGCCAATGGGGAGAGCGGTATGGTCACCAACGACGACATTCCGATGAATCCTGAATTCATGGATTATGCGGAACACGAGCGGACCTATAGCGGCTTCATCTTCTTCACGAAGTGGGGCGTCGTGGCGGTCGCCGGCATTCTGATCGTCCTGATCGGCTTTATTCTTTAAACACCGCCCGCTCGAATGGCGCCGATCGGCTGCGACCCCGGCCGATGCGGGTGCGCCCTCGACGAAGCGGATCGATCGCGTCTGACGCCAGCGAAACCGCCCCGCACGAGGGCGGCATGATCATCTCGGGTGAGGACTGAACCGATGCGTATCGCCGTGCCTGCCGAAATCGCGGAGGAGCCGCGCGTGGCGGCCACGCCGGACTCCGTGAAGAAGCTCATCGCGCTCGGCGGCGATGTGGTCGTCCAGAGCGGCGCCGGCCGGGCCTCCGGCATCACCGACGACGCCTTCCGGGCCGCCGGTGCCGCCATCGAGCCCGACCTCGCCGCGACTCTGCGCGACGCCGACGTCGTGTTGAAGGTCCGCCGCCCCGAGACGGTCGACCTCGCCCATTACCGGCGCGGCGCGACCGTCATCGCCATCATGGATCCCTACGGCCAGGAGGCGGCGCTCCGCGCCATGGCGGAGGCCGGGATCGATGCCTTTGCCATGGAGCTCATGCCCCGCATCACCCGCGCCCAGGTGATGGACGTGCTGTCGAGCCAGGCCAACCTCGCCGGCTATCGCGCGGTGATCGACGCCGCCGAGCAATATGGCCGGGCCTTCCCGATGATGATGACGGCCGCCGGCACGGTGCCGGCCGCCAAGGTCTTCATCATGGGCGTCGGCGTCGCGGGCCTTCAGGCCATCGCGACGGCGCGGCGCCTCGGCGCCATCGTGACCGCCACCGACGTGCGGCCCGCCACCAAGGAACAGGTGGAATCGCTCGGCGCCAAATTCGTCGCGGTCGAGAACGAGGAGTTCAGAAACGCCGAGACGGCCGGCGGCTACGCCAAGCCCATGTCGGAAGACTACCAGCGCCAGCAGAACGAGCTCGTGGCGTCCCACATCGCCAAGCAGGATATCGTCATCACCACGGCGCTGATCCCCGGGCGTCCCGCGCCGCGGCTCGTCACCGCCGCCATGGTGAAGAGCATGCGGCCCGGCTCGGTCGTCTTCGACATGGCGGTCGAGCGTGGCGGCAATTGCGAGCTGTCGCGTCCCGGCGAGGTCGTCGATGCCGATGGTGTCAGGATCGTGGGCTATCTCAACGTGCCGGGACGTGTCGCCGCCACGGCGTCGAGCCTTTATGCCCGCAACCTCGTGGCGTTCCTCGATACGCTGGTGTCGAAGGACAGCAAGATGCTGGCGATCGACTGGACCGACGAATTGGTGACCGCCACCAATCTCACCCGCGCCGGCGCGGTAGCGCACCCGAACTTCGCTCCGAAGCCCGCCGAACCCGCGATCGTCTGATCGTTTCCCTTTCTCCCGACGAGGACGCAGCGATGGCGGCCGACAACCAGCAGATGCTCTACGATCAGGCGCAGGCCGCCGCCGATACGGCCCGCCAGGCCGCGCAGCAGGCGCAGTTCTACGCCGACCAGATCGCCCATGGCACGGCGGCCACCGTTCATGCGGCAACCGGCGGCGCCGTCGATCCCTTCGTGTTCCAGCTCGGCATCTTCGCCATGGCGTGTTTCGTCGGCTATTACGTGGTCTGGGCCGTGACACCGGCGCTGCACACGCCGCTGATGTCCGTCACCAACGCCATCTCGTCGGTCATCGTGGTCGGCGCCCTCCTGTCGATCGGCGTCGGCGTGACGCCCGACAATTGGGGCGGTGCCGTCGCGGCGCGCATCTTCGGCTTCATTGCTCTGGTCCTGGCCTCGGTGAACATCTTCGGCGGCTTCCTGGTCACCGAACGCATGCTCGCCATGTACAAGAAGAAGGGCTGAGCGCCATGGGAGCGAACCTCGCCGCCCTTCTCTATCTCGTCTCGGGTATTCTCTTCATCCTGGCCCTGCGCGGCCTGAGTTCGCCGGCGACCTCGCGCCAGGGTAACCGCTTCGGCATCGCCGGCATGGCGATCGCGGTACTGACGACACTTCTGTACCGGCCACCGGCCGACGCCTTCGCCTGGCTGATGGTGATCGTCGGTCTTGGCGCCGGTGGCGCCATCGGGGCCTGGAAGGCGCGCTCGGTCAAGATGACCGACATGCCCCAGCTCGTGGCCCTGTTCCACGCGCTGGTCGGCCTCGCAGCCGTCACCACGGCGGCCGGCGCTCTCTATGCCCCGCAGGCCTTCGGCATCGGCGTGCCGGGCGCCATCGAGGGCCACAGCCTCGTCGAAATGTCGATCGGTGCCGCCATCGGGGCGCTGACCTTCACGGGGTCGGTCATCGCCTTCGCCAAGCTCGACGGCCGCATGTCGGGCAAGCCGATCATGCTGCCCAACCGCCACGCCATCAACATCGCCCTGGCGGTGCTGGTTCTGGCCCTCGTCGTCACCTTCGTCCTGTCGAGCTCGGCTGTCGCCTTCTGGCTGATCGTTCTGCTGGCACTGGCGCTCGGCGTGCTTCTGATAGTGCCGATCGGCGGCGCCGACATGCCGGTCGTGGTGTCGATGCTCAACAGCTATTCGGGCTGGGCGGCGGCCGGCATCGGCTTCACGCTGGGCAACCTCGCGCTCATCGTCACGGGCGCGCTGGTGGGCTCCTCCGGTGCCATCCTCAGCTACATCATGTGCAAGGGCATGAACCGCTCCTTCGTGAGCGTCATCCTCGGCGGCTTCGGCGGCGAGACAACCGCCGCCTCGGGCGCCGTCGAGACCCGGCCGGTGAAGCAGGGGTCGGCCGAGGACGCCGCCTTCATCATGAAGAACGCCTCCAAGGTCATCATCGTGCCGGGCTACGGCATGGCGGTGGCCCAGGCGCAGCATGCCCTGCGTGAAATGGCCGATGCCCTGAAGAAAGAAGGCGTCGAGGTCAAATACGCCATCCATCCGGTGGCGGGCCGCATGCCGGGCCACATGAACGTGCTGCTGGCCGAAGCCTCGGTGCCCTATGACGAGGTCTTCGAGCTCGAGGACATCAACAGCGAATTCGCCCAGGCCGATGTCGCCTTCGTGATCGGCGCCAACGACGTCACCAATCCCTCGGCCAAGACCGACAAGGCCTCGCCCATCTACGGCATGCCGGTGCTCGACGTGGAGAAAGCCAAGACGGTGCTGTTCATCAAGCGCGGCATGGGGTCGGGCTATGCCGGTGTCGAGAACGAGCTGTTCTTCCGCGACAATACGATGATGCTCTTCGCCGACGCCAAGAAGATGGTCGACAGCATCATCAAGAACCTCGACTGATCGCCGTCGTTGCCTTCATCTCTCAGATCCCGCAGATGAGCGGGTCTCCCATTACCTTGTTTAAGGGGCCGAGGGAGAGGGTCGCGATGGCCCGACCGGAGGATGCGGGCGCCCCTGCTCCTCTCGTCTTGCTGGCTTTCACCGACCCTCACGCCTTACCCTCTCGATAAGGGCTATCTGATTCACATATTCCGATAGCCGCTACGCCGGACGCTCCCCTCTCCCTTGTGGCTACCGTATTCACACATCTCGAAGGCCGCGACGCCGGACGCCTCCCCTCTCCCTTGTGAAGAGGGGTAAGGGGTGAGGGTCCGGAGGAGCCAGCAGGGCGGCGCTCGTCAGGGCACTTACAAAATGCGGAGGGGCCGTCGCGACCCTCACCCCCAGCCCCTCTCCACAAGGGAGAGGGGAGCCGCGCACCACCCGTCGAGATGTGTGAATACGCCAGCCACCAGGGAGAGGGGAGCGGCCGGCGTTGCATCAGATCAGGATGGGTATAGTTCGGCCAGCAATGGAGCGCGGCCCGGCAGGTGCTTCACTCCCCGTAGGGCACCCAGATCGTCTTGACCTGGGTGGCGCGACGGAGGTAGTCGCGGCCCTGACCCGCGCCGCCGTCGAACCAGTCGCGCGGCCTGCCATGGTTGACCCAGGTCGGCTTCAGGTTACCGGCCGAGGCCTTCTCCACGGCGGCGCTGCCCTCGGCCGATCCCACGTACCAGAGCGCCGCGACATCGTCGTGGTCGGCCAGGGTCTTGGCCAGGACGTCCCGCTCGCCCGTGACGATGTTGACCACGCCTGCCGGAACGTCGCTGGTCTCGAGCACCTGATAGAAATCGGTCGCCGCCAACGGATGCACGGGTGACGGCACCACGACGGCGCGGTTGCCCATGGCGATGGCGGGCATCAGCAGCGACACGAGGGCCAGAAGCGGCGCCTCGTCGGGGCAGAGGAGGCCCATTGTGCCGAAGGGCTCGTTCATCGCCAGCGTGACGTGGCGGGAGCGCGTCGCCTTGACGCCGCCGTCGTATTTGTCGGCCCAGGCGGCGTAGAAGAAGGTCCGGCGGACGGAAGCCTCCACCTCTCGCGCGGCAGCCTCCGCCGAGGCGCCCGTCATGCGGGTCAGCCTGTCGGCGAACTCGTCGGCGCGCGCCGAGAGGTTCTCGGCGATGTAGTAGAGCACCTGCGCGCGGTTATGCGCCGTGGCGGCGCTCCACCCCGTCGCCTTGCCGGCAGCCTCCACGGCGTTGCGGATGTCCTTTCGGCTGCCGAGGCCCACCTGGCCCAGCGGCGAACCGTCCGGGCCCAGCACCGTCGCGCTGTGCCCACCGTCCGGCCGGGCCTGCTTGCCGCCGATGAAGAGTTTCGCGGTCCGGTCGATGCCGGGCCGGTCCGCCGAGGGCGCGCCGGCCGGCAGGGCCGAGAGGGCTGGGGCAGGGGCCATCGAGGGCGCGACCTCGCTCCCGACCTTGGGCGGTTTGAGATACTCCTGCATCCCCTCGCGGCCGCCTTCCCGCCCGAAGCCGCTCTCCTTGAAGCCGCCGAAACCCGCCGCGGCGTCGAAGAGATTGGTGGCATTGATCCAGACGACGCCGGCCTTGACCCGCGCCGCGGCGTCGAGGGCGAGATCGATGTTCTCCGACCAGATGGAGGCGGCGAGGCCGTAGCGGGTGTTGTTGGCCAGCGCGATCGCCTCGTCGGGCGTGCGGAAGGTCATCGCCACCGCCACCGGGCCGAAGATCTCGACCTCGGCGACCGTCGAGGCGGGTTCCACGTCGGTGAACAGCGTCGGCGGAAAGAAGCAGCCCGTCGCGGGCAGGGTGGTGTCCGCCTGGAACAGCGTCGCGCCTTCCGTCTCGCCCTTGGCCACGAGATCGCGGATGCGCTGGAGCTGCACGGGCGCCACGATGGCGCCGACGTCCGTCGACTTGTCGAGCGGGTCGCCGGTGCGCAGTGTCGCCATGCGCCGCCGCAGCTTGGCGTAGAACCGCTCCGCCACGCCCTCCTGGACGAGGACGCGCGATCCCGCGCAGCAGACCTGGCCGCCGTTGAACCAGATGGCGTCGACGACGCCTTCCACCGCGGCATCAAGGTCGGCGTCGGCGAAGACGATGAAGGGCGACTTGCCGCCGAGCTCCAGGCTCAATGCCTTGCCGGTTCCGGCGGTCGCCTCGCGGATCTGGCGGCCGACCTCCGTCGACCCCGTGAAGGCCAGCTTGGCGATTCCGGGATGGCGGACCAGGGCGGCACCCGTCTCGCCGTCGCCGCAGACGATGTTGACGACGCCCGGAGGCAGTCCCGCCTCGCGGCAGAGCTCGGCAAAGGCGAGCGCCGTCAAAGGCGTGAACTCGGCGGGCTTCAGCACGACCGTGTTGCCGGCCGCCAGCGCCGGAGCGATTTTCCAGGCCAGCATCAGCAGCGGGAAGTTCCACGGAATGATCTGGCCGCAGACGCCGACCGGAACCTGGCCGGGGAATTCGGTCTCCAACAGTTCGGCCCAGCCGGCGTGATGGTAGAAGTGGCGTGCCACGAGCGGCACGTCGATGTCGCGCGACTCGCGGATCGGCTTGCCGTTGTCGAGCGTCTCAAGGACGGCGAGGAAGCGCTCGCGCTTCTGCACCAGCCGGGCCAGGGCGTAGAGGTGACGCGCCCTGACGTGCCCGGGAGTGGCGGACCAGCCCGGCAGAGCGCGCGCCGCGGCCGCCACGGCAGCGTCGACGTCCGCCGCCGAGCCCTGCGCGACCCGGGCCAGCATCTCGCCAGTAGCGGGGTTCGTGACGTCGAACGCTTCGCCCGGTGGCGTGAAGGCACCGTCGATGAAATGGCCGAAGCCCTCGCCATGGGCGGCGAGCCAGGCCTGCACGATGTCGGAGGCTTCGGGCGAGGGGCCGTAATCCATGGTGTCGAGAATATCCCTGACCTGCGGCATGGGGGATCTCCTTCTCACGCCATCGCGTGGTGGGCGACCGAGGCGTAGCGGCCCGTCGCCCAATGCTCGATCTGCCGCTCGATATCGCCGAGCAGCGACGAAGCGCCGATGCGGAACAGGTCGGGTTCGAGCCAGGGTCGGCCCAGTTCCTCCTTCATCAGGACCAGCCAGTTCAGCGCGTCCTTGGCGGTCTTAAGGCCGCCGGCTGGCTTGAACCCGACCCGCGCGCCCGTGTGCTCGCCATAGTCGCGCAAGGCGCGCAGCATGGTCAGGCTCACCGGCAGGGTGGCATTGACGTCTTCCTTGCCGGTCGAGGTCTTGATGAAGTCGGCCCCGGCCTGCATCGCCACCATGCTGGCTTTATAGACGTTGCGCAGGGTGCGCAGGTCGCCCGTGCCGAGGATGGCCTTCAGATGGGCCTCCCCGCAGGCCTCCCGCATGGCGGCGACTTCGTCGTAGAGCGCCGTCCACTCGCCGAGGAGAACGTGGGCGCGCGTGATCACGATGTCGATCTCCGCGGCTCCTTCGCCGACCGCGTAGCGGATCTCGGCCAGGCGCTGCGGCAGGGGCGTCAGGCCGGACGGAAAGCCCGTCGCCACCGACGCCACCGGGATGCCGGAGCCACGCAAAGCCGTGACCGCCGGCCGAACCATAGTAGGATAGACGCAGACGGCGCCGACCTTGGGAGGTTGGTCCTCCAACCCCAGCGCCGCCACGAGATCGTCGCCCAAGGGCCGCCGCGCCTTGGCGCTAAGCCGATGAACCCGGCCCGGCGTGTCGTCGCCGGCCAAGGTGGTCAAGTCGATACAGGTCAGCGCCTTGACGAGCCAGGCGGCCTGGAATTCCTTCTTCACGGAGCGACGTGCCCCGAGGGACGCGGTTCGGCGCTCGGCGGCGCTGAGATTGACCTCGACGCTCTCGAACCATTCCGGATGCAGGTCCGTGCCGGCGTTGCGAGCGTGGGTCGCGGGAGCGACGCAGACGGCGTCTGCAACGGCCGGGCTATGCTGATCCATGATGATCCGCCTTGCTGTTCAGAATGGCCGGGCGAACAGGAGGCCGGGAAGCGGTCCACGAGCCATGATGCTGCACGGGTCGCTTACAGGGAGCTCCGACGCGACACCTTCGACCTACCAAGCCTCAGCCGAAGGCCTTCTTGCGGCCGCGTGCCTTTGGGGTGGGTTTGGCGTGGACCTGGAGACCGGGGAGAAGCCCGTCGGCTGCAGGCGGTTCGGCGCTTGCAGCCCCACCTTCCGTGGTCCGGGCTTCGGCTGCCGCCGGCGTCTTGCGGCCGCGAGCTTTCGGCTCGGGCTTGGCCAGGGGCAGGGCGGGAATGGCCTCCTCGACCGTCTCCGGAGAAGGAGCAGTCGGCGGGGTCGCGGGCTTGGCGGCTTTGGGTTTGACGGCGCCCTTGCCGGTGTCCGGCTCCACGTCCACGAACCTGATTGCCATCGTCCTGCCTCCGAGCCCGGTACCCTCTCATGAATTGGCACGGGACGCCCGGACATGCCAGCCTCGGCGCTGAGCTTGGGATCGTCTCTACGCCTCCGATCGTTGGGGCGGCATGACGACCTTCTTCACCAGCGACACGCATTTCGGCGACATGCGGGTCCTGCGCTTCGACCATCGCCCCTTCCCGACGCTCGAGGATCATGATGCCGAGTTGATTCGGCGCTGGAATGCCCGGATCGGGCCGAACGATACCGTCTGGCATCTCGGCGACTTCGCGCTCGGACCCACGCCCGAACGCTGCGCCGCCATCCTCGACTCTCTCGCGGGCAAGAAACATCTAATCGTCGGCAACAACGATGACGCCGCCACCCTGGCCTTGAGGGGATGGGCATCGGTCGGTCATTATGCCGAATGCGTGGTGGAGGACAGGATGCTGGTGCTCTGCCACTATGCCTTTCGCACCTGGAACGGCATGGGGCGGGGTGTCGTGAACCTGCACGGCCATTCCCACAACAAGCTCGCCCCCATGCCGAAGCAATATGACGTCGGCGTCGACGCTCAGACGTTTCAGCCCGTCACCCTTGCCGAGATCCTCGTCAGCCGGCGGCGTGGCGGGCCTTCTGCAAAGCTGCGCCAAGCCTGAACCGCGGTCCGAGCCGCTCCACCTGCTGTCACTCTGTGAAAGTTGACCGAGGTCTGCCACAAGGATTGCTGACGCAACGGTGATTCGAGTCGATGGAGACTTCAAGCGACACGCCGAACCGACGGTCCGGCTCCGAGCCTGCCGACGACGCACGCATGTTCGATCTCGCGCCCGTGTCGCTCTGGCTCGAGGATTACAGCGGCATCCGCGACCTCTTCGACGCGTGGCGGCAAGCTGGGGTCGAGGATCTGCGCACCTTCCTTCAGGCCGATCTCGACCGGGTGGCGGAGTGTTCGTCGCGCATCGGCGTCCTCAAGGTCAACCGCCGGACACTGGACCTGTTCGAAGCGCGCGACGGGGAACACCTCGTCGCCAACCTTGGCCTGGTCTTCTCGCGCGACATGCTGACCACCCATGTCGAGGAACTCGTCCAGCTCTGGGAAGGCCGGAGCGCCTTTTCCAGCCTCGGCGTCAACTACAGCCTGTCCGGCCGTCGCATCGATGTCGAATTGCGCGGCGCCATCCTGCCGGGCCACGAGGCCCGTTGGGATCGCGTGATGGTGTCGCTCGACGACGTGACCGAACGCGAGACCGCCCGCCGGCGCCTGGCCCAAAGCCGCGACTACGCGCATGGGCTGTTCGACCACTCGCCGGTGTCGCTCTGGGTCGAGGATTTCAGCGCCATCAAGGACCTGCTCGACAGCCTGCGCGAGCGGGGCATCACGGACTTTCGCACCTTCACGGACGTCCACCCCGAATTCGTCGAGCGATGTATCCGTGAAATCCGCGTCATCGACGTCAACCGGCATACGCTCGACCTCTTCGAGGCCGAGTCCAAACCCGTCCTCCTGTCGCGCCTCGATGATGTGTTCCGGGGCGACATGCTGGCGCATTTCCGCGAGCAGCTGGTCGACCTCTGGGACGGCAAGCTGTTCCAACGACGTGAGGTCGTGAACCACACCTTGTCGGGCCAAGCTCTGCACTTGCATCTGCAGTTTTCGGTCTTCCCGGGGCACGAAGTCGATTGGTCGCTGGTCCAGGTGGCGCTGACCGACATCACGGCGCGGCGCAAGGCCGAGGCTTATCTGGAGTTCCTCGGCAACCACGACGTGCTGACGAAGCTCTTCAACCGAACCTTCTACGTCGAGGAGCTCAACCGCCTGCAGCGCAAGGGACCTTGGCCGGTGTCGATCATCATGATCGACCTCGACGGTCTCAAGGGGGCGAACGACAGTTGGGGACACGAGGCCGGCGACGCGCTGCTGCGGCGGACCGGCGAGGTTCTGTCCTCGGTCGTAGCCAGGCCCAGCCATGCGGCGCGGATCGGCGGCGACGAATTCGCCGTCATCATGCCGGGCCTGGAGGCCGAGGGTGCCGCCAAGATCGTTGCCGAGATCGAGACGCTGCTCGGCATGAACAACCAGTTCTACCCGGGGCTCGTGCTCAGCCTGTCCATGGGTGCCGCGACATCGCAGCCCGGAGAACGCCTGGAGGACCTGGTGAAGCGGGCCGATGCCGTCATGTACGAGGTCAAGCGCCGCCGCTATGCCCTGCCGGATCGAGATCGCCGGGCACCCCGCGAGCCGGCAGGCGAGGCTGGATCCGTATCGTTGTGAGACTCGAGGGCGATTTGTTCCGAGTGATTTCGCCGAAATTCACAGTACGGCAACTTCGTCAATCTCTCATTTCGGGCGCGTGAACTTTTCCGGACTTCGTGTCGTTAAGGTGCCAGTAACGAACGGAGACGGACATGGACAAGTCGATGTGGATCGCCGCGGGCGCGCTGACGGCCTGGTTGATGATCGGTGCTGCGGCCATGATGTGAGGCGGGCCGTGAGGTTCGCCGAATCCGGGGTCAGAGCGATCGCCGGTCAGAACGCCGATGGGATAAAAACAATTTGAAGGGCATATCACTCCGGTGATGTGCCCTTCGCGTTTCAGGCTGCGCGATGCGGGTTCGAGGCGACACGGAAGTCCACCGTGACATCGCTCCCCGACACGACGCAGGCCACGACGCCGTCGACCCGATCCGCCGCAGGACCGTCACGGAACGTAAAACTATCCCCGAACTTTCGCTCGCGGCTCCAGGGCGAGCCCAGCGTCGGCTCAGGCCCGAAGGCGATGTCGTCGGGCTGAAAGCCCTTCTCGGCCAATTGTCGCTCGAGCGGAACCCGGCAGGCCGCCGCCAAAGCTTCGCTGCCCAGGGCGGCATGAAGGACGCGGCCACCATCGAAGCGAAGATCGGCAAGCAGGAGCACGCCGCCGAGCCCCCCGGCCAGCAGCGCGCCCACCGCCACCAGCGCCAGGCTCCGTCCCCATCTCCGCCCGCGCCGGGGCTTCGCATGCGCCTTCATGATGACCCTCGCAGACCGTCGCGCTGAGGCGCATCCCGCTTCAGACTGGACGCTGCGGATTGCTCACAGATGCGAGGTCGTGGTTGCCGCACCAGGGTGACGACACTATGGTTCGCCGCCTCAAAGAAACGGAGCATTGTCATGGCCTTCATCTCCGACACGCTGGCCCGCGTCAAACCTTCCGCCACCATCGCGGTGACGCAGAAAGCGCGCGAGCTCAAGGCCCAGGGTCGGGATGTGATCAGCCTCTCGGTCGGCGAGCCCGATTTCGACACGCCCGACAACGTCAAGGACGCCGCCATTGCCGCCATCCGCCGCGGTGAAACCAAGTACACGCCCGTGTCCGGCATCGTGCCGCTTCGCGAGGCGATCGCCAAGAAATTCAAGCGCGAGAACAATCTCGACTACAAGCCGAGCCAGACGATCGTCGGCACCGGCGGCAAGCAGATCCTGTTCAACGCCTTCCTGGCGACCTGCAACCCAGGCGACGAGGTAGTGATCCCGGCGCCGTTCTGGGTCAGCTATCCCGACATGGTGCTGATCGGCGGTGGTACGCCCGTCATCGTGCAGACCACGCTCGAGAAGAACTTCAAGCTGCAACCCGAGGATCTGGAGCGGGCCATCACGCCCAAGACCAAGTGGGTGTTGCTGAACTCGCCGTCGAACCCCTCCGGTGCCGCCTATTCGCGCGCCGAGATGAAAGGGCTCACCGACGTCATTCTGCGGCACCCCGACGTCTGGGTGCTGACCGACGACATCTACGAGCATCTCGTCTACGGCGACTTCGAGTTCTGCACGCCGGCCGAGGTCGAGCCGGGCCTGATGGACCGGACCCTCACCATGAACGGCGTATCGAAGAGCTATGCCATGACGGGCTGGCGCATCGGCTACGCGGCGGGTCCCGACCGGCTCATCAAGGCGATGGACATGCTGCAGGGCCAGCAGACCTCGGGCGCCTGTTCGATCGCTCAATGGGCCTCGGTCGAGGCTCTCGAAGGGCCGCAGGACTTCATCCCGAAGAGCCGCAAGGTCTTCGAGGGGCGCCGCGACCTCGTCGTGTCCATGCTGAACCAGGCCAAGGGGCTGAAGTGCCCGGTGCCGGAGGGTGCCTTCTACGTCTACCCGTCCTGCGCCGAACTGATCGGCCGGACGGCACCCTCCGGCAAGGTGATCGCCACCGACGAGGATTTCGTCACCGAATTGCTGGAATCGGAGGGTGTCGCGGCCGTGCACGGCTCGGCCTTCGGCACGGGCCCGAACTTCCGCATCTCCTACGCGACCTCCAACGACCTGCTCGAAAAGGCCTGCGCCAAGATCCAGAGCTTCGCGGCGTCGCTGCGCTGATCGGGAGTCTCGAGCCGACCACCGCCTGCCAGGGCACGCCCTGACGGAAGGGCGAACAGCCGGCGTCAGCAGCCGATGCAGATGTGGAGGTCGTGCTCCAGCTTCTTCTGCTCGGCGATATCCGCCTTGGTCGGCTTGGGCGGGGCATGCATCTGGATCGAAGGAGCCGCGTCGGATTTCGCCCCTCGTGCGCGCGTGCTCGGCGCCGTGCGCGAGATCGGGGGCGGCGTACCGACGAGGCCGGGAGACGCGGGCGCCGTCGGGCTGCCGTTGGCGGTCTGCGCCGTCGCAGAACCGGTGAGCAGCGAGGAGGTCGCCAGTAGTCCGGCCAGGACCGCGGCCGGGACGATACGCGTCGGCGACATGTGACTTCTCCAGGACCGGCCATGTCCGGTGCGGAGCATGATGCCACGGGCGCGCGGATCGAAAAAGGCCGCCCCGTCGAACAGCCGAAAGACGAGTCGACTTTCGCTCTCTCGGTCCGCCGTCAGTCCACGCTGCCGGCGACCCGAGCGAGTTCGGTCCAGAGCGGAAAGCGCGCGGGTCCGTCCTCGACGATCGCGGCGAAGCGCCCAACGGGGTCGAGGAAGTAGTTGTCGCCGTTGTCGTCGTTGCTCTGGCTGACCTCGCCGACCAGGACGATGCCTCGCCCGTAGAAGCGATGCATCTGCCCCGGCGTGAGCGTGATGCTTTCGCCCGGCGCCAGGAGGATGGGCGACCGGGGCGGCAGTCGCCGCAGATCCCCGTCGATCATCACCTCGACGGGTTCGGTCGTCTCGATCCCGTCGGCGAAGAGCGTCACCTCGACCACGAGGTCCCCGCCGCCGCGATTGATGATGTCCTCGGCCTTCACGGCGTGAAAGTGGAAAGGCGTCTCCTGGCCGTCGCGGACGACCATCAGCTTCTCGGCATAAGGGCGTTCGCCGGCTTGCCCCTGGATGCCGTTGCGGGTGCACAGAAGCAGGAGCCCGCGCGCCGCGAAGTCGCCGCTGCCGAAATCCGTGACATCCCAGCCCATCTGATGCCGGGCGCAGAACCGGGCCTGGGCGGGCCGCTTCGCCCAATCGGCCGGGGAGAAGCGCGCCCAGGGCGGCAGGACCAGGCCCTGCCGGTCGAAGCGCTCGAGGGCGTCCGAGATGAGGCCGTCGATCTCGGAGCGTAGCATCGCGGCGCCGTCGCGCATCCCGTCAGGCATCGGCAGCATGGGCCGAGGAGGCGTAGAGCGCGCGGTAGCGCGCGTAACGGTCCGCATAGGCGCGGGCCAGGGCAGGGTCGGGTTCGACGGTTCTGTGGACGGGCGGTGGCGGCATCAGGGCGGCGGGATCCGAGGCGCCGGTCGCGGCCGCCTGACCGAGCCGGGCCGCGCCCAAGGCCGCCCCGACATCGGCCGCCAGCGACACGTCGAGCGGCCGGTCGAGCACGCTGGCCATGATGGAGAGCCAGACGGGCGAATTCGCTCCACCCCCGACCGCGAAGGCGCGGGTCACCTCCGTACCGGCGTCCTGCAGGACGCGCAGACAGTCGCGGAACGCGAAGGCGACGCCCTCCAGCACCGCCTGGGTGAGGTCCTGGCGCGACGTCGTCTGGTCGAGGCCGAGGAAGCCGCCGCGCGCGCCGGCATCGTTATGGGGTGTCCGCTCTCCCGACAGATAGGGCATGAACAGCGCGGGCGATGGCGCGGAGACGGTCTCGCCCAGCGCCGCCGTGAGGTCCGGCGCCGGAGCCCCGACGAGCCGGGCGAACCAGTTGAGACTGTCGGTCGCCGACAGGATGACGCCCATCTGGTGCCAGGTCTCCGGCAGCGCATGGCAGAAGGCGTGAACCGCTCCGTCGGTGTTGGGCGAGAACCGCGCGTTCGAGACGAAGAGCACGCCCGACGTGCCGAGCGACAGGAAGGCCGAGCCGGGCGTGACGGCGCCGATCCCACAGGCCGAAGCCGCATTGTCGCCGGCTCCCCCCGCCACGACGGGCGCGCGATCCATCCCGAACCTGACCCGCAAGGCCTCCCTGAGGTGGCCGGTGGGCTCCGTACCCTCGAAGAGGTCCGGCATGTGGGAACGGTCGAGCCCCGTGACGGCCAGCAGCGCATCCGACCAGCGCCGGGCCCCCACGTCGAGCCAGCAGGTGCCGGAGGCGTCCGACATGTCCGACGCGTAATCGCCGGTGAGCCTTAACCGGACATAGTCCTTGGGCAGCAGGACCTTTCGGACCTTGTCGAAGATCGCGGGCTCGTGTTTGCGAACCCAGGCGAGCTTCGGTGCCGTGAACCCCGGCATGACGATATTGCCGGTGATGGCGCGCGCCTCGGGGCAGGCGGCCTCGATCTCCAGGCATTCCGTCGCCGCGCGACCGTCGTTCCACAGGATGGCGGGGCGCAGCACGGCATCGCCTTCGCCGAGCAGCGTCGCGCCGTGCATGTGGCCGGAGAGGCCAATGCCGCGGACCGCGGCCATGAGGCGGGGCTCGGCCGCCTTGAGGGCGTCGAGCGTGTCGCAGACCGCCGACCACCAATCCTCCGGGTCCTGTTCGGACCAGCCGGCACGCGGCCGCGAGACCGGGACGGGGAAGGAGGCCGAAGCCTGCAGGACGCCGTCCTCGCGCATGAGAACGGATTTGACCGACGTCGTGCCGATGTCGATGCCGACGAACATGGACCCCCCTGCCTCTTTGTCGAAGCAATCTGCCCCAAAGGCGGCCGGGGCGGAAGGGGAATGCGCTAGCTGTGCGGCAGCTTGTTCAACTCGATCACGGTCTTCTTCAGGTTGGGGCCGACCGCTTTCGACTCGGAGACGGCGATGAAGTCGGTCTCGCCGTACGGACGGTCGGCCGAGAAGCGGCCTCCGGCGAAGACCTTCATCCCGCTTTTGGTCATGACGGCGTCGCCGTCCCGCAGCGTCGGATCCTCGTAGATCGAAACGGGGCCGGTTTTGGTGGGCACGTGCGCCAGGCGGGCCCGGGCAGCGCCGTTGCCGGAGCTCTTCCGGGGCGTCCGCCGGACCGTCAAGGGGCGGACCTGCTCACCCTCGCTCGGCGCCGGAGTCGGAGCCGCCGCGGGAGCCGGGTTGCCGCCACCGAAGGCCGACGACAGAAAGCCCAGCAAGCCGCCGTCCTCCGCCCGGGCCGGGCCGGCTGCCGCCAGCAGGCCCGCCAGGGCTACCGCCGCGCAGACTCCTTCGAACCTCGTCCGCCTCAGGAGGCTCCGCATCACGTCCATCTCTTTGTCCGATTCCGCGATGTCGGGCGCTCGATCCGAGGTGCGCGGGGCAGATGTCCTGCGCGATGGCCTGCCTTCCGACGAAGACCCGATGAAGACGATGTCGCAGCCGGTTGTTCAGGGCGCAAGGTGGCAGCAGCCACAATCAACCGGCGAGCTCAAAGCCCTCAACCGCTGTTGCGCCGGGATCACGTTGCCGGAGGACGGCGGATCCGATTTGGCTCGTCTAGCCCAGCGAGCCATGGGCCGCCCCGGCCTGTGCCACCGGCTCGGACGAGGGCGGCGACGCAATGCCGACGCGCAAAGTCGCGGCATTGAACTTGATCCATTCCCACAGGATCAAACGCGTCGTCGTTTCGTCGTTCCACCACGGGCCGTGATGGCTTCGATCCGAGACGACCGGATAGGGCTTCAACTCGACGCCGGGCAGGGCCGAGCTCATCTCCACCAGGGCGCGCGGCATGTGATAGTTCGACGTGACCACGATCAGCGATCGAATGTGGTTGGCCCTGACCCACCGCTCCGTCTCGGCGGCATTGCCGACCGTATTGGCGGCCTCGTAACCGAGCGCGATGCAGCAATCGATGAGATCCCGCGCCGCCGGCGTCTGCCGGACGATTTCGCTCGGCGTCGTGGAGGGATTGACGCCGGTGATCAGCAGCCGGTCGGCATGGCCCTGGGCCAGGAGGTCGACGGCATCCGAAATCCGTTCGGCGCCGCCGGTCAAGGCCACGGCGCCCTCGGCATGGCCGCTGACGGGAGTTTCTACGTCGGCGATTCGGTCGAGAAAGGCGCCGAAGTTCCACGCCAGACCGAGCCCGCCCGCAAGGGACAGGCTCAGCGCCATCGTCGCCACCGTCAGGATCCTGCTCACCGGCCGTCCGTCCCGCTATCCATCACGGATCTTCGCTCTCGCATGGTGTGCGCCAGGTTAACGTCGCCCGTATCTTTCGTCTTCAGCGACATGACACGGAGGCACGTCGTCTGCGACTCGAACCCTCGCCTGCCGCTCCGGTTCCGGTCAGGTCAGGCCACGCAGGTGGCGGAACACGATGGATCGCGACATCCAGCCCGTCGCCAGCGCGGTGCCGAAGGCGATGATCACGATCGCGCCATAGCCGCGCGGTCCGAGCGCGAAGGTGCCGAACAGGGCCTCGACCTCGTCGGTGCCCGAACTGCCGGCGAGCCGCGCCGTCAGGAGATTGCCCAGGAGAAACGCCAGGCAGGCGAGCCCGCCGCCCATCCCGGCCCCCTGAAGCCCCAGCCGCAGGAAGTGGCGCTGGAATTCCCGCGCGATGAACCGATCCTCGGCGCCGACGAAATGCAGGACGCCGATGATCTCGCGGTTGCCCGCCATCACGCCCCGCGTCGCGAAGGTGACGGCCAGACCGAGCGCGGTCAGCACCAGCACGAAGACCAGCCCCGCCAGTCCCGCCAGCGTATCCGTCATGGTGGCCAACCGGCCGCGCCAAGCGCGATGGTCGTCGAAGCTGGTGTTGGGCAGTGCCGCGGCGAGCGAGGCCTTCAGGGCCGCGCCGTCGAAGGGCGCGCCGGGGGCCAGCCGCACCACGATCAGCCGCGGGATCGGCAGGTCGCCGAGGTCGAGATCCGCGGCCGAGCCGAGCCAGGGTTCGAGAAGCTGCTCGGCTCGCTCCTTGTCGAAGGGGTCGACCGCCGCCACGCCCGGCGCCGCCCGCGCGAGACCGGCCGCCTTGGCGACATCGGCGTCGATGTCGCGGCCGGCTTCGGGTCGGATCTGGATTGTGGCCTCGCGGGAGACCGTATCCTGCCAGTCGCGCGACGTGCCCTCGACCAGGAGTGCTGCGCCGGCGGCCAGCGAGGCGAGAAACGTCATGATGGCAATGACCGTGACGAGGGCCCGGCCGGCGATCGATGCCGCCGGCACGAGGGGCACGTCGCGCCGGCGGCGGGCGATGCCCCGCCTTGTACCTGACGAGCCGGCTGCGGCCCCACCGTTCGGCAGGCTCTTCACTGCCTCACTCATAGACGGTGAGTCTGCGATCGCCGAGCACGAGGCGGCGCACCTGGTTGAACTGATCCATCAAGGCGAGATCGTGAGTGGCGATCACCACGGAAGTCCCTGACCTGTGCAGTTCCATGAACAGCCTGAGCAGACGGCGTGCCAGCGGCGGATCGACATTGCCGGTCGGCTCGTCGGCGAGCAGGAGCTCCGGCCGCATGATCAGGGCCCGGGCAATGGCGGCGCGCTGCTTCTCGCCGCCCGACAGGACCTGAGGGTGAGAGTCCATCCGTTCTCCGAGACCGACCCAGCGCAGCAGCTCCACCACTTCCGACCGGTAGGTCGCCTCTTCGCGACCCTGAACGCGCAGCGGCAGCGCCACGTTCTCGTAAGTGGTCAGATGATCCAGCAGGCGGAAATCCTGGAACACGACGCCGATGCGCCGGCGCAGACCGGTCACCGAATCCTTGTCGAGCGTCGCGGCGTCGCGGCCGAAGAGCGTGATGAGCCCGCGCGTGGGCTTCAGCGACAGGAGCATCAGCCTGAGCAGCGTGGTCTTGCCGGCGCCCGATGGGCCGGTGAGGAACTGGAAGCTCTGTGGCGCGATGGAGAACGACAGGTCCTTGAGGATCTCGGCCCCCATGTCGTAGCGCAACCCGACATTTTCGAAGCGGACCAACCCCATCTCCGATGCCATCCCGATCCGGGACTTGTCCTAGCACGGCCAGTGTAACCGCGCCTTAACCACGATCGCGGCTTGATAGGTCAAGACGGAGCGATCCCGTGCGTCGAAGCTCTTCGCTTCGGCGCCGTCGCCTCGCTCGACACCCGCGAACCTGGAAGAAGGATAGTGCCGCCAAGGCGTCCCTGTCCCGATGAAAGTGCGCGAGGCCCTGTTTCCGACCCTCAATGCGCGGCGTTCCATGTTGATCCGGTGCCCGACCTGCGCGAGCGGCTACGATCTCGACCCCGAGATGCTGACCGCTGGGCGCATCCTGCGCTGCGCCCATTGCCGTGAGGCCTGGTCCCACGATCCTCTCGAGCGCACCGCGCCCTCGTTGCCGTCGGTCGGGCCCGAGATCGTCACCGAGGCCCGGTTCCTCCGCCCTCCCACGGCGGAGCCTGCGTTGATGACCCGGCGCCCTCGGCCCGAGCCGACCCTTCGACGACAATCCACCCCGCGGCACGAGCCGACCCCTGCGCAACCCCGGTCGCACGGTCTCGTGGTGTCGCTGCTGGCCGTGGCGATCGTGGGATCCGGCATGGCGGCGGTGGCCGGTAAGGCCAGCCTCGTCGCCGCCTTCCCGCCGAGCGAGGCCGTCTTTTCCACGCTGGGCCTGCCGGTCAACCTCAAGGGGCTCGGCATTGCCGATATCCGCTCCACCGTGGTCTCGGGGGACGGGCCGCCAACCCTGACCCTCGAAGGGCGCATCACCAACCTCCGCCCGGACGCCATGCCGGTGCCGGCGCTGCGCATCGCCGTGCGCGACAAGAACAGTCGCGAGCTCTATTACTGGACGTCGCCCGCGCCGAAGGCCCAGCTCGCCGCGGGTGAGACGGTCCTGTTCCATAGCCGGCTGGCGGCGCCACCGGCGGACGGACAGGATCTAGCTGTCAGCTTCGCCGAGCCCTCGTCGGGACGGCGCCGTGTGGCCGAGGTGATGCCGGGCGACAGGTGAACGCGTGATCGAGCCCGCCATCCGTATCCTCTTCGACACCGGCGCCATCGCGGACCGCAATCAGGCGCTGGCCCAAGACATCGCCGCGGCCGCGCCGCGCGACCTGCTCGCCGTCGCGGTGCTCAAGGGCTCGTTCATGTTTGCCGCCGACCTCCTGCGGGCCATGCACGACGCCGGCCTGACCCCGCAGGTCGAGTTCGTTCACCTGTCGAGCTACGGCGCCGGAACCCAGTCCTCCGGGACCGTGACGGTGGTGCGCGATATCGATTCCGACGTCGCCGGCCGCGACGTGCTGCTGATCGACGACATCCTCGAGTCGGGCCGCACTCTCTCCTTCGCCCGCGACCTGCTGCTCGGCCGTGGCGCGCGCCGGGTGCTAGTGGCGGTGATGCTGGAGAAGCCGGGCAAACGCGCCGTCCCGATGGACGCCGATTTCGTCGGCTTCTCCTGCCCGGATCTCTTCGTTGTCGGCTACGGCATGGATGCCGCCCACCGCTTCCGGCAACTGCCGTTCATCGGCGTTCTCGAGGGCTGATGAACTCACCCCTTCCGTCAACGCTTCGGGTCGATACCTTCCCTGTCTCGGGGAAGGATCGCGGCCTTGATCGGCGGGCAGCCTACCGAAATGTGTGAATACGGTAGCCACAAGGGAAAGGGGGGGCGCCGGCGACCCATGACTCCGGTCAGCCGTTACGAACGGCGATCGACAGGTCGACCAAGGCCGTGAAGCTCGCCGCCAGTGTCCAGGGAACGAGCAAAAGTCCGGCTCGCCGGTCCACCGTTGCGAAGCGCCACGCCGCGAGCGTAACGGCGACAGCCAGCGCCGCCGCTACGGCGAGCGCTACGCTAGGATGTCGGCCTCCGAAGAAAAGCCACGTCCAGGCCGCGTCGAGAGCCAGGGCAAGCCCAAAGAGACGCAAGGCGGTGGGGCGGTCGGGTAGATAGTCGGGCGTGCCGAGCACCCGGAAGAGCGCCAGGGCAAGACACGCTGCGAGCAACAGCGAGGCCAGGCCGGCGAGCCAAGGCGGCGGTGCGAACGTAGGCTTGAGAAGACCGGCATACCAATGCGCGTTGGAAGCCGCCACGATGGCCTTCCAACACAAGATCGAGCCCACCAGAACGATCGACAGCGTGGCGCGGCCGAGCGCGCCAGGTTTTACCCGTGTCGATGGGAGCGTTCCGGCTCGGTTCAGTGCCCGGCCTTGGACTTGAGGGCATCGATGCGCTTCGAGGCTTCAGCCTTGGACAAACCGTCCTCGTAGCCCGCGTCGGTCTCCTTCACCTCTTCGGAGAGAGTCTTCAGGTACGACGCCTGGGCCCCCGTCATCGGCTCCCCTCCGGTTGTCCAATCGTCCGGGTTCTTGACCGTGTTGGAGCCGGGGTTCTCGTCGAGCTTCGGATTGTGATCGGTATCGTTGGCCATGATCTCCACCTCATGTTCATGCAATGTTCTTATAAGCAACGCCCTCCAGCTGTGGGAGTTCCCAGAAGCTGGAGGGCGTTGCGACGCAGTTTCCCTTACCCGCGCGGCGCCCGGTCCAGTTCGGCCAGAACCTTGGACGTGTCCTGGCCCAGGCGGCCCGCGTCATCCAGGCTGACGAAATCCTGCGGCACGTAGGGCCATGAGCTGGAGCCGGCAAAGACGCGGATCCCCTTCGAGGTCATGACGGCGTCACCGCGGCGCAGGGTCTTGTCCTGGAAGATCGAGACCTTGACGGGCTTCGACGGGACGTCGCGGGTCACGACGAGCCTCGGTGCCGGCTTGTGGAGGCGGACCGTCAGGGGATGGTAACGCGCCATCCGGCGGACCTCGGACGGCTCGCCAGCGCTCGGGGCCTCCGCCGCGGCGGGAGCCTGCTGTGGCTCCGCGGCCCCGCCCCCGAACATGGCCGAGAAGAAGCCATGAAGCCCGGCGTCGTCGGCCGAAGCGCTTTGCATGGCTCCGAGGGTCAGGGCTCCCGCGATCGCGACACGGGCCGTGAGGCGCAACGCGCCGCGCTGATTTACATTGAACATCGTCGAGAACCTTCGGTCGCCATCTCTTGGACCACTGGCCTCAGGGCCGCTCGTCCTCATCGTTGCTGCCACAACGCCGACCCGGCCATTCGGTTTCCTCCTCGTAGGCCGTGCACGACATTCGCTCTTTCGGCTTCGCCTATCGGCTGGGCGGGGCGTGCTCTATGGTGCGGCGGCGGCTCCCGGAGTCGCTCCCGGCCGGCGCGCCGTCCCGGAATTGCTCGATGATGAGGGCTCGATGTTGAGAAGGCTCCTGCTGGCTTCCGCCGCTGCCGCTATCCCGGCTCTATCGGCTGCAGCCGCACCGGCGACTCCTGAAGAGGCAGCCCGGCTGAAAGCCGTCTTCGAGCGCTACGTCAGCCAGCCGGCCCCGGGCGAGGCGAGCGGCGTCACCGTCGAGCCGAAGGGCGACGCCTACGCGGTTACGCTCGATCTCAAGCGCGCTGCGGCCGGCCTTGCGAGCTTCGGTGTCACGATCGACCCCTATGTGACGGCCGAGACGCTGACGCCGCTGACGGACGGGACCTGGAAGGTCCAAAGCAACGACAGTCCGCCTCTCGTGCTCCATGTGGGCCAGCAGACGATGACCTTCGCCGCGGCCGCGAGCGTCTTCGATGGGGTCTTCGATCCGAAACTCCACGCCTATGCGAGCTTCCGGCAGGAGCAGACCGGCTATACCAGTTCCCAGGCGGCACCGACCCTCGATCAGAACCGTCGTGTCGACAAGATCGTGCTGAGCCAGACCGGCGTACCGGCCGACGGCGGCACGACGACCATCGCGGCCCATTATACGGCTGCCGGCACGGCCGCCGATATCGTGTTCAAGCCGGGTCCCGCGGCGCCCGTCTCCGGCAATCCGGCCGTGCCGCCGCCGCCGCGTCCGGGCACGACCCTGGCCTATACGACGCCCGACAGCGTCGCGGACATCGGGATCGAGCGGCTCCGTGCCGGAACCCTTCTCGATCTCTGGGCCTTCGTCGTGGCTCATCCGAACCACGACAGTCTCGTGGCGTCCCAGAGCGACCTCAAGGCCCTGTTGCAGGCGGGCCTGCCCTTGCTCGACGCCCTGAAGCAGAAGGGATCGCTGTCGACACTGGCGGTGACGACGCCGATCGGGGTCGTGACCGCCAAGGCGCTCGGCGGGAGCATCGACGCGTCGGGGCTGTCCGGAACCGGAAGCCTGTCGACCTCGGTCTCGATTACCGATCTCGCGATCCCTCCGGCTCAGCTTCCGCCCTGGTCGGCGGGGCTGGTGCCCAAGGGGCTCGACCTGCATGTGGGTCTCGACGGATTCCATGCGACGGAAGCCGCCCAGGAGATGGTCAGGGACGTCGACCTGTCCAAGGACGTCGTCATCACGCCCGAGCAGAAGGAGGCCGTGGGCCATCTGTTCTGGCCCGGGACCGGCACTGTGACGCTGGCGCCGAGCCGGCTCACCACGGCGGTGCTGGATCTCAAGATGGAAGGACGGGCCACTATGGGGCCGACGCCGACCGGCAGCGTCACTATCTCGGGCACGGGTCTCGACAAAGAGATCGCGGCCCTGCAGGCGCAGTCGGCCACCGATCCGGGCGCCGGGCAGATCCTCGGCCCGCTGGTGCTCGCCAAGAACCTCGCCAAGCCCAATCCGGATGGCAGCCTCACCTGGGTGATCGCTTTCGGCACCGGCCCGGTGACGATCAACGGCGCCACGCTGCAGTAACCGCGGGCGGTGCTTCCGGGGTTGGTGCGAATGCCGGTCACCGATCCCGTCAGCGTTTCCTTCACTGAGCGCGGCGCGCAGATCCTGTTCCGCCGGCTTCAAGTGCGCCCGCATGGCTTGTGCGGGGGCGCGTCCATCGCCTGCTCTGACAGCATCGAAGATCGCCCGTGAGCCGCCAAGGTCGCCTGATGGCTCTGGCCCCTTAGTGTGCGACCTCGCGTCGACATCCGGAACGATTCTTCCAGCGGCGAAGCCGTGGCCTCGAGAAACATGGCCAGCATTCGATTGCCGCTGGAAAGCGCCAGGGCTTCGTGGAAGCCGACGTCCAGGCGGTTGAAGCGCGCTTCAACCACGGCGCGATCCGCACCCTGCTCGATCGCGACCACGGCGCTCACCATGCCGTCGAGAGCGCTTTCGATTGCGGCCAACGCCGCCCTGTTGACGCGCCTGGCTGCGAGAATGGCCGATTGGACCTCAAGCGCCTGACGCACCTCGACGAGATCGAAAAACGATTTGGCATCGTGCTGCGCCGCGACGGCCAGGAATTGCCCGAAGGCTTTGCTGTCGGGTTCCCGCATCACGGCGCGCCGGCCGCGTGCGACGCCGAGGGAACCCCGACCACGTCCGAACGGACGCGCTTAGGGGAGAGGATCAGATGGCACGAGCGTCCACACGCTTCGCCGCAGCGCTGGCGGCATCGACGGTCTGGCTCGGTATGACGGCCGGCGCGCATGCGACCGGTCCGACACCGAAGTGGTGCGACGGGGTGCGTATCGCGGCGTTTCCCGGCGGTCTCCAGGGCGGCGTCTTCGCCAACAATGTCTACAACGGCTTCCGCCAGCCGGAACTCCATCTCGGTCCGAAGGTGACCTCCTATTGTCCGTTCGGGCGGAGCTCAGCCGTCTCGTCAATAGCCGGCGCGGGCGGGTAATTGGGGCTGGGCGGGGGTTCCGCCGTCGATGGCGCCGCGCATCGCCAAAAGCGATATATCGGATGGCACGACCAGGGTGGCAGGATGCTCGGTCAGGAACCCGGCCGCGACCACGATCGGCACGAAGGCCAAGGCGGCCAGGATCGCGATGCTGATGGGATTGCGCGAGGTCCGTTCGGTTTCGTCCCTCGGCTCCTCTGCGCTCTGCATCGTTGATCCCGTGCTGAATTCGGCCGCCGCCCCGACTGCCAGAAGAACCATGTTCCGCCTCCCTTAACGGGAGCATCACGCGGCCAGCATTTCCAGTCTCACCCTGGGATGTGCTGAACGGCACCTTGCCGCCGACATGAAAAGGCCCGGATCGCTCCGGGCCTGGATCTTTCAAAATAACGACGGCGGACTGGCTCCGACCTTAGTTGTCGAGGAAGCTCCGGAGCTTCCGCGATCGCGACGGATGCTTCAGCTTGCGGAGCGCCTTGGCCTCGATCTGCCGGATTCGCTCACGGGTGACCGAGAACTGCTGGCCAACCTCTTCGAGCGTATGGTCGGTGTTCATTCCGATCCCGAAGCGCATGCGCAGCACGCGCTCCTCACGAGGCGTCAGCGAGGCCAGGACCCGCGTCGTTGTCTCGCGCAAGTTCGACTGGATCGCGGCGTCGATCGGCAGGATGGCGTTCTTGTCCTCGATGAAGTCACCAAGATGCGTGTCCTCCTCGTCGCCCACCGGGGTTTCGAGCGAGATGGGCTCCTTGGCGATCTTCAGGACCTTGCGGACCTTCTCCAGCGGCATGGCCAGCTTCTCGGCCAGTTCCTCCGGGGTCGGCTCGCGGCCGATCTCGTGCAGCATCTGGCGCGAGGTGCGCACGATCTTGTTGATCGTCTCGATCATGTGCACCGGGATGCGGATCGTCCGCGCCTGATCGGCGATCGAGCGCGTGATGGCCTGACGGATCCACCAGGTCGCGTAGGTCGAGAACTTGTAGCCGCGGCGGTACTCGAACTTATCGACGGCCTTCATGAGGCCGATGTTGCCTTCCTGAATGAGATCCAGGAACTGCAGCCCGCGGTTCGTGTACTTTTTGGCGATCGAGATCACGAGACGGAGGTTGGCTTCCACCATCTCCTTCTTGGCCTGCCGAGCCTCGCGCTCGCCCTTCTGCACAATGTGGACGATCTTGCGGAACTCGAGAATCTCGAGGCCGGTCTCGGTCGACAGCGTATGGATGTCGCCGCGCAGGGCGTGAATGCCGTCCTTCTCGCGAGCGACGAACTCCTTCCATCCTCGGCTACCGAGCTTCGACACGCGTAGGATCCACTTCGGATCGAGCTCCGAATTCTGGTAGTTGCGCAGGAAGTCCTCGCGCCCCACGCCGCAGCTTTCCGCAAGGCGCAGCAGCTTCAACTCGTGGCCGATCAGCTTCTTGTTGATGTCGTAGAGCTGCTCCACCAGGGCATCGATGCGGTTCTGGTTAAGCGACAGGGACTTCACATCGGCGACGACCGCCTTCTTGAGATCCTTGTACTTGCGCTCCTGGGCCGGCGACAGGGTCTCGCCGCCGAGGCGGTTCTCGACGTTCTGATCCTGCAGGCGCCGCAGCTTCTTGTAGGCGTCGGCGATCCGGTCGAAGGTTTCCAAGACCTTCGGCTTGAGTTCGGTCTCCATGGCGGACAGCGACACGGAGTTTTCCATATCGTCGTCGTCGTCGAAGTTTTCCTCGGGGATCGGCACCTCGCCGCCGAGACCCGGCGGCGGATTGCGGGGTGCCGTGGCGGGGGCCGCGGCAGCCGCCGTCCGGGCCGCGAGCGCCTCCTGGGCACCTGGCGCCGTCATGTCGATCTTGGGCGTGTTCTTGCCGTCCGGGCCCGCATAGGTGGCTTCGAGATCGATGATCTCGCGCAGCAGAACCTTGGCGTCGTTCAGTTCGTCCCGCCAGATGATGATGGCCTGAAAGGTCAGCGGGCTCTCGCACAACCCGGCGATCATCGCCTCGCGGCCGGCTTCGATCCGCTTGGCGATGGCGATTTCGCCCTCGCGCGACAGGAGTTCGACCGATCCCATCTCGCGCAGATACATCCGGACGGGGTCGTCGGTACGGTCCGCGGGTTCGGAGCTGCGCGTCGCCACGGCCGTGGCGCGCGGCGCCTCGACGAGGTCGCCGCCTTCGGCTTCCTCCTCCTCCTCGGCCTTTTCCTCGGTCTTTTCGGCGCCTTCCTCGGCTTCCTCGCTCTCGACGACCGAGATGCCCATCTCGGAGAGCATCGCGTAGATGTCTTCGATCTGGTCGGAGGTGACCTCCTCCGAGGGAAGGACAGCATTCAGCTCGTCGTGGGTAACGAACCCCCGCCGCTTGGCCGCCTTGATCATGCGCTTGACGGCGGCATCGGACAAATCGAGCAGGGGGCTGTCGGCGACCGGCTCAGCTACGGCGCCTTCGCCCTCGACCTTCTCGCTGTCCTTTTTCGCCATTGTTCGCTCCGACCGGCCGCGCGCTCCACTGGGCGTGCTCGCCTGAAACCCTGTGCTCATGCCTATCCCCGGCCTTGTCCTGCCGAGGACCATCGGCCAAGGCTGTTAATTCTGCATTAACCATGACGCAGGAAACGCGCCAAAGCGCCTATTCTCCAGACGGTTTATGGCCCGAAAGCGTTCCATAACCCTCGATCATCGCCTCCGTCCCCTCAAGCGTGCTGAGATGGGCCTGGATGTCGCGAAGCTCGGCCAAACGTCCTTCCGACGGGTCGCGCCCGAGCGCGTCACGTGCTTCCTGCAGGTCTTTATGTAACTCCCGCGCTCTCCGGTGCAAGGCCATGGCCTGCCGCAAACTGAGTTCCGCGTCTTCGATGGCCGCCGCGACCCCCGTCGACCAGAGCGGCGCGCGCTCCGCCAAGGCCTGGATGCGCCGCCGCAGATCGCCGACGCCGTGGGTGTCGAGCGCCTGCTTGAAAGGCTCATGATCGAGGACATGCTCCGAGACGAGCCCCACCATGACATCGCGCAGCCGCGCCATATCCGGATGGTCGAACGAGAGATGCGCCAGTTCCTCGGCATAATGGTCGAGCAGGGCCGGATGATTCATGACGATGGTCAGGATCTCGACGTCGCGGCGGGCGAAGCCGGGCGATGAGGCCCCGGTCGCCTGCGCGAACCCGCCGCTCAGCGGCGCCGGGGCCGAGCCGCGATAGCCGCGCAACGGCGGCGGACTGCCGAAGCGTGGGCGCGGCGATGATGCGAAGCTGGAGGCCGGCCGGGCTGGTCGCTGCCCCTGAGAGGTGGCGCGGCGGGTGGCGCCCGTGAGGGCATCGAGCCGCCCATACAGCTCCTGCTGGTAGAAGCGCCGCAGCGTTTCGTCGCCGATCTGCCGCGTGAGGTCTCCCAGGCGCTGCTTCAGGCCGGTCCGGCGCTCGGGAGTATCGAGCACCGTGGCCTCGCTCTCGCGCGTCCAGAGCACCTCGACGAGCGGTTTCGCCGCTGCCAGCACGGCCTCGACGGCGGGCGTGCCGCCGCTCCGCGCAAGGTCGTCCGGATCCTGCCCATCGGGCAGGAAGGCGAAGCGCAGCGTCTTGTCGGAGGCGAGCGCCGGGAGCACGGTGTCGACCGCCTTGGCGGCGGCGCGCCGTCCCGCGCCGTCCCCATCGAAACAGAGAATCGGCTCGGGGTTCATGCGCCAGAGCAACTCGCATTGCTCGATGGTGAGAGCGGTTCCCAAGCCCGCCACCACGTGGGGAAAGCCCGCCGCCGTCATGGCGATGACGTCGATGTAGCCTTCGACCGAGATCACGGCGCCCCGATCCTGTGCGGCCTTGCGGGCGCGATGGTGATTGTAGAGGAGGTGCCCCTTGTGAAACAGCGGCGTCTCGGGCGAGTTCAGGTATTTGGCCGGCACGGTCGGGTCGAGCGCGCGGCCGCCGAAGGCGATGACGCGGCCGCTGCGGTCCTGGATCGGGAACATCACCCGGTCCCGGAATTTGTCGTACGGGACCGCGATACCCTCGCCGTGGTTGAGCAGGCCCGCTTCCATCATCACCTCGACCGAGGCGCCGCGTCCCGCCAGATGGTCGCGCAGCGTGTAGCGGTCCGCCGGCGCGTAGCCGAGGCGGAATTCGGCCTGGATCGCCGGCGCGATGCCCCGCGTCGCGATGTAGTCGCGTCCCCGCGCGCCGGCGCTGCCCTTCAGCGTCGCCTCGAAGAACTGGGTCGCCATTTCGAGCACCTCGACAAGGCCGGCCCTGACCTTCTCGCGCTCGACCGACTCGGCCGTGGGTTTGGGCAGTTCGAGCCCGGCCTCTCCCGCCAGGGCCTCGACGGCCTCGGGAAACGACAGCCCGTCCGTCGCCATGACGAAATCGAAGATGTTGCCGTTGCGCCCGGAGGAGAAATCGAACCAGGCCATCTTGGCGTCGTTCACGTAGAAGGACGGCGTCTTCTCGGCATTGAAGGGCGAGAGGCCGCGCCATTCGCGCCCTTGCTTCTTCAGCCGCACGCGGCGACCGACGACGTCGGAGACGTTCACCCGATTCTTGATCTCGTCCAGGAATTCGGGCGTGAAGCGCATGGTTTGGATATAGCGCCGTGGACCTGCCGCAACAATCGGGAGCCCGGGCTTTGGCTCTGGCCACTCTTCCCCGCGCGGGCGGCGGCCCGGTGCAAGATGTCCGGCCGAAGGCAACCCTATTGACTGACCGTGGTGCGAGCGGGACGCAGTCGATGTCGTCGGCCTTCGGCCGCCTTGTCACGGCGGGTCCCAGCCTGCGCGGGAACGAGCGGCAGGTGGATCAACGAAGCGACGTCACTCGTCGTTCGGCGGGACGTCTCCCTCCGGCGGAGGCGCGTCGCCGTCCGGCGGCGGAGCCTCTCCGGCGTCGGCCTGCTGGCCCCCGAGATCCTGACGCGGCGTCGCGTCCGCGGTGGGCCGTGGCGTGTAGCGCGCCAGCGCGGCGATCTCGGCAGGGCTGCGCTTTTCGTAAAAGGCGTTACCGCCTGCCTCCAGCACGTAATGCATGTTGTTGTAGGGGAAGGTCAGGCCGGCCGTGTGAAAGAACATGGCATCCGGACCCATGGCGGGATGCCGCTCGCCGGCGAGGACACGATCGGCCACGGAAGCGGCTCGCGCGGCCAAGCGTGGCACCATCGGCTTGTCGAGGGCTCCGGGCGCGAATTGGTGCGGCTGACCCACGACAGCGCAGACGGATTTCGGGTATTTCGGACTGTCGAGACGGTTCATCACCGTCGTACCCACCGCCAGCATGCCCTCAGGACTCGAGCGGTTCGATTCGAAATACATGACTCGGGTCATGCAATCCCGGTCCGTCAGGGCCGTACCGGCACAGCCCGCCAGCCAGGGCGCCGCAGCCGCGAGGACCAAGCCGGGCCGGATCGCGGAATGTCTCGACATGGAACAGGCCCCGGAACGCGGACGAACGCGCCATGAGGCCATGGGAAGTTTAAGATTTTATCGATCGGCGCTGGGCCAACGGAGCGCCATCAGAATGATCGCGTCAGATCAGGTCGCACTCCGCCCATGCGCAGGGATGAGCGGAGAGGAAGTCCCGGGCCGGTCAACCTTGATGCAGGCTCACAACCCGTCTGGACGTCCAACCACCGTCACCAGCAAGGGCCCGGCACCGAGCATGCGGGTGCCGACGCGCTTGGCGTCTTCCAGCGTCACGGCCTCGATCAGGCCATTGCGCTCGTCGAGGTAATCGACATCGAAGCCTTCGGTCTGGAGGTTCACGAGTTGGCTGGCGATCTTCAGCGACGTGTCGAAGCGCAGCGCATAGGAGCCGGTCAGGAACTTCTTGGCCTTGTCGAGTTCGTCGTCGGTCGGGCCGTCGGTGGCGAGGTCGTGGATCTGCTCGGCGATGACGTCGAGCGATTCTTTGGCACGCTCGTTCTTGGTCGAGGTACCACCTCCGAAGATCGCGGTTCGGTCGAAGGTGGAGAGGTGCGAATAGACCGAATAAGCGAGGCCGCGCTTCTCGCGCACCTCGCGGAACAGCCGCGCCGAGAAGACCCCACCACCCAGGATATGGTTGATGACGACGGCGGCCATGTGATCCGGGTCGCGGCGCGCGATGCCGGGCAGGCCGAAGCGGATCGTCGACTGAGGGATGTCGAGGTCGATGACCTGCGGCTTCCCGCCCGCCGAGACCTCGACGGGCGCAATGGCGATCAGCGAACCTTCGGCCGGGAGTTCGCCGAAGGCGCGGTCGAGCATGTCGCCGAGCGTGGCGGCGTCGATGGCGCCAACGGCCGCGATCTTGAGGTCGCGGCGCACCAGCGACCGGCGATAGATCTCGACGAGATCGGTGCGCCCGATGCCGGCCAGCGTCTCGGCCGTGCCCCGCACCGGCAGGCCGTAGGGATGGTTGGCGAAGGCGGATTCGCGCCAGCCGCGGCCCGCCAGCGCATCCGGATCCTTGGCCTCGCGGCGAAAACCGGCGGTGATCTGGGCGCGCACGCGCTCGATCGCATCGGCGTCGAAGCGCGGCGCGTTCAGGGCAATGCGCAGCAGGTCCACCGCCTCGGAGACCGAGCGGCTCAGCGTCTTCAGCCGGCCCGATACGACGTCACGGTCGGCGCCGAACGAGATCTCGATCGCCCTGTCGTCGAGCGCGCGATGGAAGCCTTCACTGTCGAGATCGCCCGCTCCCTCGTCGAGCAGGCTCGCCATCATGGCGGCGACGCCGGCCTTGCCGGCCGGGTCCTGTGCGGCTCCGCCCTTGAAGGAGAAGTCGATGGCGACGAGCGGCACCGCATAATCCTCGACCAGCCAGGCTTCGATGCCGCCGGGAGACCGGACCTTCTGCACGGTCGCGGCGCGGGAGACTGGCTTGATGGCGGCATAGGCGGTCATGGGACAATCCGGTGCGAACGCAACGAAAGCGGGCACGGACCACGCCGCGCCCGCACGATCTGATCGGGAGAGGTCAGGCGGAGAGGGAAGCCGCTTCGGGAAGGAGGAACCCCGTCACGGCGCGTTTCTTCGTCAGCCAGGTCGCCGAGACATCGCGAACGTCCTCGGCCGTGACGGCGTCGATGCCCGCGGGCCAGCGGGCGACATCCTCGGCCGTCAGTCCCGTCGTCAGGGCGGCGCCGTACCAGCGCGCCAGCGTCGCCTGGCTGTCCTGCGCATAGACGGCATCGGCCACGAGCCGCGTCTTGGCACGGGCCAGATCGCCCGGCTCGGCCAGTGTCGAGGCGACATCGGTCACGACCGCATCCACCGCCGCATCGAGCGCTTCCAGCGTCACGCCTTCGACCGGCATGGCCCAGATGTAGAAGCGGGTGTCGTCGAGCGAGGTCCCCATGTAATAGGCCCCGGCCGCGACCGCGATCTTCTGCTCCAGGACGAGAGCGCGGTAGAGCTTGGAGGTCTGGCCGCCACCGAGATGGTGGGCCATGACTTCGAGTGCCATCGCGTCCTGGCCACCGGTCCGATAGGAGGGGACGAGGTAGACGCGCTGGGCGCTCGGCTGCTCGACATTGGCGTCACTGAGCGTGACGAGCCGGTGGGCATGCGGCGGCGGCTCCTGCGGCCGGCTCCGCACCGGGGACTCGCCGCGTGCCGGAATCTTCCCGTAGCTGTCTTCGGCCAAGCGCCTCACTTCGTCGAAGCCGACGTCGCCCGCGACAATCAGGATGGCATTCTCGGGCGTGTAGAAGCGGTTGTAATAGGCGAAGGCATCGCGTCGATCGAGCGTCTCGATCTCGTGTTTCCAGCCGATGATCGGCTTGCCGTAGGGGTGGCTCGAAAACAGCGTGGCCTGGACGGTCTCGGACAGCTGCTGGGACGGGTCGGTGTCGGTGCGCATGCGACGCTCCTCGAGCACGACGTCGCGCTCGGGATCCACGACCTCGTCGGACAGCACGAGCCCGGTCATGCGGTCGGCCTCGAACCCCATCAGCGTGCCGAGATGCTCCTTGGCGATGCGCTGGAAATAGGCCGTGTAGTCGTTGGACGTGAAGGCGTTCTCCTGGCCGCCGAGTTCCGCCACGACTTCCGAGAACTTGCCCTGCGGATGGGTGGCGGTGCCCTTGAACATGAGATGTTCGAGGAAATGCGCGATGCCCGACTTGCCCACCGGGTCATCGGCGGAGCCGTTACGGTACCACACCATGTGGGTGACCACGGGGGCGCGATGGTCCGGGATGACCACGATCTCGAGGCCGTTGTCGAGACGTCCGGTGCTGATGGCGGGCGTCGCGCCGGTTGCCCCTTCGGCGGGAGCGAGGTTGAGACCCAGGGTGGCGGGAGTCGGCGAAGCGGCAGGAGACATGGGTCTGAGTCTACGCGCTGGAGGACGGGGCGGGCATCCGCCGAGTCAATCCTCCTTGCGGACCCAAGGCCCGCGTTCGGCGCGGGTCCTCCGCCCCAATGTGACCACTCCCGCCGGAATGTCCAGGGCTGGGCCGTCGTGACGCGGGCGCGGGGGTCGGTTGTCGCCCAGCAGGTCTTCGGCCAGGAGCTCTAATAAGCCGGTAGCGGCGCCGAACACATCGCTGTCACGAGCGTTAGCAGTTCATCAAATTGAGGAGTGTTCCATGCGTAGCATCGTTCTGTCTCTCGCCGCCCTGGCGCTGGTCGGTTCCGTCAATGTGGCTTCGGCCGGTTGTCTCGGCGGCGCTGCCGTTGGCGGCGTCGCGGGTCACGTCGCGGGTGGTCACGGCCTCCTCGGCGCCGCGGCTGGCTGCGCGGTCGGCCACCACATGGCCAAGAAGAAGAAGTGAGTCAGATGAGCCGTCCCGCGGCTCACTGATGATGGCCGTCCACCCGGTCTCGGTGTCGGGTGGACTGGAATGACGGCCGTGACACTCATAGGCCGCCGTGTTAGCCGCGATGATGCTCGAAGGCCTACCACCCAACGATGCCGCACAACTGCTGCGGTTCACCTGCGATTACGAGCGGGCGCGTGCCGCCGCCGATTTCGTCATGGAGGTCTTCGACCCCGCCGAACTGGCCGCTGCCTCGTTCGAAGACGAGGCCAGTCCGCTCGAGCCCAAGCCCTGGATCGTCGAGATCTATTTCGGCCCCGGCGTCGATGAGGCTCAGATCAGGGATCTCATCGCCGATACGATGGGCGAAGATCTCGCCGCCACTATGGTCACGGAGACCATCGACCAGCAGGATTGGGTTCAGCGGTCTCTGACCGGCCTCGCTCCCGTTCGGGCCGGCCGGTTTATGGTCCATGGCGGTCACGATCGGGCGGAGGTTCGTACAAACGACCTCGCGCTCGAGATCGAAGCCGCGCTGGCGTTCGGGACCGGACATCACGGGACGACGCGCGGTTGCCTCCTGGCGCTCGACGCCGTGCTGAAGCGTCGCCGGCCTCGCCGAGTCGTCGATCTCGGTACGGGGACTGGCGTCCTCGCCATGGCGGCGGCCCTGGCCCTGAAGCGGGAGGTCTTCTGCGGCGACCTCGACCCTGTCGCGGTTCGGGCGACACGCGACAATGCATCCTTGAACGGGGTTGCGCCCTTCATCCGCCCCGTCGTGGCGGCGGGCCTCGCGCATCCCAAGCTGCGGCGCAACGCGCCCTATGATCTGATCCTGGCGAATATCCTGGCGCGACCGCTACGGGCTTTGGCACCGGCGATCGCCGTCCATGCTGCACCGGGTGCAGACCTGATCCTGTCAGGCCTTCTGCCGCGAGACGTGCGGGGGATCCTGTCGAGCTACGGTCTGCAGGGATTTGCGCTTGTGCGCCGAAGCGAGCTCGAGGGCTGGGCGACAATCTCTATGCGGAAGCGCTTGGCATCTTGAGAACCACCGCAGCCGTGACAGCCGCGATCAGGTCATGCGTTGCTTCAGGCTGAGCGGCAGAGGCGACAGTTCTCGTAATAGGCCACCTCGGCCTGGTCGGACCAGCCGTCGATATCCTGCAGGGGACGGCGAGCGCGGCGGTCCGAGGTCGTCGCGAAACGACGCCGGACGGTGTCGAAGAAGTCGGCGATCGGGGAAAGCCCGGCGCCCGTGCCCAGATGGGCGAGTTTGGCTAAGGTCGACATATTGATCTTCTTGTCGGTGAGGCGGAGAGCCCGAAGCGCCGTCGATGCCTCTTTGCTGCTTACCGCATGTGGATCTTCGAAGACGCCGTCCACCGAGAGAGAACGACGTCATCCACGGTGCCTTCCGGTATCGTGTGACCATAAAATAGATCGAATGCCGCTTATTGCACCGCACAAACGCTGATTTTTGCGGCGCAGCAAGGCAGGCATTCCGAGAGCGCGGAGCTTTGTGACGGTCATGTGACGGCTTCGCTGTGGCCGGCAAAGAGGGTCCTACCGCTGGCAGGGCGCTCAGGACATCACCCGTCGCTTCGAGGCTGCCGGAGCACATACCGCTCGCGCCCTGTGGCCTGACCCGGGTGGAGCGCCTTTCCCTCCCGGAACGGGAAGGTTGTCGCCGCGAAGCGGTGACGGGTGGGGTTAGCGGTGGCGATTGGCACTTCGCGCCACCCGACCCTTTCCGGCTCGGCTCAGCCGGGCCGAGACCGTGTTGCCGTTACAGGGAACGATCGCGGCCTTGCGCGACCCTGGGGCCTGACGCCGCGGCAGAGCCCGCCGGAAGACCGAAACCTTCGACCGTGACGCAACTTACAGGCGGGCGAGGGTGACGGGTTCGGTGCCGTTCATGCCCAGGACGCGCGACGCCGCGGGGGAGAGGTCGATGATGCGACCGCCCACGAAGGGACCACGGTCGTTGATCCGCACCACGACGGACCGGCCGGTGCGACGGCTCGTGACCCGGACGCGCGATCCGAAGGGCAGGGAGCGATGCGCAGCCGTCAATGCCCCCGTGTTGAACCTTTCGCCGCTCGCCGTCCGATGACCGCTGAAGCCGGGGCCGTACCAGGACGCAAGACCACCGCCGAAGTGCGCGGAATGTGTACGGGCTTCGGCCGCCGACGAGGCGAACGAGGCTGTCAAGATGAGGGCCGGCACCACGAGGTTCTTGAAATGCACTATCAGTTTTCCCGATCCGTTGCGAACGGTCCGGCAACATAGGTTCGTTTGGGGCGAGAATGTGGGAGCGGAACCACCCTGTAGAGTTATGCGTCTACGGCCAACCTGAAGGGATTGATCTTGCCCGGTGGTTCGTTGCAGCGCCCTTCAGCCTGACGGATCGCGAAATTGCTTGCGGTCGGTCGGAAGGCCAGAGATATACTTGCGGAGACTTGGGTTAATAAGCTGTTGTAAAAATAGGACAGCGCAGGTCGAGCGGCCGGCATGCAAAGGCAAGAAGATGTTCGGGCCTGAAAGGCGGGGCGAGTCGGGCATCATGGGCACCGTCGCGGCAGACCCAAGCCATGACCGCGTGGCATGAACGATCGTTCAGAGAAGCCGTCGAGCCTGCCTTTCGGCAGCTCATCCCCAAGAAATTTAGCGACATTCTGACGCAATATTTGCTGTCTGTTATAGGACTTCGAGGGCTCGAAGTGGCCTAAACCGGTCGTAGAGCCGACCTGTCGAGGTCGTCGCGGGCTTCTGAAGGCTCGTCCAGGGCGACGAACCGCCGACGAAATGCGAGAGGCGGCATCATGGTGCCGCCCGACTCCTTGTGCCGGATGTCAGCTGCCCGTTAGGGCCGAGCGTAAGTTCGAACGCGACTCTCTCGACCATCGGCAGCGTCGCGCGATGGCGCCTCGCCAACCACGCCGGCGTTGGGGTGTTCCTCGACCAGAGGCCGCAGGTTCAGGCCATCGGGCGTCACGGCACCGAGCGCCGGAACGGCAGCGGCCCGGGTCTCGTCCTCTGTCGCGACTCCGGGTGACAACATATTGGGGTCGCTGAACACCGGCGTGCCGGTGATGGCGCCCGTGCCGACGAACCGGCCTTCCCATCCAGCTTCGCGCCAACTGCTCTCGCGATGCGGCATGGAGATCGCGTCGTCGTGGTCGAGGATCTCAGCGACCCGGCCGGCCAGATCGGGCTCCGTCCTGACGGTTAGAAGCGTGCCGCCGCGATGGATGCCTTCCGCATAGGCGTGCGCATCCTCTTCGCTGACGCCGATATCGGTCAGCGACCCGACAAGCCCACCGGCGGCCGCACCCACGCCTGCCCCCAGCAGCGTGGCGGTGAGCCAGCCCGCCGCCACCACCGGCCCGAGGCCGGGGATCGCCATGAGGCCGAGCCCCGCCAACAGGCCTGCGCCGCCACCCAGCAGCGTGCCCAGCGAGGCTCCCGTGCCGGTGGCGCTGACATGGCCGTCCGGCATCGGATCGGCGTCGCCCGGGATCGCGCCATAATACTGGCTGTGGGAGGCATCGTTGGACACGAGGCTGATGTCGGCGTGCGGCACGCCGGCCGCTTCGAGCCGGCCGACGGTTTCGGCGGCATCCTCGTAGCGGTCGAACAGGGCCGTCAGTGTCTGGCTTGCCATGGCGGTGGGCTCCTCGTTGTGTCGGTGACGGACGTGGCGGGCTACTGGGAGGCGATCTGGCCCTTGAAATCGAAGCCGACGTCCAAGGTGCGTCCTTCCTTCTCGGCATGACCGCGCCAGACACCATCGTCACCCTTGGCGAGCCCGGTAACCTTGCGGAATCCTGCGCTCTCGATGCGGCTGCGAGCCTGACCCTCGGTGAAGCTGTTGGCCCCCTTGGCCAGATCCGCCATGGCGACCTCGCGGATCGTTCCCGATGCGTTGACGCTGGATCCAACATTGCCGGACGGGTTGAGTGGCTCGTTGGACTGGCCCGTGCCGCGCGGCGGTGCGGCGGCGTTGGTCGGCTCGGCGGTCTGGGCGGCGGCCGCGCTCGCCAGCATGACGGCCAGCACCGGAATCAGGATTAGGTTACGCAGATCATCCTCCCTTGGTCCGACACCGGGTCAATGAGGGAAGCGCCACGGGGTTCCCGGCCGGCGTCGGCCGTCAATACTGGAGCGTGGCGCGCAGCCCCAGGACCACGGCATCGCGGATCGGCGTGGGGTCGGCGCTCAGCGGATCCGGGATGCTCCCGCCGGGATGCGCGATGTACTGGACATCGGGCTGCAGGGTGAAGCCCGGCACGATCTGCGCCTGATAGGTGGCTTCGAAGACCGTCTCGTTCGAACGGACCGGATAGGGCAAGCCCAGCACGGCCTCTTCGGCGCGGTCCGTGCGCCGCGCGGCAGGCGAAATCTGGCTGAAGGCGAAGGAGAGGCCGGCCGTATCGTCGGGCCGGCCGGGCACGAGGCCTTTGCCGGTCACGCCACCGTCCATATAGAAAGAGACGAGGTTGCGGTCGCCGGGCGAGCCCGACAGCCGGGCGAAGATCCCGATGGAGCCGTCATCCGTGCCGGGCAGGCGGTAGATCATCTGGTCGACCATGCCGTAGATGCCGTCGTTGCCCTGAAGGCGGCCGGTAGCCGAGCCGAGCGTCAGGCCTGTCGCGGTCGGGATCGAAGCGGCGAAACGGCCGAGATGCTCCCAGCCGCCGAGCTTGGCGATGCCGGGCAGAAGTGGGCCGTCCTTGTCCCCATAGGCGTAGGCGGCTTCGGCTATGGTCAAAGGCCGATCGGTGACGCGGAAGTTCGTCCCGTGACGGTCGAGACGCTGAGGATCGGCGTCGCTTCCGAAACGCGACGCGCCCGAGGGATCGCCGTCGAACACGGCCGCGAGAAGTGTCCAATGCGCGTCGGGCGCGAGTCTCAGGCGCAGCCCCGGAGCCGCCAGCGGGTAGGCGGGGCCACCGCTCGGCAGGTCGTAGGCGGTGATGTCGGGCCAGCCGAAGGTCGCGTTGACGAAGACGCCGGCATATTGGCTGACCAGGAACTCTGTGTCGGCGCCGATCTGGCCGATCTTTAGGGCGACTTTGCCGTCGAGCACGGTTTGCTCGTACCAGGCTTCGTAGAGACGGGTCGAGGGTCGGGCCTCGATGCCACTCGGCACGGACAGGGCGAACAGATCGTCGCGCCCAAGGCCGCCGCCGATAATCTTATAGCCATTGGCGTGCAATGTCGCGCCGTCGATGCCGATGGCTTTCTGGAGATCGACATTGACCTGGAGATCGAGCCGGCCTTCCCCGATCGCGCCCTGGCGCGCTCCGCCCAGGGAATTTCCCAGCGTCTCGCCGATGAAGACGAGGCTGTAGGTGACGCCGCGCTGCGCCAGGGAGGCGCGGATTCCGCCTGGGTCACCATAAGGACCCAACGAACTTTGGATGCTTGAATTGCCCTGTTCGGTCGTGCCCTGAGCGGCGGGCTGGCCCGAGCTCTGGGGCGTGCCGCCGAGATCGGGCAGGTTTCCGGAGCCGGTCGGTACCTGCGGTACCGTCTGCTGGGAGGAGGCCGGAGCAACCGAGACCGCCAGGACCGCCAAGACCAGAGCACCAAGGGACAGCGACCGCATTCCGGACTCTCGCGTGCGGCGGCGCAGAGAAGCCACTCCATGGACCGACAGGCTCGATTAACCCAGGGTCGTGACGGAAGAAACACGGCGGCTTCGACGGCGTAGGCTGATCGGACGAATGCCGAGGCTTGTTGCGCTCCTGCGTCAGGCCTTTGCAAGGTCTCCAACGGAAAAGGGCGGCTTTTCGGCCGCCCTTTGCGTGTTCAAATCTCTGCCGGATCAGCGGCGGCAGTTCTTCCGCTCGAGATGCGTGCGCAACTCGTTGTAGCCGCAGCTGTAGACACCCCGACGCTGATGATAAGCCTGACGATAGCCCGCGTTACCGTAGCCTTCGTCATATCCAGCATTGTCGTAGCCGGCGCCCTGGTAGCCGTAACCGGCACCGTCGCCGTAACCGCCATTGCCGTACCCATAGCCATATCCGCCATAGGGATAGCCGTAGCCATAGGCCGCGCCGTAGCCGACCGCCAGCGGGAACCCATAGCCGAAGCGCCGATATCCGAAGCCGCCGTAGCCGAACCGGCCACGCCCGAAGCCACCATAACCACCGCGGAAGCCGGCGAAGCGGCCGTATCCCCCGCGGAACCCGCCGTATCCGCCCCGGAAACCACCGAAGCCGCCACGGAACCCGCCTCCGCGGAATCCGCCGAAGCCGCCACGGAAACCACCACCGTGGAAAACGCCGCCGCCGCCTCCGAAGCCGCGCGCCTGAGCGCTCTCAGTGGTCGCCGTCACCATGGCGCCGAGCGACACGACTGCGAGACCGGCGAATGCCGTCTTGCGGAGCGTGGCCTTGAAAGAGTCGAATGTGACCGAAATCATCGTGTTTCGTCCTGAGTCAGTGCGTTCGGGATGTAAATGCCAAATCCCCGCGCATTGTTCCTCATGCCAGCCCTGCGACATGATCATCGTTACAGTGGTAATTAGCCGTTCATCCGCTGTTCACCTGAACGCCAGCGCCGAGCTTAAGTACAACAGAAGCGGAGATCAATCGAGATCTGACCGTTCAGCCGTTTCGACTGAATCTGTCACCTCGACAACCTGCGCCGCTTCGCCGCTGGCGAGCCGCAACCAGTCCTCCTCGGTGATCACCTTGAGGCCGAGCTCGCGCGCCTTCTTCTCCTTGCTGCCGGCACCCGGGCCCACCACGACGATGTCGGTCTTCTTCGACACTGAACCCGACACCTTGGCGCCGAGCGCTTCGGCCCGGGCCTTGGCCTCGTCGCGCGTCATGCGCTCCAGCGATCCCGTGAACACGATGACCTGGCCGGCGATGGGGCTCGACGCCGCGGCGGCCGCCATGGGTTCTACCGTCACCTCGCCGAGCAGACGATCCCATTCCCGCCGATTGTCCGGGTCGGCGAAGAACTCGGCCAGCGTCTCGGCCGCGGCATCGCCGAAACCGTCGATGGTGCGCAGCTCGGCGCGGCCTTCCGACGCCGGATCGGCGGCCGCGATGCCGGCCGCCGCAACGGCCTCCGGTGTGGCGAAATGCCGGGCGAGGCGCTTCGAATTGGTCTCGCCGATGCGCCGGATGCCGAGCGCGTAGAGGAAGCGGTTGAGCGGCACCGTGCGGCGCTCCGCGATGGCGGCGAAGAGGTTGCGCACCGACACTTCCCCGAACCCCTCGCGGTTGGCGAGGCGCGTCAGGCCCGTCCTGTCGCGCGCCTCGAGAGCGAAGATGTCGGCGGGCGTCCTGATCAGGCCCTCGCCATGGAACAGCGCGATCTGCTTTTCGCCGAGACCCTCGATGTCGAAGGCATTGCGCGACACGAAATGGCGCAGCCGTTCCACCACCTGCGCGGGACAATGGATCCCGCCCGTGCAGCGGCGCACGACATCGGCCGTGCCGGTCTTCTCGTCGACCTCGCGAACCGCCGCCGAGCCGCAGACCGGGCAGGTCTGGGGAAAGCGATAGGGCTCGGCGTCGGCCGGTCGCAACTCCTGGACCACGCCGACGATCTGCGGGATGACGTCGCCGGCGCGCTGCACCCGCACCGTATCGCCGATCCGCACGTCCTTGCGGGCGATCTCGTCCTCGTTATGCAGAGTTGCATTCTCGACCACGACGCCGCCGACCGTGACGGGGGCGAGCTTCGCAACCGGCGTCAGCGATCCCGTGCGGCCCACCTGGATGTCGATACCCTGGAGGATCGTCGTGGCGCGCTCGGCGGGGAACTTGTGGGCCACGGCCCAGCGTGGGGCGCGGGACACGAAGCCGAGCCGCTCCTGCAGCCGCAGGTCGTCGACCTTATAGACGACGCCGTCGATGTCGTAGGGCAGGGCGGCGCGCTCGGCCTCGATGGCGCGGTAGCGGCTGAGCAGCTCGTCGGATGATTGGCAGAGTTCCGTGAGCGGATTGGTGGGCAGGCCGAACCGCGCGAAGGCTTCGATCATGCCGTGCTGCGTGTCGGCCGGCAGGCTGGAGTGCTCGCCCCAGGCATAGGCGAAAAACTGCAGGGGTCGGGATGCCGTCACGGCGGGGTCGAGCTGCCGCAGCGAGCCGGCGGCAGCGTTGCGCGGGTTGGCGAAGGCGGGTCGGCCGGCCTCGACCTGGCGCTCATTCATGGCCGCGAAATCGGGCTTGGTCATGAAGACCTCGCCCCGCACCTCGAGGACATCGGGGACGTCGTCCCCGGTCAGCCGGTTCGGGATCGCCGCGATGGTTCGGACGTTGGCGGTGACGTCCTCGCCGGCGAATCCATCCCCGCGCGTCGCCGCCTGCTGAAGAACCCCTCCCTCGTAGCGCAACGAGCAGGACAGGCCGTCGATCTTGGGTTCGGCCGTGATGGGCAACAAAGTATCGGGTGCGAGGCCGAGGAAGCGCCGTACGCGGGCATCGAACTCCGCCACATCCTCGTCGGCGAAGACATTGCCCAGCGACAGCATCGGCACGGCATGGCTGATCGTCTTGAATTTCTCGGAGGGCTTGGCACCGATGGTGGCACCGGGCCCCGTCGGCGTGGCGAGCGCCGGGAAGGCCTCTTCGAGAGCCACCAGACGCCGACGCAGCGCGTCGTACTCGGCATCCGCGATCGTGGGGCTGTCGTCGCGATGGTAGGCGACATCATGCGTCGTGATCTCGGCGGTGAGCCGGGCGTGGACCGGCCGGGCCTGGCGCAGAGTCTTGGGGAGGGTGTCGGGCGGAGCGTCGGACATCGCGATCGGCAAGGCAGGAGGGAGCCCCCGCATACGCCCCCGCCCCATCCCGCGAGTCAACGGCCGCCTGCCGACGTCGGACTCGCCCGGGGACGTCACGCAAGCTTTGTGGCACATCAAGGCCACACTCCCACACCGCGTGCCGAGAACCTCTGCTTGGCTGTCGCGGCGAGAGCTGGTTCCGGACTAGACTCCCGAAAAACGCGTGGTTCGCCGCCGGACGGTCGGGCCAGGGCGCGGGAGGAGTGAGTCATGAGGGTCATCGGGGCGGTCGGGATCGTGGTCGGCAGTCTGATGCTGTGGGCACCTGGAGCATCGGCCGAGGAGGTTTCGGCCCCGGATGGCACCGTCAAGGCGTCCCCCTCCAATCCCACAGTGAAACCTCGGACACCCCGCCGTTCTCACCGCTCTGTCGCGGGTCCGGCTTCTCCTGCGGCTCCCGTCGCCGCGGCTGCAGCAGCGCCGACCGGTCGGCCCGGCGGAGCGCCGAACGCCAACGGCGCGAACCCGGGCCCCGGCGCGGCCGGTGGCGCCAGCGGCACGGCCGGAGGTGTGGGCGGTTCACGACGCGTGAGCAACATCCAGGGCGCCTCGGCGTCGCCGACGACACCGACGTCCCTGCCGCCCGGCACGCTCGACCTCGGCAATGGCCTGACGTTCCTCGCCAACTTCACCAACGAGGCCGCCGGCAATCCGTTCGGCGGCATCCGCCAGGGCGCTCGCTCCGCCGGGCAGCTCTTTCTCGGCGCCGACGCCGACCTTTCGAAGATCATCGGCCTGCCGGGTGGCTTTCTCCACGCCATCGGCACCGAGCGGTTCGGCAACAGCCTCACCAACGACCTCATCGGCAACAGCGTCTCGGTGCAGGAGATCTACGGCGGCGGCCAGACCTATCGGCTGACCTATCTCAGCTACGAGCAGAAGCTCTTCGACAACAGGATCGACATTGAGGTCGGCCGTATCCCCGGCCAGACCGCCTTCCTGGCTTCGCCCTTCTACTGCAACTTCCAGAACAACTCGATCTGCGGCAGCCCCACCGCGGCCTTTGCCGACACCAACTTCACCTACTTCCCGGCTCCGACCTGGGCGGGCGTTCTGAAGACGCAGATCACCGAAAAGTATTTCTTCAACGTCGGCGCCTACGAGGTCGCCCCCAACAGCACGCTGCGCACCGATCATGGCGTGGACTTCTTCGAGCCGGCGACGGGCTTCAATGTCCCCTTCGAGGTCGGCTACGCCACGACCTTCGCCAACGACACGATGCCGCGCCACTACGGGGTCGGCGCCATCATCGACCGGTCGAGCTATAGCGACGCCGTGCTCGACCAGGGCGGTGGGCAGGAGCTGTTTACGGGGCTGAGCCCCGAGCGGCGCTTCGGACGGACCGCCGCCTACCAGCGCTTCGACCAGATGGTCTATCGTCCCGATCCCACCCAACCGCGTGGGCTCAGCCTGTTCGGTCTGGCCCTCGAAGGCACGGGCGGCCGACAGATCGAGGATTACGAGCTGACCGCCGGCGCCGTCTATCTCGGTCCTTTCGACAGCCGCCCGCTCGATTCCATCAATGCCGCGGTCTCGACGATCCGTTATTCGGATATTGGTCTCGCCAATGTCCGCGCGGCGCGGGTCGCCCAGGGCCTCAGCACCGACAATGTGGCGCGCAACGAGACCTTTTTCGAACTGAACTACGGCTACCAGGTCTCGCCGGCGGTCCGCCTCACGCCGAACCTGCAGTACATTCTCGACCCCGACCAGCTCCGCGAGCCGTTTCGGCCGAAGCCCATCCCGGACACGCTCGTGATCGGCGCCAAGCTATCGGTCGACCTCTTTACCCTGGCGGGGCTCGCCAAGGGGCCGGGAGATATCTGAAGCGAGGCCGCCGGCCGATTGACGTCGTCGAACACGCCGAGCTCGAAACGAGCAGTTCGCTGAGCGGTGCGGCTCTGCGCAAGCGCATCCGACAAGGCGTCAAGCCAGGAGACAAAGGAAGGGGCTGTAAAGAGAAAACCGTCTTCTACCTCTCGCTTCAGCTCAGCGAGACCAGATCACTGCGCGGGACCCGCGTCGCCCTTCACGGTCCGCGTCGCGTCATAGGCTCACGGATGCCAAAGAGGCCGCCCGGGCGTACCACGAGGGTCACGACCAACATCACGTCGATGGCGAGGTCGCGGTTCTCGGTCGGGAGATAGGCCGCCCATGCGGTCTCGATCAGGGCGATGCCGATGCCGCCCAGGAAGGCGCCTGGCACCGAGCCGATGCCGCCGATCACGGCGGCGATGAGCGCCTTCAGGCCCAGGCCGGTCGTGTATTCGAAGCCGATGCCTCCGTAGTTCAGCGTCACGCCGGCGCCGGCGAGGCCGACAAGGGCGGAGGCGAGGCCCGCGGTGCGCAGCGACAGCCGGCGGGGGTCGACGCCCATGAGGGATGCCGCCAGCGGATCGTCGGCCGAGGCGCGCCAGTCGCGTCCGAATCCGGTGAAGCGGAACATGGCGAGTAGCCCGGCCGATGCCAGGGCTGCGACACCTGTCAGCACCAGCGCCATAGGGGTGACGGTGACGATGAAGTCGCCGGCCGACGCAAGACGCAAAGGCCCGGCCAGGACCGGCGCGACCCAGAGCGGCTGCGAGCCGGTGGCGAGGCGCAGATATTCGCGCAGAACCAGGGCCACGCCGATCGTGGCTACGAGCCCGTGCTGGCCCGTCGCCCGCCGCAGCCGCCACAGCACCAGACGATCCACCACCGCGCCATGGATGCCTGCCGCGTAGGTCCCGAGACCGACCGCCAGGAGCATGATCGCGGCAGCCGGCGCGTCTCTCATCAGGCCAGCCCCGCTGACGGCGCCGAGCCCGCCCACGGCGGCGAGTTCGCCGAAGGCGAAGTTGATGCGACCGTAAAGACCGTAGACGAGCGAATATGCGGCCGCGATCAGCCCGTAGACGGCAGCGTCGGGCAGCGCATTCAGGCCCTGCTGCACCGCATAGGCCACGCGGAAGGGAAGATGCGGAAGAGCGATCTCGGCGACCTCGCGTGCCGCCGCCGCGGCCTCCTCGGAGCCGAGCCAGAAGCGCCGCAGCAGGACGAGGTGGGTATCGTCGATCGGACCCCGAATGGTCGTGAGCGCAACGAGTTCCGGGTCGGGTCCTCCGGCGGCGAAGCGACAGACGAGCCAGGGCAGCGCGACGTCGGGATCGTCGGGCGCGAGCGTCAGGCGCACGCCCGGCCGACCCTCGACGTCGCGCGGTAGCGGAACGGCATCGGTCACGCGAACCCGCACGGGCGTGGCGAGGCCGGCGGCAGCGCTGGCACAAACGACCGCCTCGTCGCGGTCGGCCGTGCGGGCGCAAGCCGCGAGGATGCAGGCCAGGACGACGAGGTAGAGGAGACGGAAGGGCCGCATCCGGAAAGGTTAGCGCAGCCGAAGTGTCGAGCGGTAGTGTCGAAGAACCCGCGTCATCGGCCCATTCGGCCCGCAGCGACGAGGACATTGTCGGCAGCAGCGAGCGCTTTCGCCGATCTCCCCTTTTTCGAGGCGCCGTCCTGACCCTAATGGTAACCCCCACCTCGCGAGACTCGCCGATGACGACCTTCTTTGATGCCCCGAACGCGTCTTCCCTCCTCGACTTCAAAGGTCGTGTCGTCGCGGTCAGCGGCGCCGCCTTTGGTTTGGGCCGCAGCATCGCGGAGCGGTTCGCCGATGCCGGCGCTGCCGTTTACGGCTGCGACATTCAGGCCAGGCCCGACGCCGATCCGCGCATCGTCTTGTCGGAGGTCGACCTCATGGATCGCGCGGCTGCGGCAGCCTGGATCGCTTCGGTCGAGGATCACGCCGGCCGTGCCGTCGACGTGCTGGTCTGCAACGCCGGCGGAGTGGCGGGCCAGACCGAGCACCCCATTGAGGAGGTCGGCGACTCCGATTGGGACCGCGTTATCGCGGTCAATCTCGGCTCGACCTTCGCGCTCTGCCGGGCCGTTGCGCCGGCCATGAAGCGGGCGGGCTCCGGCGCCATCGTCACCATCACGTCGGGCGCCGCCCTGCAGGCCTCGCTGACCGGAATCCAGAGCTATTGCTCGGCGAAACACGCCGTGCTGGGTCTGACGCGGCAACTGGCTCACGAACTCGGTCCCTTCGGCATCCGGGTGAACAGCGTGGCGCCGGGTTTCGTCCGTTCCAATCCCGCAACCGAGCGGCAATGGCAGGCCTATGGTGAGGAGCGGCAGCGCCAGTTGGTGGAGGCCGTCGCGCTGAAGCGGCTCGGCACCGCCGACGAGATTGCCAAGGCGGTGATGTTCTTCGCCTCCGATCTCGCGAGTTTCGTCAACGGCCAGATCCTCTCCGTCGACGGCGGGCGCTGACGGGCCGGCCACGTCCGACCACACCTGCAACGGCGGGCGTCGGGCTCGTGAACCATCGGTGCGAGAGCCGCACGCTTCCTCTTACAGGATCAGGGATGGACCGCGACGGCGTCCGACGACGACAGGCGCCCGGTTGAAAATGCCAGCGTGGCGGCAGCGATGAGGGCGGTGGCATGCGCCTGCGCCTGGGCGAGCCGGGCGACCAACAGGGCCTGCTCGGTTTCGAGCGCGGCGGTCAGCGTGCCGGCACCGCTCCGGTAGGCCGACAGAGTGGCGTTCTCGGTCAAGGTCGAGGCTTGTACCAACACGGTTGCGGCCCGGTAGGCGGCGAGGCTGCTGCGGAGCGCGTCGTCGGCGGCGACGATCTCGGTCGCGGCAGCCTGCTCCAGGCGGAGCACGGTGGCTTCGGCCGCGTCCGTGCGCGAGCGGGCCTCGCTGACATGGGCCTGCCGGACGCCGCCGTCGTAGAGCGGGACCGCGATGCCCCCGAGGACCGTGACGTTGTTGATGCTCGACGAGGACCGGTCGAGGTTCAGCGACCCGAGATTGGGAATGGCCGAGGCCGATGGCGATGGCTGTGACAGGCTGGACGAGCCGGAGCCGATCGAACTCAGGGACGGCACGCTGGGCAGTGAGGAAATGTCGAGGTTGCCGGTGAGGTAGGTGTCGGAGGCCGAGAGGAAGACCTTCGGCATCAGGTCCGCCTCGGCGGCGTCGATCCCGGCCCGGGCGGCGCGGGACGCGGCGTAGCTCGCCTGAACGTCGGGCCGTCGGGCGATCGCCTGGGTCACCAGGGCGTCGAGCGGTGCCAGAGGCGGCGGCGACAGGGGGCGCCGCGAGGCGTCCTCGATGGTGAGCACCAGCAAGGGCGAGACCCCGACGGCGGCGAGCAGCGCGTGGTAGACGTCGCGCTCGGCACCCCGCGCCTGGACGAGGTTGAACTCGGCCTGCGCCAGCACCTGCCGGGCCTGCGCGGTCTCGACGGAGGTGCCGACGCCGTGCCGGAAGCGGTCCTGCGCGGCGTCGAAGAGATGGGTGCTGTCCGCCTTGGCCTCGATCGAGATGGCGACGCGCTGCCGCGCCGCGCCATATTCATAGAAGCTGCGGGCGACGTCGTAGATGATCCGCTGATGGGTTCCGTTGAAGACGATGTCGCTGGCCAGAGAGATGTCGGTTGCGGCGCGCTTCAGCGCGTCCCTTTCGCCGAAATCGAAGATCAGCCACTGCAGCGACGCACTGGGAACGGCTCCATTCGTGGAACTTCGCACCGCGGTCGACGGCAGCTCGCCGATCTGCCTCGATCCATCCTGGCGCTGCGCTCCGCCCACCACCGTCGCGGTCAGCACCGGCAGGTAGAGCGCCTGGACGATCCCCACCCCGAGCGCGGCTTGCCGCGCCCTCTCCCAGGCGACGCGGGTCTCGGGGTTCGAGGTCTGCGCCAGGTCGATGAGCTCCGCCAGCGTGTAGACGTGATGAGCGTCCGGCAGAGATTGCGGCGCGGCGAGCGACAGGCCGGCCATCGGGGAAAGCCCGAAGTCCCGCGCGCCCGATGCCGTCCGTGTTGTCGACGACGCGCCCCCGTCCGAGTCAGCTTTCGGCTTGAAGGGGACATCGGCCGCGACGGGGGCCAGGACGAGCGCCGAGTCGGCGCAGCCCGAGAGACCGATCGCCAGGGCGATGAGGGCCGATGCCGGGCGGAGATACCGGCTAGGCATCAGCGTGTCCCCGGGCTCGCAGCAATCGGCCATAGCGGGCGAGCGCGGCATCGCTGCGGGCGATCCCGTCTTTGACGGCCCGCACCGCGGCGTCGCGCCCCGAGGTGGCCTGATCGGATGGGGGCACGGGAGCATCCGCCTCGGCCCCGGCCTCATCTCCACGTGCCGCGCCCGAGAACCTCGCCGCCAGCATGCCGAGATGAGCGTCGATCGCCGCGCACTCGCCCCTGAGCGCCAGGGCATCGTCCGACGCGTCCGACGGGGACGGATAGGCGGCGAGACGCGCGATATCTCCGACGAGTCTCCGAAGCGCAGTGAGGCTGAGCCGTGTGGCGTGGGACTGCAGCCGGCCGTCGCGCGCGCGCCGCGTCTCGTAGCCAAAGGCCGCTGCCTCGGCGCCGATCTTGCCGAGCAGGGCTTCGGCCTCGGCCACGGCGCCGGCCCGTGCCGCCACGGGCTGCGCGGCCGCGATGGCGGCCACCGCCGAGCGACACTTGCCGAGCAAGGCGGCGACATCGCCCTTGAGCCGGCTCAGGATGGAGGCCGGGTAGACGTTGGCGAAGATCAGGAACATCACGACATCGCCGAACAGGACGCCGATGATGCGGTCTCGCGCCACCGTCAGGTCGAAGGCGGGTGCCGAGCCCTGCAACACGCAAAGAAAGAACGCGTAGGCGATCTGGAATCCCAGGTAGGCCACGGTCGGCGGCCCGACCGCGACCCAGGCGGCCGGCAGCGCACCAAGCGCGATCAGCAGCGACAGCCCGGCGATGTCCGTCGTGTCCGGCAGGATGACCACGATCGTCGCCAGCCCGAGGATGCCGCCGATGCAGGCCCCGGTGATGCGCAACGTCAGTTTCTGCGTCGTCTCTCCGGCCGAGGACAGGCCGACGACGAAACAGGTGACGATGCAGGTGGCGATCTTGGACCAGTCCAAGAGGACGATCGTGAGATAGCAGATCAGCACGGCGGCCGTGCCCTTGGCGGCATGCCTGACGTGACGGGGGGACGAGAAAGCGTCGGGCACGAAGAACCGGGAGGTCTTCTTTTCGGCTTGAGGAGCGGGTCCGAGATCGGCGCGCGGGCCGCCTGCGACCACGCGCTCCATGCTGCCCACCAGGGCAGCCATCTGGCTCGCCAGATCCCGCTCCGATGGCGCCGCCTCCCCTGGATGGCTCTCCTCTGCCGTCGTCACGAGCCGTGGCAAGGATTGCACCGCGGCGCCGAGGTCCTGGATGCGGGTCGCGAGGCCCGGTTCGGGACGCGCCGCAGCGCCGTCGGCGGCGAGCGCGTCCGCAATCATCATCAGGCTGTAAGAGAGGACCACGAGATCGCGGAGCCGGTCCCGCGTGTCGGGCGGCTGCAGTTGGAGAAGCGCCGTCATCTTCAGCGCGGTAAGGAGCGCCGCGTTGCCGCCGGCTAGCGTCGGCGCGCCGGCACTTCGCCACCCCGCGGCACCGCTCCGCAGCCTCTGCGCCACCCCATCGAGCCTCGCCGCCACGGCGCGGCGGACGAGCCGGTCAGGCCGGCGTCCGAACACGATATTGTAGGCGATGAACACCGCCATGGGCATGCCGACGACGAGCGGCAGATAGAGCAGGCCACGCAACGACAGTTCCCCGCTGGGGACGGAACTCAGCATGTAGAGAACGTCGGCGACGACGAGGCCCACCGTATTGGCCACCGGAGCGAGCTTGCTCGCGCCCGACAGGAAGAAGAAGCCGAAGGCCAAAGCTCCGATCACGAAGAGCCGCGTCTCGGGTACTGTATCGGTCAAAGCCGTCAGCGGGATCAAAAGCACAAAGATGACCGACACCAGCACGATGAAGACCGTGCCCATGACGATGTTGAGCCCCGAGTTCTCCTTGGCGGCGAAGAAGATCAGGTAGGTGCTGAGTGCCGTTTCCGGAATCTCGTAGGTCATGGAGACCACCATGACGATCGTGCAGGCGACCGAGATCTCGATCGCGCGACCGAGCCGGCCCGGCACGGGCGCCAGCAGGTCGGAGACGAAGGAGGGCCGGAGCGTCAGCATCCGCCCTTCGACCTGATCTGCACCACGGCCGACGCGCCGAGCCGCATCAGCCGCTCCGGCGGGTCCCGCAGACGGATGCGCACGGGGAACCGCTGTGCCACCCGCACCCAGTTGACCGACTTCGCCACGTAGGGAACGCCGCGCGGCAGCTCGATGCGATCCTGGTCGCTGACGCCCCAGCCGATCCCATCCACCACCCCGTGGATGGGGATCCTGCGGTCGATCAGCGAATAGGCGAGCGCGCAACTCCCCACCGCGATGTCACCGAGTTCCGTCTCGCGGAAGTTGGCCGAGGCGAACCACTCCTCCGTCACTACCAGGGTGAAGAGGGATTGGGCCGCGCCCACATATTCACCGCTCTTGACGGTCAGCCCGGTGACGCGTCCGGCATGGGGCGCCCGGACGACGGTCTCACGCAGGTCGCGCTCGGCCAGCGCCAGCGTGCTGCGCCGCGCCACGACATTCGCGGCGGCGCTGTCGGTGTTGCCCACCGCGACTTTCGAGGCGGTCGCCTGTTCGATGGCCTGGGCATAGGCGATCTCCGCCTTGCGCTTCGATGTCCGAGCGTCGTCGACCTGTTGCACCGAGACGTAGCCCTTGGCGAGCAGCGGCTCCACGCGGTTCAGGGTGTTGGAGGCCAGTTGGAGAGAGGTCCTCGCCTGCGTGACCTGGTCGCCCGCCACGGCGGCGTTGCTCGTTTCGGTCGAAACGGTGCGCCCGCTCGTGTCGAGCACGGCCTCTGCGGCCTTCAATTCGGCGGCGGCGAGATCGACCCTGAGCCGATAGGGCTCGGGATCGATGTCGAAGAGGACGGCGCCGGCCGCCACGAGATCGTTCTCGCCGACCTTCAAAGCCACGATGCGCCCCGGGACGGAGGGAGCGACATGGACCACATCGGCGTCGATCGCGGCATCGTCGGTGTAGGGATTGCTCTCGCGGTCGCGCAGGAAGGCGAGAAGACCCGCGGCCGCGCCTCCGATCACGACGACGGCGAGCAGCAGGGAAACGGTTTTCCGGCGGCCTCGGGGCTTCGCCACGTCATCTCTCTCCGAACAGCGCCAGCCACAGCCACAAGGCCAGCGCGGCACCGAAGGATGTGTAGACGAGCAACCGCAGCGGCATGGCTTCCTCGAGACCGGTGGCGATCACGATCCCACGGAACAGGAAGGCAGCGACGAGCCCTAGTACGCAGCAGAGAAGCCACGCGGGAAAGAAGGCGCCGAACAGACTGTACGACGGTGCGCCCTCTAAACGGCATCCGCCGAGCCCGACGCAGCCGAAACAGAGGCAAAAGCATACCAGTCTCTGATCTATTGCTCTACGCTTGCGTTCATGTCTACATGCTTGCAGCGTGATCGCATTCTGGATACGAAAGTACATGAAAGAAAGGTCATTCATTCAAGACGATTCGTCAAGAGCGATCCAACTCTAATCAGACTCTATGGGATGAACTGAAGTGAGAGAATTATACCTTGGTATCATCTCGGCGTAATAACCGAGGCTCCGCCTCGAGTGACTGTGCAGACAGATCGAGGACCTCTGATCGATGGAGACGATGGTCAATCCAGCGCAGGACGACGCTACACCGAAGGCGCTGCAGCCGCCGCGTTCGACCGCCCAAGGATCGTCAGGTCACGGGGAGACGTCGGCACTCGTGTAGCTGAGCCGCGTCGCGGTCCGCAGCAGGCCGCAGAAGGCTTCAATGGCAGCGGTTCGCGCCGGACGACGGTGTTCGAGAACGAACTCGGCCTGCGCCAGCCTTGGCAGCCTCGCCACTTCGGCATCGAGATGGACGATGTCGAGCAAGGCCATGCGGACCGGAGCGGCCGAGATACCGAGACCTGCCCGAACCGCGGCTTCGAGCGTCGCCAGGCTCGCACTCTCGAACGAGACGCGCCAAGCGCGCGAGGCACCCTGAAGAGCTTGAAAGACGGTCGATCGGGTCCCTCCCGGCGGCGGCAGGACGAGGGAGATCGGGTCTGCGATCGGCAATGTGGCGTCGGCTGCCCCGACCCAGACCGTGTCTTCCCTCCAGAGGACCTCACCTCGGCCCGTCTCTGCGACGCGGCGCGCGATGACGACGTCGAGCTTGTCCTGATCGAAGGCGTCGAACAGCAGGTCGGGCATGCCGCAGATCGCCTCGAAGCGGAAGTCGGCATGGTGGCGGGCAAACAGGCCGAGGACGGCGGGGAGAGCCGTCCGTCCGACATCCTCCGTCAGGCCGATCCTCAGGACGGTCTCGGCGTGCGATGTCACGAGATGCCGTTGGAGATCGAGGCTCAGCTTCACCATAGCTTGCGAGTAGATGAGGACGGCTTCACCATCGATCGTCAGCCTGACACCGGCCGGTGTTCGATCGAACAGGCGTCGTCCGACCTTTATCTCCAAGCGCGAGATCAGCTGCGTCACCGCCGATTGCTGCACCCCCAAGGTCGAAGCGGCCTTGTTGAAGCTTCCCTCTTTGACGACGGCGATCATCGTTCTGATCTGGTCGGAGCTGAGAATCAGGTCGAAGCGCTCGGTCATGGCCTCATCTCTCTATAAGATTGAGTCTGTAAGCGATCGATGGTCATTCGCAAGAGCCCTCGATAGGCTCGACACGGCCGTGCCGCTTCTCACGCTTCCCGACATTCGTGCGAGCCGCCCGGGGCGAATCTGATCGACCGCGAACCGCAAAGCCGATCGCCTATCGAAGGCTCACGATGCCGGCCAGGATGAGGTCGATGCCGGCGAGGAACTGCTCGCGATCGTCGTGGTGGGCCAGTTGTGCTGCGACCTGGCGCAGGAACGGGTGCTCATCTTGGTCGAGCCGCGCCCACCGTGCCGCGACGGCGGTGAGCAGCGTCGTCCGATCGGTGTCGCCCGAACGACCGCGGGCGTTTTCGGCATTCTGTCGGGCGACGCCGAGAATATAGTTCACCAGCGCCGACCAGGCGTCGAACTGCGCGCGCTCGGGAACGCCCAAGGGCCGGAGCCGGCCGCCGATGCTCTCGAAGAGCAGCAGCGTCGCGGGCTGACCCGGCTCATGGGACAGGTGCCGGCCGACCCAGGGATGGGCGTCGATCGCGTCGAAGATGCCGAGCGCGATGGCGCGCATCGCCGCCCGAGGCTCCGTTCCGCCCTCCACGGTCGCCATGACGCGACCGACGATCGCATCGCTGGCCGCCGCCAGCAAAGCCCCCTTGTCGGCGACATGCCAGTAGAGGGCGCCGCTTCCCGTCGACAGGCGCGTCGCCAGGGCGCGGAACGTCAAGCCAGTCTCGCCCTCGCGATCCAGGATCTCGATCGCGGCCTCGACGATCCGCTCCTTGGAGAGCGCCTCCGCGCGCCTGTCGTTCCGCTGTCTGCTGGTCATGGGCCAACTTGACATGATTGGAACGCCGTTCCAATAGGTCTTTGATGGAACAGCGTTCCAGAGAGACAGGAGGATTTCGCAATGCCGGTTCCAGTCACGATCGTCGGTGCGGGCCTGGGCGGCCTCTTGCTGGCGCGCGTTCTCATCCTTCACGGCATCCCGGCCAGGGTCTACGAGGCCGATGCGTCTCCGCAGGCCCGGACCCAGGGCGGGATGCTCGACCTGCACGAGGACGACGGCCAAGCCGCCTTGCACGCGGCCGGGCTCACCGACAGATTCCGCAACCTCATTCTCGACGGTCGCCAGGCGATGCGGATCCTCGACTTCGACGGGACCGTCCTGCTCGATAAGGCCGATGACGGAACGGGTGGGCGCCCCGAGGTGCAGCGCGGAGAGTTGCGGCAGATGCTGCTCGATTCGCTGCCCTCCGGCACCGTCGAATGGGGCCGCAAGGTCGGCGCCGTTCGGGCGCTCGGCCAGGGCCGGCATAAGGTGAGCTTCAGCGATGGCGCCACCCTCGTGACCGGCCTGTTGGTCGGCGCCGATGGCGCTTGGTCGCGGGTGCGGCCGCTGCTGTCGCCCGTGCGGCCCGAGTACACCGGCATGTCCGCCATCGAGACCTACTTCTTCAATGCCGATACCCGGCATCCCGCCTGCGCGACGACGGTCGGCGGCGGCTTCATGGCGGCGCCTGCGCGGGGCAAGGCCATCATGGCGCACCGCGAGAGAGGCGACACGCTGCACGCCTATGTGATGCTGACGGCTCCGCAGGACTGGTTCGCCGCACTCGAGGATACCGATGCCGCGGTCGCTGCTGCACGGATCGCGTTGGAGTTCGACGGCTGGGCCCCGGAGCTCACCGCTCTGATCACGGACAGCGACACTGCGCCGGTCATTCGCCCGTTCAGTGCTCTCCCTCCTGGTCATCGGTGGGACCGCGTGCCGGGTGTGACCCTCGTCGGCGACGCCGCTCACCTGTCCGCTCCGAACGGCGAAGGTGCCAACCTCGCCCTCTTCGACGGCGCCGAGCTTGGGCGAGCCCTGGCGGCGCAGCCTGACGATGTGGAGCCCGCCCTTGCCGTTTACGAGGAGGCCATGTTCCGTCGCAGCGCGGCATCCGCGATCGACGGGGCCGGTTTCTACGACATGCTCGCCGGCGACGACCCCGCCCACGCCATGGCCGGGAAGATGGTCGGAGCCTAAGGCCTCACCCGCGTCACGCTGCCGCCGCTCTGGGACCTAACTCCGGTGCAGAACGGCAGGGGAGGCGTCTCGAGCGGCGTGTCGATGGTAAAGTCTCGCGTTTCGACCCGTTCAATTGTCGGAGGTCGACCGACTGAGTTGTCGCCTCGCCGGTGCGACTGGGCGGGGCACGAATGGTTGTTTTCACTCAATCTATCGGATGTGCTTGAACCATGAGAGCAAGGGTCTCATGGTGTCGCCTCGCCGACCGACGTGCGGGGTCGCCTCTGCGGGTGTCCGATCGTCACGAGAGTCGCTTGGGGGCATGGTTCGGCGACGCGGCGGGAGTTACCCAGCTCTAATCGACGATCGGCTGTCCTCTCGGCGAGCTTGCGATTGACTCGGTCCAAACAAAGCACACCATAGCTGACGATGATGAAGCGCCAGGCGCTGACGGAGCTGACGCATTGGTCGACGCCCAATCCGCTTACCCAGCACTGATGCCCTGGTCGGACCCGGGCAGGCTGTCCGTCGTCGCCGGCACGGCCTCCGAGGGAGGCGCGAGGCCCGCTCGGCTCGATAGGCTCCCGAGGTCGCCGGGCTCGGCCGAGGCGTCGGCCTCGACGCCGCGCCATTACGAGACGTCTCTCAGCCTGCTCGAACATGCCGCCCGGGCGCTGGAGATCCTTTACGAACGGCGCGATCAGCTCGAAGCCTCTCTGGAAGAGGTGTCGTCGCAGGCCGAGGCCGCCGTCGTGGCGGCTCACGCCAAGGTCATGGATTGGCAGAACCTCGCCTCCAGCCTGAAAACCGACAAGCAGGATCTGGAGCGCCGGCTGGCCGCCATGCAGCATCGGGCCGAGTCGGCCGAGGCGAGGCTCGACGCCGAGCGGAGCCGGGCCGATGCGGCAGAGCGGCAGGTTTCCGAAGCTCTCGGCCAGTCGGAGGGGCTCCAGTCCAAGATCATCTCGGCCTTCGGCCTGGGATCCAACGCCCACAAGGCGCTCCTGGTGGCGGTCGACCAGGGTCGGCTCAGATAGCCATGGACGATGCGGGCGTGCGGCGGCGAGGCGGAGACTGGAATTCGATGTGGGAAGGCTGGTCCATGATGAAGCGACGGGGCCTCCCTGAACGGGCCGCCGACCCTCGCCCCGAGCGTGTCGTGGTGGAGCCTGCCATCGGCCCGGCGCATCTCATCGGCGGTGGGCCGCTCGATGCCCTTGGCCAGCAGAGCGAGAGTGTGCGGGATCGGGTGAACCGCATGGCGGAGCGCCTCGAGGAGATGCGCTCGCTGTCGGCCGATTTCGACCTCATCGTCAGCCCGTTGAACGACTTCGTCGAGCAGCATGCGGCATCCCGTGCACGGCTGATGGAGATCGAAGCGCTCCTGGCGCGCGAGCGCGACCTCGCCGGTGCGGCCCGGGCCGAGCTCAGCGCCCTGCAGGTCACGAGCGCCAAGACCTTTGGCGATTTTCAAGACGCGATGGCGGCCCTGACCGACCGCGAGGAGACGATCCGCCGCCAGGACACCCAGGTGACGGAGTTGCGCATTCGCGCTTCGGATCTGAAAGGCCACGCCGAGAGCCTGGATGCCCGCCTCTTCGCCGAGATGGATCGCGCCAAGGCTTTGGCCGATGACAATGCCGGCCTGCGCCAGGAACTGTCCCGCAGCGATGAAGCCCGTGCCGCGACCGAACGCAACCTTGCCGAAGCGCGCGAGACGCTGGGGCTGACCGAGGCGGAAGCCTCGCGGCTCCAGGCCTTGACCGAGACATTGTCGCTGCGCATCTCGGGTCTCAATCGCACGGTGGCGGATCTGGAGCCGCAGCTGCAGATGGCGCGCAGTACGGCGGCGCTGGTGCAGGAGAGGTTCGGCGTCGAGCAGGCCGCCCGCCAGAAAAGCGAGGCGGCGAGAGATGCCGAGCGCGCCGCGCACGAGATGGAGCTCTCGTCCCAGTCGATGAAGATCGACGGGCTCACCGCCCATATCGCCAACACCGACAGGCTCATCGCTCATCTGCGCGAGCAGCTCCACGAGAAATCGGAGTCCTTTCGGATGGCGGAAAAGGGCCTGCGCGACGCGACGGCCGAGAAACTGTCGCTCGAGCGCCGGCTCCAGTCGGCGCTGGAAGCCTCGGCCCGCACGGGCTCCCAGCTTCAGGACGTGCAGCGGTCAGCGCTCGACCTCGGCAACCGTGCCGACATGCTGGCTAAGGCGGTGGCGGCGAAAGACCAGGCGCTCGAGGCCGCGAACCGCAAATCCGCAACGTTGCTCGACCGGATCGAGAGCATCAATGCCCGTTTCGCGCTGGAGCGCTCGGAGTTCGAGGCGACGCACCGGCGTATGATCGAAGATCTGCAGAACGAGCGCGCCGAGCGCTCGCTGGCGCATGGCGCGCTCGACATCGCTCGCAAGAGCCGCTCGTCGCTGCTTGCCCAATATACGGCCCTGAAGCGGCGCACCGGCGCGATCGACAGCCGTCAGCCGGACGAAGGCTTCGAGCCCGAAACCGAAGCGGCCCGTCCCCCGGACAGTAATGTCATGGCGTTTGCGCCGCCCGAGTCGACCGCGTGATGGCCGAGTTTTCGCAGGAGGGTTCAATCATGGAAGCTGCCGTGCAGAGGCGAACCGACGACGGCGAGCCGACGAGCCTCGCGGGCGTGCCCGCCCAGCTCGAGTCGGACCGCGTGGTCGATTTCTCACCCTCGAAGGACAAACTGCTTCTGACGGCCGCCGACGGCGCGGCATCGGGCAAGCGCGACTGGTCCTCGGCGCTCGACCTCGTCAGCGAGGCCTTCGAGGCCATCCGCATGGCGGACGAGCGCGCGGCGGCGTCCGAAGACTACCAGACGGAACTCGTGCAGCGCCACGCGGATCACGTCAGGGTTCTCGAGACCCGCATCATCGCGGCGGAGAAGCGGGCCGAAGTGGCCGAAAGCCGCGCCAAAGTGGCTGAGGGCTGGCTGTCGAAGTTTCACGACACGATCATCGACGAGTTTCAGCGCACCTTCACGTCGCGGCCGGCGGATCGCTGAAGGTCGCGCTACGTCTCTGACCACGCCCTCATCAGAATTCGTCGTGGCTGGCCTTACGCCGGCCATCCACGCCGGACCGTTGCAGACGGGACGCGACAAAGTCGAGGTCTATCCGTCTCCATCGCTGCGCCGCCCGGCGTGGATGGCCGGGACAAGACCGGCCGTGACGGCGAGAATGATCTAGTAGCGCTTCAGTTGCATCTCGATGGCAGCCTTGTCGACGATCGACCACACCGAGACGATGCGGGAATCCTGCCATTCGTAGAAGACGTTCTCGGCGAAGGACACTCTACGCCCGTCGACGTGCAAACCGAGGAACTCGCCTTTCGGCGCACAGTCGAAGAGCAGGCGGGCAGCGATCCGCGGAGGCTCGCTCACCACGACATCGATGGTGAAGCGGAGGTCGGGGATGTCGTCGAAATCCTTGACCAGCATGGCGCGATAGCCGCCGAGCCCAAAGGGCCGGCCGTTATGCGCGACGTCGTCGTGGACGAAGACGCCCAGCGCCTGCCAATCCTGCCGGTTGAGGCAGTCGATATAGGCCCGGTACAGATCGGCAAGGGAGGCGGCAGTCACTTCGAGGTCTCCACCTCACGACATCGGCGTTTCTACCATGTCTGTCTACCGGGCTCCGATCAATGCGAGAGGCTGCAGAGCCGCTGCGCACGACCTGTCCGCAGTTACCCCACATCCGCCAGCGCACGATCGAGGATGGCGATCGCCTGGTCGAAATCGGCGTCGGCGATCGTCAGCGGCGGGCAAAGCGTCACCACGGTTCCGCCGCCGACCTTGAAGCTCAGGCCATTAGCCAGGCAGGCGTAGAGCAGCCGGTCGGCGCGGGCTTCGGCCTCGGCCGGCGTGGCGCCGCCGATCTCGACGCCGAAGAAGGCGCCCACCGCCCGGACCTCCCGCACGGCGGGGTGGCGCGCCTTCAAGGCTTCCAGCAGAGCGAGGCCTCGCGCCCCGAGGGCCCGAGACCGCGCCACGAGATCCTCGTCGCGGATCACGTCGAGAACCGCCAAACCGGCCGCGCAGCCGACCGGGCTCTTCTCGTGGGTGTAGTGGCCGAGCGCCGCCTCGGGAGCGCAATCGAGCCGCGCATCGGCCAGGATGGCCGCCATCGGCATGATGCCACCGCCGAGCCCCTTGCCGATGATCAGGATGTCGGGCACGGCGCCGGCGCCCTCGCAGGCCCACATCGTGCCGGTGCGGGCGAGGCCGCTCGGGATCTCGTCGAAGATCAGGAGCGCGCCATGGCGCGTGCAGCTGTCGCGCACGCGGGCCCAGAACCCCGGAGGCGCGGGCTCGACGGTGGTCCAGCGCACCGGCTCGGCCAGCAACGCCGCGACGTCGCCCTGAACCTCGAGCACGTAGTCGATGTAATCGGCGAAGCGCTCGAAAGGCCGATCGAAGCCGAAGAACCGCGACGCGAGATGGAGCGGCGGCAGATGTTCGGCGCCGGGCATCATCGGGCCGAGGCCGCGGCGGAACAGGGCCTCGCCGCCGACCGCGATCGTGTCGAGATTGGCGCCGTGAAAGGCGTCCCACATGGACAGGGTCTTATGGCGGCCCGTGGCATAGCGGGCGAGTTTCAGCGCCATGCCGACGGCCGCGGCGCCGCTCGGGGCGAAGAGCACCTTGGTGAGGTCGCCGGGCGCGCTCTCGCCGAGGCGGCGGGCGAGATCGATGGCGGGGCGGTTGGTATAGCGGCGCGGGCTGAAGGGCAGCCGGTCGATCTGCTCCTTGATGGCGGCGACGACACGCGGATGACCGTGGCCGAGCTGGTGCACGCTGTTGCCGTGGAAATCGAGAATGCGCCGCCCTTCGACATCGATGAGCCAGGGCCCCTCGGCGCGCTCGATGACGTCGAGGCAGGGCGTCGACAGGGACTGGCGCAGGAAGTGGCGCTCGTCGGCGTCGAGCAGCGCCTGCGTTTCGTCATCGAGCCCCGCCCGCCAGGCGGCGCGCAACGGCGATCGGTTGGTGTCGCCTTCGCTGGCGGCGAAATCGTCGGTGATCATGGGCGTTCGCCTCGCGCGAGCCGGCCTTCGATCTCGAAGAGGATGGGCATGAGGTCGGCCACGCCGTCGACGACGTAATGGGCGCCGGCACCGCCGAGCTTCGCTCCAGCCTCGGCGCGTCGGCGATCGAAGTCGGCGGCGGACAGGTCGGCCGTGTCGGCTTCGGACAGGCCGAAGACATTGCCGGTGACGGCGACGCCCACCGTCCAGCAGCCGGCATTCAGTCCCTCCGCGATGCCGACCTCGGTGTCGTCGACCTTGACGGTGCTCCAGGCCGGCCAGACGCCGAGGTCGAGCAGCGTGCGGTAGATCATCAGGGGCGTCGGGCGCCCCTCCGTGGTGTCACCCGTGCAGACGAGGCTGTCGGGCGCGAAGCCTTGCTCGGACGCCTGGGGCAGGATCTCCGCCATGATGGAGCGGGTGTAGCCGGTGGTCGAGCCGATCTTCAGGCCTTCGGCCCGCAGCGACGCCACCGTTTCGGCGACGCCGGGGATGATCTGCGACAGGCGAGCCGCCACGGCGACGTTCTTCGGCACGAAGACGTCGTAGACGGCGTCGATGTCGGTCTCTCCGGGCGGGTGGCCGTGGCGCTCGGCCCAAGCCTGGGCGATCCGCGGCAGTGCCATCAGGGTCGCGATGTGCGGGCGCTTGGCCATGCCCATGGGACCTCGCGCCTCCTCGATCGTAATGTCGACGCCGAACCCCGCGAAGGTCTCGACGAACGCCCCCATGGGCGCCAGCGACCCGTGATCAACCACGGTGCCGGCCCAGTCGAAGATCACGGCCTTGAGGTGTTTCATGGAGAGGTCCTGTTCAGCCCTTCGAGGACGTTCAGTTGCGACGCCTGCCGCTCCCCTCTCCACAAGGGAGAGGGGAGATCCGACCTCACCTCCAAAACTCCGCCACCACCTCTTCGGCGATGGCGAAGGAGGTGCTGGCGCCGGTACCACTGGTGATGAGGACGATGCGCAGCGCGTCGGAGGGGCGGTCGACCAGCATCAGCCGATCGGGAGCCGAGGCGTAAGTGCCGGTCCAGCGTTCGACGATCGGCGGCAGCGGCCCGTCGAAGACGTGACCATATTCGCCGAGGATCAGCTCGTCGACCGCCGTCGGCGCGAAAGGATCGGGCGTCGCGGCGTAATGGTGGGAATCGCCGACCACCAGCGATCCATCGGCCGAGCGCACCGCGATGAGGTGGACGCCGTGGGCGAGATGCTCTCCCTGTTCGGCTTCGAGCCGCGCCTTGAGGGCCGCGGCGGCCGGGCGTTCGGCATAGCCGAGATAGCGTACGAGCCCGAGGTCCGACATGACCGGGGGAAGTCGGGGATCGAAGCGCTCGGGCCGCACCCGCATCATGTGGAGCTTGCAGCGGGTGAGACCGTAGGCGGCGATGCGGTCGGCGTGCAGCGTGCGGAAGTCGTCGCCCGGGCAGACCACCACGGCCTCGGCCAGGATCGTGCCGCGGCTCGTCTCGAGCCGCGGCGGAGCCACGGTGTGAACGGCGGTGTCGCGCAGGATCGTGACGCCGCGCCGCTCCTCGAGGTAGGCGGCGAAACGCGGGATGGCGTCGCGCGATTCGACGCGGACCTCGTGCGGCGACAGGAGCGCGCCGGCGAACTCCGCCGTGCGCAATCCGTCGTAGCGCGTCGCCATATCGGCCGGCGTCAGCATCCGGCATTCGCGGCCCATTGCGGTTTCGCAGAACTCCTCAAGGACGGCCAGGGCTTCCGGGCGTCGCGCCACGGTCAGAAGCCCATGCTGCAGCAGCGGAATGCCGGCCAGCGGCGCGATCTCGGTCCAGACGTCGCGCGACCGCATCGCGCGGCGCCAGCAGTCTCCCTCCTGCTGGCCCGTGACGGTGATGAAGCCGAAGTTGCGCACCGAGGCGCCGTTGGCCTGCGCATCACGGTCGATCACCACGACGCGCTTGCCGAGGCGCGCGGCGGCCAGCGCGTGGGCGAGGCCGCAGATCCCGGCCCCGACGACGGCGAGATCGTAGACGGCGTTCATGGGGCATGCTCCGTCAAGCGGCCGTCGCGGCAGATGAAGCGCGTCAGGCCCGCGTCCTCGTGGCGCTGGCGCCAGGTCATCATCCGATCGAGTCCTTCGAGCTGCAGCGCGCGGGCGCCCGGATCGCCGGCCCGGTTCACCAATTCGTGCGGATCCTCGGCGAGGTCGAAGAGCACGGGCGGTTGGCCGGCGAAATGCACGTATTTCAGCCGCTCCGTGCGCAGGACCTGGAGATTGCACCAGGACGAGGGGAGGCCGAAGAGCGTCTCGAAGCGCCGCCCGCGGGGGTCGCGGAAGTCGAAACTCCAATGCGCCTCGTCGCGCCAGCGTGCCGGTGTCTCGCCGGCACAGAAGGGCAGGAGGCTCGCGCCGTCGGCGTCGGGGGGCGGGGTCAGCCCCGCCAGGGCCAGCAGCGTCGGCATCACGTCGATGCTTTCGGTGAACGCCGTCACGGTCCGCCCCCGGCCGGGATCGGCCGCCGGACGCGGGTCGTGCAGGATCAGCGGCACGTGGGCCGATTGGTCGAAATAGCCGGCCTTGCCGAGCATCCAGTGATCGAAGAGCTGCTCGCCATGGTCGCCGGTGAAGACCAGCACAGTGTTGTCCCAGCGGCCGGCGGCCTTCAGCGCCGCCACGATCCGGCCGATGTGGTGGTCGACCTCGGCGGCGAGGCCGGCATAGATGGCGCGGAGCTTGCGGACGGTGCGCTCGTCGGCGGCGCCGGCCGGCCCGACGAGGCCCGGTGCGAAGCCTCTGAGATCCGTGCCCGTGACCAGGGCGGCCATCAGCGGATGCTGGGCCATCTCGACCTCCGGGTCTGCGCCACGCAGCGGCAGCGTCACAGAATCCGGATCGACGAGCGCATCGAAGGGCGCCGCGGCCGCGAAGGGCGGATGGGGCGCGATGAAGGACAGGTGGGCGCAGAGCGGCTCCGCTCCCGCCACCGAGAGCCAGGACAGGAAGCGGTCGGTGAGGAACGCCGTCTCCGAGTCGTCGGCGGCGAAGACCGCCGGCTCGCCGAAGCCGCGCTGCGCATAGATGGCGTTCCGGCCCGCATCGGGATCGGGGATCGCGTGGCCGCGCGCCTTGAGATGGGCCAGCCAGGGCGTGGCGCGCTCGGTCAGCAGCGTGTCGACGGCGAGGCCGGGACAGACATTCTCGTAATCGCCGAGGTCCGGGTCGCCCGGCGGTCTGCCGCGCGGGTCGAGCGCCGTATCGGTATAGCCGAAGAGCGTGGGGCGATAGCCGGCGCGGCGCAGTTCGGTGAACAGCGTCGGATGGCGGGCGTCGAGCGGCGTGCCGTTCGAAACGACACGGTGCTTGTGGGCGTAGAGCCCGGTGACGAGGCCCGCGCGGGCCGGTGCGCAGGGATAGGCCTGGCCATAGTGCCGTGCGAAGAGCGTCGACTCGCGGGCCAGCGCATCGAGGTTGGGCGTGCGGGCGAAGGGGTGGAGAGCGGAGCCCAGCAGGTCGCCGCGCCATTGGTCGGCGGTGATGAGGATGATGTCGGGGCGGCCCGCGGTCACGGCGCGGGACGGGCCGCCGCCGGGAAAATGTGCACGTCGGCGGCATCCACGCCGACATGCACATAGTCGCCGGCCGCCAGCGTGGCGACGTCGCGGCTCGGCCAGTCGGCCTTCAGCTCCAGGGCCCCGTCTTCGCTCTCGACGCTGAGGTAGAACCGGGTCGTCGCGCCCTCGAAGATGCGGGTCTCGACCCGTGCCCGGCGGCCGGTGCCGGCCTCGGTGCGGCGCACATCCTGCGGCCGGAGGAACACCAGGGCGCGGGGCGTGTCGATCGTCGGGGCCGGCACGGCGGTGCCGCAAAGATGCACCCGGCCGTCGCGCACCGGAAGATCGAGCGCGTTGCGCTGGCCGATGAAGCCTGCGCTGAACTCGCTCGTCGGCGTGTCGTAGAGCACCGCGGGTGTCGCCACCTGCTCGATGCGGCCGGCCTTCATGACGACGACGCGATCGGCCACCGCCAAGGCCTCGGACTGGTCGTGGGTGACGAGCAGCGCGGTCGTCCGGATGCTCTGCTGGATGCGGCGGATCTCGTCGCGGAGATGCAGCCGCACCACGGCGTCGAGAGCCGAGAGGGGTTCGTCGAGCAGCAGCACAGCCGGGTCCGGCGCCAGGGCGCGGGCCAGGGCGGTGCGTTGCTGCTGGCCTCCCGAGAGCTGGTTCGGGTGATGGTCGGCATGGGCCGCGAGGCCGATCAGCGACAGAAGCTCGTCCACCCGACGGGTGACGGCCTGACCGGTCTGGCCGCGGACCACGAGCGGAAAGGCGATGTTCTGCCGAACCGTCATGTTGGGGAAGAGCGAATAGCTCTGGAACACCATGCCGATGGGCCGGAGCCGCGTCGGCAGGTGGGTGACGTCGCGGTCGTCGAAGAGGATGCGGCCGGCGCTCGGCGGATTGAGACCCGCGATGGCGCGCAGAAGCGTGGTCTTGCCACAGCCCGAGGAGCCGAGCAGCGCGACCATCTCGCCCGACTTCACGTCGAGACTGACGTCGTCGAGCGCCAGCTTGTCGCCGAAGCGCTTGGAGACGCCTTCGATGCTGATGGTGCTCATGCGGGCAAAGCCTCTCTGGCGGGCCGGCATCGCGCCAGCGGATCTTTCCAACCGTAAACGCTCCACGGTAACGCCCTTGCCTGGCGCGCTACCGTATTCACGAATCGTGATGGGCCTCGACGCCGGCCGCTCCCCTCTCCCCTGTGGAGAGGGGTATGGGGTGAGGGTCGGTGCAGACGATCACGGCGTTGGTCGTCGCGAGACCCGCAGTCCCCGACGCGCCGAGGACCCTTACCCCCGGCCCCTCTCCACAAGGGAGAGGAGATGCGTCCAGCGCCGGAACACACCAGGATCTGTGAATCCGATGGCCGGGAAGGAAGGACGAGCGCGACGGACCCGGGGAGGCGGCTGGACACGCTCGATCACCCCTTGGCGCGGCGCGCGTCGGCGGCGCTGCGGTTGAGGTAGACGACCCCGACGGACAGCAACAGCGTAATGGCGAAGCTCACCGTCGTCATCACGGCCAGCACGTTGAAGTCGGCGTCGGTGCTCTTCAGGAGGTTCAGCGTATAGAGCGGCACGGTCTCGAAGCGATTGCCGGCCAGGATCTGCACCAGGGCGATCTCGTTGAAACTGACCCCGAAGGCCAGGATGGCGCCGCTGGCGAGGCCGGGGCCAACATTGGGCAGGATGACGCGCCACAAGGTCGTGCCGAGCCCGGCCCCGCAGGTGCGGGCCGCTTCGGTCAGTCCGACGACGCCGGCCGCCGCCATGGAGGCATCGACTGACCAGTATACGAAGGAGAAGGCCACGGCCGCATGGGCGGGCAGCAGCAGCCAGGGCGTTCCCTGAAGCGCCGGCGTGTAATCGCCGCTGAGTTGCAGCAGTCCGAAGGCGATGACCACGATAGGCAGCGCGAAGGGGATGGCGGCCAGCGTCTCGATGACGGGCCGGATCCGGGGGTTGCGCACGCGCTGCCAGTAGGCGGCCGGGGCCACCAGGAGCAGGTCGAGCACCGCCGTGGCGACCGCAAGGCCGAAGCTGCGGCCGAGCACGGTGCGGAACCGCGCATCCGCCAGGGCGTCCATCCAATGCTTGACGGTATAGCCGTCGGGCAGGATATTGGCGGTCCAGCGCGTGGCGACGCTGTAGAGCACCACGGCCAGCATCGGCACGAGGATGTAGAGCACCGCGGCGCCGAGCAGCAGGATGGCGAAAAGGCCGCCGCGCGGGCGGGCGGAGCGCAGCGCGCCGAGCCAGGCCGGAGACGCCGGTGCCTGCGGTGCCGCGTCGAGGGAGCGGGTCAGGTCAGCCATCGGTTCCCCGTCCGGGTGATCAGCCGATAGGCCAGCAGGCTCGCCACCGCCAGCACCATCAGCGACACGGCAAAGACCGGCATGCGCCGCTCGCCGAAGAGCGAACCGAACAACGACCGGTACATCTCGACCGTCACGAGGCGGTAGGCGGCGGGGCGATCGCCTTCGAAGGCCACCGGCACGCCATACATGCCGACCGACCAGGTAAAGATCAGCAGCCAGTCGGCGAGCAGGAAGGGGCGCAGCACCGGCCAACCGATGTAGCGCCAGAACTGCAGCCTTGTCGCCGCGGAGGTCTGGGCCGCTTCCCACCATTCGTCGCGCAACAGGCTCATGGCCGGCAGCGACAGCAGCACGAAGAGTGGCACGTTGGAATATTCATAGGCCATGACGAGGCCCCAGAAGGAGGCCTGGGGCGGCGGGGCGGCGTCGATGCCGACGCGCTTCATGGCCAGCGTCACCATGCCGAAGGCGCCAAGCGTCGCCACATAGGCGAAGCCGAGACCGATGCCGGAGAAATTGGTGGCGACGTTGAGGATGCCGAGATGCAGTGAGCGGCTGAGCCGGGTCAGCCGCGACACGATCCAGGACAAGGGCGCCCCCACCAGCAGCGCGATGGTGGCGACCGCGGCGGCGAGCGCGAGCGAGTTGCCGATGGCCCGCTGGGCCGACAACGAGCGATAGGTCTGGGTCCAATTGTCGAGCGTGAAGGCGCCATCGCCCGTGGTGAAGCTCGCCAACACCATGGCGATGACCGGGGTGACGAGCATGAAGCCCGCGAGCAGGATCAGCGGCAGCGCCAGCGACCAATCGGCCAGAAGCGTCGCGAGCCTCGTCCCCACCGACGGGCGGTGGGGAACGGGACGCACGAGGGCCGAGGGTGCGATCCCGTCCGTCACCGTCAGCCGCCCGAGACCTCGTCGCGATAGGTGGCGACGACCTTCTGCAGGTCGACCTTGGACCAGTCCGGGAGCGACTTCACCTTGGCGTAGTCGCTGTCGGGCAGCCAATTGGCCCGGGCGTCGTCGGGCAGCTTCAGATCGCCCAGGACCCAGCGGATCGGCCGGGCGCCGAATTTGGCGAAGGCGGCTTGGCCCTCGTCCGAGAGGACGAAGTCGAGCACCAGCTTGGCGACATCCATCTTGGCAGTGTTGAACTTGTTCAGCATCAGCGCCGAGGGGGCGTAGATGGAGCCGTCGGCCGGGATCACGACCTTGGCATTGACGCCCTTGGCGGTGACGGCCTTGACGGCAGCGATGCAGTTGAAATCGTACTTGATCTGGATCGGGACTTCGCCCTTCTCCAGCGTCTGAGTATTCGCCGGGGCGGAGGCATATTGGCCGACCATCGTCTTGGCAAAATCGATCGCAGGTTTGAAGTTATTCTCGTCGCCGCCGAACGCATAGGCCCAGGCGATAAAGGTCGAGACCGACGTCCCGGCGCCGCCGGCGGCGTCGATTGTCTCGATCTTCCCCTTATACTCGGGCTTGGCGAGGTCGGCCCAGGTCTTGGGGACGTTCTTTACGACGTCGGTGTTGACCACCATGGCGGGTACGCCGGTGAAGGTCGCCACCCAACCGCCCTTGTCGCCCTTGAGGCCGACGGGGAGTTTGGCGGCATTCGGCGGTATGTAGGCCGGCACGACGTTCTTCTGGTCGGCGACCTTGCCGTAGAGGATGCCGATGTCGGCGCAGATCGCGACGGCGTTGTTCTTCTCGGCCTCGAACTTGGTGATCTCCTCCAGGGAGTTCATGTCGGTATCGGCGTGAGCGACCGTGAACCCGTAGTGCTGCCCGAGCTTCTGGAGCACTTCGCCGTAATTGGCCCAGCTGTCGGGCATGCCATAGCTCTGGAACTGGGCGCCCTGAGCCTTGGCGGCCTCGACGTTGGGGGGCGACGTCCAGTCCGCCATTTCGGCCGCCAGAGCGGCGCGCAATGCTGCCGGCGAAAGGCCGAGTGCCGCGGCGGCGGCCAGCGTACCGGACCCGGCGAGGAGGTCGCGGCGCGACGGACGGACTGTGAAAGTCGAATCGCGGAACAGCGTCATGCCTTGGATCCTCTCGTCGGGCCCGACCGGCCGGCGATCGTCGCCGGCCGATCGGATCCTCATCGCGGTGCGGCGGTTCTTGCACGCCTTTCAAGACGGTTGCGTGAAAGTGCTACCGAGGTCGGGCTCGCAGCTGGGAAGCGGGACTGTGAAGGGCGTCGACAAGGCGTCACAGGAGCGGCACTGGCCTTAAGCCTTCCGTCATGGCCGGCCTTGTGCCGGCCATCCACGCCGTGCCGTGCCGTTCCGCGACGCGACGCGACGCCGTCAGAGTCGGGCCCTCTCCGTTACGGTCTCGCGACGGCCCGGCGTGGGTGGCCGGGACAGGCCCGGCCATGACGGCGGAGAGGGTTTTGGGACCGCTAAAGCGACCGGCCGAAACACGCTCTCCCGTCAATGCCGCGGCAGCAGCTTCTGCACCTGGTCGGCGGCGTCGTGGAGAGCCACGTCCGGAGTGGCGGTGCCCTCGACGACGCGCGACAGGTTGTCGACGATGGCCTGGGTGACTCGGACGCTGTTGGCGCCTGGGAAGGAGTACCAGGGGATCATGCGGTCCATCTGGCCGAGGGCGGCCTTGTAGAGCGGATGGCTGGCGTAGAAGTCGCCGAGATATTGCGGCGAGGTGGCGGCCAGTGCGTTGTTGGGCACGTAGCCGGTGCCCGGTACCACCACCGAAGCGCCGTAAGGACCGGCGGCAAATTTGGCGAAGCGCCAGGCGGCATCGAGCTTGGCCTGGTCGTGGGTCAGGATCACCACGGCATTGCCACCGGTCGGCAGGTGGCCGTCCTTCGGGTCGAGCAGCGGGATCGGAGCGGTGCGGAGCTCGAACTTGTGGCCCACGTTGTCGATCGTGTTGCGCAGGGCGCCGGTGGTCTGGAATTCGAGACCCACTTTGCCGGCCACGAAGGCCTGCTCGCCGGCGGGCTTGGTGAAGACCGGCATGCCGCCCTCCTTGACCATGCGGGCCACGAGCGCGAAGGCTGCCTGACCGGCCGGACCGTCGAACGTGACCTTCTTCTCGTCGGACGACAGCATCGTGCCACCGTCGCCGAAGAGCAGGGCCGAGAACATCCAGTCGTCGGCCTGCCAGCGGAAGTCGATGCCGTCGTTGCCGTCGCCGAGCGCCTTGATCTTGCCTCCGAGCGCGATGACCTCGTCCCAGGTCTTGGGCGGATGATCGGGGTCGCCGCCGGCTTTCCGCACCAGGTCGGCGTTCATATACATGATCGGGTTCGAGGTCGCGAAGGCGAGGCCGGCCTGCTTGTCGCCCCAGCGGGCCAGCGACAGGATGTGATCGGTGAAGCCGAGCTTCTCCAGATCGCCTTCCTTGGCGATCAGCGGCGCCAGGTCGAGCACGATGCCGCGCTCCGAGAGGAGCCGCAGGCGGTTCAGGCCGACGAAGCTGATATCGGGGAGGTCCGTCGTGCCGGCCTCGCGCAGGATCAATTGCAACCCGTCCTCGTAGGAGGGCGAGGGGGTCGCGAAGGTGATCTTCACGTCCGGGTTTTCGGCCATGAACTTCGTCGCCACCGTGTCCATCACGGCCTTGAAGAAGCCCGGCATCGGGTAATGGACCATGAGGGTCGTCTCGGCCCAGGCCTGGGGGGCGCCGAGCATGGCGGTGGCGGCAAACGCCAGCCCCGCCACGGCGCTTCTAATCGTCGGCATGGGTCGTTCTCCTATTGGACGGAGGCTCACTTGAGGCCCGTCAGGGTGATGCCCTCGACGAAGCGCCGCTGCGCGAGCAGGAAGGCGACGACGAGGGGAAGAGTGATGACCAGCGTGGCGGCCATCAGGGCGCCGTAGTCGGAGCCCGATTCCGCGGCGCGGAAGGCGAAGAGGCCGAGCGGCGGCGTCGCCACGCGATTGTCCGTGACGACGATCAGCGGCCAGAACAGGTCGTTCCAGTGGGCCACGACCGAGAAGACCGCGAAGGCCGTGACGGCGGGCCAGCTGTTGGGCACCACGACGCGGGCCACGATGCCGGCTTCCGACATGCCATCGAGGCGCGCGGCATCGAGCAGGTCGTCCGGCAGGGTGCGGAAGAACTGCAGGAACAGGAAGATGCCGAAGACCGAGATCGAGAAGGGCGCCACCAGCCCCGTGTAGGTGTTGACGAGGTCGAGCCTGCGGAACACGACGTAGAGTGGCAGCGCCGTGGCATGGATCGGCACCAGCAGGCCGAGCAGCACGAGCCCCATCATCAGGCGGCCCGCGCCGAAGCGCAGCTTCGCCATCGCATAGGCGCAGGGGATCGCCACGGCGACCTGGATCGCCAGAATCAGGCCGCAGACGAGGGCGCCATTGAGGAGAAGCGTGACGATGGGGACGCGGTGGAAGGCCTCGCGCAGGTTGTCGAGAAGGGCCCAGTGTTCGGGCATCAGGTGCAGCGTCGCGGAGAAGATCTCGTCGCGCGGCTTCGATGCGACGGACAGCATCCAGAGGTAGGGCGAAACCATCACCAGCGCTGTGGCCGACAGGACCGCGAGCCGGATCACACGGCCGGGAGCCGGGGCGCTCATGCGTAATGGGTCCTGCGGTCCTGGACGCGGTACTGCACCAGCATCAGGCCGACCAGCAGCACCAGGAACACCACCGTCATGGCGGAGGCCGCACCGACCCGGAGATAGACGAAGCCCTCCCGGTAGATGGTGAAGAGCAGCACTTCGGAGGCGCGGTTGGGGCCGCCTTCGGTCAGCGTCTGCACGGTCTCGAAGACCTTGACGGCGTTGATGATGCTGATGGTCACGACGAAGAGCGTCGTGGGGCCGAGCATCGGCCAGGTGACGAGGCGGAAGCGCTGCCAACCGGTCTTGGCGCCGTCGACCGCCGCCGCGGCATAGAGGTCGCGCGGGATGGCGGTCAGGCCGGCCAGAAACAGGACCATGTTGTAGCCGACCGACTGCCAGACCCCGATCAGCGCCAGGCTGATCAGCACGGTGTCGCTGCTGCCGAGCCAGTTGGGACCCGGCAGGCCGAGAAGGCGCAGCAACTGGTCGACCGGGCCGATCGTCGGATGCAGCAGGTATTGCCAGACGGACGCCATGGCGACGATGAGCGACACCACGGGCAGGAAGAACAGCGTGCGGAAGATGGCGCGGCCCCGCGTCTCCGCCTCGATCAGCAGGGCGAGCCCGAGCCCGATGAGCACGGAGGCCGGCGTCACCAGGAGAGCGTAGACCACCGTGTTGCGCAGCGAGCCGCGAAAGCCGGCATCGCTGATCAGCTCGCGATAATTGTCGAGCCCGACGAAATAGAGGGCGTCGTCGCCGAGTTGGTAGTCGGTGAGGCTCAGCCCGAAGACCGCCACGGTCGGCAGGATGACGAAGAGCAGGAGCAGCACGAGCGCGGGGGCGGAGAGCAGCAGGGCGCCTCCGGCAGCGCGGCGCGGCGGCGCCGGCACTGGTTTTCGACGCCCTGTGTCGGGCGCGTCGGTCATCGCAGCGACGTCGGCCATCAGCCGACGGCCTGCGCGGCCAGGCGGATCGGCGCAGGGTCGGCCAGCCGCCGTCCATCGGCGGCGAAGGCCAGGGCGGCGCCGGGATCGGCAACGAGGACCACGGGCTGGCCGGGCCTCAGCCCCGCCGCCTCGGCGGGGGTGCGCTTGGCGACGATCTCGTCCCCGCCTGCGACGAGCCGGGCAAAGACCAGCACTTCCGAGCCGAGGAACTCGAGCCGCGACACGGTCGCTTCCGCGACTTCGGCCGCGCAGGGCCGCAGCGCCAGTTTCTCGGGCCGGATCCCGAGGGTGACGGCACCGTCCGGCCTCATGCGGCCCGGCAGCAGGTTGATACGCGGGTTGCCGACGAAGGTCGCCACGTCGAGATGGGCGGGATCGTCGTAGATCTCCTGCGGCGTGCCGATCTGCAGCAGCGTGCCGCCGATCATCACGGCGACGCGATCGGCCATGCTCAGCGCCTCGGCCTGATCATGGGTGACGTAGAGGGTCGGCACGCCGGCGCGGCGATGCAGGTCGACGATCTCGCCCCGCGCATGAATGCGGAGGTTGGCGTCGAGGTTCGACAGCGGCTCGTCCATCAGGAAGGCGCCGGGCTGGCGCACCATGGCTCGGGCGAGCGCCACGCGCTGGCGCTGCCCGCCGGACATCTGGCCGGGCTTGCGGTCGAGCAGGCCGTCGATCTTCAGCGAGGCCGCAGTCTGGGCGACGCGGCGGGCGATATCGGCCCGAATGGCCCCACCGCCCGGCACGAAGCAGCCGACTAGCGGCAGGCGGCGTCCCCCCGTCAGCTCCCGCATCGCCAGCGGTACGGCGATGTTCTGCCCCGCCGTCAGATGCGGATAGAGCGCGTAGGACTGGAACACCATGGCGATGTCACGATCGGCGGCCGGCAGGGCCGTGACGTCGCGGCCGCCCATGGCGACCGAGCCTTCGTCGGGCGTGTCGAGCCCGGCCGCGATGCGCAGCAGGGTGCTCTTGCCGCAGCCGGAGGGGCCGACGAGCGCGATGAATTCGCCCTCGGCCGCCTCGATGGTAATCCCCTTGAGGACCGATTGCGAACCGTGGGCCTTGTGGATGTCGCGGAGCGCGAAGCTGCTCACGCCCGCGGCTCCGTCGGCACCGGGCCGGTGTCGAGCCGCGGATAGACCTGCTCGACGACATCGTCGAGAAAGTGCTGGCTCAGGCCCGGAATGGCGACGATCTCGCTCGACACGTCCGTCTCGAGACGATGGATCACGGCGCCGAGCATGCGGCGGCCGGGCATCTCGCGCTGCATCGGCCCGACCATGAAGGATGTGGCCGGCGCCCAGACGAGCGCGGTCTCGTCGAGCCGGCCCGAGGCTGCGACGTGAAGGTGGCCGCTGGCGAAGAGCGCCACATCGTGCCGGGCGAAGAGGTCGCGCAGGGCGCGGCGCGGTGCGGGCGGGATGCCCCAGTAACCTGTGTCACCTTCGTCGGGATCGTCGACGAAGAGCGGCTGGTGGGAGAACAGGGCCACGCGGCGCCCGTCCCGTTCCGCGAGGCTGCGCTCGAGCCAGGCGAATTGCTCCGCTTCCTCGCCGGTGCCGGATCCGCAGAGCAGGCCGTCGATACCGAGGAGGCGCCAGTCGCCGTGGTCCTCGACCCAGCGATCGGGACCGACGAGGGCGCGCCAGCGCTTCAGCCGTGCTGCATCGACGGGCTGGGGCGAGCCCGGCAGATGGCCGACATCGTGATTGCCCGGTACGCACAGGACCGGGACGGGCAGCCGGCGGATCAGCTCGATCGCAAAGGCGAGGTCGGCCTCGTGGTCGGCACCGTCGACCGACAGGTCACCGGTGTGGACGATGAGATCCGGGCCGATCTCGGCGATCCAGCGGGCCAGGGGCTCCCAATTGTCGATGAACTGCGCCTTCGCCGGGCTGAGATGCGTATCGGTGATCTGGAGCAGCTTCATGGGGTACCGTGGGAGGGGGAAGCCCGAGGAAGCGACCGCCGTGGGGCGACTATGCTTCGGCTTAATCGCAAGCGAATTCAGGATCCTGCGGTCATGTCAGCGACGCCGGCCCGACCCGGCCATCCTCTAAGGCGGGTTTATTGCAGTCATGCGACAGGCACGGTGGCGTGTTGGTGAGACGAGGTCACCGGCGGGCAACCGCTGCATCCCGGGCTCGAGATCGGCGTTGGGGAAGAGGGTGCACGTCGCGCCGATATCGCACCATCGAAGTGTCGGCTCGCGCTCGGTCAGGCGCCGCTGAAGATCAGGAGATCAGGACATGTCGGATCAGAATCCGGAACACGACTCCAAGCGGCCGATCTCGACCGGGCCCAATGCGAGGCCACGGGATGAGCCCATCGGGCAATCCAGCGCAGGCGAGCCCGACGACAGCAGCAAAGCCGTCGAGATCAGCCCTGAAGAAGAGAAGCGTATCGCCGATAAGATCCTCGACCGCTGATCGCGGCAGCGACACCATAGACGGCGGCAGGCCGATCGAGGCTCGACATAGCAAGGGTTGCAGGGGCTTGATCGTGGCTGCTCAGTTCCCGGCGCGACATTCCTTACTCTTCGACAACGCTGCCGGCCCGACGGAGTGGACCCGCCGTCACCTGTCGCTGTCGGTCGGCAGGACGATCCCGACCCGCTGCGCCGCATTGACGATGTGGCGCTCCATGGCTTGGCGGGCGTCCTCGGCCGAGGCCCGCAGGATCGCGTCGTGGATCGCCGTATGCTCGGCGATGGTGATCTCGACGATGTCGCCGACCGGAACACGCCGCCGCGCCGCCATGATGCTCTCTCGCATATGCTCGGAGACGAAGCCGACCACGCGCGCGATATAGTCGTTGCCGGTCGCCAGTGCCACGGCGCGATGGAACTCGAGATCGGCGTCGACGCCCTGGTTGGCCCATTTGTCGTCGCCGCGCATCCGGTCGAGCGCCGCCGAGATCACGGCGAATTGCGCCGGTGTGCCGCGTTTCGCCGCGAGGCCCGCCGCCCGAACCTCTAGCATGGCCCGCAACTCGAACACATTGGTGAAGGCCGACCGGTTGGTGGCCGTGTCCTGCTCGATGCGCAGGATGGGGGAGGGCGAAGCCCGGACCACGAAGGCGCCGATGCCCTGGCGGGACTGGACGACACCGTCCGAACGCAGGCGCGCGATGGCCTCGCGCACGACATTGCGGCTGACCTTGAAGGTCTCGGCCAGCATCTGCTCGCCGGGAATGCGGTCGCCGGGCTGCAGGCGACCTTCGAGGATCTCGCGGCGCAGCGCATCGGCGACGCGGGTCGGGAGATGCGGCGCCCGGTCAAGCGAGTCGAGACTCATCAGAGGTCCTCCGCTCAATCGAGAATGCGTCCTGGGCTCATCGTGCCATTCGGGTCGAGCGTGGCCTTGATACGGCGGAGCAGCGCGATGTCGAGAGGCCCCGTGCGTTCCAGGAAGGCATGGCGCTTGACGCGGCCGATGCCGTGTTCGGCGCTGAGCGACCCCTGCAAGGCGTCGACCTCGGCGAAGATGACCTCCTCGCAGCGATGCAGGATCTCGATCTGCGCGGCCTCGTCGAGGTCCGGGGGCGGCAGGACGTTGAAGTGGATGTTGCCGTCGCCGAGGTGCCCGTAGGTCAGGGGCGTGCTCTGCGGCGCTGCCGCCAGCACGGCGGCTTCGGTGACGGCGAGAAAACGCGCGATCTCCGAGATGGGGATCGATACGTCGGTGCGAAGGTGGCGGCCCCGCCGCGCCTGCGCCTCGATCAATCCCTCTCGGATCAGCCAGAAGGAGGCGGCCTGCGCGGCGCTGGCCGCCAGCACGCCGTCGGCGAGCAGGCCGTCCTCAATCAGCCCCTCGAACGCCTGCTCGACTAGGCCCCTCAGCTGGACGAGGCCGCTCGCCGTAGCCTCCATCAGCACGTAATAGGGCGAGGGCGCGTCGAGCGGATCGCGGGCATCTGGCATGATGGCGAGCGCCATCTCGACGCAGCGGCGCGGAATGAGCTCGAAGGCCGACAGAAGATCGCTGAGGTCGCGCCGCAACCGCCCGAACAGCGCCACGGCGGCGGCAGGGGATTCGACGGCCAGAAAGGCCGTCTCGACCTGGGTCGGCTTCGGGAACAGCTTCAGGCTTACGGCCGTGACGATGCCGAGCGTACCCTCCGAGCCGATGAAGAGCTGCTTTAGGTCGTAGCCTGCGTTGTTCTTGCGCAGCTTGCGCAAGCCGTTCCAGATCCGCCCGTCGGGCAGCACCACCTCGAGGCCGAGCACGAGATCCCGCATCATGCCGTAGCGGACGACGTTGAGCCCGCCCGCGTTTGTGGCCACGTTGCCGCCGATCTGGCAGCTTCCCTGGGCGCTGAGTTGCAGGGGGAAAAGGAGATCGGCCTCCGCCGCCGCGGCATGCAGCTTTTCGAGAATGCAGCCGGCCTCGACCACGACCGTGAAATTCTCGGCATCGATCTCCCGCACGCGATCGAGCCGCTCGAGGCTGATGACGACCTCGCTGCCGTCCTTCGACGGCGTGGCGCCCCCGACGAGGCCCGTATGTCCGCCTTGCGGCACGACCGAAAGGCCATGCTCGGCGCAGTGGCGCACGATGGCGGCGACCTCCTCGGTGCTGCGGGGCCTAACCACGACCTTGGCGCGCCCGGTGAGGTCGCGCGACCAGTCCGTGCTGTAGCGGCTCTGGTCATCCTCGGTCGCCACGGCACCGTGATCGGCGAAGAACGCCATCTCCAGGTCCAGCATCGCGTTCCCCGCCCCTTGAATTTTGCAGTTGTAGGACATTAGGACAGTATGGCATAAGGGGGCAAGGTCAAAGAGGTCGACGACGACCCGGGTAGCAAACGCCAGAGAGGGAGAGCGCCATGTTTGTCACGCCGCAGGGTGACAAGATCTTCATCGTGGACGGCCACATCCATCTTTGGGATGCCCGTCCCGAGAACAGGCGTAACCGTTACGGCCTGACTTTCATCGAAAGCTTCTGGGGCTCGCATGTCGGCATGACGCCGCCCGAGCAGCGCTGGGACTTCGACCGGTTCTGCCACTACGGTGTCGAGGGCGCCGCCAAGGACCTGTTCGAAGACGGCTACGTCGACGTCGCCGTCATGCTGCCGACCAACCTGCACGACTTCTACGTCAATGGGTTCAACACTACGGACCAGTGCGCGGCGCTGAAGAACGCCTATCCCGACAAGGTGATTCTCAACGGCCGCTGCGATCCGCGCGATGGCGGCCGCGGCCTCGATCGGCTCGAAGCCGATTTTGACAAGCACAGGTTCAAGGGCGTCAAGCTCTACACGGCCGAATGGAACGGCGCCTCCAAGGGCTACACGCTCAAGGACGATATCGTGGCGCCCTATATGGAGAAGTGCCGCGAGCTCGGTGTCAAGAATATCCATATCCACAAGGGGCCGACGATCCACCCCTTGAACCTCGATGCCTTCGACGTGCGCGATGTCGACTATGTGGCGACGGCCTTCCCGGACCTCAACTTCATCGTCGACCATTGCGGCATGCCGCGCATCGACGATTTCTGCTGGATCGCCGGTCAGGAACCGAATGTCTACGGCGGTCTCGCCCTGATCCCGTCCTTTATTCATGCGAGACCCAAGTATTTCGCCCAGATGATGTCGGACCTGCTGTATTTTCTCGGGCCCGACCGCCTGCTCTTCGGCTCCGACTACGGGATCACCAGCCCGAAGTGGATCGTCGAGAAGCTGATGGCGTATGAGTTCCCGGACGATCTGGCCCACGAGGCCGCGACCCAACTCACGCTCGACGTGAAACGCAAGATCTTCGGGCTCAACGCGGCGCGGCTTTACGACCTCGATGTGCCGGCCGAGTGCCGCATCCCGGTGCCCGCCAAGGCCGGCGACGGCGAGCTCCTGCTGGCGCGCGGCGAAGACGAGATCGATGCAGCTGCATGAGCGGGAGGCCGCCCGCGCCGTGGTGCCGGAGGGCACTACGGCGGGGCTGCGGGACCGGATCATGGAGGCGCTCGACACCGTGATGGACCCGGAGCTCGACGAATCCGTCGCCGCCATGGGGTTCATCGAGAGCCTCTCGGTCGAGGGCGGTTGCGCCGAGGTCGTCTTCCGGCTGCCCACCTTCTGGTGCTCCGCCAATTTCGCCTTCCTCATGGCGACGGACATGCGTTGCGCCATCGAGCGGCTGCCGGACATCTCGACGGCCCGCATCACTCTCGTCGACCACTTCGCGGCCCGCCGCATCAACCGGGGTGTCGCCGGTGGCTTCGGCTTCGCCGAGGTCTTCGCCGGCGAGGCCGAGACCAATCTCACCGAAATCCGACGCGCCTTTCTCGAGCGCGCCCTAATGGGGCGGCAGGAGCGCCTGCTGCGGTCTCTCGTGGCCGATCGCGGAATCGCGTCCGCCCTGGCCACCACCATGGCGGGGCTCGAGGCTCTGGCCGATGCCGACGATCCGGAGCTTAGGCTTCCGGCCCTGCGCTATATCGCGCTGCGGCGCCACGAGGCCGGGGGCGAGAACCCCATGGCGCCGGCCTTCGTCGACACGGCAGGGCTCCCGGTTTCGTCCGAGGGCTACGTGGCCCATTTGCGGGCCCTGCGGCGGGTACGGGGTGCCGCCGAGGCCAATGCCGAGATGTGCCGCATCTATCTCGAAGCCCGCATCGCCAGCCCGGTACCGGGCTGCGAGCCCGAAAACCGACAGGACGAACCCGATGAGTGATGCCTCGAAATTCCGACTGATGCACACGATGGTTCGGGTTAAGGACCTCGACCGCTCGCTCGACTTCTACACGCGCCTTTTGGGCATGGAACTGCTTCGCCGCATGGACTTCCCGGAAGGCCGCTTCACGCTCGCCTTCGTGGGATACGGCCCGGAAGACAGCCATGCCGTGCTGGAGCTGACCCATAACTGGGACCAGCAGGGGCCTTACGACCTCGGCACCGGCTACGGCCATATCGCGCTCGGCGTCCGCGACATCCACGGGATCTGCCGAGAGCTCGAAGCCGCCGGCGCCCGCATTCCGCGTCCGCCCGGGCCGATGAAGCACGGCACCACTCACATCGCCTTCGTGGACGACCCCGATGGCTACAAGATCGAGCTCATCGACCTCGATACAAGGGACTGACGACAGACCGGTCAGTAGGCTCGGTTGCGACCTTTCCAATCACCGGTTCACCAAACCAAAAACAAGAGATGGAGGAAACACAAGATGATCAACACCAGAATGAACCGCCGCGCTGTTCTCGGCGGTGCTGCCGCCGCTGCTGCCGCTCTGGCCACTGGTTCGCGGGCTTTCGCCGCCGAGCAGAAGTTCGTGGCCTACAGCAACAAGAGCCTCGACTATTATTTCTTCGTCGCCCAGGAAGAGGCAGTGAAGCGCGCCGTGGAGGCCAAGGGCTGGCGCTTCCAGGCGGTGAATGCGAGCTTCGACAACACCACGCAGCTGCAGCAGTGGGAGTCGATCCTGCTCAATGGACCCTCGGCGATCGTCAGCGATCCTATCGACAGCCAGGCCATCGTCAGCGTCATCAAGAAGTACAATGCCAAGAAGGTGCCGGTCGGCATCATCGATACGCCCGCCACGGGCGGCAAGGTCGCCATCACGGTCGACTTCGACAACTACCAGGGCGGCGTCATGGCGGCCGAAGCCATCATCGACCGGCTGAAGATGAAGTACGGGGCGCCCAAGGGCATCGTGCTCAATTGCTACGGCGCGCTGCAGAGCGTCGCCTGGCGGCTGCGCAAGGAGGGCATGGACGCGACCTTCGCCAAATACCCCGACATCAAGTATCTGGCGCGCCCGACCGAGGGCGAACTCAGGAACATGCTGAGCGTCACCACGACGACCCTGTCCGAGTTCCCGACCCTCGACGCCGTCCATGCCCCGAGCGACACCCCGTCCCGCGGCATCGTCACGGCGCTGCAGCAGAAGGGCAAGTGGAAGAAGGTCGGCGAGGAGGGCCATGTCATCTTCGTCAATATCGACGGCGAGCCCATCGCCCTGCAGTGGATCAAGGAAGGCTACATGGACGCGGTCGTGTCCCAGGACCCCGTCGCCTATGCGCAGATCACCGTCGATATGCTGGATCGCTACGCCATGCAGGGCAAGGACGTGCCGCTCGGGCCCTATGACAACAAGAATTACTTCTGGGAGAAGGGCGAGATCAAGACGTCCGATTCCGGCCCGAGCCTGATCATACCGCCGTTCCTGATCGATGGCGCCAATGCCGACGACAAGCGCATGTGGGGCAATATCGCCTTCAACGACTGGGGCCTGAAGTACAAGTAGCCTCGCGGCAACCTCCGGAGCGCTTCGTCAGAAACGAAGCGCCCCGGATCGAAGAACCCGCGCGTTTCTATGCTGCGGGTTCGCTCGCGCGATCCGACCTGCTTCAGCTGGAGAAAGCCCGTGGACGGGACACCACTTCTTTCGACCCGCAACGTCATCAAACGCTTCGGCGGCGTCTCGGCGCTGAAGGGCGTCTCCCTGACGGTCGATGCGGGCACGGTTCACGGGCTCCTCGGGGAGAACGGCGCCGGGAAGTCGACCCTGGTCAAGATCGTGGCGGGCCTGCACAATCCCACCGAGGGCGAGGTGTTGCTCGACGGCGTCGCGCTCGGCCCCGTGGACGTCAAGGCCATGGAGGGGCACGGCGTCTTCCTGGTCACGCAGGAGCCCGCCATCGTCAATCCCCTGTCGGTGGCCGAGAACCTCATGCTCGGCCGCTGGCCGCGCCGCGGCGCCTGGGTCGACACGCGGGCCATGTATCGCCTCGCAGGCGACTATCTCCAAGGAACGGGCCTTGACCCGCGTGGCCAAGCGGGCCGTCTCTCGGCCGTGGATCGTCGCAAGCTCAACATTCTGCGGGCGCTGCACAGTGGTGGCCGGCTCATCATCCTCGACGAACCCACCACGGCCCTGACCATGGCGGACCGGAAGGTGCTGTTCGACTTCATGCGCAAGCTGAAGGGCGAGGGCGTGACCTTCATGTTCATCTCTCACTACAACGAGGAGATCCTCGAGATCTGCGACGCCGTATCGGTGCTGCGCGACGGCGAGCTCGTGGCCGGCAACCGTCCGGTCGCCGCCACGACGTCGGACCAGCTCAGCGAACTTGTGCTCGGCCACGGCCTCGATCTCTTCTCCCGCAAGGGACGAATCCCCTTTGTCGAGACGGCCGCCCGGCCGGGCTGGACCTTTACCGACGTGACGGCGCGCGGCTTCTCGGTTCCGCGGCTGGCGCTGGCACCCGGCGAGATCGTCGGCTTCGCCGGTCTGCCGGGTTCGGGCGCCCAGGAATTGGCCCGGGCCATCTACGGTCTTCTGCCCGCATCCGGCACCGTGACCCGCGGCGGGGTGGCGAAGCCTCTGCCGCGCGACCCCGCGGCGGCGCTGGCGACGGGTATCGCGTTCCTCTCCGAGGACCGGCTGAAGGACGGCATCGTCGGCATCCACTCCATTGCCCGCAACATCAGCCTGTCGAGCCTCGGGGGCCTGTCGCAAGCGGGCGTCATCCGGCCCGCGCAGGAGAAGACGCTGGTCGCGGATTTCTTCCGTCGCCTGTCCATCAAGGCGCGCGGCCCCGAGCAGCCGGTCGGGCAGCTCAGCGGCGGCAATCAGCAGAAGGTGCTGCTGTCGCGCCTGCTCGCCACCCATCCGAAGCTGCTGATCCTCAACGAACCCACGCGGGGCATCGACGTAGGGGTGAAGGAGGAGGTACACCGCCTCGTCGACAGCCTGACGCGGGACGGCGTCACGGTGGTGATCGTCACCTCCGACCTCGACGAGATGCTCCGCACCGTCGATCGCGTCGTGCTCTTCGCCGATGGCCGCATCGTCGGCGACCATCCGGCCGCGGACCTCACCAAAGACGACGTCCTCGATATCGCATTCTCGACGGCCGGGCGGTCGATGCCCCCGCGCCTGCGCCAGGACCAGCCGGAGACCATCGCATCATGAGCGCACATTCGGATCACATCGCGGCTCCGGCCGCCGCACCCGTGCCGCTGGCGCGGCACCGGCTGACGCTGGGCCAGCGGCTCTCCGCCGGACTCGCCCATGTGGTGTGGATCTGGCTCGCCGGCCTCGTCATCATCTTCGGCGTTCTCAACCCCTTCTTCTTTTCCACCTCCAACATCCAGAACGTCCTGGTCCAGGCGACCGTGCTGGGCCTGCTCGGCTTGGCGCAGTCGCTGGTGCTGCTGGTCGGCGAGATCGACCTGTCCATCGCCGCCATCACGGGCCTGTCCTCGGCGCTGGGCGCCCTGGCGATCCAGAGCCTGGGGTTGCCGGTGCCGGTCGGCATCGCGCTGGGGATCGGCATCGCCACGCTGATCGGCTTCGTCAACGGGCTCTGCGTCACCAAGCTCCGCATGGTGTCGCTGATCGAGAGCCTCGGCATGATGATCACGCTCCAGGGCGCCCTCCTGGCCCTGTCCAAGGGCAATACGATCACCGACATGCCGGACAGCTACAACTGGATCGGACAGGCCACCGTGGGCGGCTGGCCCGTGATGCCGCTGGTCCTGCTGCTCGCCTTCATCGTCATGGGCTTCACCCTGCGTCGTACCATCCTCGGCCGCAGCCTCTACGCCACCGGCGGCAATGCCGCGGCGGCGCTGGTCGCCGGTATCCGGGTCACGCGGGTCAAGATCATCGCCTTCACGCTGTCGGGCTTCATCTCGGGCGTCGCGGGCTGGATGCTGGCCTCCTGGCAGATGGCCATCACGTCGAACCAGGGCGATGGCTTCCTGCTCTACGCCATTGCGGCGCCCATCATCGGCGGCGTCAGCGTCTTCGGCGGCCGCGGCGGCACGCTGGGCATCCTCGGCGGCGTCCTGCTGCTGACCGTGATCCACGTCGGGCTCGCGATCGTCTATGTCCCGTCCTTCTACGTCACCATGATCGGCGGCGTGCTGATCTTCGTGGCGGTGGCGGTCGATGCGCTGCGGGTCAACGTGCTCGGCGAAGGCTGACCGGGCAACACGACCGGCGGCTGCGGGCTCTCCGACGCAACGGCTGCCAAACGCAGAATTTTTCCGACGCGACGCTGGCCGTCTCCCCTCTCCACAAGGGAGAGGGGAGACGGCCGGCAACGGGCCGACAATGCAGTCCCATCGGCCGGAATCGGCATCACAGGAGGTTTCGATGTTTGCGCAAAAGCTCAGGCTGGACGGCCAGGTGGCAGTGGTGACCGGAGGCGGGCGCGGCATCGGCCTGTCCTGCGCGGAGGCGCTCTGCGAGAACGGCGCCACCGTCGTCATCGCCGACGTCGATAGCGGCGTCGCCGAGCAGGGGCGCGACGAGCTTCGCGCCAAGGGCTATGCGGTCGACATCCGCCCGCTCGACGTCACGCGCTCGGCCGAGGTAGATGCGCTGGCCGAGGCGGTGCTGCGTCAGCACGGTCGGGTCGACGTTCTCGTGGCCAATGCCGGCATCGCCCGCTCCGGAACGCCGGCCGAAGACGTCACGGACGAACATTGGACCAGTGTCAACGACGTCAACTACAACGGCGTCTTCTGGTGCGATCGGGCCTTCGCGCGACCGATGCTGAAGGCAAAGCGCGGCTCGATCATCAATATCGGCTCGATGTCGGGCATCATCTGCAACCGGCCGCAGAAGCAGACTTACTACAACGCCTCGAAGGCGGCCGTGCATCAACTGACGCGCTCGCTCGCGGCCGAATGGGCCGACCGCGGCGTCCGGGTCAATGCCGTGGCGCCGACCTATATCGAAACGCCGATGACGCGCTTCGGTGCGGAACAGGGAGGTATGCTCGACGCCTGGCTGCGCGACACCCCCATGGGCCGGCTCGGCCGGCCCGACGAGATCGCCTCGGTGGTCCACTTCCTCGCCTCGGACGCCGCCAGCCTTATGACGGGATCGATCGTGGTCGTCGATGGTGGCTTCACCTGCTGGTGAGAGCCGCGTCGGTCGAGACTCGGGGTCAAACGATCCGACCGCGGTGGGATCGTGGTAGGGCTCGAAGGCGTCATCAACGGACCCCCCTTTGACCGACATAGTAGCTGTAGAGCGTAATCGGCTGTACCACGGCCGCCTTGCCGCCGTTGAGGCCGGGGGTGCGATTGAGCTGAGCGGCCGGGAGCAACAGGTTTCCGTGATCGTCGATCCACATGGCGTCGACCCAGATGAGCCTCGGATCCGCCAGCAGGGTCGTGATCTTTCCCTCCAGCGAGATCGTGAGGATGCGCTTGTGGTCGACGTCGCTCAGGTAGATCGTGCCGTCCGCACCGATGGCGGTGCCTCCGGTCGACGGGGTGTCTGCGAAGCGCTCCACGTGCGAAGCCAATTGGGCGTCGCTCAGGCTCGGATCGTCGAGATACTTCGTCGCGATGCGCGACAAGCGACCGCTGCAGGGCTGGTAATAGAGCCACTTGCCGTCGGGTGACACCTCGAGCTGGTCGGCGTGGACATTGACCGGATCGCCCTTCTCGTCCCGTAGTGGCTTGCCTTCGGCCATGAGGGGCGATTGCGCCACCGTCGACGGATGGCCCTCGAGTACCCGTCGGCCCTCGCCGGACTTGATGTCGAGCACGATCAGTCCTGGGGCACCCGCGTCGGTCAGATAGGCATTCGCGCCGTTGAAGCGCACGTCGTCGATGAACGTCCAGGGCTTGCTGACGGACGTCAGATCGATGACGCGCTCGACGCGATTGGCCGCGATGTCTATTCTCACCAGCTTGAACCCTCCCGGCACGGTCGGCTTGCCGATGCCCGGACCGCCTCGGTCGACGGCCCACAAGGCGCCGTCGGGGCCGATCCGGATTGAGTTGACGCCGACAAACCGGTCATGACCGTCCATTCCCGGCTTCCAGCCGTTCCAGCGCTCGTCCGGATAGGCGAGGGCCTTCCCGTCGCGCACCTCAACGACCTGGGGAGTGACGCCCGGCTGGGCGGGCTGCGCGACGATGAAGAGGCGTCCGTTGCTTGAGGTCGTCGGTCCATTGATGGCGAGGTTGCTGGAGAAGATCGGCTTGAGCGTCTGCGCAGGGTATGCAGAGGTGGTCATAAGCGCCGCAGCGGCAGCCACGGCCTTTCCTACGGTGCTGGTCATGCTGCTGCTCTTCTCAACCATCGATGCCTGGAAGTACGATCTTGCCGATCATCTTGCCGCTCTCGCTCAGCTGGTGCCCTCGCGCAGCGTATCGGGGGTAAGCGCGTCGAGTGTCCTGGTCGCGGTCGACTGAATAAGGCCGGCGTCGACCAGCGATGCGATCGCTGAAGTATCCCGCATAACGCCAAAGCGATCAATAAGGACCCTACCGGTCGTGGTATTTCTTGCTGAACTCGATGTTCATCGAATTGCTCGGCTGCCGGTCTCGGTGAGACGATGGCGGTTTTGCGCTAACTTGTTCTACCCTACATGCCTTTCAACCGCATGGGGTTCGAAGTGGTGGCGGTCGGGCGCGGAGCGAAGACGGCCGACCTCGCCGGGACGCTCGGCGCACACCACTATGTCGACGGGTCTGCGCAGGATATCGGAGAGGCGCTCCAGGCGCTCGGCGGCGGCACGCTGGTCGTCGTGACGGCCTCTGGCGGCAACACGGCGTCCCAGGCCATCAAGGGGCTGAGACCACGCGGCCGCGTCGTGGTGCTCGGCGCCTCCGATGAACCGGTCGAGGCTTCGACATCGGACCTGCTGTTCGGCGGGCGCTCGGTCGAAGGCGCGCTGACGGGCGACCCGGCCACCGGCGACGCGACGCTGAAGTTCAGCCTGCTCGCCGGGGTCAGTGCCATGGTGGATACCATGCCGCTCGCGCGGGCCGCCGAGGCCTATGCCAGGATGATGGCCGGGGACGCCAGATTCAGGATCGTCCTGACCATGGCCAATCCCCTGCCGGGTTGACAGGCACGCCTCTCGCTGATCGCCACGTCAAAGGATAGCCGACGGACAAGGTGCCGAGCTTCATGTCCCGAAGACAAGCTATACTCATGTAGGATTGGATGTCCGGGCGAGGTCTGCAACAGATCGGTTGATCCTCCTCGTCCGGTTCGGCGACGAGACGGTGCCACGCCGGCCTGGATGGCCCTTTGCAAGTCGAGGCAGACCGATGAGTCACGAAGTCTACGATGCCGTCGTGCTCGGAAGCGGCGAGGGCGGAAAGTTCATGGCCTGGCACCTCGCCAGGCAGGGCGAGCGGGTCGCCGTGGTCGAGGACCGCTATATCGGCGGCTCCTGCCCCAACATCGCGTGCCTGCCGAGCAAGAACATCATCCACAGCGCCGCCATCGCCGAGACGGTGCGGACCAGCGCGCTCTTCGGTACGCGGGCCGGGGAGGTCGCGGTATCGATGGCGGAGGTCCAGGCGCGCAAGCGCGCCATGGTCGAGGGGCTGATCGCCATGCACCTCGATCGCTACAGGGCGAGCGAGGCCGAACTCGTCCTGGGGCGCGGAATCTTCGTCGGTGAGCGCACCATCGAGGTCGCGCTGAACGACGGCGGCCAGCGCACCATCGAGGGCCGCAAGCTCTTCCTCGACCTCGGCGCTTTCGCCAGCGTGCCGGACCTTCCTGGTCTCAAGGAGGCCGAACCCCTCACCCATGTCGGCCTGCTCGACCTCGAGACGCTGCCCGAACATCTCCTGATCCTCGGCGGAGGCTATATCGCCCTCGAACTCGCCCAGGCGATGCGGCGCCTCGGCAGCCGCGTCACCGTCTGCGAGCGCGCCGAGCGACTGCTGATGAGGGAGGATCCCGACATCGCCGCAGAGGTCACGGACCTGCTCCAGGCCGAAGGCATCGCGATCGTCACCGGCGTTGGGATCGACCGCGTGTCGGGGCGCTCGGGCGACGCCGTGACGTTGCACGGCAGGGTCGCCGGGGTGGAGCAGACGATCCAGGGAAGCCACCTCCTGGTGGCGCTCGGCAAGGCACCGAACACGCGCGGTATCGGGCTCGAAAAGGCGGGCGTCACTCTCACGGCCGCCGGCTATGTCCAGGTCAATGATCGCCTCGAGACCTCGGCAGCGAACGTCTGGGCGCTCGGCGATTGCGCCGGCACCCCCGCCTTCACCCACATGTCCTTCGAGGATTTCCGCCTGGTGCGCGACAACCTCGCCGGCCGGGCGCGGAGCACGGCCGGGCGGCAGGTGCCGAACTGCCTCTTCATCGAACCGGAACTGGCGCGGGTCGGCCTGAACGAGAGCGAGGCCCGGCAGCAGGGGATCCCGTACCGTGTTGCCGAACTGCCGATCCGGGCCATCCTGCGCACCCGCACCACGGGCGAGACGCGGGGCAAGCTGAAGGCTTTGATCGGGTCAGACGATTGCATCCTGGGTTTCATGGCCTTTGGTCCCCGGGCCGGCGAGTTCCTGCCCGTCGTCCAACTCGCCATGGCGCAGGGCCTGCCCTATCAGGCCCTGGAGTCGCTCACGATCGCTCATCCAACCTATTCCGAAGGCCTCGTCCTGCTGTTCGGAACGGTGCCGGCCGCCTGATCGCTGCGTTCCGTCTGCTGGCGATGCGCTCGAGAGAAGACCGAGGGGTTGCACCCGATCGGCGGGCCTATACCGTTGGCGGCTCGCAGCTTCGACACTGTCATGGCCGGACGCGGTCCACCGGCCTATCCTGGCTCAATCAACCGCGGAGGACAGATCCATGACCGATAGAGCGATCAAGATCCCCAGTGCCGACCACCCCATCACCGTCGCGGCGACGCGGGAGCGCGTGGTCGTCACCGTGGCGGGTCGCGTGGTGGCGGAGAGCACGAAGGCCCTGGTGCTGCGGGAGGCGGCCTATCCGCCGGTCCACTATATTCCGCGCGGCGACGTCGACATGAGCCTCCTGCAAAGGACCGATCACACGACCTACTGTCCCTACAAGGGCGACTGCAGCTATTTCAGCATCCCCGCGGCCGGCGAGCGCGGCGGCAATGCCGTCTGGACCTATGAAGCCCCGTTCGATGCCGTCGCGGCCATCAAGGATCACCTTGCCTTTTATCCCGATCGCGTCGACTCGATCGAGATCCGGCCGGCCTGAAGCCGCGCCGTTCCGCCCCTACGCCATGCCGCCCGCCACCCAGGCGGCGGCCTCGTCGAGCACGGTGGCGAAGCGGGACACGATCTCGTCGATCTGCTCCTCCGTCACGATCAGGGGTGGGCAGAAGCAGATGGAATCGCCGACCGCGCGGATGACGAGCCCATGGTCATGCGCCCGGGCGTAGACCCAGGGGCCGACGAGGCCGGGTTCGAACTTGGCCTTGGTGGCCTTGTCGGCGACGAGTTCGACCGCCGCGATGAGACCGACGCCGCGCACCTCGCCGACGAGCGGATGCGACGCGAAGGGGGCGAGCCGCGCCTGCAGATGGGCGCCCACCCGGGCCGCCTGGGCGACGAGCCCCCGCTCCTCGATGATGTCGAGGTTCTCCATCGCGACCGCGGTCGCCACCGGATGGCCGCTGCCCGTGAAGCCGTGGCCGAAGGTGCCGAGCTCGGCGGAACCGTCCGCCACCCCCTGGTAGAGGGCGTCCGAGAACAGCACGGCGGCCAGCGGCATATAGCTCGACGTGATCTGCTTCGACACCACGAGCACGTCGGGCCGGATTCCGTAATGGTCGCAGGCGAACATCGTGCCGAGCCGCCCGAAGCCGGTGATGACCTCGTCGGCCACGACGAGCACGTCGTGGCGCCGGCAGACGGCCTGGATCTTCTCCCAATAGGTGCGGGGCGGCGGCACCACGCCGCCGGCGCCCATCAGCGGCTCGCCGATGAAGGCCGCGACGGTCTCTGGCCCTTCCTCCAGGATCTTCGCCTCCAGTTCCGCGGTGAGCCGGTCGGCGAAGGCCTCCTCGGTCTCGCCCGACTCGGCGTAGCGGTAATGATGCGGGCTGCCGACATGCATCATCTGCGGCAGCGGCAAGTCGAAGCCGCGGTGGTTGGTGGGCAGGCCGGTGAGGCTTCCCGACGCCACCGTGATGCCGTGGTAGCCGCCGATCCGCCCGATGAACTTCTTCTTCGCCGGGCGGCCGATCGCGTTGTTGTAGAACCACACCAGCTTGACGACGGTGTCGTTGGCTTCCGACCCGGAATTGGTGAAGAAGACGCGGTCGAGGCCCGGGGGCGACAGTTTCACCAGCCGTTCGGCGAGGTCGATGGTGGGCTCGGACGAGCGGCCCGTGAAGGAATGGTAGTAGGGCAGCCGGCTCATCTGGCGCGCCGCGGCCTCGACGAGGCGCGGCTCGCCGAAGCCGACGGCGACGCTCCACAGCCCCGCCATGGCCTCGATATATTCGGTCCCGGCCTCGTCGTAGACGTGGATCCCGCTGCCGCGCGACATTACGACCGGCCCGGTTCGCTCGTGCTTGCGGGCGTTGGTGGCGGGGTGCAGCAGGTAGGCGACATCGCGCGCCTGGGCTGAATTGGGCAGAAGCGTCATCGTGGGCCTCGTCGAGGGAGGAAGCCGTGGAGCGGGCCATGTCCCGCCTCAGGCTCGGCGCGCGATCTCGAAACTGGCCGCCGTCGCCGGGATGTTACGTCGCCGGATGCCGGACAGATATCCCCTTTCGGGACGGCCGCCGTCAGGGCCGCCCCGACGCGCTTCGCGGGAGGAAGGTCCCGAAGCCCGCCTCTGCGGTGACCTCCCCGTCGTCGAACACCACACGGCCGCGCACCATCGTGGTGACGGGCCAGCCCGTGACCTCCAGTCCCTCGTAGGGCGTGTAGTCGCTGCCGTGGTGCATCAGCTCCTGCGTCAGCGTCACCCGACGCTCCGGATCCCAGAGCGCGATATCGGCGTCGGCCCCGATGGCGATCGAGCCCTTGCGGGGGTAGAGGCCGTACATCCGGGCATGGTTGGTCGAGGTCAGCGCCACGAAGTCCTGAAGCGTGATGCGGCCCTTCACGACGCCCTCGGAGAACAGGATCGGTAGCCGTGCCGCCACGCCGGGAATGCCGTTGGGCACGGCGCGGAACGAGGCGCGCGCCTTGGGGCCGGTCTTGCCGGCCTCGTCGTCGTAGCGGAAGGGGCAGTGGTCGGAGGAGAAGGTCTGGAACGTGCCGCCGGCCAGTCCCTGCCAGACGGCAGCCTGCGATTGCGCATCGCGCGGCGGCGGGGAGCAGACAAATTTCGCACCCTCCATGCCGGGCCGGTCGAGGTCGGCCGCGGTGAGGACGAGATATTGCGGGCAGGTCTCGGCATGGACCGTCAGGCCGCGGCGGCGCGCCCATTCGATCTGCTCGATGGCCTCGCGGCCCGACACATGCACCACCATGATGGGAATCTCGGCGAGTTCGGCCAGCGCGATGGCGCGGTGGGTCGCCTCGCGCTCGACGACTTCGGGACGCGACGCCGCATGGGAGGCCGGGGCCGTCAGCCCAGCTTGCTCCAAACCGTCGGCCATGAACTTGATCGAGTCGAATCCCTCGGCATGGACCATGACGAGGGCACCCTCGGCCTTGGCGACGGCAAAGACGTCGAGCAGTTGCCGGTCGCTCAGCACCATGTCGTCGTAGGTCATGAAGACCTTGAAGGACGAGTAGCCGTCCTTGACCAGCGCCGGCAGCTCCTGGCCGAGGACGCCGGGGGTCGGGTCGGTGACGATGAGATGGAACGCGTAATCGACCAGCGCCTCGCCGCGCGCCTTGGCGTGATAGGCCTCGACGGCGGCGCGCAGGCTCTCGCCGCGGCGCTGCAGCGCGAAGGGGATCACGGTGGTGTTGCCGCCCGCCGCCGCGCTGACGGTGCCGGATCGGAACCCGTCCGCCATGGCGATGCCCTCGCCCTGGAACTGGTCGAGGTGGACATGACTGTCGATGCCACCGGGCAGAACCAGCAGGCCCGAGGCGTCGATACTCCGGGCGGCCGGGCCGACATCCTCGCCGAGCGCCACGATGCGCCCGTCGCGGATACCGACATCGCAGCGCATCGTGTCGGCGGCGGTGACCACGGTTCCGCCGCGGATGGCGAGGTCGAGCGTCATGGTAAATCCTTGAGGTGATGCCAGGATGTCGTGCGAGCTTATCGCGTCACCGCCCGCCGACGATGTCCAGGATTTCCGCGGCGACATTGCGCAGATGGGTCACCATGGCGGCGCGGGCGCGGATGGCGTCTCCGGCCGCGTAGGCATCCAGAATGGCGAGGTGTTCGACGGCGTCAGCCTCGACCCGGCCGGAAAAACTCGTCAACTCGAAGAGCCGGGTGTTGATCCGCAACTGCTGGATCATGCCGGCCAGCACGCGATTGGCCAGCGCGTCGGGAAACAGAAGATGCAGCCGGTCGTCCAGGTCCCAATGGATGGCGGCCTGCTCACCCTGTTTGCCGAGCGTGACGACCTCGGCCCGGAGACTCTCGATCGCCTCGGCCGGAACCCGTCCGACGGCCAGAGCCACAGCCTCGCCTTCGAGCAGTTCGCGCACTTTCAAGGATTGGAAGAATTCGACAGGATCGACGCGGCGCACTGCGTAGGATCTCGAGCCCTGCTTGACCAGCAGCCCCTCGGCGGCGAGGCGTAGGATGGCTTCCCGCATCGGCGTCCGCGAGATGTTGAGCTGTTCGGCGAGCCGCCCTTCGATCACGAAGCTGCCGCTCGGCAGCGCACGGGTGAGAACCAGGCGCGACAGCTCCGTGTAGGCGAAATGCGCCAGGTTGGCGTCGCCCTCGGGTTCCGCGGCCGCGGACGGCAGCGTGGCGTTCACCATGCGCGGGCCAAGAGCCCGGCCTGGGCCAGAGCCTCCCGGAGAAGGAGGGTTTCGCCCGCCGTGACGCCGGTGATGGGCGGACGCGTCGCGCCGTTCGGCCAGCGGCCGAGGAGCGCCAGGCAGGCCTTGAGCCGCGCCGTGGCGTGCCCTGAGGGCTCGAGACCGTAGATGGCGGTCGCGAGCGGCTGGATGCGGGCATGGAGCGCCCGGGCCTCGACCAAATCGCCGCGCGTCACGGCGCGGTCGAGCGCCACGATCTCCGCCGGCATCAGAGCGGCGAGGCTCACGATGCTGCCCTCGCTGCCGAGTGCGAAACAGGAGAGAAGATGCTCGTCGCCAGAGGCCATCATGACGACATGGGGCGCGATCTCCTGCACGAGCTGACGGTTGCGGTCATAGGTGGCGCTTTCCCAGCTCCCCTCCTTGATGCCGACGACTCCGGGCAGCTGGACCAGCCGCGCCAGCACCTCCGGGCGGTAGGCCATCGCGGAGGCGACCCCCGCCTGGTAGAGCATCACCGGCAGCTTCGCCGCGGCAGCGATCAGTTCGTGGTGCGTTACCGCCATGCTGTCGTCCTGCGACAGCGCCCAGGAGAAGGGCGGGAAGACCAGCACGGCATCGGCGCCGGCCTTGGCGGCGTCCTCGGCGTGCAGTGCCGCCTCGGCGCTCGCCTCGGCCAGCACGCCGGAGACCACGACGTGGCTCCGCCCGACCATCTCGACGGCGATCTCGACGACGCGGCGACGCTCCTCTCGCGTGAGGAGAAAGCTCTCCCCTGCATGGCCGTTGCACAGCACGCCGACGATGCCCTCCTCTGCGGTCACATTGCGGAAATGCTCGGCCAGGACGGCTTCGTCGATCGTTCCATCCTGTCGGAAGGGCGTCAGCGTGGCCACATAGATGCCGCCGAACGGCCGATCTGAATAAGGGATCAAGGCGTTCTCTCCATCATGACATTGCTTGTTGTCGGGGTGACGAGCCGCGCGGGATCGAAGAGCGGCATCTCGGGTTCACGGCCCAGGATCTCGTCGGCGAGCAGACGGCCCATGTAGGGGGCGCTGGTGTAGCCCGAGTGGACGCAGCCGATGGCGTAGGCCTCCGGAATGCCCGGCAGGGCGCCGATCATCGGCAAGGCATCGGCGGTCTCGGATTCGAGCCCGAGCCAGATGCGCAGCACGCGCGTCTCGCCAAGGGCAGGCACGGCGTGGCGAGCGAGGCGGATGTTGCCGACGAGGTTGTCGGGGATCGCCTCGACGCCGCCCCGGACGGGATCACCGATCCCCTGCCAGCCGCCGCCGATCAGCACCGAGCCGTTCTCGAACTGCTTCAGCGACAGGAGGCCGTTGGCGATGCCGACAACGCTGCGCATCACCGGCCGCATCCGCTCGGTAACGACGAGCTGGTTGACCAGGCACTTGATCGGCACCGTGAGGCCGAGCCAACCCAGCATGGTCTCGAGCCAGACGCCGCCAGCCAGCACCAGACGTCGCGCCACCACGCGACCACCGCTGCCGAGGGAGATCGTGAAGCGGCCGTTGCACCGGTCGATCCCGCTGACCGCGGTCCGCTCCATCAGGGTGGCGCCGGCCTCGACCAAGGCCGAGCGGTAGGCCTTGCCGGTCAGATAGGCGGTAACGTGGCCGTCGAGTTCGCAAAAGGCGGCCGCCAGCACATCCGCGTTGAGCCCGGGCTCGATCGCCCTCGCCTCGCGTGGGCTGACGAGGCGAATCGGCGCCCCCATGGCGGCGCGGGCCTCGGCGCGCTTTTCCAGCATGTCCCGCTCGGCCGGCGTGAAGGCCAGCGACAGGCCCGGCGCCGACCGTGCCCCGACGTCTGAGCCCAGCCAGCGCGGCGCGTCGATCCAGAGTTCGCGCCCCTTCATGGCATAGGGGATCAGCGCCGCCCGGGTCATGTGCAGCGTCAAGGTGCCGGCATTGACGCCGGAGGCCTCTCGGCAGATCTCGCCGCGGTCGACCAGCACCGTCCGCATTCCGCCTCGCGCGAGATGCAGCGCCGTGGTGGCCCCCATGGCGCCGGCGCCGATCACGACGGCGTCGAAGACCTGCGACGGTGCGGCGACGCTCATAGCGGAGCGGGTGGCGGGAGGGCGATGTCGGCATAGGCACAGTCGCCCGCGAGTGCATCCAGCGACAGGGGCCGGAACGGCGTCCGCCCGGTGAACATCCCGACCTCGTCGTGGCGTCCGGTCGCGCGGGCCAGGAGTGCCCCGGCGACGTCGCCGCAGATCCGCCCCTGGCAGGGTCCCATACCGCAGCGCGTCCAGGCCTTGAGCTGGTTGGCGGTGGTGGCGCCCTGCGCCATGGCGGCCTCGATCTCGGCGCGAGTGACGTCCTCGCAGCGGCACACGACCGTGTCCTGCGGGATGGCGTCGACTTGGCCGGGTCGCAGCGCCATCATGGCACCCATGGCCTCGCCGAAGCGATGAGCCCGGGCGGATCGCCGGCGCAACGGCGTGGCCGCGGCTTGGTGAGCCTCGGGCGACAGCGCCCCGAGATCGCGGGCCACCGCGAGGCCGGCGAGACGCCCGTCGAGCGCCGCAGCGGCGGCACCGGCGATGCCACCGCCGTCACCTGCGACCGAGAGGCCCGCCACGCCCGTGCGACCGTCGCAGTCGCGCCGGGCGAACCAGCCACCGCGGGCGGGTTCGAAAAGATGTTCGGCCCGGAGCAGCCGCGTCACGTCGGTCGAGGGCGTCAGGCCGTGACCGACCGCAACGGCATCGACGTCGAAGCTTCGCTCGGGGCCGTCGATCGGGCGCCGTCCAGCGTCGACCGGGCCGACGACCGCCCGCAGTCCGCCGTCGCTCGGCTCGACGCGAAGCAGCGCGTGGCGCGACAGGATCGGTACGCCGGCGCGCGTTACCTTCGCCAGCCAGCCGGCGCCGCGCGCCAGGAGGTCGGGCCGGACCGATAGACTCGGCAGCCGCGACGCCCAGTCGCCCGTCGACGCCAGGTCGACGATCGCCGCGACATCGCCTCCGGCCTTGAGCAACCCCGCCGCGACGGCGAGCAGCAGGGGGCCGCAGCCGGCCACCAGCGTGCGGCGGCCGGGCAGCACATGCTGCGCCTTCAGGAGGATGGTGGCGCCGGCGAGGCCGATGACGCCGGGCTCGGTCCAGCCCGGGAAGGGGACGACGCGCTCCTGCGCGCCGGTGGCCGCGATCACGGCCCGGGTGGTCCAGGAGCGGGTGCCGCCGGGCCCGAGCGCGTCGACGCGAAAGCCCGGCGACACGGACCAGACGGCATGGTCGAAGACCGCCACGACGGGGCTCGCTTCGAGCCTCGCCCTGAGGCGGTCGCCATCGCGGCTCTCCGGCGTCGCGGCAGCGCCGCGAAAGCCCGCCGGGCGGGCCCGATAGACCTGCCCGCCGGCCACGGCCGCTTCGTCGACCAGGACGACCGCGAGGCCCGCCTCGGCTGCCGCCACGGCGGCTTCGACCCCGGCCGGCCCGCCGCCGATGACGAGGAGGTCGCAGGTGTCCGTCACGCGATCGTGCCCGACAGAACGGTCAGATTTTGCGTCACCGGCGTACGGCAGGCGGGACGGCGATGTCCGTCGATCACGACGGTACATTCCTGGCAGATGCCCATCCAGCAGAAGGCGCCACGCGGCGCGCCCTCTCTTGGGCTTCGCCGCAGGAGAGGGAGGCCTGTGGCGAGAAGCGCCGCCGCCACGCTCTCGCCAGCATAGCCTCGCACCGGCGCACCATCGAAGGTAAAGGCGAGCGGAAGACCGCGGTCGAGCTCTGCTTCGCGCAGGTCCGGTGTCGTGTTCCCCCTTGATTGACTCGCGAACCACGCCATGCTTGTCTCGGCAAATGAACGGTATACGATCAATATACCGATGAGTGCGGCGATGCAAATTCGTCGGGCAGATACAGAGCCGGTTAGACGTCGCGACGATCATTCTGAGAAGAGGGACACCATGGGCGCGTTGAAGACGATGGTCTGGCTGGCCGGTGCGGCCTGGTTGGCGATGGCGCCGGGTGTGGCTCAGGCGCATAGCCTCGACGAGATCCTGTCTGCGAAGAAGATCGTCGTAGGGATCAACCCGAACCTGCCCCCGCTCGGCCGTTTCGACGACAAGAACCAGATCGAGGGTTTCGATGTCGACATCGCCACGAAGATCGCCGCGATGCTCGGCGTGGACGTCTCGGTAGTTCAGGTGAACTCGGCCGACCGGGTGCCCTATCTCGTTACCGGCAAGGCCGACATCGTGATGGGTGCCCTGACGCGCACGCCCGACCGCGCCAAGGTGATCGATTTCTCGGTGCCGCTGCAGACGGAAGCCATCAGCGCCCTGACTCTGGCGTCGAAGCCCTACACCACAATGGACGACCTGAACTCGAACGACGTCCACCTCGTCGAGGTGCGGGGTACGACGCCCGTGGAATTCGTGAAGACGCATCTGCCGAAGGCCCAGGTGACCCTCGTCGACAACTATCCCGACGCGGTCAAGTCCCTGTTCCAGGGGCGCGGCGACGCCATCGTCGATGTGGTCGACTACATCGGTCAGTACGCCAAGAACTACCCGGCTCCGACCAAGCTCATCACCGACAAGCGCGCGGACATCGACTATGATTGCATCGGCATCGCGCGCGGCAACGACGCCCTGCGGATGTGGGTCAACACAGCCCTGTTCCAGCTGCAGACGACGGGTTTCGTCGCCACGACCTACAAGAAGTGGTTCGGCATCGACATGGTCTACCCCGTGCCGTTCTCACCCTACTTCTAGAGTCATCGCCGCTCGCCTTGGCTCGCGGCCGCAGCTCTCTACTTCATTGAGCATCTTCACGCGATCAGGTGATCCCACCTGATCGCGATCTGCTCTAGGACGCCGACCCGCCGCCGATGCACTACGTCCTGCACTACAACCAGATCACGCCCTACCTGCCGTACTTCCTGGGCGGGGCGTTGATCAGCCTGGAACTCAGTGTGCTGGCCTTCTGCGGCGGGATGGTGATCGGCATGGCGGGTGCCCTCGGCCGGCAGGGCGGCGGGCGGCTGCTCTCGGGCCTGATCCGCGGCTACGTTGTGTTCTTCACCAACACGCCGCAACTCGTGCAGATCTACGTGATCTTCTACGGGCTGCCGGATTTCGGCATCGTCCTCGATCCATTCCCTGCCGTGCTGATCGGCATGACGCTCAATGCCGGCGCCTATTTCACAGAGATCCTGCGCGCCGGCCTCGCCTCGGTGCATCGCCAGGAGATCGACGCCGCCGAGACGCTCGGCATGGGCCGGATGCAGATGCTGCGCCACGTGATCCTGCCGCACGTCTTCAAGGTGCTGATGCCGCCGCTCACCAACCAGTACATCCTGATGACGCTCGGGACCTCCATGGCGGCGATCTTCGGCGTCGAGGAACTGACCGGCCGCGCCTTCAACGTGAACTCGACCACCTTCCGCTCGATCGAGGTCTTCACTCTCGTGGCCGTGCTCTACGTCGGCGTGACCTTCGCGGCGACCGCCGTGCTGGCGCTTGTCGGGCGCGGCCTGTTCCGCGCCCGCATTCCGGTGCTGTGATGCTCGGCCAGATCCTCTCCGAGGTCCCGCGCGTCTTCACGCCCTACAACCTCCTCCTCTTCGCCGAGGCGGCGGCGACCACGCTGCTGCTCTCTACGGTCGGCTGCGCGGCGGGGCTCGTCTTCGGCTTCGGCCTGGCATTGGCGCGGGGCACAAGGTCCTGGCCCTTCCTGCCGCTGCGGGTCCTGGCGCTGCTTTACGCCGAAGTCGTGCGGCGCGTGCCCTTCCTGGTCACCCTGATGCTGTTCTTCTTCGGAGCCCAGGTCGTCGGGCTCGACCTCGCCCCGCTGACGGTTGCGCTGATCGCCACATCGGTGATCTCCACCGCCTTCGTGGGCGAGATCATCCGCTCCGGCCTGGCATCGGTCAGGCCAGCGCAGATCGAGGCTGCGGCCGTGATGAACTTCACGCCCTGGCAGAGGCTGCGGCTCGTGGCGCTTCCGCAGGCTTGGCCACTGATCCTTCCGCCGGTGTTCGGCTATTTCGTGCTGTTCATCAAGGATACGGCGCTGGCCTCCCAGATCGGCGTCCTGGAGCTCACCGATGCCGGCAAGATCCTCAACACCAAGGGCTTCTCGTCCTTCCTGGTCTACGGGACGGTGCTGGTCCTCTATTTCGTGATCTCGTATCCCCTGGCCCGGCTCGGGTCGCATCTGGAGAGTCGCATTGGCGCATCTCGACATCCGCGGCCTCGCGGCGCGCTATGGTGACCTGCAGGTTCTCGACGGTATCGACCTCCAGGTCGAGCGCGGCGAGATCGTCAGCCTGATCGGCCCCTCGGGCTCGGGCAAGAGCACGCTGCTGCGCGTCATCACCGGCCTCTTGCCGCCCGAGCGAGGTAGCGTCGCACTGGGTGGCCAGACGATCGATTATGCCGATCGCCGCTCCGTGAAGGCGGCGCGCGACCGGCTCGCCATCGTGTTCCAACAGTACAATCTCTTCGGCAACATGGACGTGCTGCGCAACGTCACCGTGGCGCCGGTCACCATCCGCAAGCGCGACCGGCGCGAGGTGGAGGCCGAGGCCCGTTTGCTGCTCGAGCGCGTCGGGCTCGGCGACAAGCTCCACGCCTATCCGGACCAACTCTCCGGTGGGCAGCAGCAGCGCGTCGCCATCGCCCGCGCGCTCTGCCTCCGCCCCGAGATCCTGCTTCTCGACGAGGTGACGTCGGCGCTCGATCCCGAGCGCGTGGGCGAGGTGCTGGATACGGTCCGCGAACTCGCCTCCGACAAGATCACCATGCTGATCGTGTCGCACGAGATGAGCTTCGTGCGCGACGTCTCGCATCGCGTGGCCTTCATGGCCGATGGGCGGATCCAGGAAATCGCCACGCCCGAGGTGATCTTCGAGCGTCCGACGGTGAAGCGTACGCAGGACTTCGTCGGCCGCATCTCGCGACGCGCGGGCACCGCCTGATCCAAGACAGCGGTGACGATCGCTTCATGCAATCGAGGCATGGCTCGGCTGTCCCATTGTAAATTGCTGCACTGCACAAACACAGCCATTCTGAGGGGCATCGAACAAGACGATCCTTGGACCTTCGAGTCCCACCTTTGCCCGGAGACGGCACCATGACCTACTTTCCGATCGCGCCCGACCGAACGGTCTCCGCTGCCCCGACCGAGGGTCTGTTCACGCGCATGATCCGACTGTGGATCGAGCATTACCAGCGCGTGATCGACCTCGGCATCCGGCCGCACTGAGCACTTACAGATTCCGCTGGTCGTCGGTGAGACGCTGGCGGACGCGATGCAAGTGGTAGCGCATCGTCAGTGCAGCCGCGCCGGCATCCCCCTGTCCCGATCGAAGGATGCGTCATCACGCAGAACGGGATCAGGACGCTTAGGGCCGAGGGCAAGCCGGCCCTCGACGGCTGGCTCTGGATCGGCAACGGTTTCTCGGCCGAGAACGCCGCGGCGCAAGGCGACGATTGCGGCACCCGAGGGCTACCGCACCCCCGCTGCAACGGCTGAAGACGGACCATGCCCCTCTACTACTTCGATGTCGTCGATGATGAACAGTCGGTCGCCGATGAATGGGGGATCGAACTCGCCGATGACCTCGAAGCCAGCGAGCAGGCCTTGTCGCTACTTCCCGATATCGCTCGTAACAGGCTCCCGAGAGGCGACCGTCGCGACATTTCGGTGTTGGTCCGGTGCGGGGGTGGAGAACCTTGCTTTAGAGCGACACTCATCATCCGTAGCGAGTGGAGCGAACCGGCGCGTCTTCCGCCTGGTTAGTTCTGCCGGTCGGCGATGCTTGAACGAGAGCTTCTTGCGCGATTGCTCCATTTGTCCAGCGACAGCAAGGCAAATGTAAATGCGCTCCGTTCAGGATCGTGTGAGGGCGAATGTCACCGCAACGATGCCCTGGCAAGCGATGCCGTAGTCGGGTCGAGTGCGAGTCTGCGAAGGGAGCGAGCGACATGCCGCGGTACTTCTTCGACACGAGAGACGCTGAGGCCTCCACGCAGGATGCCATCGGGATGGAGCTTCCCGATATCGAGACCGCCTGCAAATACGTCGGCTCGCTCCTGACACGCCTGGCTCAGCGGGACTTGCCGAATGGCGAAGTCCGCTCCTTCGAATGCAGTACGCGGGACGAGGCCGGCTCCATCGTCTACCGCGGCGAGATGGTCCATCGCGGAACGCGGTTCTGATCCAGTCTCCATCCCCTGAACAGGCGCGTCAGCTCTGCAATTGCCGCTGACGGTCGGCCTCCAGCAGCCCGGCGAGTTCATCGGCGGTCTGCCGGCCGTTCTGGATGAGCTGCTTCTCGTCCGTGTAGTAGGCGTGGCTGTCCCGCAGGCTCCGTTCGTCATACTCGCGAAACAGCTCCACGGTGCGGCGCACATCATCCGGCGCAATGCCGATGTCCTGGAGCACCATTTCACTCAGGGCCAGGCTGGACAGGAAGGTCTCGCGGACGAAGCGATCGATGCCGCGGTCCATCATCAGGTGGACGTGGCGCCGGTTGCGGGCGCGGGCGACAATCTTCAGGTTCGGGAAATTGCGGCGGGCCACGTCGATCACGGCGAGCGACGCCTCCATGTCGGCGAGCGTGACGACGAGCAGCTTGGCATGGTCGGCGCCCGCGGCGCGCAGCACCTCGAGCCGCGTCGGGTCGCCGTAGAAGACGCGCTGGCCGAAGCGGCGGACGACGTCGAGCTGCTCGGGATCCTGTTCCAGCGCCGTGAAGGCGATCTCCCGCATGCGCAGGGTTCGGCCGACGATCTGGCCGACGCGGCCGAAGCCGCAGATGATCACGGGCGTACCCTCGTCCTCGATGGGCTCGAAAACCCGCTGCGACGGAGGCTGTAGCCGCGGCACGAGGAAGCGCTCCGACAGGGCGAAGAGCACCGGGGTGGCCGCCATCGAGAGGGCGATCAGGAGCGTGGCGCGCTCGGAGTCGCCCTGCACCATCACGCCGGCCGCCACCGCGGCGCCGAAGAGCACGAAGCTGAACTCGCTGCCCTGCGACAGCGAGAGCGAGAAGCGCAGGGCCGATACCGTGTCGAGGCGGCCGAGGCGGGCCAGCCCGAAGGCTACGGCAGTCTTCACCACCACAAAGCCCAGCACCGCCACGGTGAAGAGGCCCGGCTCGCGCCACGCCAGGCCGAGGTTCGCCGCCATACCGACCGACAGGAAGAAGAACCCGAGCAGCAGGCCTTCGAACGGGTCGACGTTGGCCTTCACCTCGTGGCGGTATTCGGATTCAGAGAGAAGCACGCCGGCCAGGAAGGCGCCGAGCGACGTCGACAGCCCCGCCGCATGGGCCAGCGCCGCCGTGCCCACGACGACGAGGAGGGCCAGGGCGGTGAAGACCTCCGGGGTCTTGGTCCCTCCGATGGCCCTGAACACCGGGCGCATGAGGAAGCGTCCGCCGACAAGGATCACCGCAATGGCGCCGGCAGCGCGGGCGACGGCGAGCCACGGCAGACCTTCGAGCGACACCGTGTGCGGCAGGCCGCTGCCCGCCAGCAAGGGGACGACGGCGACGAGGGGCACGAAGGCGAGATCCTGGAACAGCAACACCGCGAAGGTGCTGCGGCCGGAGGGGAGCCCGAGCAGGCCGCTTTCTGTCAGCATGGGCAGGACGATGGCGGTCGACGACAGGGCGAGACCCGCGCCGATCACCGCCGCCGAGGCCCATCCGGCGCCGAAGCCATGGACGCAGAGCGCCAGGGCGGCACCGGTGATCACCACCTGGGCCGAGCCGAGGCCGAAGACGGCGCGCCGCATCACCCAAAGCCGGCGCGGCCGCACTTCGAGCCCGATGAGGAACAGCAGCATGATGACGCCGAGTTCGGAGACATCGGCGATGGCCTGGACATCCGTGATCAGGCCGAGGGCCGATGGGCCGATCAATGCCCCGCCCACCAGATAGCCGAGCACGCTGCCGAGCCCGAGCCGGCGCGAGACGGGCACCAGCAGCACGGCGGCGGCGAGCAGCATGGCGAGCGTGAACAACATGGGTCCGTGCCCTCCTTAAGCCGCATCGAATGGAGATGCGTCAAAGCTCAGTAGAGCAGGACGGGCCACGTTGGAAACGCAGCGAAAGCTCATACGCCGAGCGAGGCCGCGCTCCTTCTCCGGAACGGGCACCGGGTATTGACGCGGAGCGTCGACTGGAGCCGTCGTGTGGCGCGAAGTACCACTCCGACGTGGCGGTTCACCCCATCCGTCACCGCTCCGCAGCGACACCCTTCCGGTTCCGGGGAGGGATCAGCGCGCCGAACTGTCGATAGATTTCCATGGAAAGAACAGCGCGGTGCACCCTGCCATGCCGTCACATTACGCCTCGGCCCGAAACTCGCGGTACCCCTTCGCCCGGAGCTCACAGGCCGGGCAGGTGCCGCAGCCGAAACCCCAGTCGTGGCGGTGGGTCCGGTCGCCCTGATAGCAGGTGTGGGTGTCGTCGCGCACGATGTCGACGAGCGGCGCGCCGCCGAGGCGCTCCGCGAGGCGCCAGGTCTCGGCCTTGTCGATCCACATCAACGGCGTGTGCAGCACGAAGCGCGCCTCCATGCCGAGGTTGAGGGCAAGCTGCATGGCTTTCACTGTATCGTCGCGGCAGTCGGGATAGCCGGAGTAATCGGTCTCGCAGACGCCGGTCACGATGTGCTTGATGCCGCGCCGGTAGGCCAAAGCCGCCGCGAAGGTGAGGAACAGCAGGTTGCGCCCCGGCACGAAGCTCGTCGGCAGGCCGTTGTCGCCCATAGCGATCGCGACGTCGCGGGTCAGCGCTGTGTCGCTCAGCTGGCCGAGGACGGCGAGGTCGAGCAGGTGGTCGGCGCCGAGCCGGCCCGTCCAGGCGGGGAACTCCGCAGCGAGCCGCTCCAGCAGCGGCGCCCTGACATCAAGCTCGACCCGGTGGCGCTGCCCGTAGTCGAAACCCACGGTCTCGACCGTGCCGAACCGATCGAGCGCCCAGGCGAGGCAGGTCGTCGAATCCTGCCCGCCTGAAAAAAGTACGATGGCGCGATCCGCATCCTGTCCGGCCATCAGGCGATCCCCAAGAACTTGTGGGTCTGCAGTCCCAGTCGCCAATGCGGGTTCGCCATGCAGAACCTGACGGCGGCTTCCGTATTGGCGGCCTGATCGGGCCCGTCCATCGGCTGCAGGATGAAATGCGCGAAGCGCAAATCCGCGAAGCGCTCCGGCGGGGCAGCGGGTTGCGGAAAGACGAGCTTCAGTTCGTCGCCCTGCTCGAGCACCAGTGGCGCCGCGCCCTTCGGGCTGACGCAGATCCAATCGAGGCCGGACGGCGCTGGAATCGTTCCGTTGGTCTCGACCGCGATCTCGAAGCCGCTGGCGTGCAGCGCCCGGACCAGCGCCGGATCGACCTGGAGCAGGGGCTCGCCGCCGGTCAACACGACGAGGCGATTGTCGGGAGCACCCGTCCAGGCGTTGGAGACGGCGTCGGCCAGCGCCTCGGCATCGGCGAAGCGTCCGCCGCCCGGTCCGTCGAGCCCGATGAAGTCGGTGTCGCAGAAGCTACAAGCGGCCGAGGCGCGATCGGCCTCGCGGCCGCTCCACAGGTTGCAGCCCGCGAACCGGCAGAAGACGGCGGCGCGACCGGCGTGGCGGCCCTCACCCTGCAGGGTGTAGAAGATCTCTTTGACGGCATAAGACATGATTGGCGCACATATAGGCGACGGCGCAGGCCGGCGCACCTACCGACCGCGCATCGACGCCCTGCAAGCAGCAGGGCGTCGTTCGTCAGTGTCCCCGGTCGGCAGCCGTGAACGACTCGCTGTCCCGCGCTTCCAGTCCCGCCTCGACGGCCTCGTCGATTCGCTCGAGCCAGACGAACTCCAACGCATTCCGCACATCCTCCGGGATGTCGTCGTAGTCGCGCCGGTTGCGGGCCGGCAGCAATACGCGGGTGATCCCGGCCGCCGCGGCCGCCAAAACCTTCTCCTTGATGCCACCGACCGGCATGACGAGACCGCGCAGCGACACCTCGCCCGTCATGGCGGTGTCGTGGCGGACCGGGCGGCCGGTCAGCAGCGACACCAGCGCCATGGTCATGGCGACACCGGCCGAGGGCCCGTCCTTGGGCGTGGCGCCGGCCGGCACATGGACGTGGATGTCGGCGCCTTCGAGCGTCTTGGGATCGATGCCCAGCGACGCCGAACGGTTGCGCACGAGGCTCAACGCGATCTGCGCCGATTCCTTCATGACGTCGCCGAGTTGGCCCGTGAGGGTCAGTCCGCCACGCCCTTGCGAGCGCGTCGCCTCGATGAACAGGATCTCTCCCCCGACGGGCGTCCAGGCCAGGCCCGTGGCGACGCCGGGCAGGCCGGTCCGCATCGAGACCTCGCTCTCGAACCGCGTTCCCCCGAGGATCTTGGCCAAGTCTTCGGGCCGCACGGTGACGTGCGTGTCGGTGCCCTCCGCGATCCGCACGGCGGCATGCCGCAGCACGGCGCCGATCTCCCGCTCGAGATTGCGCACGCCGGATTCGCGCGTGTAGCTCCCGATGATCGTCCGCAGCGTCTCGTCCGGGACCTCGACGGTCTCGGCACTGAGCCCATTGGCGCGCCTCTGGCGGTCCAACAGGTAGCGGCGGGCGATCTCGAGCTTTTCGGCCTGCGTGTAGCCGGCGAGCTGGATGATCTCCATGCGGTCGCGCAGCGGGCCGGGGATCGTGTCCAGCATGTTGGCGGTGGCGATGAAGACGACACGCGACAGGTCGAACGGCGTGCCAATGTAATTGTCGCGGAAGGTCGCGTTCTGCTCGGGGTCGAGCACCTCCAGCATGGCGGCCGAAGGGTCGCCCTGCGCACCGCGCCCCATCTTGTCGATCTCGTCGAGCATCATCACGCAATTGCGCGCGCCGGCCTTGCGCAGACCCTGGATGATGTTGCCCGGCAAGGCACCGATATAGGTCGAGCGATGGCCCCGGATCTCCGCCTCGTCATGCACGCCGCCGAGGCTGACGCGCACGAAGGGCCGGCCCATGGCGCGGGCGATCGACTGGCCGAGCGACGTCTTGCCGACGCCGGGCGGTCCGGCGAAGCACAGGATCGGCGCCTTGCCGTTCGGGGCGAGCTTGCGCACCGCCAGATATTCGACGATGCGGCTCTTGATCTTGGCCAGGCCGAAATGGTCCTCGTCGAGGATCCGCCGCGCCTCCGGAACGTCGATCGGCTTCTCGTCGGCGAGAGCCCAGGGCAGTTCCACCATCCAGTCGAGGTGGTTGCGGATCATGCCGGACTCGGGCGACGCGTCGGAGGAACGCTCGTAGCGGCGGAGCTCCTTGCGGGCCGCGGTCTCGGCGTCGAGCGGCATCCCGGCCTTGCCGATCGCGTCCGTGAGGTCGGCGACCTCCTGGGCGCGGCCGGCGTCGCCTTCACCAAGCTGCTTCTGGATCGCCGCCATCTGCTCGCGCAGTACGGCTTCCTTCTGGCGATCGTCGAAGGTCGCCTTGGTCTGGCGCCCGATCTCGGCCGTGAGGCGCAGCACTTCGAGGCGATGCGCCAGGATCGTTGTCACCTTGTCGATGCGGGCCACCGGATCGATCGTCTCGATCAGCTCCTGCTTCTTCTCGGCTTCGAAGTCGAGATAGGCGGCCACGAGGTCGGTCAGCTGCGAGGGGCTGGTCGCACCCTGCACGGCGCCGACGAGATCGGCCGGGGCCTGCGGCAGGAGCTGCAGCGCTTCGAGCGCCATATGCTTCAGGTTCATGAAGCGCGCTTCGATGTCCGACGAGCGCTGTTCGGGCTCGACCACGAGGCGCACGCGAGCTCGAACGAAGGGCTGCTCGTGCAGGAACTCCTCGATCTGAAAGCGCGACTCGCCCTGCACCACGACGTGGTGCTGGCCATCCGGCGTCGAGATGTAGCGGAGCACGTTGGCGATCGTGCCGAAGGAGTGGAAATCCGCGGCCGACGGCTCCTGCTTGGACGCATCGCGCTGCATCAGGATGCCGATCTGCTTCTCCTCGCGAACCGCCTGCTGGGCGGCCGCGATAGAGCCGGCCCGGCCGAGCGCGATGGGGAACACCGTGCCGGGAAACAGCACGAAGTCGCGCACCGGCAGGATGATCAACGTCTCGATCGAGGCTTCGGCGCCGGGCTGCTGCGGCGCAGAGCCAGTCTCGGACGTTGCCGGGGAGGGAATGTCGAACACCGACTGGCGAGCGCCCCCGGAGGGACGGTCGGCCAGGGGAATGGCCTCGGGAAGATCTCTATCGGTCATGGTCTCAGGCCTTATGCAGGCTGATCAGCAGGCAGCCATCGCGCGTGGTCCGTCGCACGCCGTCGTAGCGGCCCGGTGGGATGGGAATGCGTCGTTCGAACCGCCCCATGGGCAGCTCCAGTCGGTGGATCACCGCGGTCTGCAATTCAGGCGGTAGGGTCCGGCGACCCGATACTAGAACGCTTTCGCCCTCGAGCGACGCCTCGACGGCGTCCGGCGAGACACCGGGCAGCGACACCAGGATCATGACGGCAGACTCTGTCTCGATGACATCAACGGCGGGGGTCCAAGCGGCAGCTCGCGGCGCCCGGCGCGGCGAGGACCCGATCGCGGGACGCTCGGACCGTCCATGGGACTGTTCGGCGCGGGCCAGCATGGCGACGGCTTCGGCCCACATCCAATCGTGGGGATCCTGCTTGGGCATAGGTCTCTCACAGGTGTCGAACGGGACTGAACGCAACGGGCCTTGGTCCGTTGCTGCAGCCCTTGTTGATCTTAACGCCCTTGCTGGATGGCGGAGAGCAGCCAGGGACCGCCGCGGTCGCGCCGGAACGTCCAGAGCTCAGTCGACTCGGTCGGACGCGCGGGGTCTCCTGCCACGATCCGCCCGCTGGCCCGCTCCACCGTCACGTCGCGCAGCGAGAAGCGCATCGCCACGGTGGCGTAGTCGGTCGATCCCTCGCGCCAGGATTCGGCGAGATCGCCCTGGACCAGACGCGGATCTGTGACGTCGTTGTGGACGCCGCGGGAGCGATTGGCCGCGAGGTCCCGGTCGAAGTTGCGCAGCATCTCCGGGGTCACGAGGCGGCCGAGGGCGGTGACGTCCTCGCGCCCGTAGGCGGTCTGGATGTCGACCAGCGTGCTCTCGAAGGCATCGAAATCCGCGGGGGTGATGGGCAGAGGGGCCGTATTAGGGCGCTGGCCCGGGCCGCTGCCGCCGAGCGGCCCGCCGAAGCCCGCGGCAGGAGCGCCGCGGAACATCGGGCCACTGGCAAGACCGGGAGCCCGGTTGCGGAAAGCGCGCAGGGCGAACCAGATCAGGCCGCCGATCAGCAACAGCGGCAGGAGGCCGAAGCCGCCGTGCCCACTCAGCAGGCCGAAGAGACCGGCGCCGAGCAGGCCCGCCGCGAGGCCCGAGCCGAAGCCGAAGCCGCGCGAGGGGGATGCCCCGGTCGGTGCGCCGAAGCCGGACTGAGGCGTCTCGCTGCGCTGGATGGGGGCCGCGCCTCCGGGCGCCGTGCGGGTGAAGCCCGGAGCCGAGAAGGTCCGGGCCCCCCGCGACCCGAAGGAGAAGCCGCTTCCCGCCCGTGCATCGGCCATGGTGGTGCCCAACGGCATCACCGTTGCCAAGGCGAGCAGGAGCGCGACGGCATGGAGGGAGCGGCGGAGAAGGGAAGACGGGGTCGTCATGATCGGCCTGCGAGGCGGAGCGAAATCCCCGCCGGATCCGATATGGTGATGGTGAGGCTGCTGCCGCAAGACCGCCACGTTTGCGGGCGGCGAACCGGCATCCTGGCGGGTCAGTCGCCGGAGGTGAGTTTCAACCCAAGGAGACCGAGGAGGATCAGGGCGGCGCTGCCCAGGCGCAAGGCTGAGGCGGGCTCGCCCAGCACCGCAATGCCGAGCACGAAAGCGCCGAGCGCACCGATCCCGGTCCAGGCCGCATAGGCGGTGCCGAGCGGCAGAACGCGAAGCGCGTAGGACAGAAGGACGAAACTCGCCCCCGCCGCCACGACCGTCGCCACGCTGGGCCAGAGCCGGGTGAAGCCCTGCGACTGCTTCATCGCATAGGACCAGGCGACTTCGAGCAGCCCCGCCACCGCGAGGACGATCCAGGCCGGTGTCGTTGCGTTCAAGCCGCCACTCCCGTCCGCACCCGCACCACATTGGCGAGGAACTGCCGGGCGCTGGCCGACCAGGTGTAATCGAGCGAGAAGGCCCGGGCCCGCTCGCGTGGGATCTTCAATGCCGACCGGCAGGCCTCTCCGAGATCGTCGCTGAGCACGCCGGCGTCGCTGCCCCCGATCACGTCGCGCGGCCCGGATACCGGATAGGCGGCCACCGGCAGGCCGCTCGCCAGGGCTTCCAGCATGACGATGCCGAACGTGTCGGTGCGGCTCGGAAAGACGAAAACGTCGGCACTGGCATAAGTCGCCGCCAGGGCTTCCCCCGTGAGCGTGCCGAGGAAACGAGTCTCGGGATAGCGCGCCTCAAGCTCGGCCCGTGCCGGACCGTCGCCGACCACGACCTTGGTGCCGGGCAGGTCGAGGGCCAGGAAATCCTCGACGCTTTTCTCCACGGCAACCCGACCGACATAGAGGAAGATCGGGCCGGGGAGATCCAGCACCGACGTCCCGCGCGGGTGGAAGAGCGTGTGGTCGACGCCGCGCGACCACCGCATGACCCGGGTGAAGCCCCGGCGCTTCAACTCGTCGGCGACGCTCGGGGTCGACACCATCACGCCGCGGCCGGCATTGTGGAAATGCCGCAGCCACGCATAGGACAGACCTCTCGGCACGGGAGCGCGAGCCGCGAGATAGTCCGGAAAATGCGTGTGATAGCTGGTCGTGAAGATCCGTCCGACGCGCAGGCAATGGCGTCGCGCCGCGAGCCCGATCGGGCCTTCCGTGGCGATATGGACGTGATCGGGCTGTTCGGCCTCGATACGCGGACCCAGTTGCGACGCGAAGACCAGCGCCAGGCGGATGTCCGGATAGGTCGGCAGGCCCATGGTGGGCCAACCCTCCGGTGAGCTGATCACCACGTCGGATCCCAGCAACGCAGCCTCGCGCCTCAAAGCCTCGATCGACCTCACGACACCATTGACCTGGGGGTGCCAGGCATCCGTGGCGACAAGGATCCGCATCAGGCGGCGGCCTGGGCGGCCTCCCCATCGACCGCGATGGCGGGCTCGGTCGGGTTAACCTCCGTCACGACGGCTTCGCCGCCCAGCGTCAGCCAGTGCAGAACTTCGAGCCGCCCGTCGCGATGCTCGGCCACAAAGGAGCAGGATTCCACGAAGTCGCCCGTATTGACGTAGGTCACGCCCTTGATGTCGCGCATCGTGGCGTGGTGGATATGACCGCAGATGACACCGTCGACCCCGTGCTTCACCGCGTCCTGCGCCACCACCTCCTCGAAGTCGCCGATGAAATTGACGGCGTTCTTGACCTTCAGCTTGGCCCAGGCCGAAAACGACCAGTAGGGGAAGCCTAGGCGCCGGCGCACGATGTTGAAGACCGTGTTCAGCGCGATGGCGGTCGTGTAGGCCCAGTCTCCGAGATGGGCCAGCCAGCGCACGTTGCGCACCACGATGTCGTAATCGTCCCCATGGGTGACGAAGAACTGACGCCCATCGGCGGTGGTATGCACCGCGGTGCGCATGACTTCGACGCCGCCGAAGGTCATGCCGATATACTCCCGGGCGAACTCATCATGGTTGCCCGGGATGTAGACCATCCTGGCGCCCTTGCGCACCTTGCGCAGGAGCTTCTGCACCACGTCGTTGTGGCCCTGCGGCCAATACCAGCCGGACTTCAGCTTCCAGCCGTCGATGATGTCACCGACGAGGTAGATCGTGTCGGCGTCGTTGTGCTTGAGGAAATCGACGATGAGGTGGTGCTGGCACCCGCGCGTGCCGAGATGCAGGTCCGAGATGAACAGCGTCCGATAATGGGCGGTCTTCTGTGACATCACGGTGCTCGGCGCTCCTTCGTCGACGCTGGCGATGGACTGGCGTCGGCGTCCGACGGATGACGGCTCGGTCCGCGAGAGGGGCCTGGAAGAGCAACTCGCGATGGTGTGACTCTCATAGTCCCGCTTGCGTGGCGCCTGTGTGACGGCCTGTGGATAATGACGGTCCGCCCGCGACGCCGCAATCGGGCACCGACAGAAGCTCGACGAGGGTGACTTTGGTGCAACGCCGCATGACCTCGGTCGTCAGGCGGGAGAGGATAAAACTCCCGAGACTGCCAAATGCCGAAACTAGAGACGCCTCGCCGATAGCGTTCGATATTGCGAACAAAATCGTTTATCAAGCCGGACGGAACGAGGAGGCGACTGCCGTGGGTGTCGAGGGCAGGGACAAGGCGAAGGCGCTGGAGGCGGGAGCGGTGGCGCTTTCGGGCCAACTTGGCCGAACCGTGCAGCGCCTGCGCAAGGCCTACAGCCTGTCGCTGTCGGAACTGTCCGAACAGTCCGGCGTGGCGAAGTCGATCATCAGCCAGATCGAGCGCAACGAGACCAACCCGACGCTGGCGACCATCTGGCGCCTGGCCCAAGCCCTCGATGTCTCGATCGACAAGGTGCTGCAGGGTACCGAGGACGAGCCTTTCGTCGAGAAGACGGCGCGGACCGACATGCCCATGCTGGTTTCCGACGACGGAAAATGCCGCTTGGCCATCATCGGCTGGATCAAGACCGTCGAATGGCTGCAATGGTACGATTTTCACGCCGACCCGGGCGGGCTGCTCGAGTCGGATGCCCATCAGCGCGGCTCGATCGAGTCCCTGTCAGTTCTCGACGGCGAGTTGGAGGTCTCGGTCGGAGGCCGGGTCGAGCGCGCCAAAGCGGGCGACACGCTGCGCTATCGTTGCGACCGCGCCCACGTCATCCGCAATGTCGGCACGGCCCCGGCCCATGCCACGATGGTGTGTATCCTCAAAGCGGCCGTGATGGATTAGCTAGGGCGCATTCGGTGGTTGGTTGACCCCACCGCTCATCCCGCGCAGGCTGGGATCCAGCGTAAGAAGTTCGGCCGGAGGCCGACCTGATCCCGCTGCTCAGCCCGCCCTTGGAGCGGGTACAATATTGTCGACCTTCGGCCGTCGTTGAGCGCTGGATCCCGCATCCGCAGGGATGAGCGGCGGCTGCTTATCCCCACACCTCCGGCTCGGCCGGGAGCACCACGGACCCGTCGTAGCGCAGGCCGGGATCGCGGTCGCGTGCCAGGAGGAGGGGGCCGTCGAGGTCGACGAAGCGGGCGCGGGGCGTCAGCAGCAGGGCAGGGGCAACGCCGAGCGACGAGCCCAGCATGCTGCCGACCATCACGCCGAAGCCGAGCCGCTCGGCCTCCTCGACCATTTCGAGCGCCGCCGTCAGGCCGCCCGCCTTGTCGAGCTTGACGTTCACGGCGTCGTAGCGATCTCGAAGGGCGACAAGATCAGCCGCCACATGGGCGCTCTCGTCGGCGCAGACCGGAACGGGACGCGCGATCCGCGCCAGGATGGCGTCATGCCCGGCCGGCAGGGGCTGTTCCACCATGGCCACATCGGCGCGGTGGCATGCGGCGAGCCGGGACGCTAGGACCGGCTCGGTCCAGCCCTCGTTGGCGTCGACGATCAGCGTCGCCTCGGGCGCCGCGTCCCGCACGGCGGCGAGGGCCGCCTCGTCATCCGCCCCGCCAAGCTTGGTCTTCAGCACAAGCCGTTCGGCGGCGTCCGCCGCGGCCCGCCGCATCGCTTCCGTCGGTCCTAGCGAAATCGTGAAGGCGGTGACGACCGGCGCCACCCGGTGCAGCCCGCCAGAGCCGAAGCCCGAATGCCGAGACGCTTGGCCTCGACGTCCCAGAGCGCGCAATCGAGCGCATTGCGGGCCGCGCCGGCGGGCAGGAGGTCCTGGATGTCGCCGCGCGAGGCGCCCGCCTCGACGGCGGCGTGCACCGAGCCGATGGCGCCCACCACGCTCTCCGGCGTCTCGCCGTAGCGGGCATAGGGCACACATTCGCCGCGGCCCGAGAAGCCCGCGGCGCTGTCGATCGTGACAACCACGACGACTGCCTCGGTTCGGCTGCCGCGCGCGATGGCGAAGGGACGGGCGAGCGGCAGGCGCTCGACCGCGATCGTCAAACGGCGCGGCGGTGCATCGCTCAGCCGAGCCGCCCGGCCGCATGGGCCAGCAGCACATAGACCTTGCCGGTCGCCGCCGCCACGATGCCGCGCGCCTGGCTGCCATCCGGGTCGTTGCGGCTCGCGCCTCCGAGCAGGCGCTCGAATTCGCGGATGTAGCGGTCTACCGTGTCGCGGAAATCCGCGTCGGCGTCATAGCGGCGACGGATCTCCGCGAAGCTCTGCTGCCCGGCCGGGGTGTAGAGCTGCGCCGAGAAGACGTTCCGCTCGCCCCGGGCATGGCGGCTCCAGGCGTCGATCAGCGCCGTATCGTAGACGAGGCGCGCGATATTCGCCGCGACGCCGTCGAGCGCCGCGAGGGCTCCGGCGGTGCCGCCCGCTTCGCCCGCGAGAATCGGAGGCGCCGCGGACGGAGCAGGTTCGACGGCTGGAGCCTCCCGGGGAACGGGCTCGGCCCCCTCGGCGGCATCGTCGCGATCGACCTTGGCGAGCAGATCCGACAGCCAGCCGTTGCCGCGCTTGGTCCGGGCGGCCGGGGCCGGGCCTGTCGTCGGCGCGGCCAGGGTCGCCGGAAGGCTGCTGGCAATTGGCGCGGGAGCGGGCGCCATCGGCCGGTCGACCGGTGCGTCGGCGGCGTCGTCGCCCACCCGCGTGATCAGCGCCGTCAGGGTCTCGAGCGCCTCGACCTGCTGGCCGATGACGCGGCGGACCTCCTTGGCCTGATCGGCGGTCTCGCGCGGCAGTTCGATCGTGGCGCGTCGCAGATCCTCGCGAGCCTCCTCGAAGCGACGGGCGATGTCTCCCGCCATCTCCTGCACCTCTCCGGCCGAGCCGCGGAACCGCTTCAGGGCATCGCCGAACAGGCGCTCCATATCGCGGATCGCTCGGCCATAAGCCTGTTCCAGCGCCGCCGCGACCTTCTCGCCTTCCTGGCCGGTCGCCGAGCGGACCTGCTCGAAATGTTCTCCAAGCGAGGCCGAAGCCGCCTGGGCGGTCTCGGCGAGATAGGCGCCGAGATCGCTGGCGCGCTGTTCGGCAGCGTGGAGAGACCCGTCGATGAGGCTGGTGAAGTGTCCCATGGTGGCGTCGAGGTCGGCCGCCTTATCGCCGATGCTCGACGATAGCGCCTCGAGCGCCAGCCGGCGCCGATCTATCTCCGCCTCGACTTCGTGGTGGGTCGAACGCAGGCTCTGCGCCGAAGCCGCCAGCGCCTGATGACGACCTTCGAAGGCGGCGCCGACCGATTCGGCATCGGTCAGGGCCGACGCGGCGGAATCCCGCATGTCGGCGATCTGATGACCCACGTCTTCGAGCAATCGGGTGAAGGCCGAGACACGCTCTCCGAAGGCGCTGTCCACCGCACCAAGATCCGTTCCGGCTCGGGCGACTACGCTCGACAGGGCGCCGCTGCTTCGCTCCAGCCGCTCGATCAGGGCACCCAAGCCCTGGCGGAGTTCATCGTTGGTGGTGGCCACGGCCGACAGCGAGCGGCTGGCGGCACGGTCGAGCGCCTCGCGCAAGCTGGTGCCCGCGCGGTCCATCGCCGAGGCGATCTCGGCCTGCTTGTCGTCGAAGCCCGTTACTCGGGCGTCGAGGTGCGAGAGCCGTCCGTCGAGGCTCGTCAGGAGGTGGTCGGCGCGTTCGTCGATGGTCTGGACCACGGTATCACCCGCTCCGGCCAGCGCCTGCGCGACGTCTCCACCCCTTGCGGAGAGGAGCTCCACCAACTGATGGCCTTCGCGATCGAACAACTGGCGCAACTCGCCCGAACGCTGGGCCAGAACCTCGGACATGCGGCGGACGCGGCCATCGAGGGCCGCCGTCATCTCGTCCATCCGGGTGCCGACCGACGCCGTCAGGCCCTCGATCCTGTCACGCAGCGCGGACTCGACTTCGCCACCGCGTGTGCCCACCGTACCCTGCAGGTCCGCCATGGCGGTATCCAGTGTCGCCCGGAGTGCGTCGAGGCTGCTGGCGAGTGCCGCCTCGATGTCCTGGCAGCGGCGGTCGAGCGTTCCGCCGATCTCCTCGGCGCGGGCGCCGAGCACGCCGTCGAGCCGTTCCATCGAAGCATCGACGCTGCGGCCGAAGGCATCGGCATGGCTCTGCACGGCACTCTCGATGGCGGCGGCCCTTTGACCGAGAGAACGGTCGAGATCGCCGGTGCGAGCGCCGAGGCTGCTGTCGAAGCGCTTGGAGGCGCCGTCGAGCAACTGCTGCAGCACCGTGGCATGGGTTCGAAGCGTCGCGTTGAGCTCCTCCGATCCCGACGACAATGCCGTCTTGAGATCGGTGGAGCGGCTTCCGAGTGCGCCCTCGACCGCGTGAACGGCACCGTCGAGGAGATCGCGCAGGGCGGCGATCTGGCCCTGGACGGCCGAGTCGACGGCGTGTCCGGTTCCGTCCAGCGCTCCGGTCACGGTTTCGGCATGGGTGGCGAGGGCCGCGTCGAGCCCTCCCATGGCGTCGTCAAGCGTCCGACGCAGGGCCGAAACATGAACAGCGAAATGGCGGGAGAGCTCGCGCGCTCCGCCCGACACGGCATCGCCGATCTCGCCGGCCCGGCCGCCGAGCGCGTCCCCGATCTCGCGCAGGGCGCCGTCGAGGGCGGTGCGGAGCTCCGCAACGTGGTGCCCCAGCGCCGATTCGATATCGCGGCCGCGATTGTCGAACGCGTCGCGGATGTCGGCCGCATGGTGGCCGAGGTTGCGGTCGAGTTCGGCCGCGCCGCTGCCCAGGACCGCGTCGATGGCGGCCGAATGGGTGGCGAGGCTCGTGCCGATCTCGCCCGAGCGGGCATCGAGCGCCGCATTGAGGTCCTCGACCCGCCGGGAGATTTCCGCCGCATGAGCGTCGAGCGTGCCGTCGAGCCGCGCCACGGACCGGTCGAGCGCGGTCCGCAGGGCCCCGATATGGCCCGTCAGCGTCGTGCCGACGGCTTCGACACGGTCACCGAGGCCGGCCTGAGCGTCCCGCAACTGGCCGTCGAGATCGCTGACCTGTGTCCCCATGGCGTCGCGCAGTCCCGCCGCGCCCTCGTCGAGCACCGTGCGCACAGAGGCGATGTGATCGGCCATCGATCGGTCGATGTCGTCCGCCCTTTCGCCCAGCGTGATCTGCAGGCGCGTCGAAGCCGAGCCGAGCGTGGTGTCGACGTCATGGATCCGGGCGCCCAAGGCGTCGCGCATCCAATCCGTGCGCTCGTCGAGCGCAGCGGAGGCAGCATCGGCGGCCTCCGCCAGGGCACGGCGAACGCCCTCGACCTGTCGGTCGAGGATCTCCGTCACGCGGGCGCCTTCGCCGTCGAGGGCATGATCGAGCCCGTCGACGCCCGTGGTGATCAGCCGGCTGATCTCGTCGGCGCGCGCCGCAAGGCGTTCGTCGAGCTGGCCAGAACCGGCATCGAGTTCCGCCGCCAGTAGAGCGAGGCGTTCGGCGGCGGCGCTGATCTCGTCGTGCCGGGCTTCCAGCACGGCGCCGAGCGCCGCGGTGCGCTCGGAGAGGGTCGATCCGATGTCTCGGCCGCGCGACAGAAGCGTGCCGTTGATGCTCCGACCTCCGTCGTCGAGCACCTGGGTGAGCTCGACAGCGCGGAGCGCCAGCGCGTCGGTCAGGGTGCGGGTTCGGGCGTCGAGCGCCGCTTCCACCTGCTGGAAGGAGGCTTCGATCGCGTCCCGAAGCCGGTCGGCCCTGCCGTCGACGCGGGTTTCGAAGTCGACCACCTGGCGATCAAAGATCTCGCCGGCGTCGCGGGCGCGCTCGCCCAGACGCTCGGTGAGGGCTCCGCCCTTCTCGCCGATGACGGCGTCGAGTGCATCGAGATGACGGTCGATATGGGCGGTGAGGTCGTCCACGTGACGCGCCACGCCGTCATTGTAGGCCGTGCCGTGATCGGCGAAGGCCGCTTCGATCCGTGCTCCACCGAGGTCGAGCTCGGCGGAGAGCCGATCGGCCTGCATCCCGATGCTGCCCGCCAGGGCTGCGCCGGGATCGAGCACGACGCGTTCGAAGGCCGCGATCCGGTCGGCGACGCTGGCGTTCAGCCGGTCGCCGTGCGTGCCGATGGCCGCGATCGCCTCGCCAGCCGTCTCGGCAAATCGCCTGTGCAACGTTCCGGTGGTCCGGCCGAGGCCCGAGAGAGCCGTCTCGGTGGCTTCGACGAGGCTGTCGCGCAGAACCTCGACGTGATGGGTGAGGACGCCGCGCACCGTGTCTTCGCGCCCCGTCAGCACACCCCGAAGGTCGCCCACGGAGGCTTCGAGCAGGCGGCCCGCCGCCTCGGTGCTTTCGGTGATGAGCTGGGCCAGACGCTCACCTTCGGCGGTGATGCGGGTCTCGCGCTCGTCGAAGAGGTGGCGCAGGTCCTCGCCGGAGGCCACGAGCGCATCGCGAGCCGAAGCCGTGCGCTCCTCGATCAAGGCGCGGGTGGCGGAAACGTGCTCGTCGAGGCGGGTTGCCAGCATGTCGTTGAGACCGCCGAAGTCGGCGCCTCGGCCCGCCACGATCTCGGCCAGAGCCTCGCCCGAATGGGCCAGCGTATCGCGGGCCGCGGCAGTGCGCTCGTCGATGGCGGCGATCAGGACGTCGCCGGCACTGAGGATCCGCGCCTCGCCCTCGTCGAGGTTGCGGCCGATCGCTTCGCCCGAAGCCGCCAATACGTCGCGGGCGGTCGTGGTGCGGGATTCGATGTTGCCGAGAAGGCGTTGACTCACCTCGTCGATGCGCGCCGCCTGCTCGGCCAGCATCTCGTCGACCGAAGTCGAAAGCTCCGCAAGGCTGCTGCGGGCCGCTGCGGTGCGCTCGGCCACGAGCGCCGCGAAGCCGTCGCCGGCCTCCCGGAGCTGGGCGTGGTGGGCGTCGAACGTCTGGCCAACGGCATCGCCCGAACCGCTGAGAGCCTCATGGGCCTCGGCGATCCGCGCTGCGATGACGGCCGCCAGAGCCTCCCCGGCCGCGGCGAAGCGCGTGTGATGCGCCTCGAGCACGCGCTCGAGCTCCTCGGCCGACCCTGCGGCGACGGTGCGGGCCGCGACGGCACGATCCTCCACCTCGGCCACGTAGCGCTCGACGGCGGCCACGATGCCGGCACGGTCCTCGTCCATGGCATGGCGAGCGCTGTCCAGCGCTTCGCGGGTGGCGGCGAGGCGCTGGTCGAGCCCCGCCGCGAGCCCGTCTCCGGCCGCTCCTAGACCTTCGACCGCCACGGCGGCCCCTTCGATCGTGGCCGCCATGGCGGCCTGGCGTTCGGCCAGGAGCGCATCGAGCGATTCCGCTGCGGCGTCCACCACGGAGCGGATCTGCACGGCATGGCTGTCGAGCAGGCCTTCGAGGCGGTCGGTCGAGCCATCGATATCCCCTCCCCGGGCCTCCAACATCATGGCCAAGCGGTCGGAGGTGGTGGCGAGATCGCCTTGCAGCATCACGGCGCGCTCGTCGACGGCGGCGAGGAAGCGGTCGCCCGCCTCGGTGAAGTCACGCTGCCGTTCCGACAGAAGCGCGTCGAGCGAGGTTCCGGCCTCCTCGACGAGGCCGCGGGTGGTACCGAGGTGATGCTCGACGAGCTCACTCACGCGGTCGGCGGCGGATTGAAGCTCGGTGCGGCGTGCATCGATGACGCTCTCCAGCGTGGCAGCCGAACCGTCGATGGCGTCGCGGGTTGCCGCAACATGGTGGTCGAGCAGAGCCGCGACGCTGTCCGACGCCGATCCGAGGTCTGAGTGATGAGCGTCGAGCGCGGACTGGAGCTGGGCCAATGCATCCTGGAGGAAGGCGAGGCGTTCCGCCAGCGTCTCGACGATCCCGTCCGCCTGGACCGCGGTGCGCTCCGTTCCATCTGCAAAGAGCCGGTCGAGGTCGGTGTTGGCGGCCTCCGCAACGGCGCGGGTTTCGGTGACGTGGTGATCGAGCAGCCCCGACAGGCGATCGCCGGTGGCGGCGAGTTCGCCGCGGTGATGGGCCAGCAAAGCCTCCATCTGGACGGCAGCCGCCTCGATCGCGTCGCGGGCTTCCGCGGTCCGGGCTCCAATTGCGGCGGTCGCGCGCTCGGCGGTCTCGGCGAGATGCATCTCGCGGTCTTCGATCATCAGCTGCAGATCGGCCGAGGCCGAGGCTGCGGCGGCACGGGAGGTGGCGGCGCGCTCGTCGATGGCGCGCACGAGGCCCTGGCCGAAGCCCGACAGGTCCTCGATCCGGGTCTCGAAGATGGCGGCGAGCTCGCCCTGTGCCGCATCCAAGGCCGCTTGCGCGGCGGCCGTGCGGTCCTGGAACAGTGCAGCTAGCTGGTCGGCCGCGACGGTGAGTTCGGCGCGCCGGATGTCGAAGAGGCTGGCGAGATTTTCGCTGGCCGTCTCGAACTCGGCGGCCACGCTTTCGGCGCGTTCGCCGATCTGCGCGGCAATTCGGTTCCCCGTGGCCGTCATGGTGCCGTCGAGCGCCGTCCCATAGGTGGTGACGACGTCGCGCAACTCGTCCTGAACACGCGACAGGCGCGCTGTCAGGGCTTCGCCGCGCTCCGCCACATCGTCGCCGATGCGGGTCGCGAGATGGTTGATCCGCTCCGCCACGGCGTCACCGCGGGTCGCGATATGGGCGGCGAGGTCGTCGCCGGTCTGGCGCAGCCGTTCGTCGACCGAGGAGACCTGATCGGCGAGGTCGCGCGACACGCGGTCGGACGCGGCGGCGAGCCGATCGGCCAGGTCACCGGCCGTGGCGTTGAGACGCTCCGCCATCTCGGCGCCGTGCTGGCCGATGGCCGCCGCCGTGGTCTCGCCGATGGACACCATGGTCCCGGTGATGTCCCGGCCCTTGGCGTCGAGGGAAGCCGCGACGCGGTCTCCGGCTTCGGCGACGCCGGCCGCCAGCTGGTCCGAGACGGAATCGAGGTCGCGCGCCAGGCTCTCGTGAGCGCCCGCGATGGCGCCGCGCACGCGGTCGGCGTTGGAGACGATGGCCTCGCGTTCCACCGTCAGTTCGTCGATCATGGACCGGATACGGCGCTCGTTGTCGGTGTAGGAGCGCTCGAGGTTGGCGACTTCGTTGCGCACGATCGCCTCGAGCTCGCCAGCGCGGGCGAGCGCGCGCTCGATCCCGTCGCCCATCGAGGCGACCTCGCGCCGGATCGCCTGCGACAGGCTCACCACCTGCTCGGTGGCGATCGTCTCAGGCTCGGCGAGCCGCACCGCGATCGCCGCCATGGATCGCGTGGTCAGCCGCATATCCTGGATGCGGCGCATCAGCGCTGCGATGATGAAGAAGAACACGATAGGACCGACCAGCACGCCGATTCCGCCGAGGAGCTCCGGCCGCGTCAGGCTGGCCGCCGAAAGGCCGCCAGAAAAACTGCCGCCCGCGTAGAGCCCGTAGCCGCAGACCGCGGCCCACACAGCGGAGCCCAGCGCTGCCAGGACGAAAGGCGTGCTGTTGGGACGAGCCTGCAAGGCGGCCAGGAGTTGGCCGACCGAGCGCCGATCGTCGTTGGCGTGGAGGCCGGCCGTCGAGAGCCCACCGTTGGTGCTGCGCGCAAGGGTGCGGTCGTTGGTCTCGCCGAGTCCCACGAAGGGCGTGGGTACATCGGCGGGCGGCGTGCCGTTGCGCTCCGCCGTCACCGGGGGCAAGGCGGGCTGGCCTTCCCCGGTCGCACTGCGACCGGAGTTGACCGCCGGTTCGGACGGACCACCGGGCTGAGGCCCTGCGACGGGATCGGCATCGGGATCGAGTTTGACGAGGTTGAGGGCTTCCTCGATTGCCAGGAAAGCGGCGGCGGCCGGATCCTTGGCGTCGTTCTGTACGGCCATACTCGCCTCACCCGATAGGGATTTTACGCGGTCAGAGCGACACCTCCGATCGAGCCCCGAGATGGAGGTCGATCGAATGCGAAACATTAACCAAACGGCAGTCTACTCGGAGCGTCCAGGGATGGAAACCACCCCGAAACGAGATCAGCCAACGTCGTTAACGGCTTGTTCAGTCCCGCAGCCCCATGCCCCTTGCCTCGGATGACGTCACCCTGCCGGCTGCCGACAGCGTGGCGCTCGAGACGTTCTTCAGGAGTTCGCGTATGAGATCCTCAGCGCTTCAGTCCGACATTCCTTCTCAATCGGGGCGCCTCGACGGCGAGCGACCCGTGGACCTCGTGCATCTCACGCGCCAATGTTTCGGAGATAAACGCCTCGAGACCGAGTTGCTTCGTCTGTTCATGCGGCAGGCGCGCCAAATCCAGGGCGGACTCGATGCAGAGGTCGGCGATGATTCCGTCTCGTGCCTGCCGGCCAGCGAGTTGCTGCATACGCTGGTCGGATCTGCGCGCGTGGTGGGCGCCCATCGCGTCGCCAGCCTGGCGGAACGCTACGAGGCCACATTGCGCGGACGCGACCACGCTGGACTGAATGTCGAGGACCGGGCCGCCATGCGGGCCGTCGTCGAGGAGGCCTGCGGCTACATCGGCGGGTTGCTCGACGCAGCCTAGACGTCGATCTTCCATCGGGCGGCTCGTGCGATCCCGCGACGCCTGCGCACGCCTTTGCAGCCTCGCCAATCGGTGCGAACTGCCGTAAGAACCGCTCCAGCGGACCCGGGCCAGGAGGGACCGGCCGCGACCCGTGGCGGCCGAGCCGGGCCGCGCGGGCCGACGTTACGGTGTGGAGCGGATCAGTCGAGGCATGGTCAAGATCATCTTCATAGACTCCAACGGCCAGTCACGGACGGTCGACGCCGAGGAAGGCACCACCGTGATGGAGACCGCGGTCCGCAACGCCGTGCCGGAGATCGAGGCCGAGTGCGGCGGCGCCTGCGCCTGTGCCACCTGTCATGTCTACGTGGATCCGGCCTGGGCGGAGAAGACCGGCAAGGCGGAGCCCATGGAAGAAGACATGCTCGACTTCGCCTTCGAGGTGCAGCCGACGTCTCGCCTGTCCTGCCAGATCAAGATCAAGTCGCAGCTCGATGGCCTCGTGGTGCGCACGCCGTCCCGACAGGGCTGAAGCCCGGGCGAGCGGGACGCTGCCGCATCCGCGGCAGATCGCGTCGATTGTCGCGCGCCCCTGCACCCCTTACCATGCTTAGTGACACTCTTCGCGCAGGACGCGGCGGGGCGAGATCTGGAGTTTGGGGACGGGGATGGGCGAGATCATCAAGACCGACGTTCTGATCGTCGGGGCAGGGCCGGTGGGTCTCTTCGCCGTCTTCGAGCTCGGACTGCTCGATGTGAGGGCACATCTCGTCGATATCCTGCCCATGCCGGGCGGCCAATGCGCCGAGCTCTATCCCGAGAAGCCGATCTACGACATTCCGGGCTTTCCCATCGTGACCGGGCAGGCGCTGGTCGACAATCTCGTAGAACAGGCTAGGCCGTTCTCGCCGCAGTTCCATCATGGGGAGATCGTGGCGGCGCTGGAGCCGGTCGGAACCGCAGAGGTTCCGCTGTTCCGCGTCACCACCGACGCGGGCACGATTTTCGAGACCAGGACGGTCTTGATCGCTGCCGGCGGCGGCTCCTTTCAGCCCAAGAAGCCCCCCATCGCAGGCATCGACGCCTACGAGAACCGTTCCGTTTTCTATGCGGTGCGGAAGATGGACCAGTTCGCCGGCAAGCGCGTGCTCATCGTCGGCGGCGGCGATTCGGCGCTCGACTGGGCGCTGAACCTGCAGCCCGTGGCGAGCCGCGTGACGATCCTCCATCGCCGCGATGCGTTCCGGGCGGCCCCCCATTCGGTCAATGCCATGCGGGCCCATGTGGCGGACGGCACGATGGATCTCGCCATCGGCCAGGTCACGGATCTCGAAGGCGACGACGGTCTTCTGTCGGGCGTGACCGTCCGTCATGACGATGGCAGCTTCACCCGCGTCGGCTGCGATGCCATGCTGCCCTTCTTCGGCCTGACGATGAAGCTTGGACCGGTTGCCGACTGGGGCCTGAACGTCCACGAGAACCTGATCCCGGTCGACACCCAGAAGTTCGAGACCAACGTGCCGGGCATCTTCGCCATCGGCGACATCAACTCCTACCCGGGCAAGCTGAAGCTGATCCTGTCCGGGTTCCACGAGGCCGCGCTGGCGGCCCAGAAGGTCCATCGCTACGTCTACCCCGACAAGCGCCTGACCTTCCAGTACACGACCTCGTCGACCAGCCTGCAGAAGAAGCTCGGGGTCGCCTGAAGCGGCGATGGATAGAAGCCTTCGGTAAAGATCGTCACTTCCCTTCGAGACCCGCGATTTTTCTGAGGGCGGACACGGGACCCAGCCGATCCTGATGTGCTGCGACGCCGGCCGTCTCCCTCTCGCTTGTGGAGGAGGTAAGGGGTTTGGTCGGGAAAGCGAGCAGGCTGCCTCTCGTCAGGGCACCCACGATCCACGGAGGGGCCGTCGCAACCCTCACCCCGGCCCCTCTCCACAAGGGAGAAGGGAGACCCGCGGTTCAGACCAGAGAGGTATGAACCGGACATCTCCGGACGCGACCAGCACCTTTTGGAGAGGGGTCGACGTCGGGTTTGCCGAATCCCACGCCAATGAAGATGAGGGCCTTAATCCTACGTTCACCCTGATAAACGGTGCGGAGCGAAATTCGTACGAGATGAAATCTGCATTACTTTTGACAATACTCAGGGTAAACGAGACGTAAACAGCTAGATTATGGTTGATACACTGTTTGCAATCTTAAACAATTTCTAGCCATATTTGATTTCGAGCCTCGCTCTAAGGTAAATACATGATGTTGGCGTTGCAGATCGATCGACCGGTCGCAGGCTCGACAGTGTATCGCGTGGGTTCGGGAGTTCAGTGATGAAGCATCTGTTGTCGGCGGCCGTGGCGATGTCGGCCGTCCTGGGCGGTTCGGCCCTGTCCGGCGCGTCCGCCGCCGATCTGCCACGCCGCGCCCCGGCCTATGTGGCGCCCGCCTATGCGCCCATCTTCACCTGGACGGGCTTCTACGCCGGCGTCAACGGTGGCTACGGCTTCGGCGATTCCAACGGAAGCGGCCGCGCTCTGGCGGGCAGCCCGAACGGTGGCCTCATCGGCGGCACGGTCGGCTACAACTATCAGGTCCAGCGCTTCGTCGTCGGCCTCGAAGCCGATTTCGACTATGCCGACATCGGCAACAGCCAGACCTCGGCCGGTCCGCTCACGGCGAAGAGCAACCTCAATTTCGAAACCACGATCCGCGCCCGTGCAGGCTACGCGGTCGATCGCGCTCTGTTCTTTGCCACGGGCGGTTACGCGGGCGGCAACCTCCACTCGACGACCTATGACACGCCGAACAACTTCTACGCGGCGAATTCCAACTACCTCAACGGCTATGCGGTCGGCGGTGGCGTGGAATATGCCTTCATGCCCAACCTCTCCGGCAAGGTGGAATACATCTACACCGACCTCGGTCAGGCCTATAACTTCGCCCATACGGCGGATGTGAGCCGCATCGGCCTGAACACGTCCAACGTCAAGGCCGGCATCAACTACCACTTCTAGTCCCGACTGACATCACCGTGAGAAAGGCCCGGTCCGCCGGGCCTTTCTTCGTCTCAGACAGGTTTCACCCGGGTGGTCTCGAAGGCCGGCACTTCGGCTGCGAAATCGTCGAGCCAAGCCACCAGCGCCGGGTGGGCGGCGCGCCAGGCGCCCTCGAAGCGGAGATCGAGGTACCCGAGCGCGCAGGCGAGCCCGATATGGCCGACCGTGATGGGCTTCTCGGGAGGGAACGCTTCCAAAGCCGCGAGCCCGCGGTCGACCTTGCCGGCCTGGTGGTCCAGCCAGGTGCGCTCGTGCTTGGCGGGGTCGCGCCAGCGATTCTCGTAGACCTGGAGCAGGGCCGCTTCGCAGAGGCCGTCGGCCAGGGCTTCGAGCCGCAGCGCATTGAACCGGGGACCAATCTCGGCTGGGAGCAGCCGGTTGCCGCCCGCCAGCGCGTCGAGATAGCCCACGATGACGCTGGAATCAAAGAGCGTCGTGCCGTCGTCGAGAACCAGCGTCGGGATCTTGCCGAGCGGATTCTCGCGGCGGATCGAGTCCTCCGGGTTCATCGTGTCGGCGTCGACCACTGTCAGAGGGACGCCGAGCAGGGCTGCGGCGATTTTGGCCTTGCGGCCGAAGGGCGATGCGGGAGCGGAGCGGAGGATCATGGCGGCCTGTCGCGTTCGGAACGTCCGCGGCTTAACAGGTCGAACCACGGCGGGCCAGCGAGGGCGGCCGAACCTGGCGCGATTCTCCAGGCTTTCACCACAAACGGCTTGGAAGGTCCGTCGTTCAAAGAGCGCGATGCATCGTACCGGCCGTGAGCCATCCGGAGCGGTCAGGCGAGCGGAATTTACAGTTTCCGTATCGAAGGGTCGAGAATCCGAGATCCTGCAACGACTGCCGAAGATCCACTGTGTCCCGTGTCCCCTCACGCCCCACACGTCACTTCATCATCATGCGGCCGGCGCCCAGAGCGCCTCGTCGGCGACACCGCCAGCCGGCATCGACGTCAGCTGAGCCATGGGCCCGCGCCGCTGTGTCGCCGTCCCACGGCATCGCCCCATTCGCGTTCCGCCCCGATAGTCCGTAGACTAGGCGACGGGGTGCTGAGGGGCCTCGACGGAAAGAGGCCGGGCGGTCGTGCCGCTCGGTGCGATCGGTTTGTGATCGTCTCCGACGAGCCCGGACGGGAGTGTGGCCGTGCCGGACGCTGAAGCGAGACGCGGGTCTCTCGAAAAGCTGCTCGCCCGGGCGCGAGCCGTGCTGGTCTTCGAGCATCTCTGGCCGGTCGCGGTCGCTGTCCTGAGTATCGTAGCTGTCTTTCTCGCCGTATCGGGGTTGGGGTTGTGGCTGGCTCTGCCGCGCAGCCTGCGGGTCCTCGGCGTGCTCCTGTTCGCGGCGGGCCTCGTCGCCGTGACGGCCCGTGCTCTTCGGGGACGCCTGCCGGGACGGCGCGATGCGCTGGCGCGGCTTGACCGTGACTCTGGCGCGCCCCATCGCCCCATCTCGTCGGGCCAGGACATTCTGGCCGACACCGGTGCCGACGCCGTCACGCGGGCGCTCTGGATCCTGCATCGCAAGCGGCTCGACGAGGCCCTCGCGCGCGTCACGCTACGTTCGCCGTCGCCTCGCATGGTCGAGCGCGATCGCTATGCGCTCCGCGCCGGAGCGCTGCTGCTGCTCGTGGCCGCGGCGTTCGTGGCCGGACCGGACCGCGAGGGACGCCTCGTGGCGGCGTTCGACTGGGGTGCCGCTGCCCCTCCCGGTGTCGGGTTCCGCCTGGATAGCTGGATCGATCCGCCCGCCTACACGGGGCGTCCGCCCGTGGTCCTGTCGGGCGCCGGTGCACCGGTGCAGGCGTCTCCCGGCCGGGCGGCGCGAGCGATCGCGGCCCCGGTCGGCTCCACCATCGTGGTGCGCGCTTCGGGTGAGGGCCGCGTCGAGGTCACGGCCGAGGGCGGCATCAAGGCGGCGCTGGTGGACAAGGATGCGGCTGTCGCGGAACCCGCATCCGCCGCACGGCCCGTCGCCCCGCCGGCCGAGCCCGAGCACCGCTTCGTCCTCGCCGGAGACGGACACCTTCTGGTGAAGCGCGACGGCACGCCGGTCGCCACCTACGACCTCGACGCCATCCCCGACGAAGTCCCCACCATCGCACTCGATGGCCGTCCGATCCGCAACGCGCGGGGATCGCTGACGCTGCGCTATACGATCGGCGACGATTACGGCGTCGTCGGCGCCGAGGCGCTGCTCTCCGCGCCGGTCGTCAACGGCAAGCCCGTCACAGGCCGCACCTTGGTCGAGCCTCCCAAGCTTCCGCTCGCGCTGCCGGCGGCGGCGCGCGGCCTCGGCAAAGGCGAGACGACGGCCGATCTCGCCGACAGTCCTTGGGCCGGGGCCACCGTCACGCTGGTGCTCACGGCGCGAGACGAGGGCGGCAATACGGGCCGCAGCGCTCCGTCGAGCCTCGTCCTTCCGGCCCGCAGCTTCACCCAGCCGCTGGCCCGGGCGCTGGTCGAGCAGCGGCGCGACCTTGTGCTCGATCCCGACCATCACGACAGCGTCGGCACGGCCCTCGACGCCCTGACGCTGGCGCCGGACGTCTTCGCCATTCCACCTGCGGTGTTCCTGGGCCTGCGCAGCGCCAAGACGCGGCTCGACGCCGCGCACTCGGATCCCGAACTCGTGGCGGTGGCCGACCTGCTCTGGGCCATGGCGCTGCAGATCGAGGACGGCGACCTGTCCAAGACCGAGCAGGACCTCAAGGCGCTGCAACAGCAGCTGAAGGATGCCCTGGCGCGCAATGCGCCACCCGAGGAGATCAGGAAGTTGACCGAGGCGCTGCGCCAGCAGCTCGACAAGTTCCTGGCCGAGATGGCGCAGCGGGCCGATCCGTCCGACCGTGCCGACCGGCAGAACCCCGACGCCAAGACCCGCAGCATCACGCCTCAGCAACTCCAGGCGATGATCGACCGGATGGAACAGGCGGCGAAGAACGGCGACATGGCCGAGGCGCAGCGTATGCTCGATCAGTTGCGCGGTGTCCTCGACAATCTGAAGACGGCCAAGCGCCGCTCCGGTGCCCAGCAGCAGGCCCAGCGCCAGATGAACCAGGCGATGAGCGATCTCGACAAGATGACGCGCGACCAGCAGGCCCTGCGCGATCAGACCTTCAAAGAGGGCCGCGATGGCCGGAAAGCGGATCGGAATTCGGAGTCCGACGACCCTGAAATGGGCGACGGGCAGGACGGCGACCAGGCGCAAGGACCCGAGGGCCAGGGCGACCAGGCGCAGGGAGAGCAAGGGCCACAGGGGCAAGGCGGCCAGGGTCAGAAGGGCGGACAGTCCGGCTCCGGCGCCGCGGGGAAGGGCACGTCGGGCGAGCTGCAGAACCGTCAGAACGCCTTGCGGAGCAAGCTCGGCCAACTCCAGAAGCAGATGCGCGACATGGGCCTCGAGGGCGAGAAGGGCTTCGACGCGGCCGGCAAGGCCATGCAGGACGCCGAAAACGCGCTTGGCGAAGGCGCGGGGGGTAACGATCGCGCCGTCGAGGCCCAGGGCCGGGCGCTGCGGGGATTGCAGCAGGGCGCCCAGGGCCTGCAGAAGCAGATGGCACAACAGGGTCAGGGTCAGAGCGGTGAAGGCCAAGGCTCGCAGGATGCGCAGGACGGACAGGGCGAGGATGACGGGACGGGCGGGCCGAACGGTCAGCAGACCGATCCGCTCGGACGGCCCCGCTCCACCCGGGGTCAGACGACCGGCACAAACGACGATCTCAGAGGCATTCCGCCCGGTGCAGGCGCCCGGGCGTCGCAGGTGCTCGAGGAACTGCGGCGCCGCCTCGGCGACCCGTCCCGCCCCCAGGTCGAGCAGGACTACTTGGAGCGCCTCCTGAAGCGCTATTGAGGAGCGTCCGAAGGTGGCGAGCCGATGTCGCTTTCTCGACGATCGGGATCTCCGGATCGTGACTTGCCCCGTGCGGTCCGTCCTGGAACGCGCTAGAGCGGAGCCTCGACCGGCGAGCCTGGAGAATCAGTCTCGCGACGTTGAAGAGATCGGAGCGTGTCGGGCATCACCGACGCGCACCGGAATCGAGGACGCAGCATGACGGCGCATTTTCACCAGTTTCCGTGCCTTTCGGACAATTACGGCGTGCTGGTGCACGATTCCGCCACCGGAGCCACAGCGGCCATCGACGCTCCCGAGGCTGGGGCCGTCCTGAAAGCCTTGGCCGACACCGGCTGGAGTCTGACCGACATCCTGGTGACGCATCACCATGGTGACCATGTCGGTGGCATTCCCGCCCTTAAAGCCAAGTTCCCCGAGGTCCGCGTCGTGGCGCCCGCCGCCGAGGCGACCAAGATCGGGGGGGTCGATCTCGGCGTCAACGAAGGGGACGAGGTCATGGTGGGCCATCTCGGCGCCAAAGTCATCGCCACGCCCGGACATACGGCGGGGCACATCGTCTATTGGTTCGAGGAGGCCGCCGTCCTCTTCGCCGGCGACACGCTGTTCTCGCTCGGCTGCGGTCGCGTGATGGAGACGCCGCTCGGCACCATGTGGGATTCGCTGCTGAAACTGTCGCAATTGCCGGGCGAGACGCAGATCTACTGCGGCCACGAATACACGGCCTCCAACGCCAAATTCGCGTCCACGATCGAGCCCGACAATGCCGTGCTGCGCGACCGCGCCCGCGAGGTCGAGAGACTGCGGGCCGAGGGCAAGCCGACGCTGCCGACCACCCTGGCGCTGGAACTCGCCTCGAATCCGTTCCTGCGCTGCGCCGAACCTGCGGTCCAGGCGGCCGCCGGACGGCCGGGCGGCGATCCCGCCGAGGTCTTTGCCGTGCTGCGCGAGAGGAAGAACAAGGCGTGAGCGACATCGCGGCGCTCTCCGCTCGCGAGGTCGTCCGCCTGCTCGACCTCGCGCCCCATCCGGAGGGCGGTCACTACCGCGAGACCTTCCGCGATCCGCACCAGGATGCCGAGGGCCGATCCGTCTCGACCGCCATCCTGTTCCTGCTGGCGGGCGACGAGGTTTCGGAGTGGCATCGGGTCGACGCCGCCGAGGTCTGGCACTTTCATGCTGGCGCGCCTCTGGTCATCACCCTGTCGCCCAACGGGCACGACGCCTCGGCTCATCACCTCGGCCCCGATCTCCGGGTCCGCCAGAGCCCGCAGATCGTCGTGCCGGCCCAGTGCTGGCAGACGGCGGCGAGCCTTGGCGCCTGGACTTTGGTCGGCTGCACGGTCGCCCCGGGATTCCGCTTCGAGGGATTCGAACTGGCGCCGCCGCACTGGCGGCCGACCCCGCGAGGATAGGACCAATGGTGGAGATCTTCGGGCGTACCCTGTCGCGGCTCGACCTGGCGCGACGGACCGGAAGCTTCGCGCAGTTCGCCGGTGTTCGGCTCGTCACGCTGGGTGACGGCGTCGAGCGCGGCATCCGTGCCCTGGAGTTCCGCACCGGAACGGGCCTGCGCTTCACCGCGCTCGTCGACCGTGCGCTCGACATCGCCGATTGCGAGCACAAGGGCCGGGCCGTCGGCTGGCAGTCGCCGAGCGGCTTTCGCCACCCCGGCCTGCACGAGGCCGATGGCGAGAGCGGCCTGGGGTTTCTGCGCAGCTTCTCGGGCCTGCTCGTCACCTGCGGGCTCGACCACGTCGGCTTCAAGGCCGAGGAGCCATCGCCCAACTACCATTATGGCCCGCGCGCCACGGTCAGCCATCCTATCCACGGCCGGATCGGCAGCGTGCCGGCGCGGCTGACCGGCTATGGCGAGCGCTGGGATGGGGACCGCTGCACGCTCTGGTGCGAAGGGCTGGTGCAGCAGTCGGCCGTCTTCGGCGAGGATCTGCATCTTCTCCGCCGCATCGAAGCGGACGTCGGCACCGACGAGATCCGCATTCACGATCGGGTGGTGAACCACGGCTTCTATGAGACGCCGCACATGGTGCTCTACCATCTCAACGTCGGCTATCCGGTGCTCGACGAAGGATCGCGCCTCCTGGCGCCGATCACCGACGTCGTGGCGGCGTCCCACGCCGGGGAGGCCTACCGGCGCCAGGGCGTCGGCTACCGCACCATGCCGGCGCCGCTTGACGGGTTTTCGGAACAGGTCTGGGAACACGATCTCGCCGCGGATGCGGCCGGCCGCGTTCCCTATGCCGTGGTCAACGACGCGCTCGGCTTCGGTCTCGCGGTCGAGATCGTCAAGGCGCAGCTCCCGACCCTGACCGAATGGCAGCATTTTCAGGCCGGCGCCTATGCGCTGGGCCTCGAGCCCGGCACGAACCACCTCCCGGGCCATGCCTTCGCGCGGGAGCGCGGCGAGCTGATCATGCTTCGCCATGGCGAGGAGCGCCGTTACGACCTGACCCTGCGGGTGCTCGACGGCGCGTCGGCGATCGCCGAGGCGGAACAGCGGATCCGCCTGGTCGGCGGCCAGCCGGAAGAGGACTACCCGGAGCCGTCGGCACGGTTCGCACCGCTGAGATGAGGACGGCAGCATCTCGGGTGCGAGTTGACAATCCCGACGTCGCAGTCCTAGAGGCTTTCACAGCGGAGCACTCTATCGCAACGTCGAAAGCTGGGTCACGATGGTAGTTTCGAGAACGGCCAAGGCTCTTATCGTCGCCTTGTCGTTGATGCTTCTCGCGCCTGTGTGTCTGATCCGCCTGCAGAGCTCTGAAGCGCTTGTCGCATTCCACAATAGAGCTTTGTCCGCTTGGCCTCATTTCTTGCACGAGCGCCGAAACCCATCGGGGTATTTCGATCAGATCAATCGCTGGGTGTCTGATCGAATCTACCCGATCATCGCGCTCAATCGCATCAAGAACTACTTTTCCTATTATGTGCTGGCGCAGCCCCCATCCGCCAATATCACCATCGGGTCCGATGGGTTGCTTTTCCTGAATGGCACGGACGCCGAACACGAGAACAATCTGGTCGACAACAGCTGTGTTCAGGCGGCGCAGCCCGGCAGTCTTCAGCGTTTCGAGGCTGCGCTGGCCCGCATCGCTGAGTTTGGAGGATCGCGCGGCTATCCGATCGACGTCCTGATGGTGCCCACCATTCCGGTGCTCTACGGCGATCGACTGCCTCGATCCCTGCCGTCGTCGTATCGAGAGGCCTGTGCGGCGATCTTCGCGCGTCAGGGCGCCGTGAGCGCCATCCAGGCGCCGGCCGGCATGCGCTTCATCTATCCCTTCGCCGAACTGGCGGCCTTGCGCGACGATCCGGCCATGTATCCGAACGGCGCCTATCATGCGGTCGGTCTCGGCGTCCGAAGAGCGACGGAGACCTACCTGCAGGCGATCGGCCATGCGACGTCCAAGACATCGCTGACCTTGACCAAGGACTGGTCCGAAGCGCTGGAAAGCCGGGACATGCAGGTCGCGTTCCCGCGCTACACCGCCGACCTCACGGAGGTCTCCCCTGACGACGAGGCGATCGAGGCGCTGACCAAGGCGACCCTTCCCTATCGTGACAATCCGGGTCAGACCATCGTGATGTATCGCAACGACGCGGCTCCCAATCCGGAGACCGTTCTCGTCCTCTCCGACTCGTTCGGCACCAATCAGGCGCTCGACCTCTCCTCGGCCTTTCGAGGCGTCATTCAAATGCAGACGCCGCATCGCGACACCGCCGGGATGATCGACGCTATCCGGAACATCGTTCCCTTCGATCGCATCATTCTGGTCTTCAACGACACAAATCTGGCGAGGCTCAGCGAATTCGGCGAGAACCTGTCGATGTCTGCCGGCCGCTGAGGAGCCTTCGGCATGCCGTTCTCGAATACCGATTTCCTGTTCCTGTTCCTGCCCGTTTTCCTCATCGCCTACGCGCTCCTGCCGGCCCGGAACGCGCTCTATCTGGGTTTCAGCGTCTTCTTCTACTTCGTCGGAGAAGGCTGGTATCTCGGCGTCGTGATCGCCTCCATGGTCGCCAATTACGGCTTCGGCCTGATGATCGACCGCGCCGAGCACCGGCGGCGCCTCGCGGTCTCGATCGCGGTCGGGGCCAATCTCCTGTCGCTCGTCGTGTTCAAATATCTCGGTTTCCTGTCGGTCTCGTTGCTCGGCGTCGCCCCGGACAGCCGGCTTGCCACCATCCATCTGCCGCTCGGCATCTCGTTTTTCACCTTCCACGCGATATCTTACCTGGTCGATGTCTATCGGCGCGACGTCAGGGCGGAGCGGTCCTTCGTCGACCTGTCGCTCTACATGATGATGTTTCCCCAACTCATCTCGGGGCCGATCCTCCGCTTCCATCTCATAGCGCCGCAACTTCGGAAGCGGATCGTCAATGCACAAAAAGTCTATTTCGGCGCCTGTCTGTTCTGCCTGGGCCTGGCCCAGAAGGTCCTCCTGGCTGACACGCTCGCCGGCATCTGCGACCCGCTCTTCAGCCATTGGCGGAGCCTGAGCACCGCGACGGCCTGGCTGGCGGCCGTGACCTATACGCTGCAGATCTATTTCGACTTTGGTGGTTACTCCAACATGGCCATCGGACTCGGCTGGGCGACGGGCTTCTTCTACCCCCGCAACTTCGACTACCCTTACATCTCGCAGTCGATCACCGAGTTCTGGCGGCGCTGGCACATGAGCCTGTCGCGCTGGTTCCGCGACTATCTCTACGTTCCCCTCGGCGGAAACCGTCACGGGCCGGCCAAGACCTATCGCAACCTCATCGTGGTCTTCCTGCTCTGCGGGGTCTGGCACGGCGCCTCATGGACCTTCGTCCTCTGGGGTATCTACCATGGTGCCCTGCTGGTGCTCGAGCGGCTCGGTCTCGGGCGTTTGCTGGAGGCGGCACCCCGTCCGGCGCGCCACCTCTACGCCATGGCGGCGGTGATCTTCGGCTGGGTCCTGTTCCGCGCCGACAGTCTGAAGCAGATCGGCTTCATGATGCGGCGGATGATCGTGGTCGGGCCCACGCACGACGTCGACATTCTCTACCATCTCAGCCATTCCGAGATCGTGACGATCGTCATCGCCATGGCGGCCTCGACGCCGATCCTCGCCCGCCTCGTAAGACAAGGCGCCTTGTTGCCAAGCATGCCGCCCTGGGACGAGGTCAGGCCGGCCTGGGCCTATTGGACGGGCGGCCTAATCTCGCTGGTTCTGTTCGTTGCCGCCAGCATCAAGGTCATCAGCGGCGCCTACAGCCCCTTCATCTACTTCCGGTTCTGAATGGGTTTCGCACGAGTGGGCCCACCCCGTTGCTTCCTCGACTGATGGGCGGGCGAGATACCTGCTACTAGGACACGCGACGCAGTACGGAACCGCGCGCCGACCTCTCCTCGTCATCGGGAAGAACCAAGTACCCTTCCCGATCTGCCGAAATCCGTAGTCTCTGAGGCGGCGTGCGGAAGATTGGGAGTTGACGGCCTGCTCGCCTAGGAAACTATGGCCTCACGACGTGATCATCTCTGAAATCCGCGTTATTACTATCAGCGGTTTTGGCATTCTCAGCTTCCGGCCCGATAAAGGAGGCGGACACAGCGGGAAGGTGCCGGAGGAGCGGACCGGATGTACCGAGTAAGGAGCATCGAGAGCGGCGACTCAGATGGTCTTCTAACTGTCTGGAGGGAGACGTGGACCGCGACCTATGCGGCCTCTCTTGGTGACACTGCGATCGAAGCCATGCTGCGAGATCTCGACGTCCGGGGCGTAGCCAGCATGGTGCCCCTGGAATCTGCACAAGCCCTTTGTCTCTTGCACGATGATGAGATTATCGGGAGCGCGATCTACTCGACCGATGGGCCTGTGGCCTATCTCTGGGGCATGTACATCAAGCCGCATCATCAGCGATCGGGTGCCGGAGCCTTGCTTCTTCAGAGCGTTCAGGACGGCGCGGGTCAACGACCGATCGAGGTTCGTGTTCTGCGGTCGAGCACACACGCCAAGAGCTTCTACAGGAAACATGGGTTCCAGTCGGTTGGCGAGGAATTGACTGAGATCATGTCGGGCGTGGAAGAGCTCTGCTTGATCATGATCCGCTCTCAAAGATGATGGCCCGCTGTGGGATGGGCGACTGATCGGATCAGTCAATCTGTATTGAGGAAGCACATGGGTTTTGCGATTGCGCTTCGGAGCGATGATTTGAGCGCCAATGCTGTTCGGGCCCTCTGGACCCGTGTCGGATGGTTCGAGGAGCAACCCTCGATGGCCTTGCTCGGTTACCCGCCTCACATCACCCTGGCGATCTACGATGGGGATGCCGTGAGTGAGGCAGAGGCCCGGACGGCATTACAGCTGGCGGCTGAAATTCTCGACAGTTTACTGCTGACCTTCGATGCCATTCGAACATTCGATGGACCGCCGATGGTGCTATGGGCCTCTCCTCGACCTGATCCCAACTTGCAGGCCGTGCATGCTGCAGTTCATGCATCGATCGACCCTATCCACTGTCGTCCGTATTACCGGCCTGAAGCCTGGCTCCCTCACTGCACGTTAGGCACGAACGTCAGGAACGATCTGCGTCAAGCGGCGCTCGCTTTCGCACAGGAGTTTCGAGAGAACCCCAGCGTCTTGTTCGACGCTCTGGATCTTATTTCGTTTCCTCCTCTTAGCGCGATCGAACTGCGCAAGCTGCCGTAGCGCACAGCTTGACCGGGAGATTGCTGCTCGAGGCCGACTGCGACATGTCTAACTGCAATCCGCGACACGCGGCGCCTGCTGGCTTCAGCGGCTTCGGCTAGGCTCGACGTCGATGCGACTTGGCATAGGTGTCGAAAGCGACGGCAAGAACGATGATCAGTCCGATGACGATCTGCTGGATGTACGAGGAGACGTTCAGCAGCACGAGGCCGTTCAGGAGCACCCCGATCAGGACGGCGCCGATAACGGTCCCGAAGATCGTACCGACACCGCCGAAGAGGCTCGTTCCGCCGATCACCACCGAGGCGATGACCGTCAACTCGTAGCCGCTGCCCGCGACGGCTTCCGCCGAGTTCAGCCGCGCGGCGAGCACGAAGCCGGCCAGGCCCGAGAAGAAGCCCATCAGCACGTACACGCTGAGCAGGATCCGCGGCACCTTCAAGCCGGACAGGCGGGCGGCTTCGGCATTGCCACCGACCGCATAGACCTGCCGCCCGAACCGCGTGTAGCGAAGAACGAGGTGGGCCAGGACGGCGAAGGCCAGGAAAATGACGACCGGTGTCGGGATGATCCCGATCCGCCCCTGACCCCAGAACTGAATGTCGTCGCCGAAACCGCTGATCGGACCGCCGCCCGACAGCAGGAGGGCCGCGCCGCGAAACACCGACATGCCGCCCAGTGTGACGACAAAGGGCGGGACCTTGGCTTTGGTGATGGCGGTGCCCTGGATGAGCCCGCTGACGGTCCCGATCGCCAGGGCGACCAGCAAGGCCAACCACCAGGCGTGACCGGCCGTGCCACTGGCGAGCGATCCGAAATTACCAACCGCGCTGCCTTTGGCGACGATGGCGGCGGCTATGCCGCAGAACGCCAGCAGAGAGCCGACCGACAGATCGATACCCGCGGTCAGGATGACGAACGTCATGCCGATGGCGAGCAGACCCGAAATGGAGATCTGCCGCAGGACGTTGAAGAGATTGACGGTCGACAGGAAACGCGGCTGCAGCGTCGCGAAGACCGCCATCAGGATGACGAGAAAGATCAGAGGCGCGAAACGCGCGATAAGTCCGAACGCATCGATACCACGATCATCGGCTCTGTGAGATACGGGCGCGGAGGTCACGGGGCAGCCTTCAAACGGGTTCGAGCGCGTGATTGTCTAGGGTCATGAGGCGCATCAGGCGTTCTTCGGTGGCATCGCGGCGGAGAACCTCGCCGGTGAGGCGACCCTCTCGCAAGGTCACGATCCGATCGGCGAGCGCGATCACTTCCGGGAGTTCCGACGAGATGACGATCACGGCGATCCCGTCCATCGCCAGTCGGCCGAGAAGCTGGTGAACCTCTGCCTTGGCGGCCACGTCGATGCCGCGCGTCGGCTCGTCCACGATGAGGATCCGGGGCCTGAGCGCCAGCCATCGCGCCAGGACGACCTTCTGCTGATTGCCGCCGGAGAGGTTGACGATGGCCTGGTCCGGACTTGCCAGCCTGATGCCCAGGGCTTTCTGGAAATCGGTGACGAGACCCCTTTCCCAGGCATCGGAGATGTAGGCGAAAGGCGCGCGTCGCTTCCCCATGGCGGCGACGGCCATGTTGTTGCGAACCGCGAGAGACAGAAACAGAGCCTGCTGCTTGCGGTCCTCCGGCACGAGGCCGATGCCAAGCGCGATCGCATCGGCCGGTGATCGGATCGAGACCTCCCGACCGTCGACGGCGATCGTGCCTGCGGAGATCGGGTCTGCGCCGAACACTGCGCGTGCCACTTCGGTCCGCCCTGCGCCCACGAGGCCTGCGATGCCGAGGATTTCCCCGGGCTGGACGCTGAGCGAGACATCCGAGACCGCCGTGGCGTGCGGGTCGGATGGATTGTGAGTGCTGAGATGGCTGACGCGCAGAGCCGGCTCGCCGGTCCGCGCCGCACCGCCGGCGACCGGCGCCAAGATCCCGAGATCGCGTCCCACCATCATCCGGATCAGGTGGTCGACTTGGGTCTTCCCGATCTCGACGGACCCGACGAGGCGTCCGTCCCGCAGCACCGTGGCACGGTCACAGACCGACATCACCTCGTCCAGCCGGTGAGTGACGTAGATGATGCCGATCCCGCGGCCCCGCAACGTTCGTACGAGGCCGAGAAGGCGGTCGACTTCGCTGGCGCTGAGCGCCGCCGTCGGCTCGTCCATGATGATGAGCCGCGCCTCCATGGACAGGGCACGCGCGATCTCCACCATCTGCTGGTCCGCGACGCTGAGATCGCACACGAGCCGTCGAGGATTGATGGACAGTCCGAGACGATCGAGGGCATCGCGCGCCGCCCGGAACGTGGCTCCCCAATGGACCAGACCCGCTCGACCGGCCTCTCGACCGAGCATGATATTCTCGGCCACGCTCAAGGTCGGGATGAGCGTGAACTCCTGATAGATCGTGACGACGCCAGCCGCCTGCGCCTCGTGCGGCTGCGTGGCACGATAGGGCTTGCTGTCGAGCAGAATGCTCCCGCTGTCCGCCGCCTGCGCGCCGGACAGGATCTTGAGCAACGTCGATTTACCGGCCCCGTTTTCGCCAAGGAGAGCCAGAACTTCGCCCGCAGCGAGGTCGAGGTCGATGCCGCTCAGCGCCTGGACGCCCGGAAAGCGCTTGCTGAGGTTCCGGACGGACAGGAGCGGCGCCGGTTGCTGCGGATCGACGAAGCCAGTCAAGATGTCTCGACTCATTTCAATTCGTCGAGACGTTCAGCCTTGTTGAGGTTCTGCTTGGTGAGGACGATCGGCGTGAGAAGAACGAGATCGCTGTCGGGCTTCTTCTTGGTCTTGATATAATTCATCAAGATGTCGACGGCCGTCTTGCTCTGCTCGGCGGGGAACTGCTCCACCGTGCCCGCCAGGCCGCCGTCCCGGATGCTCGCGAGTGCGTCCGGCAAGGCGTCGAAGCCGATGACCTTGATCTTGGCCTGAAGGCTGCGGGCTTTGACGGCCTCAAGCGCACCCAGTGCCATGTCGTCGTTGGCCGCGACGATCACGTCGGGGGGCGTGGCGAGCGACGACAGCAAGGCTTCACTGACCGACAGGCCCTGGTCGCGCGCGAAGTTCGCCGTCTGCTCGGCCACGAACTTGTACTTGTCCTGATGGGCATCGAGCACGTTGTGCAGACCCTTGTTGCGATCGATCGCCGGGCTCGCCCCGGGCTGACCTTGCAAGTTCACGATGGTGGCGCCGTTCGGAAAGGTCTCCAGGACCCATTGGCCCTGCGCTTCGCCGCCCTTGACGTTGTCGGCGCCGACGTGGGCCAGCACTCCCTTGGCGCTGGGCACCCGGCGATCGATCGTGACCACCGGCACCCCCGCGTCGGCGATTTCCGACAGGGCCGGCGCCATCGCGCTGACGTCGATCGGGTCGAGGACAATGCCGTCGACGCCCTTGGTCAGGCCTGCTTCGACATCGGCCGTCTGTTTGGGCGCGTTGTTCTGACCGTCGGCCTCGAGCGGCATTCCGCCCTGTGCCGATACCTCGGCCTTCATGGCTTTGAGCATGTGCACGAAGAATGGAAAGTTCAGTCCGGGCACGGAAGTCAGGATCGTCAGATCCTTGGCCAGTGCAGCCGTGTTCGGCACTCCGGCGAGTGTCAAAGCGAATACGCTGCCCAGCAGCATGCGCCTGCAAAGCGTCATTGCATTCTCTCCCCTTGTCGCAGCTTGGCGCCGCGTTGTGCTTACTGTCGTTGCGTTATGGAGCGTCGGTCAAGCGACAAACGAGACAAGCAGGATAATATGGCCGACGCCGGCCTGATCCGCCGATTGACAACCTCCGCCGTGGGCGCGCTCAGTTGCAAATCCCGCATCGGCGTCGAGCCGGTGGGCGGAGCCACGACGTCAGCCAATGACGCGTTTCGAACAGGGTGGAACACATGGAATCTCGACGGGGCGGCGCGCCCGACTTCGGCCTCGCGGGCAAGGTCGCCTTCATCACCGGCGCAAGCCGCGGCATCGGCCGCGCCTGCGCTCTCGCCTGCGCAGGGGCGGGCGCTGATGTGGTGCTTGGCGTGAGGAACCCCGCAGGAGCGCAGGACATCGTCGAACAGATCCAGGAACTGGGCCGGCGAGCCGCGGCAGTGACGCTCGACATGGCGCAACTCGGCACCATTCATGACGCGGCAGGCGCGGCCCTGGCGCAGTTCGGGCAGATCGACATCCTGGTGAACAACGTCGGCATCGCTCCCGGCAACCTCGCCGAGCATGTGACGGAGGCGGACTTCGACGCCACGGTCGACGTCAACCTCAAGGGTACGTTCTTCATGACCCAGGCGGTCGGCCGTTCCATGATCGCCCGGACGTCGGGGCGCATCATCAACATCAGCTCGCAAGCCGGGACCGTGACCCTGCGGGGCGAGTCGATCTACTGCATGACCAAGGCAGGCATCAATCACCTGACCCGGTGTCTCGCGGCCGAGTGGGCCACCTACGGCATCACGGTCAACTCGGTTTCGCCGACTTTCATCCACACGGACGGCACGCGACCTGCGCTGTCCGATCCCGAGTTCCACCGGAAGACCGTCGACCATATCCCGCTGGGGAGGATCGGCAGCACCGACGATGTCGTAGGCGCCGTGGTGTTCCTCGGTTCGCCTGCAGCGTCCTTGATCACGGGAGCCAACCTCCTGGTCGACGGCGGATGGTCGGTCGCCTGACGAAGGTCATCGGTTCTGTCGGACGCCTCCGCCGGAACCGATACCGCGTCACACCGTGCGATGCTTCTCGCTCGCGCCGCCGCTCTTCGCCTCGATGGCGGCCTGGGCGGCCGCGAGTCGGGCGATCGGCACGCGGAAGGGCGAGCAGCTGACGTAGTCGAGACGCAAGCTCTCGCAGAAGGCGATGGAAGCGGGGTCGCCGCCATGCTCGCCGCAGATGCCGAGCTTGATGCCGGGCCGCGTCTTGCGTCCGCGCTCGGCTGCCATGGCGACGAGTTCGCCCACACCCTCCTGGTCGAGCGTCACGAAGGGGTCTGAGGCGAGGATCCCCTTGGCGGTATAGGGCCCGAGGAAGGAGGCCGCGTCGTCGCGGCTGATGCCCAGCGTCGTCTGCGTGAGGTCGTTGGTGCCGAAGGAGAAGAACTCCGCCGAACCCGCGATCTCGCCGGCCTTCAGCGCCGCGCGCGGCAGTTCGATCATGGTGCCGACCGTGTAGGGCACTGTCACGCCCGTCTCCTTCGCCACCGCCTCCGCCATGGCGACGATGCGAGCCTTGACGAGGTCGAGCTCCGGCAGCGCCATCACCAGAGGCACCATGATCTCGGCCTCGACCGCCTCTCCGGTGTCCTTGCCGGCCGCGACCGCACCTTCGAAGATGGCACGGGCCTGCATCTCGGCGATCTCCGGATAGGCGATGGCGAGGCGCACGCCGCGGAAGCCCAGCATCGGGTTGAACTCGTGCAGGTCCTGAGCCCGGCGACGCACCTTGTCGGCGGAGAGGCCGAGCGAGGCCGCCACCTCGTCCATCTCGGCATCGGTGTGGGGCAGGAACTCGTGCAGCGGCGGGTCGAGCAGGCGGATCGTCACCGGCAGGCCCGACATGATGCGGAAGAGCTGTCTGAAGTCCTCGCGCTGGATCGGCAGCAGCTTGGCGAGGGCCGAGCGCCGTCCAGCCTCGTCGTCGGCCAGGATCATCTCGCGCACCGCCACGATGCGGTCGCCCTCGAAGAACATATGCTCGGTGCGGCAGAGCCCGATGCCCTCGGCGCCGAAGCGGCGGGCCGCCTCGGCATCGGCCGGCGTCTCGGCATTGGCCCGCACCTTCATGCGGCGGCTCGCATCGGCCCATTCCATCAAGGCCGAGAAGTCGCCCGAGAGCTCGGGCTCGCGCATCGGCACGAGCCCGCGCAACACCTGTCCGGTGGAGCCGTCCACCGTGATGAGATCGCCCGCCTTCAGGGTCACGCCGGCGCTGGTCATCGTGCGGGCGGCCGCGTCGACGCGGATGGTGCCGGCGCCCGAGACGCAGGGCTTGCCCATGCCGCGCGCCACCACGGCGGCGTGGGAGGTCATGCCGCCGCGCGTCGTGAGAATGCCCTCGGCGGCATGCATGCCGTTGATGTCCTCGGGGCTCGTTTCGGCGCGCACCAGGATCGACTTGCGGCCGGCGCTCTTGGCGGCCTCGGCCTCGTCCGAGGTGAAGACGATCTCGCCCTGCGCGGCTCCCGGCGAGGCCGGCAGTCCGGTGGCCAGCAGGTCGCGCTTGGCGTTGGGATCGAGGGTCGGGTGGAGCAACTGGTCGAGCGAGGCCGGGTCGATGCGGCGGACGGCGTCCTCGCGGCTGATCAGCCCCTCGTTGGCCATGTCGATGGCGATCTTCAGCGCCGCCTTGGTGGTGCGCTTGCCGTTGCGGGTCTGCAGCATCCACAATTTGCCGCGTTCGACCGTGAACTCCATGTCCTGCATGTCGCGATAGTGGCGCTCGAGCAGCTCGGTGGTCTCGACGAAGCTCTTGAACACGTCGGGCATCACGGTCTCGAGCGAGGGCTTGTCGGATCCCGCCGCGATCCGCGCCACTTCCGTGATGTTCTGCGGCGTGCGGATGCCCGCCACCACGTCCTCGCCCTGGGCATTCACCAGGAACTCGCCGTAAAGCTCATGGGTGCCGACCGAAGGGTTGCGGGTGAAGGCGACGCCGGTCGCCGAGGTGTCCCCCATGTTGCCGAACACCATGGCCTGGACCGTCACCGCCGTGCCCCAGGATTCGGGAATGGAATTCAGGCGCCGATAAGTCTTGGCGCGGTTGTTCATCCACGAGGAGAACACGGCGCCTATGGCGCCCCAGAGCTGCTGGTGCGGATCCTGCGGGAAGGGTTTACCGGTCTCGGAGAGCACCTTGGCCTTGTAATGGTCGATCACGCCTTTCCAGTCGGCGGCGGCGAGGTCCGTGTCGAGAAGGCAGCCCTTGCGCTCCTTGAACTCCTCGAGGATCTCCTCGAAGCCGTGACCCGGCAGTTCCAGCACCACGTTGCAGTACATCTGGATGAATCGGCGATAGCTGTCGTAGGCGAAGCGCTCGTCCTTGGCCGACGCCGCCAGTGCCACCACGGTGCGGTCGTTGAGCCCGAGGTTCAGCACCGTATCCATCATGCCCGGCATGGAGGCGCGGGCGCCCGAGCGGACGGAGACGAGCAGGGGCTGCGTTTCGTCGCCGAAGGTGCGGTCGGTCAGCCGGCCCACCTGGGCCAGGGCGGCGGCGACTTCGCCGCGCAACGTCTCCGGATAATGGCGGTCATTGGCGTAGAAGTGGGTGCAGACTTCGGTGGTGACCGTGAAGCCGGGCGGCACCGGCAGGCCGAGATGAGCCATTTCGGCGAGATTGGCCCCCTTGCCGCCGAGCAGATCGCGCTGGCTGCCGGAACCCTCGGCCGCACCGCCGCCGAACGCGTAAACCCACTTCGTCATCCGTTTTGGCCCTCAAGGCTGCCTGAGGCGGCGATGGGCCGCCGCCTCCAAAGCTTTAGATCACGATCGTCCAAAGGCGGCGAGACGTTACACGTGCGACCGCAGCCGCATGGCGAAGAAGATCCAGGTCGTCCCGGTGAAGACCAGTTCGATGCCGAGCAGCAGGCCGATGACGAAGAGGCTGTTGGCCGGCCATCCGGTGACGATGAGAAGGCCCAGCAGCGCCGTTACGATGCCGGACAGGATCAGCGGCACGCGCATACGGTCGTGATGGCGGAAGCCGGAGATCATGCGCACCACGCCGGTGGCGAGCAGGCCGGCCCCGAGCAGCAGCGTCAGCAGCACCGAGGCCTGCACGGGTTCGGCCCAGGCAAAGACGCCTGCCGCCACATAGAAGATGCCGCTGAGCTCCCAATAGAGCGCCTGTCCCCAGCCGCGGGCGCGGAACCCCAGGATGATTTCCATCACTCCTACGATCGCCACCAACACCCCGATGGTCACGACCGAGATCAGGGTGGCGAATTCTGTGATCGCCAGCGCGGCAAGCCCGGCCACCAGGGTGACGATCCCGAGCGCCAGGAACCAGCCCCAATTGGCTTTCAGCGCTCCGCTGGGCGTCAAACGCCCGGCACGCAGGTTGAAGCCGGTCGGCGGTGGCATCGTCATGGTCTCACCTTCATCGATTGCGACTGAACAGAACAAAGCGAAGCTGCCCCATCGCTTTGTTCTAAAACTCTGTGGCGCGAAAGACCACAGGTGTGACTTTGAGAGTCGCGATCGGCAGGCAGGATTTGCGTCGAGGGACCCTTCCGCCTAAACGAAGGGAAAGCTCAGAGCCAAGGTCTTTTCATTCATGAGGTTGTCGTGACGGTTTCCACGCCCCTTCTCGATCTGGTCGACAAGCCCGATGCGCTGAGGCGCATGTCGGATGTCGACTTGCGTCAGGTCGCCGACGAATTGCGCGCCGAGACGATCAGCGTCGTATCCGTCACCGGCGGCCATCTCGGGTCGGCCCTGGGTGTCATCGAACTCACCGTTGCGCTGCATGCCGTGTTCAATACGCCAGCCGACCGGGTGATCTGGGATGTCGGGCATCAGGCCTATCCCCACAAGATCCTCACCGGCCGCCGCTCGCGCATCCGCACCCTCCGCCAGGCCGGCGGCCTCTCCGGCTTCACGAAGCGTGCGGAGAGCGAATACGATCCGTTCGGCGCCGCCCATTCCTCGACTTCCATCTCGGCCGGCCTCGGCATGGCGGTGGCGCGCGACCTTTCCGGCGGCGATAACAACGTCATCGCGGTGATCGGCGACGGTTCGATGTCGGCCGGCATGGCCTACGAGGCGATGAACAATGCCGGCGCGCTGAAGTCGCGCCTCGTCGTCATCCTCAACGACAACGACATGTCGATCGCGCCCCCCGTCGGTGCCATGTCGGGCTATCTCGCCCGCCTCGTGTCGGGCGGCGCCTATCGCACGATGCGCGAGTTCGGCAAGCAACTCGCCGCCCACCTGCCGAAGTTCTTCTACGATAAGGCGCGTCGCACCGAGGAATATGCACGCGGCTTCTTCACCGGCGGGACGCTGTTCGAGGAACTCGGCTTCTATTATGTGGGGCCGATCGACGGTCACAACCTCGACCAGCTTCTGCCCGTGCTGCGTAACGTGCGCGACGAGGCCAAGGGCCCCGTGCTGATCCATGTCGTGACGCAGAAGGGCAAGGGCTATGGCCCGGCCGAGGCTGCCGCCGACAAGTATCACGGCGTCTCGACCTTCGACGTCATCACCGGCACGCAGGCCAAGGCCAAGGCCAATGCCCCCGCCTATCAGCGGGTCTTCGGCGAGGCGCTGATCAAGGCCGCCGACAAGGATCCCAAGGTCGTCGCCATCACGGCCGCCATGCCGTCGGGGACCGGCATCGACCTGTTCGCCCAGGCGCATCCCACCAAGACCTTCGACGTCGGCATTGCCGAGCAGCATGCCGTGACCTTCGCGGCCGGCCTCGCTACCGAGGGCTACAAGCCCTTCGTCGCCATCTACTCGACCTTCCTGCAGCGCGGCTACGACCAGGTCGTGCATGATGTCGCGATCCAGAACCTCCCGGTGCGTTTCGCCATGGACCGCGCCGGCCTGGTGGGCGCCGACGGCCCGACCCACGCCGGCTCCTTCGATCTCGCCTTCCTGGGCTGCCTCCCCAACATGATGATCATGGCGGCCGCCGACGAGGCGGATCTGGTCCACATGGTGGCCACCCAGGTGGCCCACGATCAGGGCCCCTCGGCGCTGCGCTACCCGCGCGGCGAGGGTGTCGGCATGGAGATGCCGGCTTTCGGCGTGCCGCTCGAGATCGGCAAGGGCCGTATCATCCGCGAAGGCAAGCAGATCGCCATCCTGTCGCTCGGTACCCGCCTCGCCGATGCGTCGAAGGCGGCCGAGACGCTGGCCGGCATGGGCCTCTCCACAACGGTGGCGGATGCCCGCTTCGCCAAACCGCTCGACCGCGACCTGGTCCGCTCGCTGGCCCAGAACCACGATGTGCTCATCACCATCGAGGAAGGTTCGGTCGGCGGCTTCGGCTCATTCGTGATGCAGTTCCTGTCTGACGAGGGGCTGCTCGACGGCGGCCTCAAGTTCCGCATGATGGTGCTGCCCGACACGTTCATCGATCACGACAAGCCCGAGAAGATGTATGCCGAAGCCGGCCTCGATGCGAAGGGCATCGTCGCCAAGGTTCAGGAGGTGCTGGGCATGGGAGCGGTGTCGGCCGAGCCCCAGCCTGCCGCCAAGCGGACGACGCCGCGCGCGGTGCCCAAGGCGGCCGGCTGAGGCAGCGCCTCCTGGGGGAGCTCCGGCGCCGGCCGTCTCCCTCTTCCTTTTGGAGAGGCGTACGGGGTGAGGGTCGATGAAGGCGATCAAGGCGTCGTTCGTGTGGGGCCGCCATCTCCCAACGCGCCGTCGATTCTGACCCCCAGCCCCTCTCCTCAAGGGTGGAGGGGAGCAGCGCGAAGCAGTTCACCCAACCTCATGACCCGAGATATATCGTCCGTCGAAGCGCCTCAACGGGTCGACGTGGCTCTGGTGGCGGCCGGCCTGTTCGAGAGCCGCGCCCGCGCCGCCGAGGCGATTGCGGCCGGTCTCGTTTCGATCGACGGAGTACCCGTCACCAAGCCGGCGAGCCGTGTGCCGGCCGGTGCCCGGCTCGAAGCCAGGCAGCCTTATCCCTACGTCTCGCGCGGTGGCGTCAAGCTCGCCGCCGGCCTCGACCGTTTCGACTTCGACCCCACGGGCCTGCGCTGCCTTGATGTCGGGGCTTCGACGGGCGGCTTCACCGACGTGCTGCTGCGGCGGGGCGCCGCCCAGGTGGTAGCGGTCGACGTCGGCCGGGATCAGTTGCACCCTTCGCTGCGCGGCGATCCCCGCGTCGTCTCGCGCGAGGCGACCGACATCCGCGCACTCGCGCCGGCGGACCTCGACGGAGCTATCGACCTCGTGGTTTGCGACGCCAGCTTCGTATCGTTGCGCATCGTCCTGCCGCCGGCCTTCGCCCTGGCGGCTCCGCGGGCCGCGCTCCTCGTGCTGATCAAGCCGCAGTTCGAGGCCGGGCGCGCCGCCTTGAAAAAGGGTATCGTTCGCGACCCGGCGATCCGCGACACCGTGTGTCGCGACATCTCGGCCTTCGTCACGGAGGCGGGCTGGACCGTTCTCGGCATCGCTCCGTCTCCCATCGCCGGCGGCGACGGCAACTTCGAATTCCTGCTGGGAGCCCGCCGTGGCGATTGACACGCTTCGCCTCGCCATAGCGCATCTCGGCCGTCGCGGCGAAGGGGTCGCACACCACGAGGGCGTTCCCGTCTACGTGCCCTATGCCTTGCCGGGCGAGACCGTGCTGGTGGAGCGGGACGGCGATCGTGCGCGGATCCTCGAGACGCTGGAGCCGCGCCCCGACCGGCTGGAGCCGATCTGCCCCTATTACGGAACCTGCGGCGGCTGCGCGGTGCAGACCCTGCCCATGCCCGATTACGCCGCCTGGAAGCGCGACCTCGTGGTGACGGCGCTGGCCAAGGCGGGTCTCGACGTGGCGGTCGCTCCGATGCGCGACGCGCATGGCGCCGGGCGGCGCCGGGCCACCTTTCACAGCCGCCTCGAAGCGCCGCGCTCGCCGCCGCGCGTCGGCTTCATGCAGGCGCGGGCCCATGCCATCGTGGACCTCGCCTTCTGCCCCATCCTGTCGCCCGGCATGGCGGAGGCCCTGCTGGCGGCGCGGCGGGTCGCCGCCATTCTCAGCCAATCCGGCAAGCCGCTCGATCTCGTCGTGACGGCCACCGACACGGGCCTCGATCTCGACCTGCGCGGTCTCGGGCCCGCCAACGAAGAGCAGCGCCGCGCCCTGGTGGGCGCCGCGGCGGCACTCGGCCTCGCCCGGTTGGCCAATCACGGCGAGGTGCTGGTCGAGGCGCGGGCCCCGACGCTGCGCATGGGCCGCGCCACGCTGGCGATCCCGCCCGGTGCCTTCCTGCAGGCGACGGCGGCCGGCGAGGAAACCTTGGCGGCGCTCGTTCTCGCGGGCGTCGGCGGGGCCAAGCGGATCGCCGATCTCTTCTGCGGCGTCGGCACCTTCGCGCTGCGCCTCGGCGAGATTGCTGCCCTCACGGCGATCGACAGCGAGCGTGCCGCTATCGCGGCGCTTGTCCGGGCCGCCGCCGGTGCCTCCGGCCTGCGCCAGCCCAGGACCGAGGTGCGCGACCTCTTCAAACGCCCTTTGGCGGCCGCCGAACTCACCGGCTTCGACGCCGTCGTCTTCGATCCGCCACGGGCCGGCGCCGCCGCCCAGGCGGCCGAACTCGCCAAATCCACGGTGCCCCGGATCGTCGCGGTGAGCTGCGATCCCGGCACCTTCGCCCGCGACGCCGCGACCCTGGTGGCGGGCGGCTACCGCGTCGAGAGCGTCGTCCCGGTCGACCAGTTCCGCTACTCGGCCCATGTGGAACTCGTGGCGGTGTTCACCCGACCGGTCGCGGCGGTGAAGAAGCGCCGTTTGCTGTCGTAAAGAACTCGTCGGTCAAACGCAGTCTCGATCAGTATCCCTTGATCGAAGAAGCAGCCTGTCATCCAAATCGCTGGGTAACGTCAACCAAGCGCTCGCATGATGTCATCGGTCTGCGTGACGGTCGCGAATTCCTCGGACAGGTCGCTGAGCGCCGCGGCATGAACGTCTGCCGCGAGGCGCACTTTCCCATCGAGCCCAGCGCGGTCGAAAGCCGCCGTCGCGTCTTCGACGACGATGGTGGTGAAACCGAGATTGCCGGCCATGCGGACCGTGGTCGACACGCAGTGGTTCGTCGTGAGGCCGACGACGACCAGTGTGTCCAGCCCCGCCGCTCGCAGATCCTGTTCGAGAGTCGTGCCGATGAAGCCGCTGTTGACCTCCTTCAGATAGACCGGCTCGCCCGATCCGGGCACCGCCTCGGGCTTGGGCTCGTGCCCCCGCGTCCCCCGGCGGAAGCTGCCGGTGATGGACCGGGAGGCGTGATGGATGTGGCGAATAGGTCGACCGCTATCGCGCCAGACGCCGATCAGGCGGGAAATATTGGCTTCCGCATCCGGGTTGTTGCGAGGCCCCCAGGCGGGATCGAGGAAGCCCTGCTGGACGTCGATGACCAGAAGGACGGCGTTCGTGGCGATCATGGGGTGCGGCTCCGGCGACGGGACATGCAAGAGACTTCGCTCGAATGCTGTCTGGCGCAAAGGACGGTGATCCCTCAAAAGACGTCATGGCTTGCGCGATCGCCTTCTACCTTCATCTCGGTCATCAGCTGCTCGACCTGGCAGGGCCCCTCGACGCGTTCCGGACCGCCAACGAGGTGGCTGGGCGGCCGCTCTACGACCTGAGCGTGCTGTCGCTCGCTGGCGGTCGGGTGGTCGGCAACGCGGGCGTGCCCCTCGACACACTGCCCTTCGAGAAGATCGCCTGCCACACGCTCGTCGTCGTCGGTGGTCGCAGAGATCTGATGCGGCATCCGGACGAGGTCGCCGCCGTCAGGCGCCTGGCTGGCGAGGCCGCCCGCGTCACCAGCGTCTGCACCGGCGCGTTTCTTCTCGCGGAAGCGGGGCTGCTCGACGGCCGCCGTGCGACGACCCACTGGGCCTGTGCGCGGGAGCTTCAACGACGCTTTCCGGCCGTCATGGTCGAGCCGGACCGAATCTTCGTAGCCGACCAGCGGGTCTGGACCTCGGCTGGGACGACGGCCGGCATCGATCTGGCCTTGGCGCTGATCGAAGCCGACCATGGAGTGGATCTGGCGCGCGCCGTCGCTCGGGATCTCGTCGTCTACCATCGCCGGCCGGGCGGTCAGTCGCAGTTCTCCACATTGTCGCTGATCGACCCCGAGTCCGACCGGATGCGGATCGCGCTGGCCTACGCTCGCGAACATCTCGGTGAGCCTCTGCCGCTAGAGCGCCTCGCCGAGGCTGCACGGCTCAGTCCGCGCCAGTTCGGACGCGCTTTTCGCCGGGAGACGGGTGAAACGCCGGCCAAGGCCGTGGAGCGACTGCGCGTCGAAGCCGCCCGCCTTCGGCTGCAGGACGGGTCGGAGCCGGTCGAGGTCATCGCGCGCGCCGTCGGTTTCACCGACCCGGAACGAATGAGGCGAGCCTTCGTGAGACGCTTCGGACAGCCGCCGCAAGCCCTGCGCCGGAGGTCTTGATCCATCCTCGATCATCCAAGGAAGCATCATATCACGCGGCTCGAAGCACCCCTCGCGCCAACCTACCCCGCGAACCGCCCGAACGCCTCCAGCACCTTCAGGTAATTGGCTCGCTTGTGCGGCATCACGCGGTCGGGCAGGGAGGCCAGTGGCACCCAGGCCCAGGAGGTGAATTCGACCACGCAGCCCGGCGGCGGGCGGGTGAGGTCGATCAAGCGCTCGTCGCCCTCGAAGCGCAGCGCCGCCCAGCGCTGCGTCTGGCCGCGAAAGGCCGAGAGCTTGTGCGGCCGGCCGCCATAGGGCGGGAACTCGTAGGGCCACCAATCCTGCGTGATGGCCAGCACCGAGACATCGGCGATGCCGGTCTCCTCCCAGAGTTCGCGCCGCGCCGCGACTTCGATATCCTCGTCGGCGTCGATGCCGCCCTGCGGCATCTGCCAGGGGTGATCGGCCGTCACCACCTCGGGACCGGCATTGACGGCCGTGCCGGCGAAGACGAGCCCGGCCGCATTGAACAGGGCGATCCCGACATTGGGCCGGTAGGGCAGGGACGTGTCGGTCATCGGGTCTGATCCTGTTTGATCGTGGCGATTGCTTTTGCTGCAGTGCGGTAGGATAGGGAAGAGTTCCCGGTCTTATGGACGAAGCTTCCATGCTGTTCCAACCGCTGCGGGTCCACGACCCTCGGCCGAGGGCGGCTCGCCAGGCGCAATTCAACATCGGTACGGCCACGGTCGACCGCTGGGCCGCCGCGGAGCCGGACCGGCCGGCCATCGTCGATCTTCAGGGCGCCACGCCGCGCGTCACCACCTATGGAACGCTGCGCGACACGTCCGACAGGCTCGCCCTGGCGCTGCGCCGGCTCGGCGTCGAGGCCGGCGATCGCGTGGCGGTGTTCCTGCCCCAGGGCGCCGCCGCGCTCGTGGCGCAATGCGCCGCCTACAAGCTCGGCGCCATCGTGCTGCCGCTCGCGGCCGTCTTCGGCGCCGACGCGCTGGCCTATCGCTTCGCCGATGCCGGCGTGACGCTGGCCATCACGGATGCCCGCGGCGCCGCGCGCATCGCCGCCATCCGGCCCTCCCCGGTCACGTTGCAGACGGTGATCTCGGTCGACGGGCGGGATGGTGGCGTTCTCGGCTTCGACGAGCTTCTCGACCGCGAGACCGGAGACTTCACGCCTCTCGACACGGCCGCCGACGATCCCGCCCTGATGATCTACACGTCCGGCACGACGGGTCAGCCCAAGGGTGCGCTGCACGGCCATCGCGTGCTGGCCGGCCACCTGCCGGGCCTGCGCTACAGCCATGCCGGCTTTCCCGCCGACGGCGACCTGATGTGGACGCCTGCCGATTGGGCCTGGGCCGGCGGGCTGCTCAACGCCGTGCTTCCGGCGCTGCACGACGGCGTGCCCGTCGTGGCCCACCGGGGCGAGGGGTTCGACGCCGAGGGCGTCTTCCGCATGTTGGCCGATCATCCCGTCACCCGCGCCTTCATCCCCCCGACCGCGCTGCGCATGCTGCGGGCCGCGGCACCCGACGGCGTCGAGGGGCTCCGGCTGCGCAGCGTCACGGCGGCCGGAGAGGCGCTCGGTGCCGACACACAGGCCTGGGCGACCCGCGTGTTCGGTTGCCCGGTCGACGACGTCTACGGCCAGACCGAGTGCAATTACGTGCTGGGCTCCGCCGCGGCGCGGGGTATCGCGCGGCCGGGCACCATCGGCCGGGCGACGCCGGGCCACGAAATCGCGGTGCTGCGCCCGGATGGAACGCGCTGCGCCCCCGGCGAGCCCGGGGGCATTGCGGTGAGGCGACCCGACCCGACTCTGTTCCTGGGTTACTGGAACCGGCCGGATGCCACGGCTGCCAAGTCCGTCGGCGACTGGATGACCACCGGCGACCAGGCCACGATGGACCAGGACGGCTATGTGGCGTTCCTCGGGCGCGACGACGACATCATCACGTCGTCGGGCTTTCGCATCGGCCCCGTCGAGATCGAGGAAAGCCTGTTGCGTCATCCCGCGGTCGCCGCCGCCGCCGTGGTGGGCCGGCCGGATCCGCTGCGCACTGAGATCGTCAAGGCCTTCGTGGTGCTGCGCCCGGGCGTGCAGCCCTCAGAGGCCCTGGCCGCGGAGATCCAGCGGTTCGTCCGCACCCGTCTCTCGGCCCACGAATACCCGCGCGTCGTGGAATTCGTCACGTCTCTGCCGATGACCACGACAGGCAAGGTCATGCGCGGGGTTCTGCGCGCGCGGAGCTGAAACCGACAAGCCTCAACCTGTCGCGGCGTCGCGTGCCCTGCGGATCGCATCGAAGACGCGCCCGAGCGGCCCGTCGAGCGGGAGCGTCACAATCATGCGCCGCCCCGTGGCATCCGCCATATTCAGGGTCAGGACGGCCCCGTCCGCCAAGGGAGCGGGCGACAGCACGGCGTGGAATCCACTCCCTGTCCGCGCGAGCTCGACACTGGCGGCGACCGTGCTGGCACCGCCGTAGGGTGCCGGAATGGGTGAGATCGAGACGGAGCTGACCGGGCCGAACTGTTGCGGCTCCTGCGCCAAGCTGATGTCCAGGGCGATGCGTCCCACTCCCTCGTTCGCGGGCCGCCCGGCCTGCACCGTCAGGCGAAGCCCGGCCGAGGGGATGGCCAGCGAACCGACGAGTGCCGTGCTCCCGGCGATGCCAGGGACGTCGAGCGGTGCCATGGGTGTCCAGGTCATGGCCGTCTTGCCGTCGATCGTCCGGCCGCCGTCCGCGGTGGCGCGCAGCCAATAGGAGGCGCGTTCTTCGATCGGCGGGAAAGCCGGTGGAGCTGCCCGGGCCGGCAATGTGGGTGAGGTCGTCGGGTCACCGGCGCCGGATCCTGCGGACGCTGCCGCCAACCCACAGCAGGCGTGCTGCCACGCCGCGACAAGCGTGCGAGCGTTGTCCTTCAGCGACAGCCTCAACAGGCCGTGTCGTCCGTTGGCGGACGTGAGGTCGATCACCATCCAGTCCCGGTCCCGTACCGCCGACAGGAAGCCGTCGTTCCAGGCCGTGGGGACGCCGAAGTCCCGCTTGCCCGCGCCATCGTCGCGCGTCGCCACAGGGGCGGAATAGCGGGTGCAAATCAGGTCATCGCAAATGCGAGGCGCCTCGGCAGTCCAGACGTCGCCAGGAACGAGGGCTGACGGCGGCCCGAGATCGACCGAGACCAGGAAACCGGTTGTGGAGGCCGGGGTCGTGTCGCGGCTGATCGAGACCGTACCCTTGATCTGCCGGTCCGGGATCGAGACCGCGCCGACCAGAACCGACCCGCTGGCCGCGTGATCCAACCGCCAGTCGACGACACCACCCGCGCGGGGGGCACCACCGAAGTCGATCGTGGCGAGCGCCATGGCGCTGCTTGCGCCGGATGGTGCCTTGGGTTCGACCCCACGCGCCACGAAGCTTCGAGCGTCCATCGTATCGTTCGACAGGTGCGTGGCGGAGAGTTCGGACGGCGTCATCCAGTGAATGCCGCTCGGCGGGGCGGAGCGCATCAGCGGCATGATACCTTCGCCAATGCCGAGCCGCAGCAGGTAGCGGTCGACCTCGGAGTAAAGCGCTTCCGGGGCGGCGCCCCGAACGGTGCGCGACGACACCGGTTTGGTGGAGACCAGCGTGCGGCTGACCTCGACGATCCGACCGCCGACGAGCCGGCGCATAATTCGGAAATAGTTCATGACGCGGGTGAAGGTGCGCTGCTGCGTCATCTGGTGAACGCCGACGTAGCTGTCCGCCCCCACGGCGCGGTCGGTGCCGGCCGCGAGCAGCAGTGCGCAGGCCGAAGCGCAGGCCGCGGTGCCCCCGGCCACGAAGCCGGGCCGTTCCCCGGCCCGAAGCCGCACCGCGCAGGCTTTGTCGGCTTTTGCACAATCCGTCAGGGCCGTGCCCGCCACCGCCACATCGAGCTTGCGCGCGCGGATCGCATGCCCCATCGCCATGGCGGGCTCGACGGAGCCGCCGGGTGAATCGACGAGGATCGGAACGCGCCGTGCGCCGAGGCGCGCCAGCGCAGCAGAGAGAAGAGCCGGCGTTCCGGGCACGATTTTTCCCGTCAAGGCCAGCCATTCGGGACAGTCGGTGCCGCAATCTGAGGCATCGCTTCGCACCAGCGTGACCGTCATAGGTCTAATGGCTTCGGCGAGCATATAGGCGGCGGCCGGCCGGATCGACGGCGCGAGCGCGATACACGCGACCAGGAGAGCAACGCGGGTAGAAACCTGACGAAGCATGAAACCAACCGCTAAAGTGATATCGACCTTAGCTGATCATCCTGAGAGGGAGCAACCCAGGATCGTTGCGATCTGTTGGCCTGAGGCGTTTTCGCCCGAAGATTGCGTCAGCCGGCGGAGCCTGTCGGTTCGTCCTGCATCAGCGCCGCCAGACCGTCACGGAAGGTTGGGTAGCCGAGGCGCACGCCGAGCTCCTCCTTCATGGCGCGGTTCGAGACGCGGCGATTGGCGCCGTAGAAGCTCTTCGCCATAGGCGACAGCTCTGCCTGGTCGAAGGGAATGATCGGCGGGGGCGCCCTGCCGAGGAGCTTCGCCGCATAGGCCACGACGTCGGGCGCCGGCGCGGGCTCGTCGTCGGCGATGTTCCAGGCCCCGCCCACGCCGTCGTGCAGCAGCGCCGCCGAGATGGCGCGGCCGATGTCGTCGACATGGATGCGGTTGAACACCTGGCCGGGCTTGCCGATGCGCCGCGCCGAGCCGTCGCGCAGGTCCTCGATGCTGTTGCGGCCCGGCCCATAGATGCCGGCCAGCCTCAGCACCGCTACTTGTCGCCCCGTTTGAGCGCCGAGCGCCAGCCAGCGGTCCTCCACGATAAGGCGCGAGCGGCCGCGCTCGCTCGACGGCACAGGGCGAACCTCCTCGTCGACCCAGGCGCCGCCATGGTCGCCATAGACCCCGATGGTGGACAGATAGGCGATGCGCTTCAGCCGCGGTGCCTCGGCGATGAGCGCGCCGTACTGGTCGAGCACCGGGTCGCCGCCCTGGGAGGGCTGCACCGACACCAGCAGCGCATCGGCCTCGGCCAGGGCCTCGGCGATTGCGGGATCGGCCTCTGGCGGGTCGAAACGAAAGGCGCGGATGCGATCGGAAGAGAGAGCCGCCACCTTGTCGGCGGAGCGTACCGTGCCGGATACGCTGTCAAAATGGGTGGCGTGATGGCGGAGGTAATGGCCCGCCGTGTAGCCGATGCCGAAGACGAAGAGGTTCATGGTCATTCCCATTCGGCCAGGACCTGCGCATCGGTCTCGCCGACGCGGCTCCCGGGTGACGCTGCGAGAAGCCCGTCGGTTCCCAGGAGCCGTCGCCCGGCCCAGACCGCCATGCCGCGCACCAGCGCCGACGGATGCTGCAGCAATGCTACGGCGCGGGGCGCCAGGGCGGGATTGCCGGAATTGCCAATGGCGACGAGGACGTTGCGCAGGAAGCGATCCACCCCGATGCGCTTGATGGGGCTGCCCGAGAAAAGCGCGCGAAAAGCCGGGTCGTCGAGCCGCGATAAAGCCTCGAGCGGCGGGGCGGCGAGGTCGTGGCGAGCCTGCAGCTTCGCCTCCCGCCCCAGTTGCGCGAACTTGTTCCAGGGGCAGGCGGCGAGGCAATCGTCGCAGCCGTAGATGCGGTTGCCCATCAGCGGCCGGAGCGCCGTATCGATCGCGCCCTCGTGCTCGATGGTGAGGTAGGAAATGCAGCGCCGCGCATCGAGCTGGCGCGGGGCCGGAAAAGCGTTCGTCGGGCAGGCGTCGAGGCAGGCCCGGCATGAGCCACAGGCATCCGTGCCCGAAGGATCGGGTTCGAGCGCCAGCGTGGTGAAGATCGACCCCAGGAACAGCCAGGAGCCGAAATCGCGCGATACGAGGTTTGTGTGCTTGCCGGCCCAGCCGAGGCCTGCCGCCTCGGCTAGCGGCTTTTCCATGACCGGTGCGGTATCGACGAAGACCTTGACGTCGGAACCCGCGTCCTGCCGCGCCACGAAGCCGGCGAGGTCCTTCAGCTTGCCCTTGACGACATCGTGGTAGTCCCTGTGGCGCGCATAGACCGAGATGGTCCCGGCGTCGCGCCGGGCGAGATCGGCCCGCGGATCCGTGTCCGGCCCGTAGTTCAGCCCCAACATAATGACGGACCGGACCTCGCCCCAGAGCGCTCGCGGGCTCGACCGGCGCTCCGCCGTCTCGGCCATCCACTCCATGCTGCCGTGGTGGCCGGCGGCGAGCCAGGCGGCGAGGCGCGGTGCGGCCTCCGGGATCGCGTCGGGTGCCGTGATCCGGCAGACGTCGAAACCGAGGGCTGCGGCGCGCTCTGCGATGCGGCGCTTGAGGTCGGGTGCGGGGATCATGGGACGGTGTCCCGTCGTCCCTCATCCTGAGCCGGCCCGAGGGGTCGTGTCGAAGGACGCGGGATCAAGGGCCCCACAGGGTGCAGCACTGCCCCTGCGCCTCGTCCTTCGACACGGACCCTTCGGGCCCGGCTCAGGATGAGGGGCTCGGTGGAGCCCGCAATCCGTCGCGCCGCGAATTCCCTCAGAAATCCAAATCCGTGTAGACGGGGCTTGGAACGATGCCCGGGACCCGGTCGGCCAGCAGCGCGCGGAACGAGGGGCGCGATTTCACCCGCGCGTACCAGGCCTTGGCCGTCTCGTCTTCCGCCCATGGCACGTCGCCCAGGAAATCGATGCTCGACAGGTGGGCCGCGGCGGCGAGGTCGGCATAGCTGAGTTGGTCGCCCGCGATCCAATTCCGGCTTCGGATCAGGAAGCCGATGTAACGCAGGTGGTAGCGGATATTGGCGCGCGCCACCCGTACGGCATCCATATCGGGCGCGCCGCCGCCCTGGTCGTGCGACATGAAGCGCTTGTAGACCTTCTCGGTGATGAGATGGCCCGAGACTTCGGCGAAGAACTTTCCGTTGAACCAATCGAGGAGGCGTCGCGTCTCGACGCGGTCGGCCGGATTGTCGGGCAGCAGGCGGCGGTCGCCGAGACCGAGGCCGCGGGTCTCGTCGAGGTATTCGGCGATGGGCCCCGCGCCCGGGATGGGGCCGGTCGGCGCTTCGACCATGACGGGCGTGGTGCCGGCCGGGTTCATGATCAGGAAGTCGCGGCGGCGATCGAAGACGCGTTCCTCAATGAGTTCGGGCTCGATCCCCATTTCGCCGAGGACAAGGCGGATGAAGCGGGAGTGCGGGCAGAGAGGGTGGTGGTAGAGGTCCGTCATCTCGCCCGTAATGGCAGTGTGGCCCAGATCCCGACCCGGGCCTTCGCGACAGACGAAGGTCGCGGCGCCGTGGGCCCCGCCTCGGGCGCTCCAGCCCGATGGCGTTGCCCCGTATAGGCCGGGCGGTGGAGGCCCACAACCGCTTTCGGGCGACCGCGACCCGGGTCATGTCGCACGGCCGGGGTTCCACCCCGAGCCGCCTGACTCCGGCGAAGGCGCGCGGATCGACGGGATCGGAACCGCCGCAGCGTGCCTATGTCGGCAGGAGTCTCTCTCAGCTGTGAAAGGTAAAGTCCTGCCTGTTGTGCACGAGTTCGGCCTTGGTGATGCCCGTGAGGCGCACTGTATCGCCGGAAGTGGGATCCGAGATGGCGACGCCATGCTGTGTGTCGACGGTGTTGTGCAGCACCGCAGCGATGGAGTTGTGGAAGTCCGATCCCAGCAGGCTGATCGTGTCGTGGTCGTCACCATCCACCCGGAACTGGTTGATGCTGTCGAGGCCGTATCCGGAGTTGAAGACGAAGGTCGTGCTGGGCGCCCCATGGTTGTTGAAAGTATCGGCAAATCCGGAGGTCAAGGTCTGGCCGCCTGCGTCGATCTGGACCACATCCGAGCCATTTCTCCTGTATCGCGATACGCCGATGATCTCGGACCCGCCCTGATCGTATTGGTAGACACTGGCCACGAAGTGGCTGCGAGCCGGATCGCGGTCGAGAGAGAAAGTGGCCGAGGAGGAGGCCGAGACACCCGTCGCGTCCGTTTCGGTCGCCGTGATGAACCCCTGCTGGTGCGACCCGACCCGGTCCCGGAACGTGAAAGTGCCGTCGCCGTTCAATGTCGCGGCCCCAAGGTCCGTCGGCGTGCCATCCACGACAGCGGAGATGTCTACGCCCGTCGCGCCTGCCGACTGGAGCGTTCCCGTGAGAGTGAAGACCCCTCTCTCATAGGTGACGGAGGGGCTGAACGAGAGGAGGCCGGCGTGAGTGCCGGACGTGTAGTTCGAAACGACCTTCTGCAGCGCGGCAAGGTCTCCGGTTGAGACCGCCGTGGCGAGCGCCGAAGCGAGGGTACCCTGCGCGACTGTCTCGACGGTCGCCACTGCGGCCAGCAGGCCGGCAGGTGTCGCCGCGGCCCTGGCCAGAGAACTGTTGCTATATTGTGCCAGCGCGACCGTACTGCCCAGGGTCGCGCCCGAAAGGCCGGCAGCCGAACCGATGAGTGTCAGGGTCGCGGTGCTGGTAAGGTCGATCGGGCCCGCGGATTGGGCAATGGCTGCGGCGATCGCGGCGTACCCGGTCCCAGACCCCGCCGCCGACAGGAGCGCGACGGTGTCCTGGGCTTGGGCGGCCGCCACATAGGCGGCGATGCCGCCGGGTGTACCGGCCTGGACCGCTGCAACAGGGTCGAGCGACAGCAGATCGACGCCAACCGACAGACCGAAGGCCGCCTGGACGGCGGCCTGCGCAGCGGCGATGTCGCCGCCGTTCTGCTTCGCCACCGCACTAACGAGAGTGGTGAGTGGCGTCACGACGGTGGCGCCGCTCGGGGCCTTCAGGGTCGTCGTATTGGCAATACCGGTCGAGGTATCGGTGCCGCCGACGGCCACGAGCGGCGCCGGGCTATAGGGGAGGGTGAAACTGCCGTTGGCCCCGGTCGTGGTCGAACCCTCTCCGAGATCAAGCACACCGTTGCCATTGGCGTCTTCGAAGATGGTCGCGCCTGCAAGATAGCCATCCACCACGACGCCGGTCCTGGGGTCGATGTCGGCCACCGTGGTGGTGGCGCTCGCAACGCTTGTACCGGTGCTGCTGGTGACGTTGAGCGTGAAGCCGGTGGTCGAGAGAGTATTGGAGCCGCCGATCATCGGCGTGAACGCCAGGGCCTGCAAGTCGGCCGTGACGGCACTGGGTGACGAGGCGGCGAGGCTGTAGGTCGCTGCTCCCGTCTGGGTCAGGCCGGACTGGCCGGGGCCATCTTGCAGCGTTCCCCCGCTGCCCGAGAGCGTGATGGTGATGCTGTCGGTCGCGCCGCCGCTGGGATCGGAGACGATCGTTGTCGCGAAGGGCCGCACGGGCGCCTCGCTGGTGGTCGTCTGGGCCGCCACCGTACCGGAGATGGACGGAGTGCCTGGGCCGCCGATCGCCAACGTGACGGTGCCGGTGCTGGCATTGCCGGCGCCGTCCGTCACCGCGTAGGTGAAGGCCGATGTCGTGTTGAAGGCACCCGGGGTGGGCGTGAAGGTCAGGCCGGTCAGGTCGGCGGCCGTGAAGATCTGTCCAGCCGCGACGGGCGAACCGTTGGCCAGCGCGACCGTGCCGTCGTTCGGCAGGGCTCCCGCCACGATCGCGAGACCCCCCGAACCGTTGTCGGTCGGCGCCGCGATGCCGATCGGCGTGGTGCCGCCGTTCTGCGTCACGGACAGCGTCGGCGACGACGCAACGGGTGCAGTGGTGTCGACTTGCACGCCCGTGTCGATCGGCGTGAAGCCCGCGAGGGGGACGTCGTTGCCCGCCCCGTCGCGAATGGTCGTGCCAGCCGGCAGCGCGTTGAAGGCCGTCGCGCGGAGGTCCGCCACGGCATCGCCGGGCTGGACGGTGGTGCTGAACACGAGGCTGTTCGACGCGGCCCCGGTTTGGCCCGCATAAGTTGCCACCCGGCCGTCGTTGAGCAGCAGCGTCGGCAGTCCGTTGCCGCCGTTGGTCACCGTCACGGGCTCGCTGGTGGCGATCGTGAAGGTCACGACCTTGCCGGCGCCGATGTCGATGCCGCTCGCCGAGGCGAAGGATTCAGCACCCAACGTCGGCGCCGTCGTGTCGACTTTCACACTCGTGTCGACCGGCGCGAAGCCCGACAGGTCGGCGTCGTTGCCGGCCGCGTCGCGGATCGTGGTGCCGGCCGGAAGTGCGTTGAGGGCGGTCGTCTCGAGGTCGGGAGTGTCGTCGCCCGACTGCACCAGGTAGGTGAAGATCAGGCTGTTCACCGCCGCGCCGGTCTGGCCCGAGTAGGTCGCGACCTTGTTGTTGTTGAGCTGCAGCGTCGGCAGTCCATTGCCGCTGTTCGCGACGATGACCGGCTCGCTGGTGGCGAGCGTGAAGGTTACGGTCTTGCCGACGCCGATGTCGGTGCCAGAGGGTGAGGCGACGGTCTCGGCACCCAGCGTGGGCGCCGCCGTGTCGATGGTCAGCGCCAGCGGGTTCGACGCCGTGCTGATGTTGCCGGCCGCGTCGGTGGCCGTCACGGTCAGCGTGTGGGTGCCATCGGCGAGTGCAGAACTGGTGATGGAATAGGTGCCGCCCGTAGCCACGGCCGTGCCCAGCAGCGTGGTGCCGTCCGTGTCGTACAGGCGGACCGTCGAGCCGCTCTCGGCCGTGCCGGTCACGGTCGGTGTGGTGGTGCTGGTATCGTTGTCGTTCTGGACGCCCGTGTCGGAAGCGGATGACAGCGCCGGCGCGTTCGGCTGCAGCGGCGCCGCCGTGTCGATGGTCAGCGCCAACGGGTTCGACGCCGTGCTGATATTGCCGGCCGCGTCGGTGGCCGTCACGGTCAGCGTGTGGGTGCCGTCGGCGAGTGCAGAACTGGTGATGGAATAGGTGCCGCCCGTGGCCACGGCCGTGCCCAGCAGCGTGGTGCCGTCCGTGTCGTACAGGCGGACCGTCGAGCCGCTCTCGGCCGTGCCGGTCACGGTCGGTGTGGTGGTGCCGGTATCGTTGTCGTTCTGGACGCCCGTGT
>JBPBQY010000068.1:0-180023 GCA_050920985.1 Janthinobacterium lividum | reverse complement strand
GGCCGTCGCTGGCCCAGCGGTAGCAGCGCAGCCTCTCGCCATCGGCATGGACGGCGGCGAAGCGCAGCGGCTTGGTGACGCCGGCGTCGCGCATGATGGCGAGGATGTCGCCGAGCGTCGTCGCCACAGCCGCGACAGGATCCTCGGCCAGGCCGCGAGCCAGAGCCGCCAGGAAGATCACCTCGCTGTCGCCATTGCCGCGCCGGCAGGCAAAGAGGTCGTCGGGGATCAAGGCATCGATCCGTCGCCGGATGCGCTCGTAATCGCCGATCTGGCCGTTGTGCATGAAGAGGTGCCGCCCCTCCGCGAAAGGGTGGCAGTTCGACGGCGAGACGTCGCCGGATGTCGCCGACCGCACATGCGCCAGGAACATGCGGCTCTTGAGCTGACGGCACAGCGACAGGAGGTTGCCGTCCGACCAGGCCGGCAGGATCCCGTGATAGGTGCCGGGCTCGTCGCGCTCGCCGTACCAGCCGATCCCGCAGCCGTCGGCATTGACCACCGTCTTGGCTTCGCGGGCCGCGAGCGACTGCGTGACCAGCGATGCTTCGGGAGCGACCAGCAGCCGGTCGAGGAAGCTGGGATCACCCAGATAGGCGAGGAAACGGCACATGCGGCAGGCTCAGGCAACGTCGCGAAGCGCGGCGTCTGAGGTGTCGAGTGCGAAATCCAAGGCTGCACGGGCATGAATGCGGGTCGAATCGAATCCTGGGACCGGCAGGCTGTCGGGATCGAGCAGCAGGCAGATCTCGGTACAGCCAAGGATCACGCTGTCGGCTCCGGCCGCGACACCGCAAGCGATGACTTCCAACACGCGAGCGCGCGACCCGTCGCGGATTTCGCCGTGGCAGAGTTCGTCGAAGATGACACCATGCATCAGGGCGCGATCCTCGACCCCGGGCACGAGCACCTCGATGCCCGAGCCACGCCGCATCCGTTCGGCGTAGAAACCGTGTTCCATCGTGTAGCGGGTGGCGAGGAGCAGGGGCTTGCGGCGACCCGCGGCGGCGATCTCCCGCCCGGTCTCGGCGATGATGTCGATGAGCGGCACGCCTGCGGCGCGTTCCACCGCCTCGGAAACGAGGTGCATGGTATTGGTGCAGATCAGCACGCAATCGGCCCCGGCCCGGGCAAGGCCGGCCCCGGCGGATCCCAGCAGAGCGCCTGCCGCATCCCAGCGCCCGGCCCTTTGCAGGCTCACGACGGATTGGAAGTCGAGCGACCGGAGCAGAACGTCGGCCGAGTGAAGCGCGCCGAGACGGGCGCGCACGCCCTCGTTCAGCAGGCGATAATAGACGAGCGTGCTCTCCCACGACATTCCACCGATGAGGCCGATCGTCTTCATGTCGCGCTCCTGCTGAACCTTGCACCGATACTCGGGCAGAACCGGGGCAAACGGCACGCGTTGTCGCAGAAAGTCGAACCCTGCCGAGCAAGGAACCGTCGCCGAACGGGCGAGCGGCGCGGAAGTCTTGCGCCTCCCCGCTCTTCTGCGCAGAGTAACGGCATGCTCGACGACCGCGACCGCAAGCTTCTCACTCTGCTCCAACGCAATGCCGACACGTCGGTGACGGATCTGGCCGACCGCCTGTCGCTCAGCGTCTCGGCCTGCTCCCGGCGCATCGCACGGCTCAAGGAGGCAGGCTATATCGCCCGTCAGGTGGCGATCCTCGATCGGCGCGCCATGAAGGTGCCGACCACGGTCTTCGTCATGCTGCGCACCACCCGCCATGCCGCCGACTGGCTCGATGCCTTCCGCCGGGCGCTTGCCGACATTCCCGAAATCGTCGAGGTCCATCGGCTGACGGGCCACTACGATTACGTGCTCAAGATCGTGTTGCCCAACGTCGAGCACTACGACACCGTCTACAAGGATCTGGTCCGCCGAGTTGAGTTGGTCGACGTCTCGGCCTCGATCTCCATGGAAACGTTGAAGGACGATTCCGCGCTGCCGACGAGCTTCGCGTGACGGACGCTCTCACGCGAGCAGGTTGCTGATCTCGACGAGGTTCGCATCGTGATCCCGCACGTAGACCGAAAGGAGCCGGCCTGTCGCGCCGGTGCGCGTCACGGGTCCCTCGATCACCGGGACGTCGCAGCGCGCGAGATGGACCAGCACCTTCGCGATCGGCGTCGAGGTGAGGAAACAGAGGTCGGCCGAGCCCGGCAGCGCGTGCGCCGCCTTGGGCTCGAACGTGTGATCCGTCTGGTGAAGATTGATCTTCTGGGCGCCGAACCGCAGCGCGTGGCGGCCTTCGCTTTCGACATGCTCCATCCCGAGCACGGCCTCGTAGAACACGCAGGCGCGCTCGATGTCCGCCACTGTCAGGACCAGATGGTCCAGGCTGTCGACCTTCATGCGATTCTCCCCCGCTCCGGCGCGTCCGAACGCAGACAGAACGCGCGACGCTCGGGAAGGTGACGACGCGGCAAAGAAGGTGGCGACGTGGCAAAACGGATCGCGCTCGCAACGTTCTTCGTGCGGGAGCGACGGCAGCCGCGACGGTCTTCGACAGGTCGACCGAGTTTCCGATCAACACTCCCGTGCGGGGAGCGACCAGGGCTGAGCGGCCCAGCGACGCCGCCTGCCGTGTTTCGATCCACGCTCCCGTGCGGGGAGCGACTGGTCGAGACCGGCCGCGACGTGCTGGTGCCCCTGTTTCGATCCACGCTCCCGTGCGGGGAGCGACTTCCTCGGCCTATACGCTGGACAATGACGGCGATGTTTCGATCTACGCTCCCGTGCGGGGAGCGACGCGGCGTGCCTGCGAGCTCGTTTCAGCGGATGTTGTTTCGATCCACGCTCCCGTGCGGGGAGCGACTCCGCACCGCGCGCGCGTCCGCCACCCATCCTTGTTTCGATCCACGCTCCCGTGCGGGGAGCGACGGGCCCCGCGCCGGGTTCCTGTTCGCGATCGAGGTGTTTCGATCCACGCTCCCGTGCGGGGAGCGACTCGACGCCGCATGACGCGGAAGAAGCAGGTCTCGTTTCGATCCACGCTCCCGTGCGGGGAGCGACCGCTTTTGGAGCCGGCTGGCCTGCCCAGTCGACTGTTTCGATCCACGTTCCCGTGCGGGGAGCGACGGGCATGTTAGCTCGCCGTGTAGCCGGTGTTCAGTTTCGATCCACGCTCCCGTGCGGGGAGCGACGGCTCCGTCGTAGAGAACTGTTTCGCCTGTGAAAAGCCGCTGAGTTGCGCGAACCTCCGTCGGCCGACGGGCGGAGGAGGGCCTGCGACGGGCCGAGTGTCCACAAGAGCCTGAATTCGCATGAGATCCGTCTTGCGCGAAACCTCTCGTTGAAGCATGCTCGCTCCCCGTTCGCGCGGCATGCGCGGCGGTTCAGAACGACACCTCCCGGCACAGGTCGAGCACCGGCTCGCCCCGCGTGCTCGACCTGGCCCAAAGCATCGGCGCGGAAGCTTATCGTCCGTGGCGAGGACGATTTCGGCCATGGCCTCCCTGCTACTCTCCGCCGTCCCGACCGAGACAGAACGCACGACGCGCGGGTAGGTGACGGCATGGCAAAACGGATCGCGCTCGCGACCTTGCTCGTGGGAGACTACGAGGAGGCGCTTACCTTCTTCGTGGGGCCCCTTGGCATCGCACGCGTCGAGGACAGGCCGCTGGACGTCGCCGGAAAGTGCTGGATCGTCGTGAGACCGCCCGGCGCAGGCATTGGGCGTCTGCTGGCCAGGGCCGACGACGAGCGACAGCGCGCCGCCACAGGACCTCAACGGAACCTGGGGAATCTGGTCGAGCCGCGATCGTGGGGCGGTCGTCGGCTGGACGCGGGGCCGGCGCGCCCGATGTTCGGAACGTCCCTTGCCGGAGAGCGCCTTGACCCCAAGCCGAACCATCCTGTCCCGCACCGAGCCACGCCCGTGAGCCCCGGCTATCTCCCCTTCGCGGGTGCGCTCGATCTGCCGGCCTTCCTCTGCGATAATTGCGGCTATTGGCAGCGGCATTTCGAGACCCCGCTTTCCTGCCCGCTCTGCCTCGATGCCCGTCATGTCGTGCCGCAGACCGGGTGGCGCTTCCGCACCCTGGCCGAGGCTCAAGCCGAGTTTCCTTGCCACTGGGAAGAGCTCGAGCCGGGTGTCTGGCAGTTCTGGAACGATCCGGTGAGGGGCATCGGCTCGATGAGTTACCTGCTGCAGGGCGCCGCCGGCAATCTCATGTTCGAGGGCTGCGCCGCCTTCAGCGCCGAGGCGCTGGCCTTCATGGCGAGTCTCGGGGGCGTGCAGGTACTCTCCGCCTCGCATCCTCACAGCTACGGCGCGCTGTGGCAGATCCAGGATCGCTTCGATCCGGAACTGGCCCTGCATCCCGGGGACCTCGCCTGGTCGGGCGCGGTCTGCGTCTCGTGGCCCTTCGACGATGCTCTCGAGCCCCTGCCCGGCCTGACGCTTCACCTGACCGCCGGCCACTTCGACGGCCATACGGTGCTGCACGACCGAACCCGCGGGATCCTGTTCTGCGGCGACGCGCTGAAATTCGAGCTTGATTTGAAAGAGCGCCGCCACGCCACGACCATTTCGGCCCACAAGGCCTTCGTGCGCGGCATCCCGCTGAGCCCGAACGAGCTCAGACGCTACCGCGATGTCTTTGCGCCCTTGGCCTTCGACCAGACCTGGACGCCTTTCGAACAGGTGACGAACAGCGGGCGCGAAGAAGCTCTGGCGCTGATCGACAGCATGCTGGCGACCCGCTCGCACGCCCGGCCGGTGCCGCTTCACGAACTCGCCGCGACGTAGACGTCGAACCGGTCTCTTGTGGGTCGGCACGAGCGACCTCAGATCGCCGTACCTGGCCCGCCTCCCCGACCCCGCTTCGCGCTACCTTATTCACACATCTCGACGGGTTGGTGCGCGGCTCCCCTCTCCCTTGTGGAGAGGGGCTGGGGGTGAGGGTCCCCGGCGCGTTGGGGGCGTGGCGCTGACGAGGAACATCTCTGACGCGCTGACCGACCCTCACCCCTTACCCCTCTCCACAAGGGAGAGGGGAACGGACGGCGTCGCGGAAATCAAAGTGTGTGAATCCAGTAGCCGCTTCGCGAGGGAGGAAGGCCGAGAGTGCCTGGCTACCCCTCCCAGAACTCCGGCCGCGCCTGCGACAGACTTCCGCCGATCCGCACCGGAGCGACCCGTACAGCGAGCCCCGTCGCGTCGCTCGTCTCGACCGCGATTCCGCAGAGCGTCGCGGCGCCGCCTGCCGGCTCATAGCGGGCGCCAGGCGTCCGCTGGACGAAGCGGCGGATCGGTTCGTCCTTGTCGACGCCGATCACGCTGTCGTAATCGCCGGTCATGCCGGCATCCGACAGGTAGGCGGTGCCGCCGGGCAGCACGCGATGATCCGCGGTGGGGATATGGGTGTGGGTGCCGACCACGAGGCTGGCGCGCCCGTCGAGCACGTGGCCGATGGCGTTCTTCTCGCTCGTCGCTTCGGCATGGACGTCCACCACCACGGCGTCGCAGGCGAGACCCAGCGGGCAGGCCTCGATCTCGCGCTCGAGCCCGGCGAAAGGATCGTCGAGCGGATCCATGAAGACGCGCCCCATGACATTGAGCACCAGGGCGCGGCGGCCATCGTGCAGGTCGACCAGAGCCGCACCCCGCCCCGGCGTGCCAGGCGGATAGTTCAGCGGCCGCACGAGCCGCGGCTGCCGGGCGATGAAAACCAAGGCCTCGCGCTGGTCGAAGGCGTGATTGCCGAGCGTCACGGCATCGGCTCCTGCGCTGAGGATCTCGTTGCAGATCGATTCGGTGATGCCGATCCCGCCGGCGGCATTCTCGCCGTTGACCACGACAAGATCGAGTGACCATCGCGACCTGAGGTTCGGCAACTGGCTCGCGATCGCGGTGCGGCCGGAGCGGCCCACGACGTCGCCGACGAAAAGGATGCGCATCAGTGGGTTCCGAAATCCAGGAGGCCGCTCTCCGTCACGAGGGCGTCGAGGGGCTGGTCGTGCGGCTCGGTGGGGACGGCACCGACCTCCTGAACCGCGAAGGCGACGCCGACGGCACGGATCGGCTTGAGCCGGCGCAGCCGATCGAGCGCGCCATCGTAATAGCCCGCCCCGTAGCCCAGGCGAAAGCCGCGGCGGTCGAAGGCGGCGAGCGGCACGAAGAGAAGGTCGGGGTCGAGGTCCGCAGCCGTGCCAGCAGGTTCGGACGTACCGAAACGTCCGGATATCAGGGGTTCACCAATGCGCCAGGCCCGGAAGCGCAGCGGCGCGCCACGCTTCGGCGTCACGGGAAGGGCCGTGGCAACACCGGCCTCCCTCAGGGCCGAGAGAAGCGGCAGCGTGTCGGGCTCGTCGCGGATGGGCCAGAAGACAGAGACCACTGCGCTCGCTTGGAGCGTCCATCTCTGGACCGCGGCCAGTCCCAACGAACCCAGCGCGGTGGCAAAGGCGAGGTGCTGTTCAGGGGGGACCGATGCCCTGGCCGCCAGGGCCTCGGCCCTGACGCTATCCTTCAGGGCTCGGATGATCATGCGCGCTACGCTCAGCCGCGCCGAGGAGGACACGCGCGAAAACTTCAGTGCGGGGCCGCAGTGGCCGTGGGACATCGATCCCGGGAACCTACAACGTAGGTGGGCGCCGTGTGCTCAAGACCACGGTCGAGAACAGGGACAGCTCCCTTTGGAATCGATAAGGCCCCGGGAATACATTCCTCACGTACCCCGCAGCTCCGCCCAACAGATCTAGGCTGAGACCCAGGAAAAATCCAGTCCTCATCCTCGGTAGACGGTGACCGGGAGGGTCGATCCGCGGCTCTCCCCTGCGCCGATGCCGCATCTGTCCACCCCCGCGAGAGGCCTCGTCGAAAGTTTCTGCTTCTGCTGGCGCGGAAATCAGCGAAATTGGCGGCAGACATAGAAACACCGACTGTCGGGCCTTCGTCATGACGCAATCCGCCTACCGCCCCTGCGTGGGCATCGCTTTGTTCAACCCGGACGGGCTGGTCTTCATCGGCAGGCGCCGGTCGAGACGCGCCGTCGATCCCGCCGCCCAGGGCTACGAGTGGCAGATGCCGCAAGGCGGTATCGATTCGGGCGAACAGCCGCGGGCCGCGGCACTTCGGGAGTTGAGGGAGGAGACCGGTGTGTCCTCCGTGTCCTTCCTCGCCGAGGCGCCGCAATGGCTCACCTACGATCTGCCCACCGACCTCACCCGCCGCAGTTGGAAGGGGCGCTATCGCGGCCAAAAGCAGAAGTGGTTCGCGTTCCGCTTCGAGGGTAGCGAGCGGGAGATCAACATCGACCGGCCCGAAAACGGACTGAAACCCGAGTTCGACGCCTGGCGCTGGGAGCGGATCGAGCGGCTGCCTGCCCTGATCATTCCGTTCAAGCGCCAAGTCTACGAGAGTGTGGTGGAGAGCTTCCGCCCGCTCGGCGCCGACGAGGACCAGCCCACGTAAGAGTGCAGGAGGTCTATCGCGGCGTTGCAACGGCCGTCCTTCTCCCTCGCGTGCGGGAGAAGGGCTCGACCCTACTCGGCCGCGACGCCGAGGCCGATGGGGCAGGACACGCCCGTGCCGGCGAGGTTGCAATAGCCGCGCGGGTTCCGCTCGAGATATTGCTGGTGGTAGGTTTCGGCGAAGAAGAATTCCGGCGCCGGCCGGATCTCGGTGGTGATCGGTCCCTTGCCGGAGGCCTTCAGTGCGGCCTCATAGGCCGTCTTCGACTCTTCGGCTTCGACCAGTTGTCCCGGCGAAGTCGTGTAAATCGTCGACCGGTAGGTCGTGCCGACATCGTTGCCTTGCCGCATGCCCTGAGTCGGGTCGTGGTTTTCCCAGAACCGCTTCAGCAGCGTTCGGTAGGACACGACCTTGGGGTCGAAGACCACCAGGACGACCTCGGCATGCCCCGTCATGCCGGTGCAGGTTTCTTCGTAGGTTGGGTTCGGCGTCTCGCCGCCTTGGTAGCCGACCGCCGTCGTCACGATGCCGGCGCCACTCTGCCAGAACATCCGCTCGGCACCCCAGAAACAGCCCATGCCGAAAAAGGCGCTCTCGGAGCCGTCCGGATAGGGCCCTTTCAGAGGCGTGCCGAGCACGAGATGGCGATCCTGCGTGGGCAGCGGTGTGGCACGACCCGGCAGGGCTTCGGAGGCCGTGGGCAGCTTGGATGTCTTGCGGAACAGCATGGTGCGATCCTCGGTAGCTGAGATCTTGAGGATATAGGAAGCCGGACGCGCTGCGGTCAGGGCGTCGGCTCAGCTTCGCCGCAGAGGAAGGCCGGCCGTCTGGTCCGAGCGCCGCCCGAGGACGAGGAACAGCAGCCCCAAGAGGCCCGTGAACACCCAGGCCGGGGCGGCGAGGAGTGCAACAGCGAAGGATCGAGCAGACGGCGGCGCGTCCGACAGGAGGCTCGTCACGGCTTTGAACCGCGCCCCAGCAAGCCAGGCGGCCGTATCGCCGAGCGGGTAGAACAAGGCCTGGCCACCCGCGATGGACCGCGTTCCGTCCACGACGAGCGCCGCAAAGGCCGTTGCCAGCAAGAGAAAGCCCAAGGCACGAAACAGGAAGCGAATCATGAGGGCCTGGCGTTGCACCGAACCCGGACGGGCTCACGCGATTTTACCACAGACCGTTCGTTCCGAAACCTGCTCCGCTCACGCTGGCGCGTAAAACGCTTCGCCGCTGTTGCACTTCGCCATTCTCCGATGCTAGATCCCCGCTGTGCCCCGACCACTCGGGGCCGACCGGTGCCGTGGCATCGGCCCGACGCGCGAGCGTCGGCTGGAGAGGTGGCCGAGTGGTTGAAGGCGCACGCCTGGAAAGTGTGTATGCGGGAAACCGTATCGCGGGTTCGAATCCCGCTCTCTCCGCCAGTCTCGATATCCTCTCCTGCAAATTGACGTTTGTGCGAACCTCGTCCGCTGGTTCGTTCTGACGGGCTCCCCCTGAATGCCACGGAACATCTCTTCTCGGCGCCGGTTGGTCGCCGCGAAGGGGATGTGAATCATGAGCATGATCGAAGTCGTCGAGGCCGGGCCGGACAGCATCACTCTGCGCCATACCGAAACCGGCCATGTCTTCACTTACCCCGTCGCGGCCGGCGATCTCCTGCCGGCGAGGATCATGGAAGGGCCGGGGCCAAAGGATGCGGGCGATGTAGCGGCGGATGTTCATGCCATCGCCAAGCGAGAAGCCAGAAGCCGCGGGCTGATCTGAGCAAAAAGTCCCTGCCCCGCAAAGGTCTCGTTCGAGAAGCAGGCGCCATCATCGCAACACGTTGTCGGGCTGCTGGCGCTCGAGTTCCTCGCCATAACGCCGAAGCGCGTGGGCCTCGGTCATGGTGCCGACGACCCGCCGCGTCGCCTCGTGATCGACGACGACCAGCGCATCCGCCTCGCTCGCCTCGAAGAGATCGAGCGCCTCGCGTACCGACATCCAGGGCAGCAGTATGCGGTCGGAAAAGCGGCACAGCGTCGAGAGCGCATTGCCGCCCTGGTCGAGCGGCGCCGTGTGAAGGTCGTCGAGCATGACGATTCCAGCGTAGCGCCCGGCCGGGTCGACGGCGGCGATCTGCTTCACCGAGCCCAGCGGGAACTTCAACCGCGCCTCGCGCAGCGTGAGATCCTGCGGAGCCGTGCGGACGTCGGGACGCATCAGCGTCTTGACCGAAAGCTCGCGCATCCAGCCGATGTCATGCGGCCCGCGGATCGCCTCGCCGCGCAGGTGAAAGCGCCAGGTCGCGAAGGAATAGCCGAAGAGCTCGCGCACGATCAGCGACGAGACCACGGCGGCGATGAGCGCCGCCAGCGTGATGGCGAAATTGCCGGTGGTTTCGAGCGCCAGGGCCGTCATGGTTATGGGCGCGCCGATCACCCCCGTCCCCAGCGCCGCCATGCCGGTCAGAGCCGCGACGTCGGGGTCGAAGGCGAGGTCGGGATCGATCAGGAAGCCGAGGTCGGCATAGAGCCGGCCGATCAGCGCCCCGATGAGCAGCGACGCGAAGAACAGGCCACCCCGAAAGCCCGAACCGAGCGACACGGCCGATGCGGTGCCCTTGAGAAGGATCAGACCGACCAGCGTCCAAGGGGCCAGCGAGGCGACGAGGTCCATCGACATGGCACCGTGGCCGGCGCCCAGCACCTGCGGCGTCAGGACTCCCATCAGGCCCACCATGGCGCCGCCGATGGGCGTCCGCCACGCCACGGGCACGTGCAGCCGCTTGAACGCCATCTCGCTGCCCGCGACGGCCAGCATGAGCAGGATGCCGGCAAAACCGCAGATGGCGCCGATCGCCACGATATGGCCAAGGTCGCTCGCGCCGAGGGTGGACAGTGTATCCGGTTTGATCAGGAAGCTCGTGCCCTCGAAGTTGCGGGCCACGAGGCTGGCCACCAGGGCGCTCGTGGCGACGGGCGCCAGGGCCGAGACCGTGTAGGTGCCGAGCACGACCTCGAACCCGTAAAACGCCCCCGCCAGCGGCGCTCCGAAGGCCGCCGCAATGGCGCCCGCGGCCCCGCAGGCGACGAGGAGACGCAGGTCGCCGCGCCGGGCTGCCAGTGCCAACCCCAGGCGCGATGCCACGGCCGAAGAGATCTGCGCATAGCCGGCTTCGAGCCCGACGGACGCGCCGGTGCCGCAGGAGACGAGGGTCTGGGCGGTAACGAGCAGGCTTCCGGTGAGCGATAGCCGACCGCCCAGCAGCGCGTTGGCTTCTATGGCGTCGGCGAGGCGGCTCGACATGCGCCGCCCGTAGCGCGCCAGCCCGGTGAGAACGAGGCCGCCAAGGATCGGGATGAACAGCGCGCGCCACCTCGCGACATGGAAGGTCGCACTCAACCGTTGTCCGAGTGGCAGATTGAACAGGGTCTCGTGCATGAACTGCACGGTCCAGCCCATCGCGATCACGAGACCACCGCTGGCGGCGCCGATGACGACGGCGACAAGCACCAGCCCCGATTCGCGATTTCGCACAAAGGCGCGAAGCCATCCTGGAAGCTGTCGGCCTCTGATCTCGGTCTCGATCTTCGACAATGCCGGCCCGACTGGATCTAACGCAGCGCCATCCGACGCGGCGCGGGTCTCGGCGAGCAAGACCGGCCGTCCACGCCTCCATCCCTCAGCTTAGGCATCGTGGAGATGCGCCTCGGCGACGACGGCGTCCTGCAGCCGCACGTCACGCAGTCGAGGTGCCGCGAGGGCACTCTGCCGTGACTCGACCCAGTCCGGCGACCGAGCCTCGAACGTGACCGTCTGGCCTTCGCGCGCCACGAAGGAACCTGGCAGTGCCGCCGTGAGCGCCGCCTCGATGTCGGCCAGTGTCGGGTCGTCGTGGGATTTGTGATGGTGGTAGGCGGCGAGGGCCGAGGCTCCGGCAGCCCGGCAGAGAGCCACGCCGGCGTTCCAGGTCGAATGTCCCCAGCCGCGGCAGGGCATGAGTTCGGCCTCGGTGAACATGGCATCGTAGATGACGAGGTCGGCGTCACGGCAGAAGGTCACCACATCCTCGTCCGGCCCTGCGTCGAGATGCTCCATGTCCGACACGTAGCAGACGCGCCGGCCCGCATGATCGAATCGGTAGCCCGTGGCGCCTCCCGGATGGCGCAGCGGACAGGTGGCGACCCGGATGCCGTCCTCGAAGACGAGCGTCTCGCCGGAGCGGAAGCCGACATGTTCGACGTGGCCGGGAAGAGCCTCGAGCGTGACCGGGAAGAGAGGTGGGGCAAACATCTGGTCGAGCGCCGACTTGGCGCTCTGGCCGGCCTGATTGCCGCAAAAGATGCGCAGCGTCCCCTGCTCTTTGAGGATCGGCGAGAAAAACGGCAGCCCGGCGACATGGTCGTGGTGGAGATGGCTGAGAAGGAGATCGGTCCGGCTGCGACCGGCCCCGAATGCGGACATGGCCCGGCCCGCCGATTCGAACCCGCTGCCGGCATCGACGATGAAGACGCGCTGGCCAAGCCGGATCTCGACGCAGCAGGTGTTTCCGCCATAGATCACGGTGGCGGGACCAGGCATGGGGAGAGAGCCGCGCGTGCCCCAAAAGCGAACGGAGAGGTCGCCGTCCTCGCGGGCCTTCCGCTCAGGCATCATGGTCGAACCACTGTCGCGCCATCGTTCGCATTCTGCCACCCGGCGGCCCTGGTCCGTCCGGTGTCTTGGGCCGCGGTCGCGATGGTCGCGCAACGCAGACGATTGCGCAAGGTCGGGCTTGAGGTGTCGCCTGCTTTTGTCAGGCGGCGGCGCGCACCCTCCCGAGACAGGATGTCGCCGACATCAGGACCATGCTGAAAGTTTTGGCGCTGTTCCGGGATGCGCGATAGCGACTCATCACGATGTCGACGAGTTCCTCGAGGATCACATCGTTGACCTCATCGACGACGTCCATGGGCAGGTCCAAGCTGCCCGCGGCGCGGCGCACCTCGTCCATGGCGGAGGCGGTGGTGCCGATCTGATTCCCAAGGACGACCCGCCACAGCCGGCAATGTCGCCGCGCCATGCCAACCGTGCCCGGCTCGTCGAGGATGCGGCCATAAACTTCCAAGGCCCGATCGATGATGATCGGCTCGGCCCAGAGCCACATGGTGCGCCGCGCTTCGCCGAGGTCCGCGCATCGACGATCGAAGGACGAGAATTCGGAGTGAAAGCCCATGGCGCGGCACCTCGGTCGGCTCGATCGACAGGGAGGAGAAGCCGCATCGCGATACGCGGGGTGGTGTCTCCGGCGTCGCCGCCGTGTCGGCCTGCGGGCCGGGTCTGGAGCGACATGTCAATATCGCGAGTCTTGGTTAAGAATGAGCAAACGGCCGGTTCGCGCCATGGCGTCCACGATCCCGTCGTCGCATCGCGGTCGAGAGGCCCGAAGCCTCGCGCGGTCTGGTCCCCGATCTTGACTCGGCACCGATCCTCGCTTAACGGCCTCGTCAGAGAGGTGAAGTTCGAAATGCCAACAGTTAATCAGCTGATCAGGAAGCCCCGGAGAAAGCCGCCCACCAAGGTGCGCACCAAGGGCCTGGAGGGGAGTCCGCAGGCTCGCGGTGTCTGCACGCGCGTGTATACCACCACTCCGCGCAAGCCCAACTCGGCGCTTCGTAAGGTCGCCAAGCTCCGCCTGACCAACAAGAACGAAGTCATCGCCTATATCCCGGGCGAGGGTCACAATCTTCAGGAGCACTCGGTGGTCCTGATCCGTGGTGGCGGCCCCAACGATCTTCCGGGTGTTCGTTACTCGATCGTCCGCGGTGTTCTCGATACCCAGGCGGTCAAGGATCGTAAGCAGTCCCGGTCGCTCTACGGGACCAAGAAGGGTAAGTAAGCCCGACGCTCCCTCGGGACTTTGGAGCTTCGACCTACAAAGCGCGGTGTGGCTTGGCCCACCGCGCTTTTTCGTGTCGCGCCGTAACGACGGCTGCCGTCCTCTAGCGGTCTTGAAACTTGGGGATTGCGCGTGAAGCGTGGCCAGGTGGTCATGGCGCTTATTCCTCCCCGAGCGGGGAATGTGTCGCCGCGAACCGGTGACGGGTAAGGTCACCGGCGGCATGGCGCATCGCGCCACATGCCCCCTTCCGTCGACGCTTCGCGTTGTCGACCAAAAAAAATGTTCTTAACGATGAGACTGGCCGGGATTATCCTCTAGCTCGCCGAAGACATGTAAAGTTTTTAATCAACTAAGTCCGCCAGACATAAAGAGCGAAGTTTCTCGAAATAAAGTTTTTTACCCCGCCTCTTCGTAGGCGCACGCAGTGGAGGTGTTTGGCATGCTGAAAGTGCCGCTAGTCCGCGTGGCGATTAACGCCAGCACGGGGTTCGAGGCCCGCATCGTGGTAATCGCGTCGGGTGGCTATCGCCGATCGCCGGAGTCGACGCCTTTGAGCGAATGTCCGTCTTCTATGAGCTGCGCCGCATGAACCCGTTCACGGATCGCCGCGTATTAATCGTCGCCTGCGGTGATATCGCGCTCGACTGGGCGATGAACCTCCAGTCCATCGCGATCCGCGTCACGGCGCTGCAAGGCGGCGACCGCCTCTAGCACGCGCCCTAATCGTTCAATGCTATGCGGGCGTACCACGTCGAAAGACGGAGGACCTCCGGATCGGCCAGGTGTCGGGCCCTCCAAGGCGCGGCCGGATCCCTCGCAGACGGGATCATGAAGCACGACGATGGCAACTCCCGCGAAGTCGAATGCGGCGCCATGCTGCCCTCCTTCGGCCTGAGGTGAAACATGCCCCGTGGCCCACTAGGGCTTTTAGCCTACGCCATAATTTATCTCGGTCGACGTGAGGAGTTCGCGACCAGCCTTCCTGGCATCTTCGCGCACGGCGGAAATAAGAGGAAACCTACATACGTGCTTGACCTAGTTTTTTAGAGCGTCATCGACGAGTTCGTACGTGAGCTGGGTCTCGCGAGCTTCGGCATTCGCTTTCTGGAAACTTGTCGGCTGGGCAGCAGTTAACCCTGCGGCCGGTTTCTCGACCTGGAACGACAGCGTCATTGATCTCCGTGTCGTCTTACATAGGGCCATGAACCGAGATGAGCTTGCGGTCGTGATCTGACACGATCATGCAGCCCTGCCATTTAGCCACATCGGTCTCCCCAAAGCTCGGCACCGATCGCACCGGTTAAACGTCGGGTTCTCCCCGGCCTTCGCGATGGCGGACATCAACGCCGCCATGTCGGCGTTCGACAGCCTCACGCACCCGTTCGTCGCCCGAAGTCGCCCTTGCTGACCGGGATCGCCGCTATGGATCAGCAGGCCGGTGCGGCCGTTCGCGGCGGCAGCGAGCGCTTGGCCGGAGACGGGCTTGAGAACGAGCGCGCCGTTCGGCCCATAGGAATGCGGGATGTACGCTGTTCCCGACCCCGTCGCCACCGCTCGTGGAACCGCGTAGGTTCCGGTCGGCGTGTCGCCGAAGAGGTGCGTCGGGTCACGCCCCGTGTTGCCGTGGCGAGAGGCAGCCTTGTTGTCCGAACGTCCATAGGCCGGGAACGGCCCGGCGAGCGTCTTTCCCGAAGAGTTCTTCAGGGACAGAACCCCAGTCTTGTCTCGTTCGGACGGCAGCTCGACGACGATGTTCAGTGTCGCGTCAGCTGCCCTGGTAAGGCTAGCCGGCAGGCACGCGAGGGCCGCACCGGCCAGGACGGAACGTCTGTTCGTCGTCATGCTATCCTCCCATGGATCGGGCTCCGCCCGAAGTGGTGACCGATTGGATCGGGGTCGGGGCTGCTGCCTTTTCCGCTCACGCGGCGGGCCTCCAACGCATCCTGCTTGGGCTTTGGGGCGCGAGGGCTCGCGGGGTGCCCGGCGCAACTGGGTTTCGATCGTCCGTCCCGCGCTGACATGGCAAGTCGAGACCAGGGCATTGCGTGGGGATCGGCCACGCGCCTGAGCGCATTGGTGACGGGAGAGCAAGGACAAAATCCGCCAGGAACGGTGCTCTCGTCACGGTCGCGACCGGAGCACGGGTCGCAGCCGCCGGCCCTGCGGGGCGACGCCGTCGGCAAGCCGCGCGATCACGCGGTGTCTGACACGTACAAGGACGCCACAAGGGTGACGCCCCCCTTGTAGGTCCAGCTCGACTTGACGACGACGGGGGTCTTCGGAAGCACGAACGCGAACGCGGTGTAGACCTCGTCCGAGAGGTAATTGTCGGCGATCTTGTCGATGGACACCGCCTGGGTCTCGCCTGCCGGCTTCGTCGGGTCTGCGAGACAGGTGATCTCGACCTTGTCGAGACGAGGCCGCTTGTCGGGCTTGGCTGGCAAGGGCTGGGGAACGAGGGACTTCAGCGTTATCAGACCATTCGAGGCGACGAAGGAGGGCTGCGCGCTGAACCTCAGCGTACTGGAATCCGTCGGGGGACAGTCGCCCTTCCTGATCCTGACCACCTTGCTGATCGGGGTCGACGTGCCGTTGAACGCGAGCCTGGCGCCGATTGTGGTCCCCGCCGCGTCGCCGGTCTGCTTCAGCTCGGCCTTCGTCTTCGGGTCGACCAGGATCCGGAGGCGGGTCGCCACGTCGACGCCGCTCGCGAGCATGCCGGCCTTGACGTTGACGGTCATAATGTCGACGGCGTTACCGCCGGTTTCGTCGGCGAAGTAGAATGTGATGGAGAGGTCACCCGGCGGTGTCGGCGGTGCCACCTTGAGAAACCCCGGCGGGACCTTGAGGCCAATGGGGATCGAACCTCCGTCCTGCACTCCGTCGCCTAGGACGAGGACGGGTTGGACGGGGGCAGCTTCAGCGGCTCCAGCCAGTGCCGGAGCCATTGTGGCGGCGGCAGCCAGGAGGAGGGCGTCTCGTCGGGTCAGATCCGTCATTTTACGTTTCCTTCTGATCGTCAGCGGGGCGTCCTTCGCTGGGGATTGATCCTGATGCGCCTGGGCTTCGAGCGCGCCCGGTCGGGCGTTCTCGGCTCCGGCGGTGTTGCGATCGGCACGATGGCCGCGAAGCGCGGCCCCGATTCGAGGACCGCACCTGGAGCCACTCCAGCGGTGCGGCCCTCCGGATCCTCGGCCAGGTACGTGTCGACCTCTTCGACGTAGACCGCGTACTCGTCGGTGTGGCCGAACTTCGGCGGCACGCGTCGAAACGCGATCTCGGCCGACCATCGCGTGCCTTCGTCGTGGGGCAGCGGCAGCATCTCCACGCAGGTCGCCGAGATCGCGTCCTCTGGCATCACGATGGACTGCGTCGTCGTTCCCTCCGGACTCGACTCGGTCCTCATCACGGTGGCGCGGAGGAGCGGTGCCGAACCGACGGCCTGTGGAGCGCAGGCCTCGAAGGGAAGGACCGGCACAGTCCCGTCGTAGACGGCCGGGGTCGTCACCTGCACGGTGAACGCCCAGCGATCGGCTCGAGAGGGTGCGGCCGAGACGCAGACGGTTCGCTTCGGCACGACCGGCACCCACTCGACCACCGGCTCGGACACCTGCAGCTCCGGTCGGGCATGCTTCTGGAACCGGACGAGGCCCAGCCTGAGGAACGGTTCGGGCAGCGCACCCGCGTCGATCCCGACGTCGACGTACCAGCGCTCGTAGTCGACGTCGAAGCGCGCTTCGTAGGTCAGCAACGACACGAGCATGAACTCGCGTGAGCCGATGTCGTCGCGGGCGTTGCCAGGCGTTCCCGTCGCGGGGGCACGCTCCCCGGCGTCATCCCTGCGAGGGATGGGCATCAGCACGTTTCGTTCGAGCACCGCCCCCGACGACGGGTCGGGGTCGGCGGGGTCGGCACCCGATCCGGCTCCCTCGATCGAAGGGAGGTCGACGAACGCGCTGGCGGGGATAAGCCATGCGCTCGGTCTCGGCCCCTCACGCGTCGGATCCGAGCCCCAACGCGTCACGAACGCGCCTCCGGGTCCGAGGTCCGCGTCGCTGAAGGACGCGTCGAGGGTCACCGCTGCACCCGACCGCTCGTCGCGGCGGACGCGGTCCTGCGCCCGCTCGCCCTCCGCCGCGGCGGTGAATATGTCGGGTGGCCACAGCACGATACCGAACCTCTCGCCCTCGCCGGAGGTGAAGTGCGGCCGGTCGAAGAAGACGTTGATGGAGCAGGTCCTGGCCGCGCTGACGACGTCGACCGGGTCGTCCAGCAACGACCCCGTCCTCGCGACCTGCTCGTGGTGCCAGGTGAACGAGGGCCGCAGGCTGCGAGCGGTCAGCGGGTCGGGGCGACGAGTAGCCGGCAGCCAGACCGAACGGGTCGCCGACGTGGCCTCCCTCCCTGCCGAACTCGCCGCGGGCGTCGGGAAGAGGTTGGCGAACCGGCTCGTCGCCGCGATCTCGACGTCGAGGCGGCGTGCCAGCCCGTCGTGGAAGGTCTGGACGTACTGGAAGCGAGCGCGACGGCGAGCTGGGTCGCCACCTTGGTCGTCGCCCTCTGCGGTCGCCGCGACCCGTTGCGATGCGAGCAGGTCGACGCGTCGGACCGCCGATGTGCGCTCCGCCAGGGGCGCCTCGGGCAGATCGCGCGCGAGGAGGAGCGGTGCCTTGGTCCGCGTGAACGTGACCCGGCCGTCCCCCGCCACGGCGAAACCGTACAGCGCCGTCGAACGGGCCGGGTCCGCCCCTGGGTCGAAGCGGGGCCATTCCGCGGGACCTACGAGGGGCGAGACGTAGCCCGGAGGGCGATAGGCGCCGCGCATCTTCTCCTCAAGCGAGCGCCCGCGCCTCACGTCGTCGAACACCGCGCTCGAGGGGGACACCATCCAGGCCCTGATCTCGACGTCCTGCGTCGTCAGCGCGTCGATGGTGATGCCGCCTGCGACCAACAGCTCCGTGGCGCCGTCGTCGGATAGCCTGCCCCAGTCCTCGCGCTCCGTCGCGAGCCGGGCGGCCGGGGATCCCTCGGGAATGGGACCGAGGCTTAGGAGGGCGCCGGTGGTGGACGCGACGAGGCGCGCCGCTCGGAAGGTCCCCGCCTCCGCATCTCCGTCGAAGAAGGCCGGCGGGGCGAGTGGCCTGTCGACCGCGTGGACGACCCGGAACCGGGTCGTAGCGGCGAGTTCGGGCATGGGGGCCCGCCGCAGAGCGGCCGATATGGCCCGGGCGACCAGGGCCATTACCGAGGACTGCGGCACGGACAGTCCGCCGGGGCCGCACAGGGGGTTGGGCTTCGCCACCCGGTCGGACTGGACGGTCCACGCCGCGAGTTCCGCCCAGACGTCGGGGGCGGTTCGCGCGAGGTCGGGGAAGTGACGCCGGAGCCCGTCGAGGCAGGCCTGGTCGAGGCGGCCCTCCGCGAAGTTCTCGGTCGCACTGTCGCGGGCCAGGAGCACGGAGGCGCTCTCGACGACGTCGAAGAGGCGGCGGAGATCGTCGACCGATGGCACGCACCAGACCTCGATCTCGAACTCCTCGCCCTGGGGAAGTTCGAGAACGAGGCATCGCGCCCTCAGCCCACCAGCTGTGGGCTCGCCACCCTCGCCGATCCGGGCCGTCGTCCCGATGTCTCCGGGGAAGAGATCGCGGACGGTGCGGACGGGGAGGCGCCGACCGAGGTGCGGGCGAACCTCGATCGCGAGGGGCAGCACGTCGGGATAGGTCATACCGGCCGACCGCACCGGGAGGACCAGGTTGCCTTCGAGGTAGTCGTCGCTGTGCGGTCGTCGCGCCGCCACCACGTAGGACGTGGCCGCGGGATCTGGGTAGAACGGCACCGTTCTGGGACGGCGGGATCGGTCGAGGCGGAACACCGCCGGTCCGCGCGCCGTATCGCCCTGCGCCGCGTCGGATGGGACGTGGTGGGGAAAGCCGCCGCGTGTCGGCCCCGATGACGCTTCGTCGCCCGAGAAGTCGAGGGACTTGAGCCCGTCCACCGGACGCGACATGGTCCGACCTTTCCTGGCGAGCGACCCTCCACCGTCGTACTCAGGCGGGAACTCGAGCCGTTCCACCGGGTAGCCGTCCCGGTCGAAGACGCCATGCGTGGCGGCTTGGTCCAGCGATGCGACCGGCGGGAACAAAACCCTGACCACGCGCCGTGCGGGGCCGATCGATGGCGTGCGGAGAAGGCAGGTGGTCCCCGTGTCGACGGCCGCGGGGTCGGTTCCGGCGTCGGACACTGGGGACTCGGTGGTCGACCGCACCCGATGGATCGCGTCGGCGAGCCCTGCCGGGATGGTCAGAGCCGGGGCTTCGATCCGCTCGTGACGGAGGTGGCGGCGACCGATGTGGTCGCGGACGCGGGGCAGCGCGCAGCCGCTTCCGAAGTTGTTCTCGTACCGCGGTATCGCGAGCTCGAGCGGCAGGATCACGCCGCCGAGGTAGACGGGTCGGAGCCCGACCGTGTAGGGCCAGCCGAAGCGCAGCGGAGGGGGCTTGTAGGCCTCCGCGCTCGACTCGAGCCCGTACCGGACGTCGAGCGCCAAGTGGTCGGACGGGATGGAGAGCCCGTTTGGCTCGGTCTTCACCCCTGGCGTGTCCTGCGGGTCGAGACAGTCCACGCCGAGCGGGTCACCATGCCAGGCGACCATGATCTCCTCGGCGAAGACGGTCTTCCTGGCCCGGTCCCGCCGCTCCGAGCCGTTGTCTCGGACGCGCGACGCGAAGCTTAGGCTGGCGCCGTCCGCCCGTCGCCGCCGTTCCGCCGGCAGCGACGGCCGACGCTCGGGCACCCCCCAGTCGTAGAGCGACGCGATCGCGCGCTCGATCCAGGGCTGGTCCCTTTCCCGCCCGAAGCTCATGGTTCGGTTCATGAGGCAGCGCCAGATCCGCCGGGCGTTGCCCTCCGCGTCGCCCGACGCGAAGGGCTGCGTCCTGAGCCCAACGTCGAGGCGATAGCCGAGCGTCATGTCTTCGGCGTCGAGGACGATGCCGCAACGGTCGGCCCCGCGCCCGCGCTGGATCTGATGACCTGCCGTGGCGATCTGCGACACGACCTGATCCTGGCGCCAGCGGTCCAAGACGACCAGGCCGCCGGTCCGGCGCGTATGGACGCCGAGCTCCGTCTCGGGTTGGCGATCCTGCGGCACCCTCTCGACCTTGGCCTTGAGGCGACGGTCCGATTGGATGTCGGATTCGACGGTCTGGATGGTGTCGAGGCTGACGACGTCGAAGCGCGGGTTCGAGACCCCGTCCGCTCCGCAATGCGTGACCCCGAGATCCACCACGCCGTCGAACTGGAAGGCGGCGCAGGCCTCGCGAACACCCGCGACGTCGGTGCCGGACAGTCGTAGGTCGACCTCCTCCCGGGTGCAAGGCCAGAAGTGACCAGCCTCGGCTCCAGGGCGTCCCTCCTGCGGGAGGCGGAGTTTCGCGAGGGTCCACACCCTAGGCGGGTCGGGCGCGTCAGACACGTTGGGCCCGGCACCGGCGCCGTGGCCGAGGTCCGTGGTCAGGAACATGAAGTGCGCGAACATCCCGTCACCGATGGCGCCGCCCGCGACGTCGCCTCCGACGAGGTCGGCGAAGTGGTCGATGACGCCGGTCTCGCGGAACCCCTCGCTTCGGTTCGAGATCGGATCGAGGTCGATCGCCTCCAAAAGGCACCCCAGATCGAACTCCACGTCGACGACGAGGTCGAAGAGACGGGCGAGTGACGGCATGGCGACGATGGCGTAGAGGCGCTCGAGCACAGCCCGGTCGGCGATGTCGAAGGCGTCGTCGAGGTCGCGTGGGCTGACGACAAGTTCACCCAGGGCGTCGACGTCGGGGAGGCTGCCCAGACTGTGAACCGACTTGACCCTATCGGTGAGCTCCTGGCTCACGCCATCGACCACGTCGGGCCCGCAGGCTCCGACGCATGAGGCGGGGGGGATCGACGTCGCTCGCTCGGCCGCATGATCCCTCAGCCTCTGCGCCCGTTCGCCCGCGGTATCGGCGGCGAGGTAGCCCCGTCGGGCGTCCGCCTGCCGTTGGGCCTGCGCGGCCTTGTCGGCGAGTTGGTCGCGGTATCTCGCCTCTTGCACGCGCCGCTCGTCGGCCAGCAGCTTGTCCCGGCGGGCGAACCCTCGGAGGTCGGCCCCCATCCCGGCGTCCGCCTCGGTGCTCTGGGCCAATCGCACGAGCGGTCCGTCGAGCCCGAGCCAGGGCTTCCTGGCGAAGGTAAGGTCGGACCTGTCGAACCGTCTTCCGCGCGTCGTCACCGTCGCGCTCCCCACCTTGAGGGCGGCCTGGCGCCCCTGGACGGCGCGGATGACCTCGCGAGCTCGTTCGAGCCCGTAGAGCAGTGCCGCGTCGGCCCTGGGAAGCGCGAACACGTCAGGTCGGGCTGGCGCGGGTTCGGGCGGGTCGCCGGCACTCGCCGCAGATGCGGCGTCCATGGCCCGCGTCCCGCATTGCACGTCGTCCAACGACGATCCGGCCTGGCTCTCTCGAAGCAGTTTGGCCAGCGCCGACCGGTCGATGTCGCCCACACCCATGAGGCGACGCCATAGCGCCAGAGCTTGGCGTCTCTCACCGTCGTCCAGGCTCCTTGACCGTCTCAGGGGAACGCGCGTCGTCAACGCGTCGGGACGGGGCCCGGGCCAGGCCGGGGCCAGGCCGTGGATGCGGCACGCCTGAAGCGTGAGACCGCCGTCGATCAAGGCTGCCACGTCGGACGGCCAATTTTCGATCGAGACCGATCGGCCGTAGGTTTGATGATCCCTTCCGACCCAGGGCATGAGCGAGAGAGTGGCCAAGCCGATCAGCCGTCCGTCGCGGTTCTCCAGTCCGGCCGGAACGACTCGGGCGAGCACTCCCACGGGCAGCGCAATGGGCTCGGTCACGTCAAATCCACTGGTCGGAGGTCACGGGCGAAGTATCGACGGTACCGCCCCCAGTCCCGTTCGGGCGACAACGTGTCGGCATGGATCCGCGGACCGTCGGGGTCACTCTGCCGCCTGATGGTGATCGGGCGGGCGCAGTCGAGCATCGCGAGCCTGACAGGTCCCTCGACATCGACGGAGGCTGACTTCTGGAGCGCCGGCTGCGACTTGAAGACGGGGACGTGGAAGTCGATGTGGGCGAAGCCGATCGAGAACGAGAACGAAAAGACCGCCCGCCCCGCCATGGCACCTCCCGGCACCATGGAGATCGATACCGCCAGGGACGCCGAGATCCCGAAGCACGCGATCCGGGCCGAGCCGCCGCAGAAGAAGAAGCCGTCGATTGTGGTGACGTCGCCGAGCTTGCGGACGAAGATCCCGGTGGTCAGCCTACCGATCCCGGTCAAGGGGCCGAACGAGAACGCCGCGACCCCGCCGAACTCGAACGAGGCCTCGAAGCCGACGATCTTCTGGCCGTTGGCGATCAGCGCCAGGTGGCCGCCTCCGCCGTATATACCGGCGGAGATCAGGAAAGGTGCCTCGGGGCGCGACAGGCCGATGCTGAAGAGGGCGTTACCGCCGTCGAAGGGCAGTCGACAGCTTGCGTCCAAGCTGACGTTGATGAAGCTCACGGGAGGGAGGGTGATCGTGCCGAGGTTGAGGCCGTAGCCGACCTCGAGCCCGGGTGATCCGGCGGCGGGGCGCAGGTAGAAGCCATTGCCGTCGCTCGGCACGAGGTAGTCCTCGAGATCCTTCAGGAACTTGACCATCTCGCCGAGCTCGACGGATTCGAGGTCGACGCTGAACGAGGGTGGCGAACCTGGTCTGGATCCGAAACGCGCCTCCTTGAACTTGAGGAGCACGACGTCGAAGTCGTCACCGAAGAGATGGATGTTGAAGGGGTCGAGCTTCCCGTCCACCGTGGTCTGTGGGGACTTGTCCGTTGCCAGGAGGTCGATCGTCGCGATCGTGTCGACGCTGAGCCGCCCTCCGCCACGCTCCTGGTCGGGGATGAAGATCCCGCCGACCGGGGCGAGGGTCGTGTCCAGGTGGTAGGCCATGGTGGCCTTATGCGGGATCAGGTCGCGAACCAGCGCCTCGATCTCCCGGCGAGGAGCGTCGATGTCGATCAGCTGAGCGATGTCGCCCTTCAGCAGGGCCCCGCCGACCTCCGCGACGCTCCGGCCGACCGTCTCGAGCAGTGCGTCGTCGGTCTGGGTCTGGAGGATGGCCGCGTCGAGACTCCGGCCGAGGGTCACGACGTCGAGCGGCGTCTCCAAGGCCTTCACTGCGGCGTCGATGTCGTTGACGGCGAACCGGTTGCCGAGTGCCGCCCGAAGGCGACCGATCGCGGGCCCGAACAACGCGTCGAGCCCCGGCTTCGCGGCGATGGTTTCGAGACTGCCCTGGGCCGCAGCCCGAGCCTTCTCCACCGCGGCGTAGAACTCGCCGACCATGCCGAGCACCTTGGCGATCGCAGGGCTCAGGCTCGCGACGATCACAGGCGGGACGCCGATGGCCCCGATCGCCAGCTTGGATGTGGCGGCAAGCACCCGACCCTCGATCCCGGCGGCCGTGGAGAAGACCGCGAGATCGACGGCGCCGACGGTGCGCTTGAGGTGCGCGAGGTCGGTGGGTTGAAGCGCCGTGACGTCGTGGACGGCGTCGTCGAGCAGCATCGCGAGGTCAGGGATCGGGTCCGGCAGAACGATCGGGGTGGCGTTCGGCAGCATTAATCGGACCCTCGCCACCGCCGCCTCTAGCGCGCGCGGCCGAGGGAGGAGGTCGGACAGGGCACGAAGGATGATCAGCGCGCCGACGCAAGCCGTCTTCGCCAAGCCGAGCGTAGTAGGCGCGAGGTCGAGCATGGTAGGTTGGGCGGTAAGGGACTTGAACGCGTCGGACACGGCATCGACGACCGCCGCGATCTGCTCGTACATCGCCCTGCGCGCGGCGAAGCCCGTCTGCAACGGCCTCACGAGTTCAACGAGCGGCCCGAAGTCGAAACTCTTGCAAGCCACGACCGCCGCCGCCCCGTCGTCGGCTGGCAAGGGGGCGTCGGCTTCCGCCTTGAGAAGGGCCCCGAGTAGGGTCGCGATGCGATCCAGCGGAGGGCCGATCGCGGCCCGGAGCACCACCCACGTGCCGCTTTGGCCCTTCGCGACCTTGTCCAAGCCGTCCAGCAGGCGGCTGGCGATCGACGCCGCCGGAAGGCTCCCAGGCGCGCACGTCGAGGCATCGCGAATGCACGCCTCGACCGCCCCGAGCCCGTCCGATACGAGGGCCGGGACCGTAGCCATGGTCCTCCGGACGGCGATGACCAGTCCCACGACGTCGCCGCACCGCTCGGCTGCGACCGGTGTCAGGGCCGAGATCAAGGAGGTGGAAGCCTTCGCCGCGTCCGTCATCAGGGTCGCGAGGGCGACCGCCCTTTGGATCGACAGCGTGTCGGTCGCGGCTTCCACGACCGACGCCACCGAGGCCGTCAAATCGTCGACCGCCGGCCGGACGAGGTCGAAGAGAATCCCCTCAATCGCGTCGGGGTTCGTTTCGAGGCGATGCGCCAGGGCTGCGAAGAGAGCTCCGTCCGCACGCACCGTCGCGCTGTTTTCCGCCAAGCGAAGCGCCTCGGCGATCTTGCCGCTCGCGTACCGAGGCAGGTCCCCGAGGTTCGCTGAGGCTTGGTACTGTGCTCCCAAGTCGCTGGTCACAGCGCGGATGGCGGCAAGTGGTGCCTCGTTGACCTCGACGGGAAGGCTGACCAGGCTCGCCACGATCGGCCCTGCGTCGATCACCAGCGGCCCGACCTTGGCGTCGTTCAGAGTCTCAGCGACCTTCGTGCGAAGCTCGGCCACGAGCTTGGTCGTGACGACGCTCGTCGCGCTGACGGCGAAGTCGAGGATCCCTTGCACCTCGCGCCGCAAAGCGACCTGGATGCGCCCGACGGGATCCTCGGCGAGTTGCTCTAGGGCGTGGACGAAGGTCTGAGCCCTCTCGTAGACGGTGCCGATCAGCTTCGCCTGCTGGTCGAACGATGGCGCTTTCGCGGCTAGAGCCATCTTAACGGCGCCGTCCAGGCCGTCGCGGGCGGCGGCGACGTCACCGAACAGTTGCTTGACCTGATCCACTCCCCCCGTGCCAGTCACGGCGGCGAGGCTGCGATCGAGCGCCACCACCACGTCCTTCAGTGGCTCGAGGACCGTCTGGCAGACGGTCGGCCAGGCCTGGTCGCTCAAGCGCTCGACGGTCTCGGTGAGTTCGGGCATCCCGACCAGGCCCCCAGCGAGGCGCATGACCTCGCCGAGGTCGATGATGCCGAGGAGCTTGCCGTTCTTGCCGAAGAAGCTCTTAGGATCGAACTGCGAGAAGTTCGGGATCGGGTTTTCGACGTTGACGACCGCCCCGGCCCCAGGCGCCACGAGGGCATTCGCCGGCCGTGGGTCGAGCTGCCCGGGGCCGCCAATCGGTCCATTCTTGCGCGACAGCGCGGCGATCAGATGCTCCGGCCGTCCGACGCCCGAGGCACGGTCGCCCGAGGCGCCGAAGCGGAGCATCGGCGGGTCCTCGGAGTCCTTCCACTGGGTGACGAGGAACACCTCGGCGGACTTCTCCTTCGTTGGGAAGCCTTCGCGCACGTAGGACTCGAAGTAGCGGGCGGTGGTCTCGGGCGGCCTCTGGCCCGTGAACTTGCCGACCTGGTTCAGTCGGATCCGACAGGTGTCGAGCCTCGGGTAGAAGGGCGGCTGATCCGCGCCCTGCAGCGGCGCCGTGAAGGCGAAGTTCCGATTGGGCACCCTCTTGCGCACGTCTGCGGGGGGCGCCGGGGGTGGTGGGGGTACGGCCGGCGTCTGATCGGCCGGGGGGTCTCCGAACTGACCCTCGGCTTCGAGAACCCAATCGAGCGTCTCGAACGTGGCGTCGCCCGCCTTCAGCTCTGCGGCGTAGCGCCGGGGGGTGCCGTGGTGCAGCGTCCTGCGGCGGCCCTCCCTTTCGGGGTCGTTGTAGTAATCCACCAGGGCCGCCATGACGTCTGGCTGGTTCGCGGCCCGGTTGTCGACGAAGATCATGGGCAGCGACACGGCGCCGCCGGTCTCGTCGATCTGCAGCGTGAAGCGCACGTCCCCCTCGACCGAGCGGGAGGTACGGGGCCAGAACGCGCGGACCGCGAGAGATCGGCCGTCGCGCGCGAACGTGATCTCGCCGTCCTCACCATCCGAGACGTTGATGGGGCCACCCCCTCCCGCCGCGGTGCATCGACCGCCCGGATCGTCGGCGGCGTTGATGAGATCGGGGGTCTGACGCGTGAGGACGTCGATCACGCGGGCCGGGAAGGCGCGTCCCGAGTCGGCCTGACCCAACGCCGGGAAGGTCTTGCGAGGTCGGCCGACGCGAAGGAACAGTCGCTGGATGAGGTAGGCGGTCGGTCCCCCGCGGGGGTGGCGGACGAAGCGCCGCTCCGTCGACTTGACGAAGGAGACCCGCAGGCCGAGCGGGAACAGGAAACCCTTGTAGACGATCTCGACCGATACGTCTCGACCCAGCACGCTTCGCTGGCGCCACCGTTCGATCGACAGCGTCGGGAACAACTCACCCGACCCGTCCGAGCGCCTGACGCTGGCCGGTGGTTCGAAGTGGGTGTCGAGCGAGACCGATCCACCGAGCGCGCTCAGCGACATCTCGGCGACCCCGAGCGGCCGCGGCAGGTAGATGGCGGACGTCGTCGGATCGGTGATGCCGGTCAGGCCGTAGCCGGGCGGGACTGCGATCTGGTCTCCCTCGGACAGATCGCGGGGGCCGCCGTGGGCGACGACGGGAAGGCCGTAGACCGACGAGAGGGTTACGAGTTGATGGCGGTCGGCGGCGCTGATCGCGGAGTCGAAGAACCTCCCGGTCGCTTCGGGCGGCAGCTGGCCGATCGACCCTGTGTCGCGGATGAACCCATCGGGCCGGAAGTCGGCCGACCAGACCGCGCGGAGCGAGCCGCGTGAGACGTCGTCGTCGAGGCTGGCCTGCCAGAGCGGCACCGGCCGGCCGGTCGAGGGCCAAAGACGCGGCGTGCGCCATCTCGCGTCCTGCGCGGGGGACAACGCCAGTCGGGAGGGCAGTTCGATCGCGGTCTCGAAGGGGTTCGGCGGCTCCGCTGCGGACGCGCGGATCTCCGCCATCCGGCGCTCGGGCGTGCCTCTGCCGTCGCCGAGGGCCTGGTCCCAGACCGTCGCGGGCGCGATGCCGAGGTGGGCCAAGCGCGCGATGGGATCTAGGACCTCCCGCCGACCCCAGCGAGGCGGTAGACGCCCCGCCTCGTCGAAGTCGAGGAGCTTCTCGGCACGACGCACGACGGAGAGGTCGAAGCGCGACCAGTCGGTGAGGCGCTCCAACGTGAAGTCGAAAGCGCCGCCCTGGCCGTCGACGTCGTCGCAGTTGATCCGGAACGCCAGCCGCGACGGACCGGACAGCCGCGCCTCGACGGCTCGGTCCTCCGGAAACGGGTCGAGGAGGTCCAAGGCCGACGCGAGGGCGTCGCGATCCGACGCGGGACCGTCCGGGTTCATGAGATCGGTCGGCGCGACCGGCGTCGGCACCGCGGCCGGCGCCCCCAGGGTCGCCACGCCATCCTTGCTCCGCGACAGCTCCGCCGCGACCTGGCGCGCGAGACGCCGGACGTCCGGATCGAGCCAACCCGACCCGATGTAGATCCCCTGCTCATCGGGCCAGCCGGAGGTGACGGCCCGTTCCTTGAAACGGATCGCGAAGGTCGTCGCGAACCTCTCGAACGCGCCGGTCTGCGCCGCGCACCGCTTCGCATTCGAGACGTCGTTGCGCGCCTCCATGAGGCGAGACGGGTCGACGGCACAACCACGGCGGTGGGCGTCGAGGGAGGCGAACGCCTCGCGGAGGCCGCCCACGAGCTCATCGGGCAAGGCGACGTCGGGCGGATCCTCGCCGTCGTCGACCTGCCTCCTGAACGCCCGCTCGGCCACGTGCTGGGGTGGGAACTCCACGACCATCACGGGTCGGCTGTCCACTGCGGCGCCCGGCCGGAACGCCGCGACCCGCGACGACTGGGAGGTCATGTCCGCGTTCAAGACCCCCGCCAGCCGCATCCCGCAGCTCGGGTCGGCCATGGGGACGATGCGGGCGCCGGTCCCGACCCCGATCAGGGCAATGCCCGAGAACCGGAAGGTGAGGCTCAGGAGGTCGTCCGGGCGCACCACGCGCAAGGTCGCCTGGTCGAGCCCGATGCGGACGGGAGCCTCTGCGGTGGCGGGGCGGCCGCCCGCCGCTCCCAGGTGTATGGTGGAGCCGCTAGACGAACGGCCGCTGGCGGGCTGAAGGGCGTCGAGGACGAAGCGACAGTCCGCCCCCGCAAAGTCGAGCCGGCTGAAGAATGGACGCAGCGGACCGGCGAACGACGCGGGGAACGGGATGAAGGCCTGGCGGAGGAGGGCCACGACCTCGAAGGCGACAATCGTCCCAGATCGCGTTGACAACAGGATGCCCGGCACGCTCCGGTCTGCGCCCGGCGCCTTGATCGAGGCGTCCGCGGCCTCCACGACGAAGCCTCCGTTTCGGCTCTCGACCTTGAACGGCTTGTCGCAGAGCGGCAGGCGGACCAAGCCATCCATACCACTGGGGCCGTAGCGGCAGATCCAGCCGCTCTGGGTGAGAAACGGCCCTTCCCGCGTCCCGTCGACACCAAGGTCGACCGAGAAGCTGCCCCGGAAGCCGGAGAGGGTGCGGGTGGGATCACCGAATTGCTGGAAGGCGAGATCGTCCGCGGTCGCCACAGTCGCCGAGACGTCGAGCGACCCGACGCGTCCTAGAGCGATCGGCCTCCTGACCCTCGCGCCCGATCCCCAGCCCGTGACGGCGCTGGATACCACCCTCGCACCCGATCCGGGGGACGCGGGTTCGCCCTCCCCGGGAAAGGCGCGGGCATGCACGTCTTCGTCGAAGGGCTCTGCACCGGGTGTGGACGGCGCGAAGGAGAGCGCGGAGAAGCTCACGTTCGTCGCCTTGGCATTGGACGCAAGGTCAACCACCGTCGTCAGGGCGTCGGTTCCCGACGGCGTTAGCGTCCAGACGAGATCAGGGCCGAGACCGAGCTCTCCCCCGGTCGAGCATCCAATGCGGTCACCGAACAAGCTACGGATCAGGGAAACCGTCTCTGTTTTCGAAATTGGGATCGTGAGAGGTTTGCCATCGACGAAGTCGAGGAAGTCGACGCGTCGAAAGACGTTGATCCCCGGTCGAGGCCAGCCCTTCGTCGTCAGGTTGACCGTGCAGTCGGTGCCGACGAGCCGAAATTCCAGGGCGGCGGTGAACGGAGGCGAGCCGGCGAAGCGGGCCCCGTCGACCATGATGCGGATCGATCGCCTCGTCTCTAGGTCGGGTCCCACCTGCGCCTTCGACCGAATCACGTCGAAGATCGCCTTGTCGGCGTCGAGATCCGTCGGCGACCAGTAGCTCCTGGGCACCCACACCTCGACAGGCTCGATGCAGCGTTCGTTGCGGAACCTAACCCTGAAGCCCTCTGTCGAGACGATGATGCCGAACTCGGTCGAGGGGGTCAGCGCCGCGGCCGGGTTCAACCCGGCCGCCGCTACCACACCGCCAGAACCGGCGACGAAGGCGCGCCGCGTGACGCGCGGACCCACGGCTTCGACGTGCTCAGCCGTCTCGTCCGCGCGTTGCGCAAGAGCATCGGGAGTGTCTTCGATTCGGGCCATCGGCACCGTCCACGCATGGTTGCGTCGTTGACGATCAGGCACCGAACATAATAGAATTGCAATTACGTTCTGAGGACGAATTTACGGGTCGCTCTTGATCCCGTAGGCGGTTTCGTCCCGCATGAACGGCTCGCTTTCGATGCGGCGTTGGCGCGTCCACCTTCGCGACAATGTCCCGGCTCACAGAGCCGCTTTCTGTTCCGCGAAGAACGTCAGCAGCCAATCGAGCGTCCTGCTTTTGCTGCTTCAAGTGCCAAGCATGATCCGCTCGAAACCGGGCGGGAAAGATCTACCTTTATCGATGCAAGAGCCAAACACCTCTTCTAACTTGGTGCCGCTATCTGTGTAGATAGCATGGAAACAGCAGGCGGCATCGTGGAACCTGCGCTATCCGCTGACCTAACGCGACACCGGGAGTCTGCTGCCCGAACGCGGCATAGAGGTCGACCTCAGCATTGTGAACCGCTGTGTTCTGGCCGACGTGCCTCCGATCGAGAGTAGGCTACGGCTATTCTGTGAGGCACACTGCCATAGCATCGGCGTAACCGCAAAACGCCTTGGGTCCGGTACCGTGTGCTAACGAAGCGCGCTCACCTTCGCGAAGCCGAACCGCTTTTCGTCCCCCCACGAGGCAACTACCTCGATAGCTGGAGTCTTTCGCCCGCGCAGGTCTAATGTCACGGCTCAAGCCATAGTGCTCCTCCGTGCATCAAGAACGAAGGAAACACGGATGCGCGTCAACCGTCACCAAAACGGACCTAAATCCGAAGGGCAGACCCCAGAGTAAGTACGCCCTTTATCTTTGGAAAGATAAAACAACCAGCCTTGCAACTCCGTGTATAGGTGACGATGTTGAATATCCTATGCCGTTTGACATAAACTAAACACCACGTTTCTGGTAGTATGCAGAAATCTTTGCATGATGATCTGGCATCATGGGAAGACCTCTCTCGAGATCATCAATCGATTCCCTGCTAATACCAACTTCTTTCGAGAGAAAGTCGATTGATATGTCGACGATCGCTCGCGCAGCCCGTGCTTCATCAGCCGTCATCAGAGTTCTCATCACCTAATGTGTACGGGCAAGGATATGCACGCCGTGAGATATTGCCGTCACCTAATTGGTACGATCAGAATGCGTGAGCTCAAGGGACGACGCCGAGTGCCAACTCCTATCAATCGGTTCCGTAAGTCCCACAAACGCGCTCATCCTCCTGCAAATTGGGACCTTTAGTGCGTGTTTTCTTGGTCCGCAAGTCTGGCCTATGGCGAGATGATCGGACGCCGACTTGTAGCTATCAATCTGAGACGCCTCAGGGTCACGCGGGCCCTATCACAGGAGGCTTTAGCAGTGGATGCTGGACTGGATCGCTCCTACATAGGAAGGCTTGAGCGCGGAGCAGAAAATCCAACCGTAGACACACTGGACCGGCTTGGGCTCGCTTTACACGTTGAGACTCGGGCCTTTCTCAAACATCCAGAGCCAGGCGAGGAGCTGCCACCGACCTTGCCTCGAGGGCGACGAGCGCGGAAGTAGCAACGGCATTGCGTCACAGGAACGTCTACGCCGACGCGGGCCGCCGGCAATAAGCTTCCGAAACGCTTAGCCCAACTATGCTGGCCAAATCCAAAGTCCAACCGCAAACGAGAAGAACTTAGCTCTTCCGACGAGGCTTACTTCTTCGAGTTGTTGGTCCCCTATTTAGAGCTGGTGCCGCTCAAGCTGGGTCGTATGCGTCGTAGCCTGCGGCGGCGAGATAGTTGCGGCACTCGTCGGGCCTAGCGTTTGAAGGCGTCGTGGATCGCCCCCCACAGGTCCGGGACGGTACAAGCTGCCGCCGAGCGCAAAAGGGCTTTGAGCTTGGCGAAGGCTTGTTCGATCGGATCGAAATCCGGGCTGTAGGCTGGAGGGTAGCGTAGATGCGCGCCTGCGGCTTCGATCGCCTGGCGGACGCCGGCCACTTGTGGGCGGCGAGGTTGGCCATGACGACCGTGTCGCCCGGCGTGAGCCCGGGCACGAGCGTGTCGGTGACATAGGACAGGAACCGGACCTCGTTGGTGGCGCCGTCCATGAGCTGGACCGCGAAGGGGCCGCGGCACGCAGGGCCCCTCCGCCCTTGGTGAGGCTTCCTTGGACTTTCGCGAAAGCACTTTCTTTTCGCGAAAGCACTATTTTCAGAAATAAACAACTATATTATATGTGGACACGCGTTCTGGAAAAGGATAGCGCGCTATTCGACGGTAACCGATTTCGCCAGGTTGCGCGGCTGGTCAGCGTCTTTCCCCATGAAGACGGCGGTGTGATAGGCGAGAAGCTGGACCGGCACCGCATAGACGATCGCGGCGAAGGTCGGCTCCATGGCGGGCATGACGATGGAGGCCTGCAGCTTCAGCGACGCCGCCTCGGCTCCCCCCTCCCCGCCGATCAGCACGATTCGGCCACCGCGTGCCGCCACCTCCTGCATGTTGGAGACGGTCTTCTCGAAGACGCCGTCCGGCGGCGCGATCACGATCACCGGCAGGTCCTCGTCGACCAGCGCGATCGGACCATGCTTCAGCTCACCCGCCGCATAACCTTCGGCGTGGATGTAGCTAAGTTCCTTGAGCTTTAGCGCACCCTCTAAAGCTAAGGGAAAGGCCGTGCCGCGGCCGAGGTAGAGGACATCACGGGCGCGGGCGAGGTCATGCGCCACGCCCTCGATCTGCCGCTCGTGTTTCAGCGCCTCTGCCAGAAGGCCCGGCAGGGCCAGGAACTCGGCCACGTGGCGGCTCTCCTGCTCGGCGGACAGCGTGCCGCGAGCGCGCCCAAAGGCCACCGCCAGGCAGGCCAGAACGGCGAGCTGGCAGGTGAAGGCCTTGGTGGAGGCGACGCCGATCTCGGGCCCGGCCAGTGTCAGGGCCAGGACGTCGGATTCGCGCGCCATGGTCGACGTACCGACATTGACGACGCCGATGATCGTCTGGCCCTGCGCCTTGGCGTAGCGCAGCGACGCCAGCGTGTCGGCGGTCTCGCCCGATTGCGAGATGACGATTGTCACGCCGTCCCGGCTCATCGGCGGCTCGCGGTAGCGGAACTCGGACGCGACGTCGATGTCGACCGAGATGCGGGCGAGACGCTCGAACCAGTATTTGGCCGTCAGGCCCGCGATATAGGCAGTGCCGCACGCCACGATCGTGATCCGATCGAGGGTGGCTGGATCGAAGGGCAGGTCGAAGGGCAGCGAGACCCGCGCGGCGGAGAGATCCGCGTAATGGGAGAGCGTGCGTCCCACGACCTCGGGCTGCTCGTGGATCTCCTTCGCCATGAAATGGCGGTAGTTGCCCTTGTCGATCATGAAGGCCGACGCGAGGCTCTTTTGCTTCGGCCGCGACACGAGGCGGTTCGCCTCGTCGTAGAACGCGACCGAGTTCCGCGTCAGCACCACCCAGTCGCCGTCTTCGAGGTAGGAGACCTCGTCGGTGAAGGGTGCCAGCGCCAGGGCATCCGAGCCGAGATACATTTCGCCGTCGCCGTAGCCCATGGCCAAAGGTGCGCCGCGCCGCGCACCGATCAGGAGATCACTCTCTCCGGCGAAGAGGAAGGCCAGCGCGAAGGCGCCGTGGAGACCTGGCAGCGCCGCCGCCACGGCGTCCTTCGGCGACCGGCCAGCCTCGAGCTCCGCCGTGACGAGATGGGCCACGACCTCGGAATCAGTTTCAGTCGCAAAGACATGGCCCTGTGCGCTCAGTTCAGCCCTGAGGTCGCGAAAATTCTCGATGATCCCGTTGTGCACGATGGCGACCCGCTCGCTGGCATGCGGGTGGGCGTTGGTCTCGGTCGGCTTGCCATGGGTGGCCCAGCGCGTATGGCCGATGCCGATCATGCCGCTCAACGGCTCGTGGGACAGACGCAACTCGAGATTCTTCAGCTTGCCGGGCGCGCGGCGGCGCGCGATGTCGCGCCCCTCGAGCGTGGCGATGCCGGCGGAATCGTAGCCGCGATATTCGAGGCGCTTCAGCGCCTCGACGATCTGATCCGCCACAGGGCCGGCGCCCAGAATGCCAACGATGCCGCACATGCCCCGACCTCCTGCTTTGTCGTCCGTTCCCGCCTCCTTAGCCCGACAGGACTGGGTGCTGCAAAACACGTAAACCCGGTTCAGTCCTTGCGAGCCGCCTTGGCGGCCTTGCGGGCCGCCCGCAGGGTCGCGGCACGCCCCACTTTATTCGTCTGCCGAGCGCGGCCAATCGCGAGCGCGTCGTCGGGTACGTCCTCCGTCACGGTGGAGCCCGACGCCACATAGGCGTCCCGTCCGATCTGCACCGGCGCAACCAGCGACGAGTTCGATCCAATGAAGGCTCCCGCGCCGATGACGGTGCGGAATTTGCCATAGCCATCGTAATTGCAGGTGATCGTGCCGGCGCCGATGTTGGCCTCGGCACCGATGCTGGCGTCGCCGATGTAGCTGAGATGGCTGACCTTGGCGCCCTCCCCGATCTCGGCGCTCTTGACCTCGACGAAATTGCCGACCTTGGCGTCGCGCCCAAGTCGCGCCCCCGGCCTCAGCCGCGCGTAGGGGCCGACATTGGCCTTGGGCCCGACCCGCGCACCTTCGAGATGCGAGAAAGCGTGGATGACGGCGCCGTCCTCGACCACCACTCCGGGTCCGAAGACCACATGAGGTTCTACCGTCACGTCGCGACCTAAAGCGGTGTCGTGGCTGAGAAATACCGTTTCGGGCGCCAGCAGCGTGACGCCGCCGCGCATCGCCGCGGACCTCAGCCGGTCCTGCAGCACGGCTTCGGCGGCGGCGAGTTGCACACGGTCGTTCACCCCCATGGCGTCGCGCTCCAGGCAGGCTAAAGCCGCGCATCCGCGGCCTTCGGCCCGCGTCAGCTCGACGGCCTGGGTGAGGTAATATTCCTTCTGGGCATTGTCGCAGCCGATGCGGCCGAGGAGATCGAGTGCCGTGCGGCCGTCGAGCGCCATGGGCCCGGCGAAACACAGGGTGACGGCGCGTTCGGCTTCCGTCGCGTCCTTGTGCTCGCGGATCGCGACGAGCTCGCCGTCGCGCGTCAGGAGACGGCCATAGCCGGTCGGGTCGGCGGCCTCGAAGCCAAGCGCCACGAGCGCAGCCCCATCGGCGAGCCTCGTGCGGAGGCCGGCCAGCGTCTCGGCGCCGATCAGCGGAACGTCGGCGAAGAGAACCAGCAGGTCGTCATAGCCTCGCGCAATGGCATCACAAGCGGCCAGCACTGCATGAGCGGTGCCGAGCCTCTCGCTCTGCACCGCGATCTCGGCACCGGGAAAAGCGGCGCGGGCTTCGTCAGCGACATCGTCGCGACCTGGACCGACCACGACGACGACGGCCTCCGCGTCCGCGCGCGCCACCGTGTCGAGCACATGCGCCAGCATGGTTCGCCCGGCAAGCCGATGCAGCACCTTGGGCGTCGTGGACCGCATCCGCGTCCCCTCGCCCGCCGCCAGCACGACGGCGAGGCACCGTCTCGCTCCGATCATGTTATCGCTCTCCTACGGCACCCGGGCGCCGAGTGATCCGGCCATCCCGAACCGCGCGACATTGGGTTCGACAGGCTTAACAGGGGATTGCGCCGAAGCGCACCCGCTTGTCGACTGGGGACCGGGCGAAAATTCGCATCGCCGAAGGGGCGATATGAGCTATAGGTTGTCGGGCGGCCGGCGGCCTCCGATGTCCGGGCACCGCCCGGCTCCCCGTGTTCTCGTCACAGATGGCCGATGCTGCTTCGCCGGGATCTCTTGAAATGGGCTGCCTCCGGGCTGGGCGCCGGCCTGTCTCCGGCCATCGCGGCCGATAGTCCCGCCTCCCAGATTGCCCCGGGTGCCCCCCAGGGTTCTCCTGCGCCTGTCCCGGCCTTCGATTTCGCGTCGGTGGTCGAGCGGGCCAGGTCACTGGCCCAGAAGCCGCATGATGCTTCGGCGCCGGCCTTGCCGGGAGCCTTCGCCAATCTCGCTTACGATCAATATGTCTCGATCCGATCGCGACCCGGTAATACGGTCTGGGCGGACGACAATGTCGGCTTCGCCATCGAGCCCCTCCACAGGGGCTTCCTCTTCACCGCGCCGATGATCATCAACGTCGTCGAGAACGGCGCGGCGCGCCGGCTTGTCTATGCGGCGAACCAGTTCGATTTCGGCAAGGTCCAGCCCCCGGCCGACCTCGGCGACATCGGATTCTCGGGCTTTCGCGTGCTTCACGCGAGGTCCGGCAAGGGCCTTGTCGATTCGGCGATCTTCCAGGGCGCCAGCTTTTTCCGCGCTCTCGCCAACGGGCAGAACTTCGGGCTCTCGGCCCGGTCGCTGATGATTCGCACCGCCGATCCTCGCGGGGAGGAGTTCCCGGCCATCCGCGAAGTCTGGATCGAGAAGCCGAGCCTCGCCAACGACGTTTTGGTCATCAGCGCGCTGGTCGTCTCGGACAGTATGACGGGCGCCTACCGTTTCACGCTACGCCCCGGCGACGTCACCATCATCGACACGGAGTGCACGCTCTTTTCGCGCAGCCCGGCCGATTTCTATGGCCTCGGCGGCATGACGGCCATGTTCCTGTTCGGGCCGACGTCACGACATGGGGCCGAAGACGTCCGGCTCGGTGCCTACGACGTGTCCGGTCTGCAGATCCTCAACGGCAATGGCGAATGGCTGTGGCGGCCGGTGTCGAACCCCTCGACTCTGCAGGTCTCGGTCTTCGTCGACGCCAATCCGCGGGGCTTCGGTCTGCTGCAACGCCAACGCAATTTCGATTTCCTGCAGGACGACGAGCAGCATTGGGAGTTGCGCCCCTCGCTGTGGATCGAGCCCATCAACGACTGGGGCGAGGGCAGCGTCGAACTGGTCGAGATCCCGACCGACACCGAGAACAACGACAATATCCTGTGCTTCTGGCGGCCCAAGTCCGTGCTCGATCCGAGCGCCGAAGCCTCGTTCTCGTACCGGCAGTTCTGGTGCTGGACGCCGCCGGACCGGCCCCCCTTGGCGGTGGTGAGCGATACCCGCATCGGCCGCATCGGCTCGACAAAGCGCCGTCGTTTCGTGGTGGAGTTCTCGGGCGACATCTTCGCCGATCCAGCTCACATGCTCGACCTGAAGCCGATGCTGACGACGTCGGTCGGAGCCCTGGGCACGCTCAAGTCCTTCGTGTCTCGTGAGCGCAAGACCTGCCGGATCGTGTTCGACATCGATTTCGGCGGAGAGAACCTCTCGGAAATGCGGCTGCTGCTAGAGCAGGGCGGAAAGCCCGTCAGCGAGACATGGCTCTATCGATGGACCGCATGATGGTCGAAGCCCGGGCGAATGAGGAGGAAAGCGGCCCGCAGGAGCGGCCCGTGATCGATCTCGATTCGATTCTGGCCCTGCCGGCCATGCCCGAGGAGAGCCACCTCGATATGCCGGTGCAGTCGCTGCGGCATTTCGATCGGCGGACCCGTCGCGGCTGGACCAGCGCAATGCATCGGTCCGTCCCATGGCTCGCCCGCCTCGTCGTCTTCGGCGGCGGCGGCGCCCTCCTCGCCTTCGGCTGCGAGGAAATGTACCGCGTCGTCAACGTCGGCGAGGTAACGCTGCTGAAGTGGATCCTGGTGGCGCTCTTCGTCGCCAACTTTTCCTGGATCGCCTTGGCTTTCGCCAGTGCGGTGGTGGGCTTCGTCTGGCTGATGCTCTTCGCCCCGAAGGCCCCGCCGATGCCGAGCGCGCTATCGGGCAAGACCGCCGTGGTAATGCCGATCTACAACGAGGCGCCGAGTCGGATCTTCGGCGCCCTGCAGGCGATCTGCGAGGATATCGCGGCAACGGGCCTCGGCGCACATTTCGACTATTTCTTTCTCTCCGACACGACGGATCCCGACGTCTGGGTGGCAGAGGAGCGGGCGCTCGTGGCGCTGCGGGACCGGCTGCGCGGCAAGGCCGAAGTCTATTACCGCCACCGCGCCAAGAACACGAACCGCAAGGCCGGCAACATCGCAGACTTCGTCACCCGCTGGGGTGGCGCCTATCCGCAAATGGTCGTGCTCGACGCCGACAGTCTCATGACGGCGCATAGCGTGGTCAACCTCGCCGCCGCCATGGAGGCCGATCCCGACGCCGGCATCATCCAGACGCTGCCGCTGATCATCAACCGCAACACGCTCTTCGCCCGGTTGCAGCAATTCGCGGCCCGCATTCACGGACCGGTGATCGCCGCGGGCCTGTCGGTCTGGATGGGCCGCGATGGCAACTACTGGGGCCATAATGCGATCATCCGCACCCAGGCCTTCGCGGACCATTGCGGCCTGCCGCATCTCTCCGGAAAGCCGCCGCTCGGCGGCCATATCCTCAGCCATGATTTCGTCGAAGCGGCGCTGATCCGCCGCGCCGGATGGGCGGTCTACATGCTGCCCGTGCTGGGCGGCTCCTTCGAGGAGAGTCCGCCGTCCCTCATCGACCTCGCGGCCCGCGACCGGCGCTGGTGCCAGGGAAACCTGCAGCACGCCCGCGTGATGTGGGCCCGCGGCCTCCACCTCGCCTCGCGCCAGCATTTCGCCACCGGCATCATGGGATACGTGGCGTCGCCGCTGTGGATGGCGCAACTGCTCGTCGGCATCGTGCTGGTGCTTCAGTCCACCTACATCCGGCCGGAATATTTCACACAGGACTTCTCGCTCTTTCCCGCCTGGCCGCGGTTCGACGCGCAACGCGCGCTCGACCTCTTCGGCGTCACCATGGCGGTCCTGCTCGCCCCGAAACTCTTCGGGCTCCTCATCGCCCTCGGCCAGCCCGAGACGCGGCGGGGCAGCGGCGGCGCAATCGGCCTGATCCTGTCGACTCTCGTCGAGATCGTCATGTCGTCGCTGCTGGCGCCCATCATGATGCTGATCCAGTCCGGCTCGGTCATGCAGATCCTGCTCGGCCGTGACACGGGCTGGAACCCGCAACGGCGCGACGATGGCTCGATCCCGATCAGCGATATCGTGCGGCGCCATCGCTCGCACATGATCCTCGGCTTCATCACGCTCGTGGCGGGCGTCCTGATCTCGCCCTCGCTGGTCGCCTGGATGTCACCCACCATCGCGGGCCTGATCCTGGCGATCCCCCTTTCCTGGGCCAGCGGCCAGCGGTCGATCGGGCTGTTCCTGAAGCGCATCGGCTTGCTGCGTACGCCCGAGGAGACGACCCCCCCCGAGATCGCGGTACGGGCCAATGTCCTGGCGCGCGAGCTCGCTCAGGCCGGCTACGACGTCACGGACGGGATCTCGGCCCTCCACGCCAGCCGCGAGTTGCGCGTGTTGCACGAGGCCTACCTGCCGCCCGCCCAGCCCCGCCAGCGCGGGACCATCGACCATGACGCCGTCATGGCTAGGGCCAAGCTGGCCGAGGCCGAAACCGTGGAAGAGGCGGAATCCTGGTTGAGCCGCAAGGAGCGGACCGCCGTGCTCAACGACCGCGATCTTATCGGCCGCGTGGCGCGCCTACCCAGCGCCGAGATGCGGGCCGCCGCGGCAGCGGAATAAGGCTCACGCCGCGGGCGAGCGCTTCGGAATGGAGACCACGCCGGGAGGCCTCGAAATCCGCGTCGCAGGTCACCGAAGGTAGGTCTCGCGACAGGGAGTCGTGTTGATGATCGCGTCGGCGGTCGCGAGTCTATGCCGAGAGTCGAGGTCGGCGTGGTGAGCGGTCCCGCTGTCGAGCGACGCTAATACAGGTCGCCTTGATGCCCGACCTGGTGAAGATAGGCGCGTCGAGGTCCTTCACGCGCTGCAGCCGCTGCGGCAAGAAACGACGTTTGTGGCCGGCCGTCAGCGCTCGGTTGCCGACATGCTCGCACCTCACGCGAGGTGGACTTGCTCCCGAACCCGGCGGGGGGGAAGTCCGAAGTCTAAACAGTCAACTGCACTGGAGTGCTTTTGCCTTCGGTGAATAGGCAGAGTCGTGGCTGAGCCTCAGGAAACGAACGGCCGTGTTGAACGAGCGGTCTCATCGGACACGTGACGCGCCTGCCCAGCGTAGAGGGTCTGGCGGCCACGCGCCCGAATAAACGGGAGTCGGCAGCGGCCAGTGCGTGATCGCTCCGCCGATGCAGGCTGGAAGAGTCAGAGGGCAGCCGCGGCGCGAGCGGGATCTGTCAGGCTGTTGTCGGGAGTCGAGAACCGGAACGTGCTGCGGCCCGCGGCCTTGGCGGCGTATAGCGCCTCGTCGGCCCGCTTCATGAGCCGCTGGGGATCGACGTCGGAGTTTGTCGCGGACGCGATACCGATGCTGACGCCGATCGTGACGGAATGAAAGCCGATCACGAAGGAGGCGGAGATCCGCTCAACGATCCCGGATGCGAGGATCCGGACTGTCTCCTCGTCGACTATCCCGTCATAGATCACGGCGAATTCGTCGCCGCCAAGACGAGCCACTGAATCGTCGGCGCGGATGCAGTCGCCGAGCCGTTCGGCGACCTGCCGCAGCAACTCGTCGCCTGCCGGGTGCCCCAGAGTGTCGTTGACGGGCTTGAACAAATCGAGATCCAGGTACAGCAACGTAAACGGGCGCCGGCCGTCCCATGCAGCGCGCAGTTGCTCCTGGAACAGCGTGCGGTTCGCGAGGCCGGTCAATGGATCGTGGTGCGCGATAAAGGCGAGCCGCTCCTGGCTGCGCTTCCTCTCGGTGATGTCGGTCTGGATTGAGATAAAGCGCGAAACGTGCCCGTCGGCATCCTTCACCGGATTGATGAGCAGGAGGACCCAATGGGGCGTTCCCGTCTTGGTGTAGTTCAGGATCTCTACGCCACATGGATGTTGCGCGGCGAGCTGTTCGCCCAAGGTCTTGCGGGTCAACACGCTCGTGTCAGGGCCCTGAAGAATGTCGCCCGGTCTATGCCCTCGCATTTCATCCAAATCATAGCCCGTCATGCGGGTGAAGCCGGCGTTGACGTATTCGGTTAGCCCCTCGGAATCCGTGATCACCACGGCGTTGCTGGTTTCGTCCGCCACGAGGGAGAGCAACTGGACCTGATGGCGGCGCGCCACCTCAGCCGTGATGTCGGTAGCGATCTTAACGACTTTGATGGGCTCTCCGCGCAGCCCCAGGATGGGATTGTAGCTGGCCTGGATCCAGACGGCGTGCCCGTCCTTGGCGACGCGGTGGTATTCGGCGGTCTGAAAGGAGCCCTCCCGAAGATTGTCCCAGAAAGTTCGGTAGGCAGCCGTATTTTGATCCTCGGGCGAGACGAACATCCTGTGATGCTGCCCGCGGATCTCATTCATCGCGTATCCGAAAATTGCCAGAAAGTTCTCGTTGGCCGAGAGGACCGTCCCGTCGATGGAAAATTCGGCGACGGCCTGCGACTTGTGGATCGCCTCGATCCTGCCGCGGTCGTCGGCAGACCGCTGCTTGGCCGCCGTCACGTCGGTGGCGAATTTGACGATCGTGACGGGGCGTCCGTCTGAATCAAGGACAGGATTGTAGGTTGCCTGGATCCATACATCCCGCCCATCCTTGGCGATACGGCGGTATTCGGCTTGCTGATACTCGCCGCGCCTGAGGGAGTCCCAGAACCGGGCGTAGTCGGTGCTGTCCTGCTCTTGAGGGTCGACAAGAAGTTTGTGGTGCCGTCCGCGAAGTTCATCGATCCCATAGCCGAGCGCTCGACAGAAATGCTCGTTGGCATTGAGGATCGTTCCATCAAGGGCGAACTCAACCACGGCCTGCGAGCGATCGATCGCCTGGATCTTCGCGTCGTCGGCCAAACTGCGCCGCTTTGCCTCTGTTATGTTGGTGGCGACCTTGATTACGCGGGTGGGCCGGCCTCGCCAGCCAATGACGGGATTGTAGCTGGCTTGGATCCAGATCTCGCGGCCGCCCTTGCCCATCCGGCGATATTGAGCCGAGCGGTAATGTCCGCGACGCAGATCGTCCCAGAAGTCCCGATAGGCGCTCGTGAGATGCTCGCCCGGTCTCAGGAACAACCTGTGATGCCGTCCCTTGATCTCGTGGAGCTGGTAGCCAGACTCATCCAAGAATTTCTGGTTGGCAGTCAAGATACGGCCGTTGAGATCGAACTCGATCATCGCCTGCGAACGATCGAAAGCAGCTAGGACAGCACGCCGATGCGACTGAAAACCGATCATAATTGAATCCACCGGCGTTGACGCCAGCGCAGATCTGCTAGAGCGCCCAATACCTATCCAGGCTTTCAAGAAAGAATGAACGCCCAATGAAAAATATGAGCGCCGCAGTCTAAATAATAACGAATTAATGAAACATAAGAAGAAAAAAATAAACCTTTTAAAGAAAACTGAAAGCGCACTTTGAATTATTTTATCTCAAAATCAGCCACCTGCATCAGTTTAGCTCTTATCAGACTTTTCCTCCGCGTCTATGAGGATAAACAAGCTGCTTACCCTGGACGACACATCCTAATCACGGCTTTTATTCTAGTGTATCGCAGCAACCTAGGCCAGAAGAACGGGAGACATGCGGAAGAGGATCCGAGAGTCCGCCCGATAAAGGCAAAAGGTTGTTAATTGCACAGCCTGCCGAGGCTCGCCCTATGGGCCACATCCCTCGATCCCTTTCGGAGCGATACTTACGCTGCCCGCTCCCGCCGCGCTGCCTGCAGTCGCCGGAAGTCGTCGCCGGCATGATGCGAGGAACGTGTCAGAGGCGAGGCCGATACCACGAGGAAACCCTTCGCGACCGCGACCGTCTCATAGGCCTTGAAGGCGTCCGGCGTGACGAAGCTTTTCACCGGATGGTGTTTCTTAGTCGGTTGCAGATACTGGCCGATGGTGAGGAAGTCGATCTCGGCCGAGCGCATGTCATCCATCACCTGCAGCACTTCAGTGCGCTCCTCGCCAAGCCCCACCATGATGCCCGATTTGGTGAAGATCGACGAATCGAGATCCTTCACGCGCTGCAGAAGCCGCAGCGAGTGGAAATAGCGCGCGCCGGGCCGCACCGAGAGATAGAGCGACGGAACGGTCTCGAGATTGTGGTTGAACACGTCGGGCCGGGCCTTGACCACCACTTCCAGCGCGCCGGGCTTGCGCAGGAAGTCTGGGGTCAGCACCTCGATCGTGGTGCCCGGCGCGAGGCGCCGGATGCCGCCGATGGTGCGGGCGAAATGTTCGGCGCCGCCATCGGCGAGATCGTCGCGATCGACCGAGGTGACCACGACATGGTGCAGGCCGAGCTTGGCCACAGCCTCTCCGATATGGTCGGGCTCGGAAGCATCCAGGGCACCGGGCAGACCCGTGCGGACGTTGCAGAAGGCGCAGGCGCGCGTGCAGGTGTCCCCCATGATCATGAAGGTGGCGTGTTTCTTGGTCCAGCACTCGCCGATATTGGGGCAGCCCGCCTCCTCGCAGACCGTGACGAGCCCATGCTCCTTCACGATCCCGTGCGTCTCGGCATAACCCGCCGAGCCTGGCGCCTTGACGCGGATCCAGTCTGGCTTCTTGAGAACGGGCTGGTCGGGACGATGCGCCTTCTCGGGATGGCGCGGTGCGGCATCCGGGCGAGACAGCCCCTTGTCGCGGGGGTCGCTGTTCAGAAAATCGAGCACCAGCATGAAAAGCCTCCGCCCCTTACCTAAGCGACCACACGCGCCACCACCACCACGATGACGGCGCCGAGCGTCGCCGTGACGATGTCGGTGACCAAGGGATCACGGAACGGGAGCACGATCCCGAAAGCGTGGATGATGAAAGCGCCGACGATCGCGCCGACGAGGCCCGTCACGAGATCACGCAGCAAGCCTCCTCCGCCCACGATGAGGCTGGCCAGCCAACCCGCTACGAGGCCAATCAGCAGGATCGCGATGATGTTCGTGGTGTGCAGGGAGTCGAAGAGCATGATCTCGTTGGTTGGTTGACGCCGGCCGAAGGCCCCCCTCTCCCGTGAAGAGGGAAGGGAGGCTTTCCTGCTACGCGTGGATCACACGCCCATAAGCATCCATCACGCTCTCGTGCATGGTCTCCGACAGCGTCGGGTGCGGGAAGACCGTGTTGATCAGGTCTTCTTCCGTCGTCTCCAAGTTCATCGCCACGACGAAGCCTTGGATCAGTTCGGTGACCTCGGCCCCGACCATATGGGCGCCGAGGAGACGGCCGGTCTCGGCGTCGAAGATGGTCTTAACCAGTCCTTCAGGCTCGCCAAGCGCGATGGCCTTGCCGTTGCCGATGAACTTGAAACGGCCGACCTTCAGCTTGTAGCCGGCCTCCTTGGCCTTGGCTTCGGTCAGGCCCACAGAGGCGATCTGCGGCTGGCAATAGGTGCAGCCCGGGATCATCGAGCGGTCGAGCGCGTGGGTGTGCAGGCCCTTGATGGTCTCGACGCAGATCACGCCTTCGTGCTCGGCCTTGTGGGCCAGCATGGGCGGCCCGGCGATATCGCCGATGGCATAGATGCCGGCCACGTTGGTTCGGCCGAAGCCGTCGGTCGCGACCGTGTTGCGCTCCATCTTCACGCCGAGCGCCTCGAGCCCGACGTTCTCGGTATTGCCGACGACGCCGACGGCCGAGATCATGCGATCGGCCGTGATCTTGGACGTGCCGCCCTTGCCGTCGTCGATGGTCGCCGTGATCGACTCCGCGCCCTTTTCGACGCCCGTCACCTTGGCGGCCGTGATGATCTTGATGCCCATCTTCTCGAAGCGGCCGCGCGCGAAGGCGGCGATCTCAGCATCCTCGACGGGCAGGATCTGCGGCAGGACCTCGACGATCGTCACCTCGGCGCCCATGGCGCGGTAGAAATAGGCGAACTCGACCCCGATCGCGCCCGAGCCCATGACGAGCAGCGACTTCGGGAAGCTCTTCGGCACCATGGCCTCGTAGTAGGTCCAGATCAGCTTGCCGTCCGGCTCGAGACCCGGCAGGGCGCGGGGCCGCGCCCCCGTCGCCACGATGATGTGCTTGGCCTTGTAGGTGCCGGCCGCTTGGGCGCCCTTCGGCGGGGAGATGGGCGCGCCGCCCATCGCCGATTTCGTGGCGGCCTTCACCTCGATCTCGCCGACCTTGGTGATCGTGGCCTCGCCCCAGATGACGTCGACCTTGTTCTTCTTCAGGAGGAAGCCGACGCCGCCCGACAACTGCGCCGACACGCCGCGCGAGCGCCCGACGACCTTCGAAAGATCGAAGCCGACCCCCTGGGCCGAAAGCCCATAGGATTCGGCATGCTGCATATTGTGGAAGACCTCGGCCGAACGCAGCAACGCCTTGGTGGGAATGCAGCCCCAGTTGAGGCAAATGCCGCCGAGATGCTCGCGATCGACGACGGCCGTCTTCAGGCCGAGCTGCGCCGCCCGGATAGCGGCGACATAGCCGCCCGGGCCAGCCCCGACCACGATGATGTCGTATGCGTCAGCCATGGCGAATCCCCGCTTGCTCCAAGGCAATCGTGCTCAAATGAAATGGGCAACGTCTCGCCGGGCACAAAGCCTCGGCCGGACGCTGCCTGCTATGCGCGTTCAGACCAGCATACCCATCGGATGTTCGATGAGCGACTTGAAGGCGCTCATCAGTTCGGCGCCGAGCGCGCCGTCGACGGCGCGATGATCGGTCGACAGTGTGACGGTCATGATCGTGGCGACGGCCGGTTCGCCGTGCTTCACCACCACACGCTTTTCGCCGGCACCGACGGCCAGGATCGTGGCATGGGGCGGGTTGACGATGGCCTGAAAATTCTTGACCCCGAACATGCCGAGGTTGGACACCGCGGTCGTGCCGCCCTCGTATTCCTGCGGCTTCAGCTTGCGGGTCTTGGCGCGTGCCGCCATGTCCTTCACCTCGTTGGAGATGGCCGAGAGCGTCTTGGTCTCGGCGGCCCGCACGATGGGTGTGATGAGGCCGCCCGGGATCGACACCGCCACACCGACATCGGCATGCTGGTGCTTCAGCATGGCGCTGTCGGTCCAGCTGACATTGGCTTCGGGCACCCGCGTAAGGGCGAGAGCCAGCGCCTTGATGATGAAATCGTTGACCGAAACCTTGAAGGCCGGCTTGCCGTCCTTGTCCTTCGGCGCCGAGGCGTTGATCTGCTCGCGCAACGCCATCAGGGCGTCGAGGTCGCAATCAGCCGAAAGATAGAAATGCGGGATCGTTTGCTTCGCCTCGGAAAGGCGGCGCGCGATGGTCTTGCGCATCCCGTCATGCGGCACCTCGGTGAAGGAGCCGGCCGGGAACATCTTCTTGACCTGCTCGTCGCTGGCGCCGACGGGCTTCGGCGCGGGGGCTGGCGCGGCAGACGGCCCAGCGGAGGTAGCGGCAGGCGCCTTGCCGGCGGGGGCCACCTTGCTCGGATCCGCGATGGCGGCGCGGACGTCGCGTTCGATGACGCGGCCGTGCGGGCCAGACCCCTTGAGGCCAGAGAGGTCGATGCCACCGTCCTTGGCGACGCGGCGCGCCAGCGGCGAGGCAAAGACGCGGGCGCCGGCAGGTGCTGCGGCGCCATTAGCCGACGAGGCCGGCTGGCCCTGGGCGGGCTCTTGCGCGGGCTTGCCATCGACCGGCACCATGTCGGGCGTCCGCTCGTATTGATGACCTTCCGGGACCTTCAGTTCGCCGGCGGCGGTCGGTGCCGGGCTCGCCGGCGCGGACGCGGGCTTGCCGCCGCCGGCCGCCACGGCCGTCACATCCTCGCCATCGGCGGCGATCACCCCGATCAACTCGTTGACCGGCACGTCGGCCGTGCCTTCCGGCACCACGATCTTGGCCAGCACGCCTTCATCGACCGCCTCGACCTCCATGGTGGCCTTGTCGGTCTCGATCTCGGCGATGACGTCGCCGGACTTGATCGAGTCGCCTTCCTTCTTCAGCCACTTGGCGAGATTGCCCTTCTCCATCGTGGGAGACAGGGCCGGCATCAGGATGTTGGTGGGCATGGTGGCCTCGGACGGAATGCCAAGCAGCCTGGCGGCTGAAGATCGGATGAAGCGGCAGGCCCGGACGAGCCTGCCGAAGGCCCGGCGGGGGCCGCCGGGCGGGGTGCTCACCGGTAAGTGACGGCCTTCACCGCCGCGACCACGTCGGCGACATGGGGCAGCGCCAGCTTCTCGAGGTTGGCGGCGTAGGGCATGGGAACATCCTTGCCGCTCACCCGCACCACCGGCGCATCGAGATAGTCGAAGGCCTGTTCCATGAGCCGCGCCATGATCTCGGACCCGACGCCCGATTGGGCCCAGCCCTCCTCGACCGTCACGCAGCGTCCGGTTTTCTTGACGGAGGCCACCACGGTCTCGGTATCCATGGGGCGGATGGTGCGCAGGTCGATGACCTCGGCCTCGATCCCCTCCTTGGCCAGTTCCTCGGCGGCTTTGAGGGCGAGGCTCATGCCGATCGACCAGGAGACGATCGTCACGTCCTTGCCGGGGCGCGCCACCTTGGCCTTGCCGATCGGCACCACGATGTCGTCGCCCTCCGGCACCTCGAAGCTCTGGCCGTAGAGGATCTCGTTCTCGAGAAACACGACGGGGTTCGGATCGCGGATGGCGCTCTTCAGCAGGCCCTTGGCGTCGGCCGCCGAATAGGGCGCCACGACCTTCAGGCCCGGCACGCTGGAATACCAGGCCGTGTAATCCTGGCTGTGCTGGGCGCCGACGCGGGCGGCCGCGCCGTTGGGACCACGGAACACGATGGGCGAGCCCATCTGCCCGCCGGACATGTAGAGCGTCTTGGCGGCCGAGTTGATGATGTGATCGATCGCCTGCATGGCGAAGTTGAAGGTCATAAATTCGACGATGGGCTTCAGACCCGCCATGGCGGCGCCGACACCGATGCCGGCAAATCCGTGCTCGGTGATGGGCGTGTCGATAACGCGCTTCGGGCCGAATTCCTGCAGGAGTCCCTGAGTGACCTTGTAGGCGCCCTGGTACTCGGCCACCTCCTCGCCCATGATGAAGACCTTGGGCTCGCGGCGCATTTCCTCTGCCATGGCGTCGCGCAGCGCCTCGCGCACCGTCATCGTCACCATCTTGGTGCCGGCCGGATAGTCGGGCTCTGCCGGCGCGGCCGTTCCGCCCTTCAAGCCGTGGTCGGCGGCATCGGCCGTGGGACCTGCGCCGTCCTGGCCGGGTGCCTTGGGCTTGGTGGCAACGTCTGGACCGCCCGGAGCGGCACCATCCGGCACACCGCCCTGGGCGGGTGCGGCGGCGGCGGTCGGCGCCGGCGCGGCATCGGCCGACTCGCCCTCGGCGACGATCACGCCGATCGGCGTGTTGACCGCCACGTTATCGGTGCCTTCCTCGACCAGGATCGCGCCCAGCGTTCCCTCGTCGACAGCCTCGACTTCCATGGTGGCCTTATCGGTCTCGATCTCGGCCAGGACGTCGCCCGACTTTACCTGATCGCCGACCTTTTTGACCCATTTCGACAGCTTGCCCTGCTCCATCGTCGGAGACAGCGCGGGCATCAGTACATTGGTAGCCATGTGTCTTCCCTAGAGCAGCATCGGCATCGCGTCGCATCGGCGCTGCCGATGAAACTGCTCGCAATCTCAACCCTGAGCGACACCGCCAACGGCGATGCGCTCGTGCGCCCGTCAGAGCGTGATGTCGGTCCACAGCTCCGACGGATCGGGCTCGGGATCGGATTGGGCAAAGTCGGCGGCCTCGGTCACGATGCCGCGGATCTTGGCATCGACACCCTTGAGGTCGTCCTCGGTGAGCCCGTGCTCCTTGAGGAGGCGGGTGCGAACCTGCTCGATCGGGTCCTGCTGGTCGCGCATCTTCTGCACTTCCTCGCGCGTCCGATACTTGGCCGGGTCCGACATGGAATGGCCGCGATAGCGGTAGGTCTGCATCTCCAGGATGAACGGCCCGTTCCCCGATCGGCAATGTTCGGCGGCGCGACGGCCGGCATCACGCACCGCGCGGACATCCATGCCGTCGACCTGCTCACCCGGAATGTTGAACGAGATGCCACGGCGTGAGAAATTCGTCTGCGCCGAGGAACGCGTTACCGACGTGCCCATGGCATAACGGTTGTTCTCGATCACGTAGATGACGGGCAGCTTCCAGAGCTCCGCCATGTTGAAGCTCTCGTAGACCTGCCCCTGGTTGGCGGCACCGTCGCCGAAGTAGGCCATCGAGATCGAGCCGTCTTCGCTGTACTGGCTGGCGAAGGCGAGGCCGGTCCCGAGCGCCACCTGGGCACCGACGATGCCGTGTCCGCCGAAGAAGTTCTTCTCCTTGGAGAACATGTGCATGGAGCCGCCCTTCCCCTTGGAATAGCCGCCCCGCCGCCCGGTCAGTTCCGCCATCACCCCCTTGGGGTCCATGCCACAGGCCAGCATGTGGCCATGGTCGCGATAGCCGGTGATCACCTTGTCCTGGGGTGTCGTCGCCATCTTCATGCCGACCACCACGGCCTCCTGGCCGATGTAGAGGTGGCAGAACCCGCCGATCAGCCCCATGCCGTACATCTGGCCGGCCTTCTCCTCGAACCGGCGGATCAGCAGCATGTCGTAATAGCTGTCGATCTCCTCCTGCTTCGAGAAGGCGGCGAATTCGTTCCGCTGTCCGACGACGGCATGGACCTCGTCATCGGCGCGGGACTGTTGTGCGGCTACGGCCATATGCGCTCCTTCATGCGACCGCGGCGACACGATGGACGCCGATCACATTTCGGGCCGTAAACTAGCGGAGCCGAATAGCGAAAGCGAGAGGGCCAAGGCGGCTTCAGAGGCGCACCAAGCCTCTGTTTGAGCATGGGTAATCTGCATTATCGGAATAGTGCATTGCACCAATTCCTTGCTGCATTGCACGAGACTTGGCTGTTTCGTCCGTGGCGGACGAGATGCATGCAAGATTGCCTTGAAGGTGATGCGGCAGCTTCGCCTCAGTGCTTACGGTTGGCATCCGAGAAGATCACGAGATCGCGCGGATCGACGAAGCCGAGCTTCAGGCGGATTTCCTCGCTGGCGAGATCGCGATCGACCGTGTCGCTGTGCATCAGGGACACGCGATGCTGCCACTGGGCACGTTCGGCCCTGAGCCGGTCGAGATCGCTGCGCAGGTCGGCGATCTGGATCTTATAGTCGTCCTTTGTCTTCAAGCCGCGCTCGCCGTGGATGGCAGCCTGGATGAAGTAAGCCGACATCGCCCCCGACGCGACGTAGAGGAGCAACGGGGTGAGAATGGCACGAAGACGGGTACGGACGACCATGCCCGCACCCTGCTCCGTCAAGGTTGATGGGGCGTTAAGGTTCGGGCGAGCGGCGCCCCTGCACCGTCACTTCGACGACGACAAAGAACGATCACCCTTCTCCCCGGGGCGAAGGTCCGGCAGGGGATGAGGGGTTTCGAGCGCCCTCGACCCCTCATCCGGCGCTACGAGCACCTTCTCCCCGGAGGAGAGAAGGGCAGAATGCCCGATCGTCAGGCCTTCGCGAGAGCCTTCAGGGCGCCGCGGCCGGCGTAGCGGGCCTGGGAGCCAAGATGTTCCTCGATGCGGATCAGCTGGTTGTACTTGGCCAGCCGGTCGGAGCGGGCCAGCGAGCCCGTCTTGATCTGTCCGCAGTTGGTCGCCACCGCGAGGTCGGCGATGATCGAATCCTCGGTCTCGCCCGAGCGATGCGACATCACTGACGTATAGCCCGCCGTCTTGGCCATCTCGACCGCCTCGAGGGTCTCGGTCAGCGTGCCGATCTGGTTGACCTTGACGAGCAGCGAATTGGCGACGCCACGGCGGATGCCCTCGGCCAGCCGCTCCGTGTTGGTGACGAAGAGATCGTCGCCGACGATCTGGCAGCGGTCGCCGATGAGATCGGTGAGGATCTTCCAGCCGGCCCAGTCGTCCTCCGCCATGCCGTCCTCGATCGAGGCGATCGGATAATCGGCGGCAAGCTTGGCGAGGTAGTGCGCCTGCTCCTCGGAGGAGCGGACCTTGCCCTCGCCCTCGTAGTGGTAGTTGCCGTCCTTGAACCAGTCGGTCACGGCGCAGTCGAGCGCCAGGACCATGTCGGTGCCGGGCTTGAAGCCGGCCTGCCGCACGGCGTCGAGGCAGAAGTCGAGCGCCGCCTCGGCCGAGGGCAGGTTCGGGGCGAATCCGCCCTCGTCGCCGACATTGGTGTTGTGGCCGGCCTTCTTCAGCGCACCCTTGAGCACCTGAAACACCTCGGCCCCCCAGCGCACCGCCTCTTTCAGCGACGGTGCGCCGACCGGCATGATCATGAACTCTTGGAAGTCGATCGGATTGTCGGCGTGCGCCCCGCCGTTGAGGATGTTCATCATCGGCACGGGCAGGATATGGGCGCCGGCGCCGCCGACATAGCGGTAAAGCGGCAGGCCCACCTCCTCGGCGGCGGCACGAGCGGCTGCCAGCGACACGCCGAGGATCGCATTGGCGCCGAGCTTGGCCTTGGAGGGCGTGCCGTCGAGGGCGATCATGGCTCGGTCGAGCTCGACCTGATGCTCGACGGGGATGTTCTTCAAAGCGTCGAAGATCGGCTTCATGTTGCCGATCGCCTTGGTGACGCCCTTGCCGCCGAAGCGCGCCTTGTCGCCATCGCGGAGCTCGACCGCCTCGTGGGCACCCGTCGAGGCCCCCGAGGGAACGGCGGCGCGGCCCATGACGCCGCTTTCGAGCCGGACATCCACCTCGATGGTGGGATTGCCGCGGCTGTCCAGGATCTCACGGGCGACGATATCGACGATGGCGGTCATGAAGGGCCTCGGGCGATCTAGAAATGATGTGGCGTCCTTCTAGGCGAGGGCACATCTGTTGAAAAGGCCGCACGTGGGGCCGGTATCATCGCCCAGGGAGTGGAACATGAGTGACGCAAACGCCAAGCTGGTGACGGCGGATTGGCTGGCCGGGGAACTCGACAAGCCGGATGTCGTGGTGGTGGACGCCTCCTGGCACCTGCCGTCGGCCCATCGGCACGGTCACGCCGAATTCCTCGCCGGACATATCCCGGGCGCCGTCTTCTTCGACCACGACAGAATCGTCGACTCCATCAGCGAGCTGCCGCATGCCCTGCCCTCGCCCGAGGTCTTCGCGGCCGCAGTCGGCGCGCTCGGCATCGCTGCCGACAAGCGCATCGTGGTCTATGACAGCGCCGCCATGCCGTCGGCGCCTCGCCTATGGTGGATGCTGCGCCTCTTCGGCGCCGCGGACGTGGCGGTGCTCGACGGCGGCTACCCGGCCTGGACCGCCGGCGACCGCCCGATCGAGACCGGCGAGTCGAACCGACTCGGCACCCATTTCGAGCCCCGTCCCAGCTTCGATGCCGTGGCACAGGTCGAGGATGTCCAGCGGGCTCTCGATGGAAACACCGCCCAGGTCGTCGACGCCCGCGCGGCGGCGCGTTTCAAGGGTCTTGTGGCGGAACCGAGAGCGGGCCTGCGCTCGGGCCACATGCCGGGCGCTCTCAACGTGCCGGAGACCGAGCTCTTCGCCGACGGCCATTTCAAGGACGACGCTCAACTGAGGGAGACTTTCACAGAGGCGGGCGTCGATCTCGCCCGGCCCGTGATCACCACCTGCGGGTCGGGCGTCACCGCGGCCGTGCTGGCCTTCGGCCTGGCCCGGCTCGGCGTCCCGGAGGTCAGGCTTTACGACGGGTCCTGGGCCGAATGGGGCGCCCGCGCCGACCTCCCGGTCGCGACCGACGCGGCCTGACCGCAGTCCACTACAGAACGCCGCCGCGGCGGGCGGCGCGCCATAGGCGCCATTGACGGCGCCAAGGCGGCACCTCGGGCAACGGCGTGAAGGGATCGGAAGCGCGTTCGGCCTTGGCGAGGACGGGCTCGACCAATGCCATCGTCAGGAAGGCCGGAGCTGCCGGCCCGAGCGTGCCTCTCCGGACCCTCAGCTGCGCGAGCCTCGACCGGGCCAGTGCGGCGAGTTCCGACACGGCCGCCGTTACGCCCGGTGTGGCCCGGCGTGCATCGAGGTCGGCCCGGGCCGCGCCATGTCGGCCCATCAGCTCGGTTGGAAGAAGCACGGGGTGGATTCCCGGTTCGACCCGCAGGTCACCCAGCAGTTCGGCGATACCCAACGCAATTCCCGCCTCGTCGGCCGCGGTATCGATGCCCGCACCGCCTCCGAGCACCCGGGCGGCGAGTCGGATAGGCATGCCATGGGTGGCGAGGAAGCGATGCTCCATCGCCGGGATGTCGACCGGCGGCTCGTCGTAAAGCGCCATGCGGAAGCCGTCGAGCAGGTCGCCGAAGGGGGCGGCAGGAAGCATAGCGTGCCGCACCGTATCGAGCAGCGCCGCCGCCACTGGATGGGCGACAGCCTCGGAGGCGCGTCCGCCGTCGATCACATCCTGCCACCATTGCAGCCTGATCTCGCCCGCCACCGGCTGGCGCACGCGAAACTGCACCTGGGCGACCTCGTGCACGAAGGCGCCAAGCGCGTGGAGATGCGGCCGAGCGTCGGCGGGAGCCAGCAGCGTCGCCAGCCAGGCATCGTGATGCTCGGCACGGAGCTCCGCCTCGCAGTGGGCATAGGCGGTCGCGAGGGGGCCCTCACCGGAGCTCAAGCGACGGCGATCAGCGCGCAGGCGACGCGGCGTCGTTCGCCGAGCAGGATATTGTAGGTTCGGGCCGCGGCGCCCGTCGCCATCGGCTCGACCACGATGCCGATGGCCTTGAGGGCGGCGCGCAACGCGGGCGGCACGGGAACGAGGTCCGTGCCGGTCCCGATCAACAACAGGTCAATGGTGCCCGATGCCGCCGTGAAGACCGGCCCCAAAGAGTCGGCCGTGACCTCGGCAGGCTGAGTAACAGGCCAGATATGCACCCCCTCCGGCACAATCAGGATGGAGCCGCGGTGCGACACGTGACCGAAGCTGAAGCCGCCCGTGCCGTAGCCGTCGATCGCATATTGCCCGGCGATGAAGCCCGACCCGAACGACGGCTCGCTCATTCGGCCGCCACCGGGGCTGTGGGCTTGCCGCCCGTGGGAGGCTTCTTGCCGCCACCTGCACCCGGCGTGCCGGCCTTGGCCTCGGCCCGCTGCTCACTTCGCACCCCGAGATAGATGAGGATCGGAGAGCAGATGAAGATGGACGAATAGGTCCCGACGAAGATGCCCCACATCATCGCCAGCGAGAAGCTCTTGATGACCTCGCCGCCGAACAGCACCAGCGCCAACAACGCCAGGAAGACCGTCGTGGCGGTCATGATGGTGCGGGGCAGGACGGCATTAATCGACATGTCGATCATATCAGCGGTCGAGATGCGCTTGTACTTGCGCATGACCTCGCGGATGCGGTCGAGCACGATCACCGCTTCGTTGAGCGAATAACCCACGATGGTCAGGATGGCGGCGATCGAGGTCGTGTTGAATTCGAGATGGGTGACCGAGAAGAAGCCGACGGTGAGCAACAGGTCATGCATCGTGGCGATGACGGCGCCGACCGCGAACTGCCACTCGAAGCGGAACCAGAGATACATCAGCACGGCGAAGATCGAGACGACGACGCCGATGGTGCCGGACTGGACCAGCTCTCCCGACACGCGGGGACCGACGACCTCGACGCGGCGGAACTCGTATTTGTCGGCCAGCACGCCCTGAACCTGCTTCACGGCGGATTCCTGCGCGGCATCGCCGCCGGGCTGCACGCCGAAGCGGATGGTGGCATCCGTCTTGTTGCCGAAGCCCTGGACCTCGACATGGCCGAGGCCGGTCTGCTCGCCCAGCGCCCGCAGCTGGCTGAGGTCTGCGTCACCAGCCTTGGCGCGCACCTCCATGAGCGTGCCGCCGGCGAAGTCGATGCCGAAGTTCATGCCGACCAGCACGAACATCAGCACCGAGACGATCGAGAGGAAGGCCGAGAAAGGATAGCTCCAGCGCCGGAAGCGCATGAAGCCGAATTTGGTGTTCTCGGGGGCGAGGCGGAGGAGCGGCATGGTTTTCTCCTCAGATCGGCAGGCGCTGGGGCCGCTTGGCGCGGTACCAGAGGGCGATCATCATGCGGGTCATGGTGACGGCCGTCACGATGGAGGTCAGGATGCCGAGACCTAGCGACACCGCGAAGCCGCGCACCGGCCCCGACCCGAAGAGGTAGAGGATCAGGGCCGCGACGAACAGGGTGACGTTGGAATCGACGATCGTGGCGAAAGCGCGCTTGAAGCCCGAATCGAGCGAGGCGATGACCGAGCGCCCGGCATGGTTCTCCTCGCGGATGCGCTCGTAGATCAGCACGTTGGCGTCGACCGCCATGCCGATGGTGAGCACGATGCCGGCGATGCCGGGCAGCGTCAGCGTGGCGCCGAGCAGTACCATGGCGGCGAAGATCAGCATGATGTGAACCGCCAGAGCGATATCGGCGAAGACGCCGAAGACGCCGTAGGTCACCAGCATGTAGCCGACCACCAGCACGCCGGCGACGAGCGCCGCGCGTTCGCCGGCGTCGATCGAATCCTGGCCGAGGCCGGGACCGACGGTGCGCTCCTCGACGACGGTCAGCTTGGCGGGCAGCGCACCCGCCTTCAGCAGCACCGCGAGATCGTTCGCCTGCTCGACCGTGTAATTTCCGGTGATAATGCCCGATCCGCCCATGATAGGCGTCTGGATGACCGGATCGGTGACGATCTGGTTGTCGAGCACGACCGCGAAGGGCTTGCCGACATTGGCGGCCGTGGCGGCGCCGAAGAGCTGTCCGCCGCGCAGGTTGAACTTGAACTCGACGTCCGCACGACCCTGCTGGTCGAAGGCCGGCCGCGCGTCGGTGAGGTCGGCGCCATCAACCATGACGCGCTTCTCGACTGCTTCCGTGCCGGGCCGGCTGTTCTTGTAGAAGGGCAGGTTCTCGACATCGGCCGGATTGTCGCCGGGCTGCGCCACGAGGCGGAAATCGAGCTTGGCGGTGGCGCCGAGCAGATCCTTGAGATGCTGCGTGTCCTGCAGGCCCGGCACCTCGACCATGATGCGGTCGTTGCCCTCGCGCTGGATCGTCGGCTCCTTGGTACCGGAGGCGTCGATGCGGCGGCGCAGCACCTCGATCGACTGGTCGACGGCGCGATGCACGCGGCCCGCGATGCCGGCATCGGTCAGTTGCGCCTGGACGACGTCGTCACTGGTCGAGACGGTATAGTCCTGCACCGATCCAGTCAGGGTGGCGCTCAGCGACTGCGAGGCATTGCGCAAAGCGGTCGCGATCTTGTCGCGTTCCGTGGGGTCGGGAACGCGGAACTGGATGCCGCGGCTCTGCAGCCCGATGCCGCCGGTCAGCTTGACGTTGTTCTCGCGCAGCAGACGACGGGCGTCGTCGCGCAGATTGTCGACCTGCGTCTTGGTCAGCGATGCGGTGTCGACCTCGAGCAGCAGATGGGCGCCGCCCTGGAGATCGAGCCCGAGCACGATGGTCTTGGCGGGCGAGGGCAGGAAGCGGTCGATCGCGGCGCGCTGATCCGGCGACAGCAGGCTCGGCAAAATGATGAGGGCCGCGACCAGCGTGCCGAGAAGGATCGTGACGACTTTCCAGGTCGCGAAACGCATCATGGCTGTTGTTCTTCGTTACTCGAGAGGAGAGTCGGCAGCCCGGAGCCCGCAGGCCGGCCGGGCCGGGCGCTCCGGATCAGACCTTGGCGGCCGGGGCGGCGGCGTCGCGCACGGGCTCGCCCTTGGTGCGGACCTCGGTGATCATGGCGCGCGACAGGCGAACCCGCACGTTCGGGGCGATCTCCACTTCCACCTCGGTGGCATCGGTGGACTTCGTCACCTTGCCGATCAGGCCGCCGGCCGTCACCACCGTGTCGCCGCGGCGCACCGCGCCGATCATCTGCTGGTGAAGCTTCTGCTTCTTCTGCTGTGGGCGTAGCAGCAGGAAATACATGATGACCAGGATGGCGGCAAAGGGCGCCACCTGCATGAAGACGTCGGAACTGGCACCGAAAGCGCCGGCGGTCTGGGCATAGGCAGGGGTGAACACGCGAAATCTCCGGCGGCCGGTTTCCGGTCTCCCCGGCTCCGTGACGTGGGTGCCTCTTAGCTCTCCCAGAAAGGCGAAGCAATGGCGGCCCACTCCATGCCGTCGATGCGGAGTTGTGGCCGAGGGTCCCGCCTTGACGGCTTAGGACGCGGCTCCCACAAACCGGCACGCCCCGTCACCACCAGAGAGCCGCTCCCTTGCCCCCAGTTTCCTCCGACGCGACCACGATAGCGGTGCTCGAGCGTATCGCCGCGACGCTCGAACGCCTGGCGCCGGCCGCCCCGCCCCGCCCCGATTTCGACGCCGCCGATGCCTTCGTGTGGTCGGCATCGGGGATCCTGACCCCGGTGCCTCATGTCAATCGCGTCGATATTGCGCTGCTGCACGGAATCGATCGCGTGCGCGACCAGCTCCTCGACAACACGCGCCGCTTCGCCCGCGGCCTGCCGGCCAACAATGCCCTGCTCTGGGGAGCACGCGGCATGGGCAAGTCGTCGCTCGTCAAAGCGGCGCAAGCGGCCGTCAACGCCGAGACGGCAACAGGATCGCAGCGGCTGAAGCTCGTCGAGATCCACCGCGAGGACATCGACAGCCTGCCTGCCTTGATGGCACTTCTGCGCAACAGTGCCTCGCCATTCGTGCTGTTCTGCGACGACCTCTCCTTCGACAGCGACGACACGAGCTACAAATCGCTGAAGGCGGTTCTGGAGGGCGGCATCGAGGGCAGGCCCGCCAACGTGCTGTTCTATGCCACGTCGAACCGGCGCCATCTGATGCCGCGCGACATGATGGACAACGAGCGCGCGACCGCCATCAATCCTGGAGAAGCCATTGAAGAGAAAGTGTCTTTGTCGGACCGCTTCGGCCTGTGGCTCGGCTTCCACAAATGTTCGCAGGACGAATATCTCGACATGGTGACGGGCTATGCCGACCATTACGGACTCGGCCTGACGCGCGCCGAACTCTCCCCCGAGGCGTTGGAATGGGCCACCACACGGGCGTCACGGTCCGGCCGCACGGCCTGGCAGTTCATCCAGGACCTGGCAGGCCGTCTGGACAAGAAACTGACCTAAACCTAAGCTCCCGTTTGCCATGGAACGGCCGGATTTCGGCCATGTGACACAGACGGGGCCAAGATGACGTTCAGCCGTTTCGGACAGGTTCTCACGGCGGCAGCGCTATCCCTGGGGGCTCTGTCGCCTGCCGTCGCGGCAGACCTGCCGGCCAGGACCGCTCCGCTGCCGACCTTCATCGCGCCTGCACCGGTGGTTTCGAGCCCCTACGGCATCCTGTCCGAAGTCCGCTTCGGCGTCCTGGCCCACGGCGTCGACGAGCACGAGTTCGGAACGGTCGACGTCAACGGCGAAATCCTCACGGTCAAGCCCACCCACCTGCAGGGCGCCTGGGATTATCTGATTCCGCGTTTCCACCTCGGCGGTAATGTGAACACGTCGGGCCGGACCAGCGACGTCTATGGCGGCGTCACCTGGCAGTTCCCGATTTACAATCGCTTCTTCGGCGAACTCGGCTTCGGCGGCGACCTGAACGACGGCAACACGTCCAAGGTGTTTCCCAAGTTTGGGAACAACGACATTCGCGTCGGCTGTGTCGCCAACTTCCGTGAATCCGCCTCGCTGGGCTATCACCTCGACGAGCATTGGAACGTGATGGCCTTCGCCGAACACGCCTCCAACGCCGGCCTCTGCGCCCACAACGAGGGCATCACCGCCATGGGCGCTCGCGTCGGCTACGCCTTCTGAAACCGATCATTGTTCATCCCCGCCTGCGCGGGGATGAGCGGGACAGTGCATGTCCCTTAAACGTCGAGAGGCGGCAGGCCTGTCATTGGACCCGCCGCCTCCGATCGCACGCCCAACTGTGTCTCGCGGCCGGGCGGCTTTCCTGACTTCCCCGTGAAGCGGAAGCCTTGTCTCTCGACTCGCCTCAGGTTCCAGCGAGGAAGGTGGTGGGGTCGACCGGAGTCGAGCCCTTGCGCAATTCGAAGTGCAGCTGGGGCGAGTTGACGTTGCCGCTTTGGCCCGATTTGGCGATCATCTGGCCGCGCTTCACGGTCTCGCCGCGCTTCACGTCGATCTCGCCATTATTGGCATAGGCAGTGACGTACCCATTCGGATGCCGGATCAGCACGAGATTGCCGTAGCCCTTGAGCTCGCTGCCCGCGTAGGCCACGACTCCGCCCTCGGCAGCCTTGACCTGCGTCCCCTCCGGAACCGCGATATTGATGCCGTCGTTGCCGCCGACGCCCCCCTTGAAGCCCTGGATGATGCGTCCACGGGCCGGCCAGCGGAATTCCGGTCCAGCGGCGTCGGCCGTAGCCGGCGCTGCCACTTCGGCCGTCGCGGGAGCGGCGGCAGGAGGGACGCTGGCGGTCGGCGTGGAATCGACGCCCTTGCGATCGAGGGATGCAACCTGTTCGGGTTTGGCGGCGACCGGCTTGGCGGCAGGAGCGGCGGCGACCTTTGCCGCCTTGGCGGACGCGGCAGCCGCCTTCACGGCGTCACTCTTGGCCTTGGCGGCGTCGCGGTCGGCGACAATCTTCTGTGCGGCGGCGGCCTTCTCGGCAACGGCGGCGGCCTTCTGCGCCTCGGGGTGAGGTGCGCTCGTCTTGGTGGCGAGCTTGCGGGTCGCTGCAGCCTTGTCGAGCTTGGCCTTCTCGACCGCGGCGACCTTGTCGGCCTCGGCCGACTTGCGGTCGGCGACGGCCTTGTCTGCGGCGGCCCTGTCGGCAGCGGCTCGGTCGGCGGCGCGCTGGGTCGCGACGATACGCTGCGCTTCGGCATTGCGCTCGGCCAATGTCGCGGGCCTCTCGACCTTGAAGGGCGTCGCTCCGGCGCGGCGGACCGGTTCGGCCGCCTCTTCCTCACGGGGTGCTTCGGCACGGGCGATATGCGCCGGCTCGACAGGTTCGGATCGGACGGGCGCCGCCTGAGACACGCGGGCCGAACCCGGTGCCGTCGCGACCGCGTTGTAGATCGGTACCACGATCGTACCGCCGGGCTGGACCTCGGAGGCCGAGTGCAGGCCATTGACCTGAAGCAGCGCGGGCAGCGGCACGCCATAGCGTTCGGCGAGCTTTCCGGCCGTATCGCCCGACACGACCTGAACCGAGACACCGCCCTGCCCGGTCCAGCCACCGAAGGAGGCGCCCGGAGCGGTCCGGGCGGGCCCGATCGAGCCCGTGGTCTCGTGCGAGACGGCGATCGGCGCCGGACGGACCGGCGCGGCGCTCGCCACCTGGCTGCCGCGCGGCGGCAGGGCCGAGGCGGTGACGGGAGGCGTCCGTCCCGTGCCGATCGGCTGGCCGGTATGAGCGACCTTCTTCGGCTTCTGGATCGACCCGGTCGTGAAAGGATTGCCGAAGGCATCACCGAAGCGATTGGAATCGGCCGAACAACCGCTCATGAGTGCCGCAACGGCCGTCATGGCACAGATCTGAATGGCGATCCGGCAGTGACCGGGCGTCAACAGCTTACTCATCAGCGGGTCATCCACTCAACGCAGGCTCAATAGAGCCATGTAGAGCCCTGCCGGTTAAGGGACGGTTTAAGATGAATCACGCTGCCGTGAATTGGCTCGGATCTTAAATGACCGGGCGTGCCGGCCGTCCTAGAGCCCGCGCGAGGGGCCATCATAGAGGGGGCGAAGGCGGGAGGGAGCGACCGTCGTCATGCTCCAGCCCCCGGCCATGTCACGCCGTGCCCTGACGAGATCCTGCCGGGCATCCGGCGCGGGGCGACGCGCGAAGACGATGGTGCCGTCCTCGGCCAGAAGGTCGTCGAGTTCGACCGGCACGTCCGGAAGTTCGCCGTGAACCAAGATCCGCTCGAAGGGGCCGCGCTCCGCCGGCACCGCCAGCCCGTCCCCCCAGACGATGGTGGCCTGGGCAAGATCGAGGGCGGCAACCCGCGTCCGCGCGCCCTGGGCCAGAGTGCGGAACCGCTCGACGCCGAGCACCTCCCGGCCGAGACGGGCCAGGATGGCGGTGGCATAGCCGGAGCCCGAACCGACTTCGAGGACGCGGCACTCCGGCCCGACATCGAGAGCCTCCATCATGCGGGCCACGAGAAAGGGGCTCGACATAGTCTGCCCGCAGGGCAGCGGAAGCGCCACGTCCTTCGAAGCGAGATCGGCGTAGCGATGCGGCGCGAAGTCCTGGCGCGGCACCGCCTCCATGGCGCGCAACACCGCGAGATCACGAATGCCCCGCGATCGCAGGCGGAACAGGAACTCGGCCTTGGCTTCGAGGCTTGCCGCCGTCATGCCGTCCTCCGTCTCGACCCAAGGTCCGAACCGTCTGCACCCGGCCCCCTCCACCGCCTTTCAGGCGGTCCCCCTCCCCGATGGGCGGAGGAAACGCAGCGGCCCGGGTGGTGTGTCTCCGCCCGCTATGGGAACGGGGGACCACGCGAAGCGTGGTGGTGGGGGCTCCGACGGGTGCGACCCGTTCGATGACCCGGGCAGCGTAAAACGTCAGCCAAACGCCTTCGCATAGCGATCGCGAGTCTCTCCGTCCGTCAGGTCGAGGCGGAGCGGCGTGACCGAGATCCTGCGATGCTTCAGGGCCTCGAGGTCGGAGCCGTCGATCGGCGTGAACTGGCCCCTGGCAAACCCGATCCAATAGTAGGGATTGCCGCGACCGTCCTCGCGGTCGTGAACCTGCATCAGGGCCGTGTCGCGCGATCCCTGGGACGTCGCCTCGACCCCCGTGACCTCGTCGGGCAGGCAGTCGGGAAAGTTCACGTTGACCAGCGTGCCCCGCGGAATTCCCATGTCGAGGACCCGCCGGACCACATCGGCGGCATGGTGCTCGCCGCAGGCCCAATGCGGATTTTTGCGGCCCGTTACGGCGCCATAGGCTTGGCTCAGCGCGATCGACGGTACGCCGAGCAGCGTGCCCTCCATGGCGGCCGCGATCGTGCCCGAATAGGTCACGTCCTCGGCAACGTTCTGGCCGCGGTTGATGCCCGACAGGATGAGGTCGGGCCTCCGGTCCTTCAGGATGGAATTGACCGCCATGATGACGCAATCGGTCGGGGTCCCCTTGATGGCGTAACGGCCGTCGGAGACTTCGCGCAGGCGCAGGGGATCATTCAGCGACAGCGAATGCGCGACGCCCGACTGATCGGTCTCGGGTGCCACGACGACGATGTCGTCGCTGAGCGCGCGCGCGACCCGTTCGAGCACGGCCAATCCCGGCGCGTGGATCCCGTCGTCGTTGGTGATGAGGATCCGCATCTCAGCCCCTTTTGCTCAAGGCTTCGATTCGCTCGAGCCCACCCATATAGGGGCGCAACCTTTCGGGCACCGCGATGGTGCCGTCGGTCTGCTGATAGTTTTCGAGCACCGCGACCAGCGCCCGGCCGACCGCGACGCCCGAACCGTTCAGCGTATGGACAAAGCGCGTGCTCTTGGCCCCGGTCGGGCGGTAGCGGGCCTCCATACGCCGCGCCTGGAAGTCGCCGCAGACCGAGCAGGACGAGATCTCGCGAAAGGTCCCCTGCCCCGGCAGCCAGACTTCGAGATCGAAGGTTCGGCGCGCCGCGAAACCCATGTCGCCGGTGCAAAGCTCCATCCGGCGGTAATGCAGGCCGAGACCTTCGAGGACGTCCTCGGCGGCGCGGGTCATGCGCTCGTGCTCCTCCTCCGAAGCCTCGGGCGTGGTAATCGACACCATCTCGACCTTGGCGAACTGGTGCTGGCGGATCATGCCGCGGGTGTCGCGACCGGCCGAACCGGCCTCCTTGCGGAAGCTGTGGGTCAGCGCCGTGAAGCGCCAGGGTAGGTCCCGCTCCTCGATGAAGCGTTCGCGGGCGAGGTTGGTGAGCGGCACTTCGGCGGTGGGGATCAGCCAATGGTCATCGCCGGCGCGAAACTGGTCGTCGCGAAACTTCGGCAGTTGCGCGGTGCCATACATGGCGGCATCGCGCACCAGGACGGGCGGGTCGACCTCCTCGTAGCCGTGCCGATCGACATGGAGGTCGATCATATACTGCCCAAGAGCCCGGTGCAGGCGCGCCAGCGCGCCGCGCAGCACGACGAAACGCGCGCCCGACATCTTGGCGGCGCTGTCGAAATCCATGAGGCCCAGGGCCTCGCCCAGCACGTCGTGCTCCTTGGGAACGAAGCCATCGGGGAAGCCTGGCTTCTGCCCGGCCCGGTGGACTTCGACATTGCCATGCTCGTCGGCGCCGATCGGCACGGTCTCGAGCGGGAGGTTGGGAATTTCCATCAGGGCGGTGTCGAGCGCCGCGGATGCATCGCGATCCTCGGCTTCGAGGGCCGGCGCTTCCGCCTTCAATCCCGCCACTTCGGCCTTGAGCCGCTCCGCGGTCTCGCTGTCCTTGCGCCCCATCGCCTGGCCGATTTCCTTGGCGGCGGCGTTACGGCGTTCCTGAACGGTCTGGAGCCGGAGGATCGCGGCCCTGCGGCGGTCATCGAGGGAAAGCAGCGACGCGCTCAGCGGCTCCAGCCCGCGCGAGCGGCGGCCGGCATCGAAAGCCTCGGGATTGTCGCGGATCCATTTGATGTCGAACATGACCGGCCCTGTACCGCGAGCCCGCCATCACACGTCGCCGGTCCGAGAGGCCGTCCGTGTCTTGACCAGCGCGGATCGCGACAGCGACCCGGTATGTGACAAGACATCGGCGGTCGTGAGCCTCAGATCGAGGGACCGGCGTTCGCGCGGGCGCGCTTCTTCTCCATCGACCGCACGGCGATGATCGAGCCTTCGTAGAGAAGCAGCATGGGCACCGCAAGCGAGCACATGGAGATGACGTCGGGCGGGGTCAGGATGGCGGCGGCCACCACCACCACCACCACGGCGTAACGCCGCTTCTCGCGCAGGAAGGTCGAATCGATGATGCCGACCTGGCCCAGCAGCGTCAGGATCACGGGCAGCTGGAAGGCGACCCCGAAGGCGAAGATCAGCGTGGTGATGAGCGAGAGATATTCGCTGACCTTGGGCAGGAGCTCGATCGTCGCCTGCCCCGGCTCCGGTGCCTGGAGCTGATGCACCGAGAATTGAATGAGCAGCGGCATCACGACGAAGTAGACGAGCAGTCCACCGGCGAAGAAGAACACCGGGGTCGCGATCAGATAAGGCAGGAACGCCCTACGCTCGGTCTTATAGAGGCCGGGGGCCACGAACATGTAGATTTGGGCAGCGATGATCGGGAAGGCCAGAAAGGCGGCGCCGAACATCGACAGCTTGAGGTTGGTGTAGAACTGCTCGAGAAAATGCGTGGCGATCAGCGTCGCCTTCTCGTAGCCGACGACCCGCACATAGGGCTCGACCAGGATATTGTAGATCGCGTGCGAGAAGGTGAAGCAGAAGAGAAACGCCACCAGAAACGCCGCCACCGCCTTGATCAGACGAGCGCGGAGCTCGATCAGATGCTCGATCAGCGGCGCTTTGGACGCCTCGATATCGTCGACGTGCTGGTTCATGGACGAGGGTCACGCCGCGGAGGGAGAAGAGACGACCGGCCACGCCCTGCTCCGGCGAGGATCGGGCCGCCGGACCGGTCGCCCGGTGGGCGGCGCTTCGGCACGAGAATGCGACGGGGTCTGCCAGGGCCGAGGTCTGGCTCGACGGCGTGAACGGCGCCGGACGAGACGGCGGGCGTGTGATGCGCGGGCGCGGCAGGTTCGATATAGATCGGATCGGCCGCCTGAGACGCGCCGACGAGTGCGGGCTCTGGGTGAGCTGGCAAAGTCGCGTCGATCGCATCCTGGGCGAAGGGATTGGCGACGCTCGCCGCCGGAGCGTTCACCGGCACCGAACTGCTGCCGACCGATTTCACGATCGAGTTCTTGATGTCGGCGACGGGGTTGAAGGAGACGTCGAGGGACGCGGTCTCTTTGAGCTTCGTGACCTCGTTCCTGAGGTCGTCGAGGTCGGCCTCCTTCATGGCATCCATGAACTGGCCCTGGAACTCACCCGCCATGCGGCGCAGCTTGGTCACCATCTGGCCGACCTGCCGCAGCACGCGCGGCAGATCCTTCGGGCCGATCACGATCAGCGCCACCACGCCGATGATCAGCAGCTTGCTCGCGTCGAAATCGAACATGGATCCGGGGTCTGGTGCGAAGGACGACGGAGCGATCCGCCGCCAAACGAAAAAGCGCCCGAGCGGAGAAGGGCTCGGGACGCGCGATCAGGGACGCGAGGCCGCCGCGGCGGCCTCTGTCGGCTCAGCCGACGCGGCGCGTATCCGTGGTGGTCTCGACGGTTCCGACCGGACGATGGTCGATGGTCCGCACGGGCTGCACCGTCTCGCCCAGCGGGCGGACCGGCTCGGCGACGACGGTCGGCTTCACGACCGTATCGTCCTCGTCCGCCATGCCCTTCTTGAAACTCTTGATGCCCTTGGCGAAGTCACCCATCAGGTCGGAGACTTTCCCCTTGCCACCGAACAGGAGCAGCAGCACGCCACCCACGATGATCCAGTGCCAGATGCTCAATCCACCCATGATGACCTCCATGCCGTCGCGGCCGACGCCGCCGCTCGCACCCATTGCGTGGAACCTAGGCGTCGGCCCCCCGGAACACAAGTTGCTGCGGCACCGGGCGGCAGGGATCTTTGTAGGTTGACGCCGAGCGAGACTGCGATCCTTCCCCGGAACGGGGAGGGATCAGCGGGCCTTACCGATTGAGGATACGAGGCACGCGCGGAGGGTGAAGCGTTGGCCACGAAGGAGCGGAAGGCTCAGACGTCGCAACCATGACAAGCGGGAAGCCGAGTGGCTCAGCCCGAAGATCGATCAGAGACGATATTTGATCTGATCCGTCCAGAAACGCTCGAGGCGAACCAGGGCCTGGTTGACGCGCTGGAACTCCTCCGTCGTGACGCCGCCGATCTGCTCCACGGTGAGGATATGCTTGTCGTAGAGGGCCGCCACGATCTCGTGAACCTCGTTGCCCTTCTCGGTCAAGCTGATGCGGACCGAGCGGCGGTCGATACGCGAGCGGGCATGGTGGAGATAGCCGGTCTCGACCAGCTTCTTGACGTTGTACGAGACGTTCGAGCCGAGATAGTAGCCGCGAGTGCGCAATTCGCCCGCCGTCAGTTCCTTGTCGCCGATGTTGTAGAGCAGCAGCGCCTGGACGGCGTTGACGTCGCCGCGGCCGCGCCGGTCGAACTCGTCCTTGATGACGTCGAGCAGGCGGCGATGCAGCCGCTCCACCAGCGTCAGCGCTTCCAGATACACCGGACGGACGCCGATCAGACGCTCGTCCCGGTCCTGCGCGGCTTCGACCTTCATGGCTCTGCTCATCTGACGTCCCGCTTGTGCTGTCTGGCCGGTGGGCCGCTTCCCTGTGAGCGGAAGTTAGGCTGCGGCCGATGAAGACGAGTTTAAGCGACAGGCTAAATGCGCGGTTTACTTATCAACGTCAATGGAAACTAAAGAAGCCACCCCTGAGGCGATGATCGTTCTGACTCGATTAAACTGGTAACGATCTTGCCCGACCAACATCCGTCCTGCAGTGCCATTGGATGGGTCCGCATTTAGACTTCAGAAAGCAGGAAAGGTCTTGTTCACCCTGCGGTCACGGGCTCCTGGGCGGCGAACCAGACGAGGGTCATGTAGCCCGCCGTCAAGGCGACATCGACGAGCCCGGTAAGGAACGGATGGTCGAAGAAGCCCGGCATGAAAACAACGACGACGAGCTGGGCGAGAATCGCCACCAGCCAGATGACCCCGCCCCAGGGTGCGGCGAGCCACAGACCTACAGCGGCAATGAAGTTCACCACGGCGAAGAACACCGTCGCCACCATGGCGGCGGGGGTCGAAGCCGAAAACGGGCTCGATCCGCCCACGCCCGTGCCCAGCACGGCGCCCCATTGCAGCAAGCCTTGGACGAGCCAGACGGCGGCCATGACCCGCATGAAGAGCAAAAGGGCGAGCCCCAGTCGCGTCCGCTCGTCGCGTCCCGTCGCGGGCTTCAGCACGATGGCGGCTTGAGGCGCTGCGGCAGCCACGCGGCGCTTCGTTGTCGATCTCTGCACCTCGAGGTCCTCCCTAAAGCCCGACCCCGCTTCCCCGCCGGCCCAGCGCCGTGATAGCGTTGCCCGACCGACACAGGAACCGTTTTTCCGCCATGGCGCCAGCTCTTCCGGGCTCCTCAGGGGCCGACCAGGCCAAGCCCTCCGTTCCGTCCACGCCGAGCCTGGGCCTCACCCATCGCCCGCGTCGCAACCGCAAATCCGACTGGGCGCGCCGTCTTGTGCGCGAGACCGTCCTGACGACGGACGACCTGATCTGGCCGATCTTCATCATGGACGGCGAGCGCCGCCGCGAGGCCGTATCGTCCATGCCGGGAGTCGACCGGCTCTCGGTCGACGAAGCCGTGCGGGCCGCCGTTCACGCCGCGGAACTCGGCATCCCGGTGCTGTCGCTCTTTCCCTACACGGAGGCGAGCCTGCGCGACCACCGGGGCTCGGAGGCCCTGCGCGACACCAACCTGATCTGCCGCGCCTGCCGGGCCATCAAGCGCGAGGTGCCCGACATCGGCCTCCTCACCGATGTGGCGCTCGACCCCTATACGAGCCATGGCCATGACGGGCTGCTCGAAGGCCATCGCATCGTCAACGACGCCAGCGTGCACGTGCTGGTCGAGCAGGCCCTGGTCCAGGCCCGGTCGGGCGCCGACATCGTGGCGCCCTCCGATATGATGGACGGCCGCGTCGGCGCGATCCGGTCGGCTCTCGACGCCGACGGCTTCGAAGACGTGCAGATCATGAGCTACGCGGCCAAATATGCCTCGGCCTTCTACGGTCCGTTCCGCGACGCCATCGGGACCTCGGCGGCGCTGATCGGCGATAAGAAGACCTATCAGATGGATCCCTGCAACGGCCTCGAGGCGCTGCGGGAGGTCGAGCTCGATCTGCAGCAGGGTGCCGACATGGTGATGGTCAAACCCGGTCTGCCGTATCTCGACATCGTTCAGCGCGTGAAGGCGCATTTCGGCGTGCCGACCTTCGCCTACCAGGTGTCCGGCGAATATGCGATGATCCAGGCGGCCGCCAACAACGGCTGGATCGACGGCGACCGGGCCATGGTGGAGAGCCTCGTCGCGTTCAAGCGGGCCGGCGCCGACGGGATCATGAGCTATTTCGCGCCTCGGGTGGCGGAGCAACTGAACCGGAGACGGTAACCTGCCCAGCGCCCTTGCGGGCGGAGCTCGGCGGGGCCAGATCCTTCCGCATCTTCGTCGGAGCAGGCCATGGCCTATACCACTTCACCTCGCGGCATGATGCCGGCCGGTCGGGCCGGCCTCCCGATTGGAGCGCTCGATGGCGTTCGCCGGCGTCGCATCGCTGCCGTGGTTCTCGATCTCGTGCTGGTCTCGATCCTGGTCTTCGGCCTCTGGCTGGCGCTGCTGGTCGTGACGTTCGGCCTGTCGCTGCTGCTCTTGCCGCCGCTATTCCCTTTCGTGGCCTTCTTCTACAATGGGCTGTCGGTCTCGGGATCCTCCATGGCCACGCCCGGCATGAAGCTCTGCGGGCTCGAACTGCGCCTGGATGCGACCGGTGCGCGCGTCCCCTTCATCAATGCTGCGCTACATGCGGTCCTGTTCTATTTTTCCTGGACGGTGCCGCCGATCCTGCTGGTGTCGCTGATCACCCGGGACAAGCGATGCCTGCATGATATGCTGTCTGGTGTCATCGTGGTGCGGCGCCTGTGAGGCTGGGATGACGCTTCAGGGCGGAGTGTCCCGGCCGACGATCCGCGAGCTTTGCGCCGAGAGCTGCGTGCGGGAGGTGCCGGCTTGACCCGGGAGCCGCGTGACGCGCCCCAATTCTACCTCACGGCGCCTTCGACCTGCCCCTACCTGCCGAACCGCATGGAACGGAAGGTCTTCACCCACCTCATCGGCCGGCGCGCCGCGACCATCAATGACGCGCTGACGCAATCCGGCTTCCGTCGCTCGCAGACGATCGCCTACCGCCCGGCCTGCGAGATGTGCCGAGCCTGCGTCTCGGTCCGCGTCCTGGTCGATGAATTCGAGCCCTCGAAGGGGTTTCGCCGCGTGCTAGCGCGCAATCACGACCTCGTCTCCTACCCGGTCGAGCCCAAGCCCACGACCGAGCAATATGCCCTGTTCCGGGCCTATCTCGGGGCGCGGCATGGCGAGGGCGGAATGGCGGATATGAGCGTGCTCGACTTCGCCATGATGGTCGAGGACTCGCACGTGCAGACGAAACTAGTCGAATATCGGCGTCACGGGCCCGATACCGCCATCACCCGACGAGGTCAGGGTCCGCTGGTCGCTATGTGCCTGACCGACATCCTGTCGGACGGATTGTCGATGGTCTATTCCTTCTATGATCCCGAGCAGGCCGACCGCTCCCTCGGCACCCAGATGATCCTCGATCATATCATGCGGGCCAAGGCACTCGGTCTTCCGCATGTCTATCTCGGCTACTGGGTCGAGGGTTCGCGCAAGATGGCCTACAAGGCGAGGTTCACTCCGCAGCAGCGGCTCGGGATGAACGGCTGGGACCGGATCGACTGAGCGGAGGAGCGCCGCTCCGTTAGAAGCTGTTCGTCAGGTACATGGCGCGAGCGACCGCTTTTTCCTGGGCCACGGGCAACGAACATCGGCTCTCGCTTGCCGGTAGCGACGCAAGGCTCAGCCGCAGGTCGGGTAGCAGCGCTTCAGCACGTCGTAGCGCATGAACTTAGGCGTGCCGGCCGGCGGACCGCCGAATTTTGTCTCGTTGCGCGGCGTCGGTTGGTGGAAGCCGAGCGCCACCTTTGGCCCGACGCAGATCCGCTCGCGCGGCAGCGCCAGAACCAGCGTGCAGGCCGACACGCAGGCCTCCATCAAACGCAGATGCGATCCGGCATTGTCGTCGTCGATGAGGCCAGCCGCATGGGTGGAGACGGATCCGCCGGGCTGCCCGACGATGGTGACCTCTCAATCGCCGAAGCGGTTGTCGCGCCTGAAGCCTCTGGGCGGCAGACGGCCGCGGTCGGCCCGGTTCCCCATCCAGGGCAGCATGTCTTTCTGCAACAGGACATGATCCTTGCCGGATGCATCCTGCCAGCGCAGCCCCTCTGCCAGCGTGAAGACCCGGACGTCCGACACGCCGGCGACGGCGCGCTGCAGCTTCACACCCTTGCCGCGCGACATGGCCGGGATCTGGACCAGCGGGAAGATCGCCATGTGGCGGTCGTTGCTGACCACTGCGACATGATCGCCCTTTGCGGGGATGAGCAGCTTCGCCTTGGCGGGCGCCGTCGGTCCGATCAGCGCCTTGCCCTTGCGGGTGCCCACGATCAGGTCGGCCATGGCGGCGACGAAGCCACGTCCATCGCTCGACGCGACCAGGACCTTGCCTCCCTCCTCGAAGGGCAGCACCGCCACCACATCCTCGCCTTCGCCGAGATCCGCCATCAGTCGGAGGGGTTCGCCGAAGCCGCGGCCGCCGGGCAGTTTGGCGACCTCGAGCGTGAAGACCTTGCCGTCGGTGGCGAGAACGACGATGCGACCGGTCGTTTCGGTGGGAAAGGCCAGCCGCAGTTTGTCGTCGCCCTTGAAGGTCAGCGCCGAGAGATCGGCGCCATGGCCCTTGAGAGTCCGGATCCAGCCCTTCTCGCTCACCACGACGGTCACGGGCTCGCGCTCGACGAAGCTCTGCGACGAGACGGTGGCGTCGAAGAACGGGAGGGCGGCGAAGTCGGTCCGGCGCCGGCCGAGCGGCGTTTCGGGACCATAGGTCTTACGGATGTCGCGAATCTGGCCCGAGACGGCACGCCATTGCTGGGCGTCGCTGCCGACGAGGCCCAACAACCCGTCGCGCTCCTTGACGAGCTTGTCGTGCTCCTTCCGGAGCTGCAGCTCCTCGAGCCGGCGAAGCGCGCGCAGCCGCGTATCCAGCACATATTCGGCCTGCATCTCGGTCAGGGCGAAGACGCGCTTCAACTCGGCCTTGGCGTCGTCCTCCTCGCGGATGATGCGGATCACCTCGTCGAGGTTGAGGAAGACGATCAACATGCCGGCCAGGACTTCGAGCCGGCGCTCGATCTCGCCGAGCCGATGCCGCGAACGGCGCACCAGGACGTTGCGGCGGTGATCGAGCCACTGCTTCAGCGCTTCGCCGAGGCCCACGACGCGCGGCACGACACCGTCGACGAGCACATTCATGTTGAGCGGCACGCGGACTTCGAGCTCGGTCAGCCGGAAGAGGTGTTCCATCATCACCTCGGGCGAGACGTTGCGGGCCCGGGGCTCGATGACGACGCGCACATCCTCGGCCGATTCGTCACGGACGTCGGCGATGAGCGGGCTCTTCTTCTCGTTGATGACCTCGGCCAGCCGCTCGATCAGCCGCGATTTCTGCACGCCATAGGGGACTTCGGTGACGACCACCGTCCACACACCGCGCTCGCCGGGCTCGACGGCCCAGCGGGCCCGCAGCCGGAACGAGCCGCGGCCCGTGCGATAGCTTTCCGCCATCGAGGCCGCATCCTCGACGAGGATCCCCCCGGTCGGGAAATCGGGGCCCTTCACGAAGCCGACGAGGGCGGCATTGTCGGCCTCTGGATGGGCGATGAGGTGAAGCGCCGCGTCGCAAAGCTCGACGATATTATGCGGCGGGATGGAGGTCGCCATGCCGACCGCGATGCCCTGAGCGCCATTGGCGAGCAGGTTCGGAAAGGCGGCAGGCAGGACGATCGGTTCGTCCTTGTCGCCGGAATAGTTGGGGCGCAGATCCACCGTGTCGTGCTCGATGCCGTCGAGCAGGAGCTTGGCGAATTCCGTCATCCGGGCTTCGGTGTAGCGATAGGCCGCCGCCGGATCCCCGTCGATATTGCCGAAATTGCCCTGACCGTCGACCAGCGGGTAGCGCGAGGAAAAGTCCTGAGCGAGCCGTACCAGCGCGTCGTAGATCGCCTGGTCGCCGTGGGGATGAAAATCGCCCATCACGTCGCCGACGATCTTGGCGCATTTCTTGAAGGCCGTCGCGGGATCGAGCCGCAGCACCTGCATCCCATAGAGGATGCGGCGGTGCACGGGCTTCAGCCCGTCACGGGCGTCCGGAAGCGCCCGGCCCATGATGGTGGACAAGGCATAGGCGAGATAGCGCTCCTCCAACGCCTCGCGCAGCTTCACCACCACGGGTTCAGCCGGCGGAGAGGGCGGTGGTGCTACGGTTCGGGCCATCGTCGAGTGGTGTCCTTCGGGTCTGTCGGGCGTGGCTTCAGCAGATTCGCGCCGACCTGCCTACCCCAAAGACTTCGGGGACGCGCGGCGCCAGCGCCAGTGCGAAATCGTCCCGCAGCGTGTACCTCTTTTGTTCCGGCGACAAGCGTCAGAATGCGCCAGCGCGCATGCGTGGCGAAAGAACGGCGGGCTGCGCCACATATGTGGAACTCCCAAGCCTGACGGGCATTCTGAACCTGAGACGTGACTGTTGCGGGCCTGCACTAGTGGGTCGGGACGGTCAGGCCTAGTCAGACCCTATGGTCGATACCGGTTACCGGCGCGCGAGGCCCCTTCGCGCCAGCACCGGTCCACCCCGACGCCTTCGGGCGGCATGCTTGCGCTGGAACATCATGAACAAAGCCCTTCTCAGCCTGTCGTCGGGCATCGCGGCCGTTGTGGCGACCCTGATCGGCGTCGCCGTGTTCAATCCCCCGCAGGCGGCCGATGCGGCCGTAAGCCAGACGCGACTGCTCCCCTGCCCTCTCGCCGAGATCGCCGTCGACTCGGGTTACGGCATGAGCTCCAAGGTCTTGCGGCCAATTTGCGCGGCTCACGTCAACTGAAGCGCGAGCGTCTCGATGTAAGCGAGACGCGCTGTCGGCCTGGCGACATTGCGCGGGCTGAAGATATCCCGCATCAAAAAGTGATCGGTGAGCCTGAAGGCCGCCGCCAGATGTTCCGGTGCGATATCCGCTTCGGCGCCGGAAGGGCGTAGAAAGGGCGGGAGAGCGAGCAGCCGGTCGGCGTAGATCCCCGCGGCGCTCTCCGAAATGGCGCGGCCCGTCTTCGGCGACACGTAATTGAGATCGTCTCTGCTGCCCGTCGCCGCGCAGCAGGTGAGATCCAGCCCGAAGCCCAAGGCGGCCAGGAAAGCCAATTCGAACTGCACGATGCGCAGCGGCAGGCTGTCCCGATCGTCGAGATCATCCACGATCGCGTCGAGCATGGCGTGAAGCGCAGGCTGCGGCTCCCGTTCGGGGAGCAGCCGCGCGAGGCCGCAGAGATGATTCACGGCGTGGAGCGACACCGCACTCTCCATGATGCCGGCGGCGCGCAGCTTCAGCCCCTCGACACGATAGGCTCCCATGTGATGGTCGATCCGGGCGCGCCAGGTTGCCTCCACGGCATTGCCGGGCTGGAGCACGGGACGCAGACGGCGCGACCGGCCACCCTGCACGAGGCCGAGATGGCGCCCGTGCTCGGCGGTCAGCAGTTCGAGAATGACGCTGGTCTCCCCATAGGTGCGCCCGCCCAGAACGATGCCGTTATCCAGCCATTCCACCTGTGTCCCTCCGGCAACAATGCTGGTGTAACGGAAAATCAGCCACCCTGGGGCCACTTTCCAGGGGCGTGGTGATGCCACCACGATGATTTGGAGGGTGAGACTTGGCGATCACGCGCCGCACGATGCTGGGCGGCTCCGCCCTGATGGGCCTGATGGGCACCGGAGCGGCGAAGGCCGCCTTCGATCCCGGGCCTTACTTTTCCGGCACCGCCAAGGACCATGGCTTCACCTATAACCGATCCAACGTGTCGGCGATCGACCCGGTCTGGCAACGGCAACTCGTCGAGCATCAGCACGACGAAGCACCCGGCACCGTTATCGTGGATACGCAGAACCACTTCCTCTACGTCACCTTCGAGAACAACACGGCGCTCCGCTACGGCGTGGGCGTCGGGCTCGAGGGCTTCAAATGGTTCGGCCGGGCCACGGTGGCCCGCAAGGCGATTTGGCCGGGCTGGACCCCGCCGCCCGAGATGCTGAAGCGGCGTCCCGACCTGCCGCATCATATGGCGGGCGGCCCCGACAATCCGCTCGGCCCGCGCGCGCTCTATCTCTACCGCGATGGCACCGACCTCGGCTATCGGCTGCACGGGACGCTCGAGCCCTGGACCATCGGCACCGATGCCTCCTCAGGCTGCGTCCGCCTGCTGCCAGAAGACATCATGGACCTCTACCAGCGGACGCCCGTCGGCACGACGGTGTCGGTCCTGAAGCACATCCGGTGAGGTTTCGCGTGGTTGCTGCATTTCGTCTTCCGGCTCTCGCCGTGCTGGCCGCGGGCTTGGCCGGCTGCGGTCATTTCGGCGGATCGGGCGCGCCCTCCGTCAACGGCGACACGCCGATCGCCACGACGCTCGATGCGCCGCTCGGCAGCCCCTCCGATTTCGACGTCAATGTCGGTCGGCGCGTATTCTTCACGACCGGCTCGGACGCGCTCTCGGAGACCGACCGCGTCACGCTCGACAAGCAGGCCGTCTGGCTGAAGCGCTATCCGCCCTACCACATGCTGATCGAGGGCCATGCCGACGACCCCGGTTCGGCCGCTGCCAACATGACGCTGGGCCAGCGCCGTGCCGCCGCCGTGAAGGCCTATCTCGAACGCCAAGGCGTGGCGGGGTCGCGGCTTCGTTTGGTCAGCTACGGCAACACTCGGCCGGTGCGGAAATGCGCCGATTCGTCCTGCTGGTCGCAGAACCGCCGGGCCGTGACGGTGCTCGACTCCATGGGGTCATAGGCTGGATCCGGCGGCGGCTCGGCTTTGCACCGGCGACCGCTTTCAGCAGCGGCGACAGCGTTTCACAACGAATGAGGAGCGATGGCTGTCGAAAACGCCTGAATGCGGAACGTCCGGCGGCTTTGCCACCGGTGCACGCATCAGCCGCCCTCGACGTCGTCGCTGATCCTGCCGGACGAGCACGTCAGACGAACAGGATGAAGAGACGGGCCGACCACATCAGACGTTGGCTCGTGTTGCTGCCAAGTCAGGTCTGGGTGCCATCGGGCAGCGCAACCATGATCAGTCCTTTGCCGCCATGGTTGGCATGAGCCTGATCGTCATACTCGGCCGCCAAAGTGCGCAAGGCCTCGATCGTCCGCTGATCCGTCGTCTGTCGCATCAACCGACGGCACTGCTGCGATTTTTGATACAACGCTTCTGCTGCAGTCATGGCTCTGCTCCAGGCCTCAGGGGCGGGAGCGCAGCGCATCTCTCAGTCACCCATGCCGAGACAGCGGAGCGATCTCACAAACCTATCAGGTCAATGGCCGAAAGCCTATGCTTGCAAGCATTGCGCTTGCGCGTCCTCACTTCGCCCGGTGAGTGTGGCCCTTCGGTCTCTGTCTGAGAAGGCGCGAGCAGGAGGCTGACCGCCCCTGAGCGTCGATGCCCGTTTCTACGACGTGAACGTGTTGGCCATTCGACCCCACGCGATGACCCACAGCCGCAGTGCCCACCTCCTCTACGCGCCGATGGGACGGAAGCCTGATAGGCGGACAGCAAACAGCGGTCAGCTTTTGTCCGTCCTACCTGAAGAACGAGGCACCGATGACATGCGGAGGGGCGCGCCGCACAGCGGGGAGGCGGCAGCCTACGGCGTATGATAGCTCGTCATGTACCCCGTAGAGCCATCGTAGTGCGTCATTGCCGAGTAACTGCTGCTGGTACCTGGTACTAGCTGCCCTTCATAGGTGAATGAGCCGGTACGTGATGTCGTCGAGGTATAGTAAGATCCATCGGCAAAGTTTTGATCTGAAAAGCTCAACGTCGTCCGTTGATCGTACCCGCCATAAGCGGAATGCTGGCTGGAGCTAAACGAGTAATCAAGCAGACCATTGATTTCATTTCCCGAAGCGACAGAGTAGCTCGAGTACGAATTGTTGTTGAAAAAGGCTCCGGTTCCGACCGCACCGTAGTCAGATCCGTAATAATAATACCCTGATGCGTAGATGTAGCTCGTCGCAACCTCATAGTGCGACCCAGACACGAAAGTCGTCTGCTCGAAAACGCCACCGTTATAGTTTTCGCTGGCATAACTCGTCGTGTTGCCGTCCTGCTCGAAAGCAGAGGAACCAGGCCCGGTCAACTCGCCGCGAGCGGTATTGTAGGGGCCCAGGAACGTCGAATAATAGCCGTATCCGCCGTAAGCGGAGCCATAAGACACATAGCCGTACCCATAGGACTCATAGCCATACCCGGACATTTTGAGACTCCGATGTCGCAACCATCTAGGCCCGTCACTTCCGGCGACGTCAGTACAAGTGACGGCGCCGAAAATCCAGCCTGGAGAGGGTGCGGCGTCTCATGGTTCAAGCCAAGGCCTTGGCCGACCTGGGCAGGCCGTGCCGGTCAGATTCCTTTGTCGAAGATGGCGCCGCAGGCTTCGCTGAGTTGCGGCCGCTTCGCGGTGAAACACGCCGTCACCTTGCTTTCGTCCGGAATGGCATCCGGGCACAGCGCCTTGGCGTCGAGGTAGCAGGCCCGTTCGGCCCGGGCCCGAGCCTGATCCTTTGCGCTGGCCAGCTTTGCCGCGCTCGGGAGCGTCGTCGACAGCAGCGCCGCGGCACATAGGGCTAGGTGGACGATCTTCATGGTCGGCTTATCTCCGGAGGCCGAGACAGGCTCGACCTCGCAAACCCTGCGCGCCGTGAATGAGCTGTGAGTTAGCGCGCCTCGCCGCATTGCTATCCGGCGCGGAAGCGGCCTGAACACTCGGCCAGGGCGATCCCGCCTATCCGTAGACTGAGTCGCACTCGGCTGCCTGAAGGCGATCGGTGCTGTAGTGTCGTGGCGCACCCGATAGGATTCGAACCTATGACCTCTGCCTTCGGAGGGCAGCGCTCTATCCAGCTGAGCTACGGGTGCTCGTCGCGTCCGACACTGAAAGCACTATCGCATCTAGGCGGGAGCCGCAAGAAGACCCTGCAGCGCCGCCGTCGCCTCGGGGCAACTGTCGTCCGGCGCCGCCGGCCGTTTCCCTGGATTAACCAACGTCCCCCTGCTATGCCCCGGAGATGACCGCGCAGAAGCTCGACAACATCCGCAATTTTTCCATCGTGGCCCATATCGACCACGGCAAGTCGACCTTGGCCGACCGGCTGATCCAGCACACCGGGACGGTGGCGCTGCGCGACATGTCCGAGCAGATGCTCGACTCCATGGATATCGAGCGAGAGCGCGGCATCACCATCAAGGCGCAGACCGTACGGCTCGACTACGTGGCGGCCGACGGCAAAGCCTATGTGCTGAACCTGATGGACACGCCCGGCCACGTCGATTTCGCCTACGAGGTGTCGCGCTCGCTGGCCGCCTGCGAAGGCTCTCTGCTGGTGGTCGATGCGAGCCAGGGCGTCGAAGCCCAGACCCTCGCCAATGTCTACCAGGCCCTCGATGCCGGCCACGAGATCGTGCCGGTGCTGAACAAGATCGATCTCCCTGCCGCCGAGCCCGCACGGATCCGCCAGCAGATCGAGGATGTGATCGGCCTCGATGCATCGGACGCCGTCGAGATCTCGGCCAAGACCGGCCTCAACATCGAAGGCGTGCTCGAGGCCGTCGTGACGAAGTTGCCGCCGCCGACGGGCGACGTCGACGCGCCTTTGAAGGCGTTGCTCGTCGACAGCTGGTACGACGCCTATCTCGGCGTCGTCGTGCTGGTGCGCGTCATCGACGGCGCGATGAAGAAGGGCTCGCGTATCCAAACCATGGCGACCGGGGCCCATTACGAGGTTGACCGGATCGGCGTGTTCAAGCCCAAGATGACCGCCGTCGAGCGGCTCGGACCGGGCGAAGTCGGCTTCATCACGGCGCAGATCAAGGAGGTCGCCGACACCCGCGTCGGCGACACGATCACCGACGAGCGCAAGCCCACCGCGCAGGCGCTGCCCGGCTTCAAGCCCGCGCAGCCCGTCGTGTTCTGCGGCCTGTTCCCGGTCGATGCCGCGGATTTCGACGATCTGCGCGCCGCCATGGGCCGGCTGCGTCTCAACGATGCCAGCTTCTCCTTCGAGATGGAGAGTTCTGCGGCGCTGGGCTTCGGATTTCGATGCGGCTTCCTGGGCCTCCTGCATCTCGAGATCATCCAGGAGCGGCTCGAGCGCGAGTTCAACCTCGACCTCATCGCCACTGCTCCCTCGGTGGTCTACGAAATCGCGCTACGTGACGGCACCGCCATCGACCTTCACAACCCGGCCGACATGCCGGATGTCATGAAGATCGAGGAGATCCGCGAGCCCTGGATCCAGGCCAAGATCCTCACGCCCGACGAATATCTCGGCGGTATCCTCAAGCTGTGCCAGGACCGGCGCGGCGTGCAGGTCGACCTCAGCTATGTCGGGTCACGCGCGATGCTGACCTACGAACTGCCGCTGAACGAGGTGGTGTTCGACTTCTACGACCGGCTGAAGTCGATCTCGAAGGGCTACGCGTCCTTCGACTACCACATCACCGACTACAAGGTCGGCGATCTCGTGAAGATGCAGGTTCTGGTCAATGCCGAGCCGGTCGATGCTTTGTCCATGCTGGTGCATCGCGACAGGGCGGAGATGCGCGGCCGCGCCATGGTGGACAAGTTGAAGGATCTGATTCCGCAACACATGTTCCAGATCCCCGTCCAGGCGGCGATCGGCGGCAAGATCATCGCCCGCGAGACCATCCGGGCGCTTCGCAAGGACGTCACGGCCAAGTGTTACGGTGGCGACGTCTCCCGCAAGCGCAAGCTCCTCGAAAAGCAGAAGGCCGGCAAGAAGAAGATGCGGCAGTTCGGCAAGGTCGAGATTCCGCAGGAAGCGTTCATCGCCGCCCTGAAGATGGATGCCTGAACGCGGGACGCACACGATCCCGCATCGGGGATGGACGGTTAAGCCGCTGTTGATAAATTGACCGCGAAACGGCCTCGCATCGCGCCTCAGGCCGGATGGACCCAGGCGATGAAATCATCCGCTGTCTCTTTGGTGATCTGCGCCATGCTGGGCTTGGTGCCCGCAAGCGCCTCGGTCGCCGCACCGGCGGCGGCGGCGGCCAAGGCCGGCATCGTCTGCGAGAGCTTCATGAAGGACTTTCCCGGCAACATGCCGGGCAATCGCGTCTCGTTCGAGCGCCCCCTCACCATTGCGCGCGGCTTCGGTGACATCATGAGCGGCGTCGATGTCCGCGTCCTGTCGAGCGATACCAAGGTCGATGGCACGCTGAAGTGCCGTGACGACACGTTCCTGCGGTTCGAGCTTCGTGCGACGCTGCCGGCCGATGCCAAGATCCTCGCCGACCTCGACAAGTTCGAACAGGCGGCGCTGATGGCGGGCTTCCACTGGGACCGCGCCAAGGCGCAGACGGTGGTGAAAGCCATGACGTCGGATGCCGACGAGTATTACCGCGCTTCGGTGCAGCGCGGCGATCTCTACGATTCCGGAAAGGTCGAGTACCATCAGGCCGACCGGATCGACCTCGGCCTGATCTGGACCGCGACCGACCACACGTTCGTGATCTCGACGCAGACCGACGAGTAGGATCGACGGACCCCACAAGAACGCAACGGTTCGCGACAGGGCTTTGCAGCGAACATGGCTGAGAAAAGCCGGTCCCTTCTCGTCGGCCTGAGCACGATCCTAGAGCGCTTTCGCCTTCGGCGAATTCGCTCCAGCTTGAAATCAAGAGCAGTTTCGTCGGCTCGGAGTCGCTGGGGCGACTCCAAGAAAGCCGACACTGCTCTAGTCGGCATCGTCCTCCTGATCGTGGCTCGCGAAGCGACCAGCCTTTCGTCCGACGCTCGGTCCGCCATTCGCTTCCTGGGCGGCTTCATCGTCTGTTCGACCATCGTCCAAGGGTCGGCATGGGCTAGCCGAGAACCTCGGGGAACCTCCACCCCAACATGGGCGCGGCGAGCGCCCGAAACGCTGTCACAGGGAGACCGTCCTTAAAATTTGGCTGAGCGGCCGCGGCGCTCGCGTGGCGCGCTCCAGATCAAGGTCCGCTTCGATATCTTCGAGGTGCTGCGTCATGAGCGCGACGGCCCGCGGCGCGTCTCCGTCCCGCAAGGCTTCGATCAAGAGCGCATGGTCTTGGTCGCCGCAATCGGATCGTCCGCGATGCCCGTAAAGCGCAACGACGAGCGACGATCGTGCGACGAGGTCGGAGAGCAGACCCGCCAGCACCGATTGCCTTGCCAGGGTGGCGATGCTGACGTGAAACTGCCCGGAGAGGCGGATGGCGCGGCCCCGATCGCCGCGATGGAGGGCAGCCCGCCCCTCGGCGAGCGTGACGGTCAGACCTTCGAGATCCTCGACCGTCGCCCTGGCGCAGGCGTGCGCCGTCGTGGCGGCCTCGATCACCCGTCGCGCCTCGAACAGATCGCGCGCCTCCTGTGGACCTGGCGACGCCACCGAGGCACCGCGGTTGCGCGCCAGAACCACGATGCCGTCCTGCGCCAAAGCACGCAGCGCATTGCGGACCAGAGTTCGGCTGACCGTGAAATGGGCCGCCAACTGATCTTCCGGAAGCTTGGTCCCGGGCGGCAGTCGCTGCTCCACGATGGCGAGCAGGATGGCGTCGCGGATGGCCGAGACCCGGTCGGCCTCTCCGCCCGGCGCCTCGACCGGCCTGCGCCCCTGCTCTGCCGCGATCGCTCGTTCCAGACCCAACCCGACCTCCGCCCCACCAGCCGGAGGATGCGGTGCAGGTTTCGCGCCGCAGCCCGCGCCGCGGACGCAGCGGCCAGCTTCTGCACGGAGCAATCCGTACCTGCCCCCGTCCACGGCACGACAAACCTAAGGGCGATTGTGTACGATTTGCGCGACTTTTGGGCACAGTCCTGAAATGCAGGCAGGCTCGCCCGCGCCCTGTGCGGCTTAGCGCGACCGCTGAATGGATCGTCGCTGGCCGCGATGCTGGCACGCGGGTTGCTTCCATCTTTGCATTGATGAAACGGCAGGGTGCGATGCGAAAACCCGATCTGGAGTTGATCCACCTGACCAAGCGCTACGGCGACACCGTCGCCGTGGACACGATCGACCTCAAGATCGAAGCCGGCTCCTATTGCTGCCTGCTGGGGCCTTCGGGCTGCGGCAAGACCTCGACACTGCGTATGATCGCGGGTCACGAGACGGCGAGCGAGGGCGACATCGTCTTTGGACCGTCGAACATCACCGACCTGCCGCCGGCGCGGCGGGGTACCGCCATGATGTTCCAGAGCTACGCGCTGTTTCCGCACCTGTCGTGCATCGACAACGTCGCCTTCTCGCTGAAGATGAAGGGCGTCGACAAGTCGAAGCGCCGGGCCCGTGCGGTCGAGATGCTCGACCTCGTCGCCATGAGCCAATATGGCGAGCGCCTGCCGGCGCAGTTGTCGGGCGGGCAGCAGCAGCGTGTGGCGCTCGCCAGGGCGCTCATCACCGAACCGCAGATCGTGCTTCTCGACGAGCCGCTGTCGGCCCTTGACCCGTTCCTGCGCACCAAGATGCGGGTCGAACTTAAAGCCCTGCAGCGCCGGCTTGGCATCATTTTTGTCCACGTCACCCATAGTCAGGACGAGGCCATGGCACTGGCCGACCTCGCCGTGATCATGAAGGACGGGCGGATCGAGCAGGCCGGATCGCCGCGCGAACTGTTCAATGCCCCCCGCACGGCCTTCGTCGCCAGGTTCATCGGAGGCCACAACGTGCTGCAGGGCTCTGCCGGCGCCTTCGCGGTGCGGGCCGACCGTCTCCATCTCAGTCGCCCGGGTGCGAACCTCAACGTGCCGCCGCACGGACGCAACGCCGGCCTCGACGCCATCGTGCGCAGCGTCGAGTACCAGGGCACCTTCGTGCAGCTCACGCTCGACGGCGCCGGATCCGAGATCACCGCCACGCTCGACGAGCCGACCTACGACGCCACCCCGTTCCAGCCCGGCGACGCGATCGCGGTGTCGTGGAACGACGGCGACGTGCATCCGCTCGCCAGCGCGGCCTAAACTTTCCATCAAGGGAGAACCACCGTGACACAGGATACAAGGCCGACCGTGAAGCTGTCGCGCCGCACGCTGCTCCAGGGCTCCGCCGCGGTTGCGGGCGTCGCCGCGGGTTCGGGCGCCATCACGGGGTTCCCGGCCGTCTGGTCGGCGGAGCCCAAGGTGCTGCGCTATCTCGGCACCGCCGTGAACCAGTCTGCCGACATCGCCAAGAAGGTGAAGGAGGACACCGGCATCACCATCGAATACGTGGCGGTCACAACCGACGACGTGACCAAGCGGGTCATCACACAGCCGAACTCCTACGACATCGTCGACACGGAATATTTCGCGCTGAAGAAGCTGGTACCCGCTGGCAACCTCAAGGCGATGAGCGGCAAGAAGATCAAGGAATACGGCAATATCACCCCGGTCATCACCAAGTGCGAACTCGCCGACGGCACCAAGATCGGCGACCAGGGCACCGCACCGAAGAAGGTTATGTTCGTCGAGGGCGAACATTCGACCAAGTTCTCGCACGAGATGACCGAGTGGGCGACGCTGATCCCGACCACCTACAATGCCGATACGCTGGGCATTCGGCCGGACCTGATCAAGCGTCCCATCACCTCCTGGGCCGAACTGCTGAACCCCGAGTTCAAGGGCAAGGCCGCCATCCTCAACATTCCGTCCATCGGCATCATGGATGCCGCCATGGTGGTGGAGGCCACGGGCCAGTACAAATACCCTGACAAGGGCAATATGACGAAGGCCGAGATCGACATGACCATGAAGGTCCTGACGGAGGCCAAGAAAAGCGGCCAGTTCCGCGCCTTCTGGAAGGACTTCAACGAATCCGTCAACCTGATGGCGTCGGGCGAGACTGTCATCCAGTCGATGTGGTCGCCGGCCGTGACCGCGGTAAAGTCCAAGGGCATTCCCTGCGTCTTCCAGCCGTTGAAGGAGGGCTATCGCTCCTGGGCGACGGGCTTCGCGGTGTCGAAGGGCGTCACCGGCATGAAGGAGGACGTGGCCTACGAGTTCGTGAACTGGTTCCTGTCCGGCTGGGCCGGAGCCTACCTCAATCGGCAAGGCTATTATTCCGCCGTGCTGCCCACCGCCAAGGCCGCCATGGAGCCCTACGAATGGGCCTATTGGATGGAAGGCAAGCCCGCCGAGAAGGACATCCACGCGCCTGACGGAACGCTACTCGACAAGGCCGGCGGTGTCCGCGACGGCGGCGGCTTCGATGCCCGCATGGGCAAGGTGGCTTGCTGGAACGCCATCATGGACGAGAACGACTACATGGTTCGCAAGTGGAACGAGTTCATCGCCGCATGACGAACCTCGCCCGACCGTCCGACGCAGGGGCCGCTCCGGCGGCCACCGCGCTCGCCGCCACCGATGTCGCGACCGCGCCACGCGCGGCGCGGCTTCGCGGGCGGTACGGCTGGGCACCTCCGGCCTGGTTGCAGGCCCTGCCGATGGGTCTCGTCTTTCTGCTGTTCTTCGTGCTGCCGCTCGTCCTGGTGGCGATCGTCAGCCTGCTCGACTACAACGACTACGAGATCGTCCCTACATTCACGCTGCGATCCTATACGGAGACATTCGAGGGCTGCTATGATCAGCTTCCCGGTCTCTGCACCATCCTGAAGACCTACTGGACCACGGTGGAGCTGTGCTTCGCCGTTTGGGTCATCACGCTGGTGATCGGCTTCGCCATCTCGTACTTCCTGGCCTTCCACGTCCGCTCGCTGACGATGCAGATCGTGCTTGCGCTGCTGTGTACCATTCCGTTCTGGACTTCAAACGTCATCCGCATGATCTCGTGGATCCCGCTGCTCGGGCGGAACGGACTGGTCAATCAGGCGCTGATGAATTCGGGCGTCGTCAATACGCCGGTCGAGTGGCTGCTCTATTCTAAGTTCTCAGTCGTGCTCGCCTTCGTGCACCTCTTCACCTTTTTCATGGTAATCCCGATCTTCAATTCCATGGTGAGGATCGACAAGCGGCTGATCGAGGCGGCCTACGACGCGGGGGCTTCCGGCTGGCAGACGATCTGGAACATCGTCATTCCCCTCTGCAAGCCCGGCATCGTCATCGGTTCGATCTTCGTCGTCACGATCGTGATGGGCGACTTCGTCACCGTCGGTGTCATGGGCGGCCAGCAGATCGCCTCCGCAGGCAAGATCATCGAGACCCGCCTCAACGCCCTGCAGTTCCCGCCCGCCGCCGCCAATGCCGTGATCCTGCTGGCCGTGACGCTGCTCATCATCACCGCCCTCACCAAGGTGGTCGACATCCGCAAGGAGCTCTGATGCGGGAAGGACGTTCGCTCGCCTTTTATCTCCTGGCGGCTTTCTTCGGCCTCTACGTCCTGTTCCTGTACGGCCCGATGATCGTCATCTTCGTGCTGTCGTTCCAGGGGCCGCAGGGCGGCATGACCTTCCCGATGAATGGCGTCTCGACCCACTGGTTCTCGACCCTGTGGGCGGGCGGCGGCATCGTCGACATCGGGGCCGCCTTCTGGCGCTCGCTCGAACTCGGCCTCGTCGTGATGGGACTCACCGTGGTCTTCTCGACGCTGGCCGGGCTCGCCTATCGCCGTAAGTTCCGCGGGCAGGCGTTGTTGTTCTACGTCGCCATTGCCAGCCTGATCGTTCCCTCGATCGTGACCTCGCTCGGCATCGCGCTGCTGTTCCGGCTGATCGACACGGCCGTGAAGGCCGGCCCGGATTGGCTCAGCGACACCTACACGACAGGGGCCGGGCTCTTCACCTCGGGCCTCGCCGCGCATCTCACCTGGACGCTGCCCTTTGGCCTCCTGATCATGTTCGCGATCTTCAATCGCTTCGACGGCCGGCTGGAAGAGGCGGCCCGCGACCTCGGCGCGACGCCTTGGAAGAGCTTCCGCTACGTCGTCCTGCCGCTCATCCTTCCCGCGCTGATCGGCGTGGCGCTGTTCGGCTTCACCCTGTCCTGGGACGAGATCGCCCGTTCGAGCCAGGCCATCGGCTCCGACAATACGCTGCCGCTGCAGTTGCAGGCGCTGACCACCACGGTGACGACGCCGATGATCTACGCTCTCGGCACGACCACGACGGGGGTGAGCTTCATGGTGATCGCCCTGTCGCTCCTCGGCATCGCCCTGCTCCGCGCCCGGCAGAACCGCCACGGGTCGGATGCCGGCAAGGCTTGAGTTGCGGACCGGCAACGTCGGGCTGAGCTTGTCGAGCTCGTATGTCCCGACAACTCAGGCGGGAGAAGAGCGATCTCGGAAAATGGCAGCGCCGACTGTCAGACCGCGTGTGAAGCCCGACTGTCCGGTGGTGCTTGGTCCCGGTCGTCAAGGCCGTAGTCCCGCATCACGTCGGCGATCCGCAGGCGGTAATTTCGGAAAATCCCACCGCGCCCGCTCGCCTGCGTCGCGCAATGCTTCGGGCGCTCGCGCCAGGTCCGGACTGCCGCCTCGTCGCGGAAGAATGACAGAGACAGCAGCTTGCTCGGATCCGCGAGGCTCCTGAAACGCTCGACCGAGATGAAGCCGTCGATGGTCGCGAGCTCGTCCCGCAACGCGGCGGCGAGGTCGAGATAGTGCTGGGTGCGGCCCTCCGCCGGCCAGACCTCGAAGATGACGGCGATCACGGTGCGACCCGCCTCGCGTGCGGCCCCGACGCCGGACGCAGGAACAAGCGATCCTCCTTGAGGATGAAGCGCTCGCGCTTGGCAAAGGCATAATTGTCCCGGCCGAGGGGATCGTCGCGGAGACGCGCACGATAGGCCTCATAGGCGGCCAGGCTCTCGATGTTGTAAATCCCATAGGCGGTCGTGGCCGAGCCTTCATGCGGACCGAAGTAGCCGACGAGATCGGCCCCACAGCGAGGAATGGCCTGCCCCCAGTTGCGGGCGTATTCGGCGAAGGCCTCGTGCCGAAATGGGTCGATCTCGTAACGGATGAAGCAGGTGATCATGGGGTCGAGCCTCCGGTTGGACTTAGGGAGGCATAGAGCGTGAGGCCGGCCACATGCTTCGGTCTTGCCCGAAGCGTTCCGGCCCGCGCCGGCCTATGATCGGCACCGCCATGCTGACCACAGCCGCTTTCGCCTCGACCGCCGCCCTTGTCGGCGATCCCACCCGCGCCAGCATGCTGGCGGCGCTGATGGACGGGCGGGCGCTGACCGCGCGGGAGCTGGCCGAGGCCGCGGGAGTGACGGCACAAACGGCCAGCGCCCACTTGGCACAGCTCACCGGAGCGGGACTGCTGGCGATGGAGCGCCAGGGGCGGCACCGCTACCACCGCCTTGCCTCTCCGGCCGTGGCCCACATGCTGGAAAGCATCATGTCCGTGGCCGCTGACGTCACGGGGGGGAGCCGCACCAGAGCAACGAGGGTCGGGCCACGAGACGCGGCGCTCCGACGCGCGCGGACCTGTTACGACCATCTCGCCGGGCAACTCGCAGTCGCCATGGCCGATCGCATGATCGAGCGCGAGCACATCGAGCTGTCGCCGGACGACGGCGCCCTCTCCGACGATGGGATGATCTTCCTGCGTGGACTCGGGGGTGAGGCTCGACCAAACCTCTCCGCAAAAAGCACGACGCGGAGGCGGACGGGTGTTCTGCCGGCCTTGCCTGGATTGGAACGAGCGGCGGCCGCATATCGCGGGTGCGCTCGGGGCGGCCCTCTGCACGGCCTGCTTCGCGCAGGGTTGGATGCGCCGCCTCGACGGGACGCGCGCCGTGGCCGTAACCCCGATCGGGAGAACGGCCCTCGACGAGGCCTTCGATCTTCGCGACGTCTTCGATTGAGCGAGCTGTTGCCTCCGGTCGATCCGGCTCGTTCCGGAACTCGATCACTCGACGTCGGAGACGTCCAAGCTGGGTGGACAGCGGTGGGGCCGCTTTCGAAGCGCGAGAGTTGGAAAGCGGACGTGGCGGCCGCTCGACAGCCTTGTCGTCCCGACACGGGGCTCTGTGCCCGTCAGTTCGGTATGGGTACACTCATAGCGAACCGGTCGATGTGGCCTCTTCGATCTCCCTGCAGCCCCCTACACCGGGGTCCACCAACATTCAGGGAACAGAATGGCCATTTGTGATAGCGGTCCTGGTATGCAGCAAAGATCGGAGGAGGAGAAAATGAGTGATACCGTCACCGTCTCAGAGCCCGGATCGGATGTATCAGGGCGTACAAAGGTGGTAGGAGTTAAGGAATCCTACGCGCTCAGCCTTCTATGGTTAGCTCTGACCTTTGCCGTCATAGCTATCTTGTCAAATGTAACAGAGTTAGTCTTTGTCGATTTCATACACGGAAACCCATATCGTCCAAAGTCAAACGCCATTGAAATGATGTGGCTGTTCAGTATACCACTCAGCATCATCGCCATCATTGGATGCTTCCTTGTCTTTAGCTTGCCGCAAATAGCCCAGGCCTTCTTGCACTCTCAAACAAAGGGCTTTTCGAGGCAACTTTCGCACTTATCAGTCTTATCAGCAATACCATTTATTGCAGTTTTGACTTGGTACTGTTGGGAGTATCTGACGCCAACCGACTTTAATCTGAGTATCAATGAGGGACCAGATTGGGTGCCATATCAACATGGGATTACCCTGAAACGCTACTTGTCGTCTCTCGCATTTCAGATTCCAATTTCTCTTTACTCAATCATATACTGTGAGCCTGATATTATCAAAACAAGTCGTAGGACTGTAGTTGTTTTTGGATTAGTCTCCGCCATCATTATTGGGGTCTATTACGGGCACCTGATTGCCGGCGGGCAGTATGGGTTCTTGGGCGGTTGAAGGCTCGCTGGGTGTGGCGGTTCGTTTTAGGTATACCCATAGCGAACCAACAGCGCTTCAGTGCGCGGCCGTCTAAAACAGATAGCCTAGAAGATCAATAGTCCCGGACGGCCATGAAACATTCGTGAGAGCCTTCGCCATAAAGCAATCGGATAGATCGCGATCAATCAGAGAATTAGAAGCGCGGTCCTCAATACCAAGCCACTTTGTGAAAGCAGGGTGAATGTTCACAAAGCCATTTCGCTTATATAAATCTGGCTTATCTGCCATCAAGACCATAAAAGGGACGTTACCTTCTCGTGCATGAATTTCGGCTCGCTGAAGCAACGCGGAGCCGATTCCGTTTCCTTGATGCGTGCGCCTCACACATAGGTCGATAATACCTGATATGCCGATAACCTGATCGCCGACACGGATAGCCCGATAGTCCAACCCTAGCTGCCCAACGACCTTTCTATCCTTTACAGCTACAAGCCGCTGATGAGGCCATTGTTTGAAGTACGTGCGATCTTCAAAAACAGCAGGAAACGCTTCGTCTAGTAGAGAGCTAATCTGCTCTCGAATGGCGAGCGGCACGTTTACCTCGGCATACGCTTCAATCATTCGACATCCTATCGGCCCGACACAGCCTTGTAGCTCAATAAGCTCGCTTAACGTGGGCCCAAATCCCTAGCTCGATTTAACGCGCTGATTTGGTTCGTTATGGGTGTACTCAAAGCGAACCGCCCTGTCGGTTCGTTTTGGCTCTCAAGACCCCCTATCCAAAACGAACTTTCTAAAACGAACCATCTAAAACGAACTGGTCATGAGCCTTCCCGCATGCATGGTTCTTGTTCCTCGAACGACCGCTTTCGGCCATGGGCTATGATAGAGCTACGACCAAATCGGGTCGACAGCAGGCGATGGCACGCGCAACCTGAGAAAGCTCGGCCCCCTTCAGGCCACGTATTGCGCGATGCCCTGGCCGAATGACCAGTCCTCACGGGCGTTCTCGGTGAGGACCACAAGGACGTCCTCGGGCCGCAGGCCCGGAGCTTCGGCGAGGTTGTGCGCGATGGCGGCGTAGAGGGCCTTCTTCTGCGTGACACCGCGCGTGCGAGAGACCGTGATCTGGACCATCACGAGATCCTGGCTTCGCGCGACGCCGAGGTAGTCCGGGTCATAGGCGAAATCCTCGGGCGCGTATTCCGAGACCAGCGCGAAGCGGTCGGCCTCAGGAACGTCGAAGGTCGTGCAGAGCGCACGGTGGATGCCGTCGCGGAGTGCCGCCCGATAGGCGGGCGACTTGCCACGGCAGAGCGAGATTTGGACGATGGGCATGGATCGGCTCCCTTGTGGATCGAGCCCGACCGTCGTACGCCGCTTTCGATCATGCGTGAACGGCATGGCAACGCCTCACTGTGATTGCGAATCGCAATGGTCAAATTCGCTCCGACGCTCGATCTCGATGCCCTGGAGGCGTTTGTCCGGGTGGCGGAGCTGCGCAGCTTCACCCGTGCCGCCGAGATGCTCGGCACCACGCAATCGGCGGTCAGCCTGAAGGTGAAGCGCCTCGAGGCGAGCCTCGGCTGCCGGCTGCTCGAGCGGACGCCGCGCCTCGTCCGCGTGGCCGCCAGCTGCGGTCCCTTTCTCGAGGCCGCCACCGCCCTGCTGCGGCAGCGCGACGGCGTGCTGGCGACCCTCGGCACGCCTGACCGAAAGCGATTGTCGCTCGGCATCAGCGATCATGCCGCCGGGAGCGACCTTCCTTCGCTCCTCGGCGGTCTTGCCGGTGCGGATCCCGACCTCCTGCTCGACGTCCACGTCGGCAGCTCGCGCGACCTGCTCGACCGGTTCGACGATGGACAGTTCGACGCCGTCGTGGTGCGGGGCGAGGATGACCGCCGTGCGGGGGAGACGCTGCTGACCGAACCTTATCGCTGGCTGGCGGCTCCGTCCTGGCGCTGGCCGGCGGGCGCGCCCCTGCCGCTCGCAAGTCTCGCGGAACCCTGCGGCGTGCGGGCGCTGGCGATCCGAACGCTCGACGGCGCGGACATTTCCTGGCGCGACGCGTTCGTGGGCGGTGGGGTCACGGCGCTTGCGGCTGCCCTGTCGGCCGGTCTCGCCGTCTCCGTCCTGGCGACGCACGACGTCCCTCCCGGGCTCGTCGACGTCGGACAGGCGTGGGGGCTACCGCCGCTGCCGCGCTCGCGCGTCGTGCTGCATTCGCGCGTGACGGACCCGCGGCTCGCGGCAGCGCTCCGGCGGCTGGCAGCGGCCTTTCGGGCACGGCCGTTGCAGAGCGCCGCGCCGAAGCCCGGAGCGCCCGACGTCACGCACCGCGTACGTCGGCCTCGATCAGGGCGCGCAGCTCCGGCGTCACCTCAGGCCTGACCCCGAACCAGCGTTCGAAGCCCGGCACGGCCTGGTGCAGCAGCATGCCGAGACCACCGACGCCGCGCAGTCCGAGCGCCCGGGCCGCGGCGAGCAACGGCGTTTCGAGCGGGGCGTAGACGATGTCGCAGACCAGCGCATCGCGCCTCAGCCCGTCGAGCACGATGTCGAGCGGCGGCTGTCCCGTCATGCCGAGGCTGGTGGTGTTGACCACGAGATCGGCGGTGCGCAGAAGCTGCGGCAGCTCCTCCCAGGCATAGGCCCAGACCCCCTCCTCGTGCTCCTCGGCGAGGTCGACGGCGCGCATGAAGGTGCGATTTGCGAGGGCGACGTCGAAACCACGCTCGATCAGGCCGTGGATGACGGCGCGGGCGGCGCCGCCGGCCCCCAGCACCACCGCAGCCCCTCCTTTGGCGTCCCAGCCCGGAGCCTCCTGATCGAGGTTGGCCAGGAACCCGAGCGCATCGGTGTTGCCGGCGACAAGGTCGTCGTCGTCGAACCACAGCGTATTGGCAGCGCCGATCGCGTCGGCGGCCTCGTCGACGGCGTCGGCGATTTCCAGCACGCGAGCCTTGTGCGGCACGGTGACATTGCCCCCGACGAAGCCGTTCTCCTTCAGGGAGGCGATGAAAGCGCCCAGCTCTTCGGGTGCGACGTCGATCTTCTCGTAGGAGCCCGGGAGGCCGTGGATCTTGAGCCAGTGCCCATGGATCAGCGGCGAACGGGAATGGGAGATCGGATGGCCGATGACGAAGGCGCGAGGTAACGTGTTCATGCCTCAGGCGGAAAGCACGTCCCGATAGATCTCGGCAAGCGGAATGGTGAGGTCGAGGGCCGAAAGGTCGAGCGTGGCGTCGAGCCCTTCGATCAATCGCTGCTGAAACCAGGCCTCGCCGGCGCGGTCGAAAACTTCGATGATGGACCTGTCGCGCTCGACCAGCACATAGTGTTGAAGCGACGGAAGCTTCTGGTAAATCCGCCATTTCTCGACCCGGTCGCGGCCGACGCTGCCGTCCGAAAGGACTTCGACAAGGATCGTCGGATCCTTCAACGACGTCGCACCCGGGGACATCGGCCCGCAGCGGACGATGACGTCGGGAAGCAGCGACGATTCGAGCGTGTCTTCCTTCAGGCGGAACGATTCCGTGAACACGCGGCAGGCAGATCCCTGATCTCGCAGGTGGCGGCTCATCGCGAAGTTGATGTTCTGGACGATGAAGTGGTGCTCCCACCGGGCGCCCGTCATCATCTTGACGACGCGGCCGCCGATCAGCTCCCACTTCTCGTCGCGGGGCTTGTCGGCCAGGAGCTCCTCGAAATCGTCGAGGCTCATGTAGTCGTATTGATCGTCCAGGCGTGACATCGGCGTCGCCCTCCGGCCCCGCGCGGGCCTGTCGCTTTTAGTGGCTCGGCATCCTATCACTGCGGCTCGCAACACGACACCCCGGACCCTGTTTGCCCCCGCCTCCCCGCCGCCTCATCACTCCCGAGAAGCGTGACGACGACACGGAGACCACCGTCCGTCCGCAGTCGCTCGTCGACTTCACGGGCCAGGAGGCGGCGCGCAAGAACCTCGGCGTCTTCATCGAGGCGGCGCGGACGCGTGGGGAGGCGCTCGATCACGTGCTGCTGGTCGGCCCCCCGGGCCTTGGAAAGACCACGCTGGCGCAAATCGTGGCGCGCGAACTCGGCGTGAATTTCCGCTCGACCTCGGGCCCTGTCATCGCCAAGGCGGGCGACCTCGCCGCGCAATTGACCGGGCTCGAGGAGCGCGACGTGCTCTTCATCGACGAGATCCATCGGTTGAACCCCGCCGTCGAGGAGATCCTGTATCCCGCCATGGAGGATTTCCAACTCGATCTCATGATCGGCCAGGGACCTGCCGCGCGCTCGGTCAAGATCGACCTGTCGAAGTTCACCCTGGTCGGCGCCACCACGCGTGCCGGGTTGCTGACGACGCCCTTGCGTGACCGGTTCGGCATTCCGATCCGACTGCAATTCTACACGGTGGCGGAGCTTGAACTCATCGTGAGGCGCGGTGCTCGGGTCTTCGGCATCGGCATCGCGCCCGATGGTGCCAACGAGATCGCGCGGCGCTCGCGTGGCACGCCGCGCATCGCCGGTCGTCTGCTGCGTCGGGTGCGCGACTTTGCCCTGGTCGACGGCGCCGACACCATCACCCGCGTCGTCGCCGATTCGGCGCTGAAGCTCCTCGATGTCGACGATATCGGTCTCGACGGGATGGACCGGCGCTATCTCGACATCGTGGCGCTGTCCTTCGGCGGCGGTCCGGTCGGCGTCGAGACGATCGCCGCGGCGCTGTCGGAGCCGCGCGACGCCATCGAGGACATCATCGAGCCCTATCTCATCCAGCTCGGCTTCCTGCAGCGCACGCCGCGTGGCCGCCTCCTGACCCCGCACGCCTTTCGGCATCTCGGCATTTCCGAGCCCAAGGCGCACAGCGACCAATACGGGCTCTTTGCCGCGGTGCGCGCCGCCGATCCCGAGGACGAGGCATGAGCGGCCGGCTGCACCGTCTCGCGATCCGGGTCTATTACGAGGACACGGATTTCTCGGGCGTCGTCTACCACGCCAACTACCTGCGCTTCCTGGAGCGCGGCCGCACCGAGATGCTGCGCGACCTCGGTGTCGACCAGACGGCCCTCTTCTCGGGCACCGCGCCGCTGGCCTTCGCGGTGACCCGCATGACCATCAACTTCCGTCGCCCGGCGCTGATGGACGACCTCGTCGAGGTCGTGACGCAAGTGGCGGAGGTGGGTGGTGCGTCCTTGACGCTGCAACAGCGGCTTCTGCGCGGCGACGACCTGCTGGTCGAGGCCATCGTCAGGGTCGCAGCCATCTCGCGCGGCCGCCCAGTGCGGCTCCCGGCCGCTCTTGCAGTGCAGTTGCGCGGCTCTTCGTCCTCCGCTCAGGAGCGGTAGACCTCGCCTTAACCCCGCATTAACCCTGTTGGGAGCTTCATCCCGGCTGACCGAAAGCCTGAGGGTGTGTCGGCGAAGTCGCAGAATTGACCGATTCCCACCGCAGGACGGTGAAACGATTTCAGTGTGATGCCGCCGGTATCCCGCCCAGCGCTCATCCGCGCGGCGCGGGATGCCGCGGTCTGCGCCGCCGGCGCCGGGAAATGGACCTCATGAACCCTGCAGATGTCGCCGCCGTTGCCGCTCCGGTGTCGGAGATCACCATCCTCGGCATGTTCATGAACGCCAGCGTGCTGGTGAAGGTGATCATGCTGGGCCTGCTCGGCTCCTCGCTCTGGTGCTGGGCCATCATCATCAACAAGGGGATCCTGTTCTCCCGGACCCGCAAGGCGATGGACCGGTTCGAGCAGGTGTTCTGGTCGGGCCAGTCGCTGGAAGAGCTCTACACCGACCTGTCACAGGCCGAGACGATCGGTATGGCATCGCTGTTCGTCGGCGCCATGCGGGAGTGGAAGCGATCGTTCCAGAATGTCGGCGCGTCCTTCATGGGGCTTCACGCCCGGCTCGAGAAGGTGCTCGACGTCTCCATCGCCCGCGAGGTCGAAAAGCTCGAATCGAACCTCATCGTTCTCGCCACAGTGGCATCGACGGCCCCCTTCGTGGGCCTCTTCGGCACCGTCTGGGGCATCATGACGTCGTTCCGCTCCATCGCGGCCTCGAAGAACACATCCCTGGCCGTCATCGCGCCGGGCCTCGCCGAAGCGCTGCTCGCCACTGCCATCGGCCTTTTCGCCGCCATCCCGGCGCTGATCTTCTTCAACAATCTCCAGGGCATCGTGGCGCGTTTCCAGGCCCGCATGGAGAGTTTCGCCGACGAGTTCTCGTCGATCCTGTCGCGCCAGATCGACCATCACGTCGGCGGCGAACGCGACCGCGCGGCCTGAGCCGCGGACGGATAGGACGGGAGAAGCGCGATGGGCATGTCGGCTGGAGCCGCGGGCAAGAAGGGTGGCCGGCGCAAGCGCGGCGTGCCGCGCTACGGCGCCATGGCCGAAATCAACATGACGCCGTTCATCGACGTCGTCCTCGTGCTCTTGATCATCTTCATGGTGGCGGCGCCGTTGCTCGCCTCGGGCGTGCCGATCGACCTGCCAAAGACCACGGCCGGGGAACTCAAGATCGATTCGAAGCCGCTCAGCGTCGCGGTCGATGACAAGGGCGACGTCTATGTGGCCGACCAGCAGGTCGCCATGGACGGGCTGCTGCCGCGCCTCCAGGAACTCGCCAAGGACGGCTATGATGAGCGCATTTACCTGCGGGGCGCCAAGGCGGTGAACTATGGCCGTATTGCCGAAGTCATGACGCTGATCACCTCGGCCGGCTACAAGAAGGTCGCCCTGGTGACCGAGCAGTCGGACAAGTGAGGCGCGGCCCGTCTTGAAGCTCAAGCTTTCAGAGCCGGGAGTAGCAGTCTCTCTCCTGGCCCATGCGTCGCTCCTGGCTCTGCTGATCCTCAATATTCCGTGGCTGGCCGACAAGCCGATGGACGATCAGATGCCGGAAGCGGTACCGATCGAGACGATCTCGCAGAACGACTTCAACCAGATCATGAAGGGCGAGAAGACGTCGAAGGACGTCACCAAGGAGCCTGTCACCAAGGCCGACAAGGTCGCCCAGGCCGACGAGCAGCATCCGGAGCCGACCAAGCCCGAAGCCAAGCAGGTGACGCCGCCTCCGCCGCCGCCGAAACCCGCTGCCGCGACGCCGCCGGTGCCGACGCCGCCCGTGCCGCAGCCGCCCCCTCCGCCGCCGGTTCCAGAACCGCCGCAGCGTCCCGATCCCACGCCGCCGCCGCCGCTCCCGCCGGAGGCGCCGACGCCCCCCGTCCCGACACCTCCTACGCCGGTTCCGCCGGAGCGCGACCCCGATGCCGAGGTGATCAAGCAGGCGACCCCGCCGAAGCCGGTCCCGAAACCGCCCGAGCTGCCGAAACACACCGAGGTGAAACCGCCGCCCCTGCCGCCGAAACCCGTCCCGACGCCGCCGCAGCCGCCCAAGGTCGTCGAGCAGAAACCGGTCCCGAAGCCGCCCCGTCCGGTCGAGAAACCCGACCAGATGGCGAAGCTGCTCGACCAGACGACCGATGACGCCCAGCCCGATCCCAAGCCGACGCCGAGGCCGGTGAAGAAGCCCCCGACTCATGCCAAGGCGGCGCCGCGCGACACGCCGGCCGCCGACGGCACGGCCGAACCCAGCGACCAGAAGGCCTTCGACCCGACCGACATCTCGAGGATCCTCAACAGCCAGCCGGCCGGTGCACCACCCTCGACCGGCAAGCAGATCTCCAAGGTGGCCTCGCGCGGTGCGACCTCGGGTACGGCTGCCAAGATGTCGCCGACGCAATCCGATGCTCTGGATGGCCTTCTGGCCGATCAGTTCAAGCAATGCTGGAGCTATCTCGGCCTCGATCACGGGCATTACATTCCGGAGATCAAGGTCAGCTACGGTGAGGATGGCTCGTTGCAGAACGAGCCCCAGCTGCTGAACAGGCCGTCCGATCCGGGATCGCGAAGCCTGGCGGAGAGCGCGCTTCGCGCCGTCCGGCAGTGCAATCCGCTCCACATTCCGGCGCAATTCGCGCCGTTCTACGACCAGTGGCGCAGCCGGATTTTGCGCTTCGATCCCGCCGAAATGGCGGGGTGAGGCGAGCGCCCCGACCTCTTCCCGACGGGGAGCGGCGCTCTGCCTCAATGTCGATCGATTGGGTAAAATCTTAACCGCGTCGAGGCATGCCTCGTCCCCGACTTCGAAGGAGCGTTTGCCGATGATCCGCCTCAGCCGCCGCACGTTCCTGGCCTCGTCCGCCCTGGTGACGATCGCGGGTACGCTCCCCGTCGCCCCGGTTCGCGCCGAGGAGCGCTACCTCGACATTCGTCCGGGCGGAAACTTCAATCCGGTGATGATCGCCGTCACGCCCTTCGCCGGCGATCCGGGCGACGCCGCCAAGGTTACGTCGATCATCGTCAACGACTTCAAGCGCTGCGTCTACTTGAAGCCGGTCGAGGGGCCGCAGGCCGCCGTCGACCCCGACTCGCCCGCCATGGAGAGCTTCAAGAGTGCCGGCGCGCAATTCGTCCTCACCGGCCGGGTCGATCGTGGCGGTGGACGATTCAATACGGATTTCCGCCTCTTCGATACGGCCTCCGGCCAACAGGTCGCCGGTCAGCACTATGCGACCGACCTGTCGAACAGCCGCCGCGTCGCCCATATCGTGGCCGACGCTGTCTTCACCCGCATCACGGGCGAGAAGGGCTTCTTCGATTCCCGCGTCGTCTACGTGGACGAGACCGGATCGGCGCAACAGCGGCGCAAGCGGCTCGCTATCATCGACCAGGACGGCGGCAATATTCATTACCTCACGCATGGCGACAATCTGGTCGTCACGCCGCGCTTCTCGCCCACGGCCCAGCAGGTCGCCTACATGTCGTTCGGCGATGCCGACCCCGATGTAACGGTGCTTAACGTCGAGACCGGCGCCAAGCAGCGGGTCGGCAACTTCCCGGGTATGACCTTCTCGCCGCGCTTCTCGCCGGACGGGCGCAAGATCGTCATGTCGCTGTCGGAGGGGACCAGTTCCAACCTTTACGTCATGTCGATCGGCGGCAGCGACCCGCAGCAGCTGACCGACGACAGTTCCATCGACACGTCGCCTTGCTATTCGCCCGACGGCGGCCAGATCGTCTTCGAGTCGGACCGGGGCGGCAGCCAGCAGATCTACGTCATGGGTGCAGGCGGCGGCGGAGCCAAGCGGATCTCCTTCGGCGACGGGCGCTACTCCACGCCGGTCTGGTCGCCAAAGGGCGACTACATCGCCTTCACCAAACAGGCGGGCGGCCAGTTCGCGATCGGCATCATGAAGCCCGACGGCTCGGGCGAGAAGATCATCACTCAGGGCTTCCACAACGAAGGCCCGACCTGGGCGCCGAATGGCCTTTACCTCATGTTCTTCCGCGATGCCGGCAATGGCGCGACATCGAAGATCTTCATGACGGACCTGTTCGGCCGCGGCGAGTTCCCGGTCCCGACCCCCGGCGGCGCCTCCGATCCGGCCTGGGGTCCCCTGCTCGGCTAAGGCGCCGACGCGCCTTATCCGCACCGCGACGCAGGGGAAGGCCCTAGCGCTCGCCAGTGCAATGCCGTGTCTGTCCGAGGACACGCGCTTCGCTGCGTGCAACCATGCAGAAACCGCGCTTGACGGTTGGATGACGACGACCACACTCAGGCTAATTGAGTCGTTCCTCATCCCGTGAAGCGTCTCGCGTGCTCGGCTGATCTTTGTCCGGAACGCCTGCCCATTCACGGCATGCGCTCTGCACAGGGTCTGCAATGATCGGAAGTCTTCTCGCACGCTTGATCCACCATGGTCGCCTGACGGTTCGTACCCCATTCGGAACCGTGTCGGCCGGACGGTTGGATGGGAACCAGCCCGCCGGCCTGCTCGATATCGCTGTCCGCATCCGCAAGGCGCGGACGGTCCTCAAGATCGCCACGAACCCTGACCTCTATCTCGGTGAGGCCTTCATGGATGGCGACTTCATCATCGAGCGGGGCAGCCTCTACGAGTTCATGGAGCTGCTGGGCTCGAACATCGCCGCGATCGGGCAGGATCCCAATCCGAAGATCGGTCAATGGGCGTCCAAGTTCGTCAACGCCCTCGCGTTGCGCAACGACCCCGGCAAGGCGCGCGCCAACGTCGCCCATCATTACGACCTGTCAGGCGAGCTCTACCGCAGCTTCCTCGACGCCGACATGCAATATTCCTGCGCCTATTTCCGCCACCCTGACGACGACATTGAGACGGCGCAACTCGCGAAGCGTCAGCATATCGCGGCCAAACTGCTGCTCGAGCCGGGCCAGCATGTGCTCGACATCGGCTGTGGTTGGGGCGGCCTCGCTTTGTTCATCGCCAGGACGGCCGACGTCCGGGTGACAGGGATCACGTTGTCGAAGGAGCAGCTTGCCGTGGCGCGTCGCCGCGCCGAGGAGGCAGGCTTGGCGGACCGGGTCACGTTCGAGCTCGTCGATTATCGCCTGCTCGAAGGCCAATTCGACCGGATCGTGTCGATTGGCATGTTCGAACATGTTGGCCGGCCGAATTTCGAGACGTATTTCGGCGCCATCAAACGCCTGCTGAAGCCCTCCGGCATCGCCATGGTTCACTCCATCGGCAAGATGTATGGCCCGGCCCCGACCAGCACCTGGATCCTGAAATACATTTTCCCCGGCGGCTATGTGCCGGCGCTGTCCGAAGTGATGCCGGCCGTCGAACGCCACGCGCTTTGGATCAACGACCTTGAAGTCCTCCGCCTGCATTACGCCGAGACACTGCGCCTTTGGCGCGAGCGCTTCGAGGCACGCTGGCCAGAGTTAAGCAAGCTCTACGACGAGCGTTTCCGCCGCATGTGGGAATTCTACCTCGTGGGAAGCGAGATCTCCTTCCGCTATTTCGGCTTCATGGTGTTCCAGGTGCAGTTGGCGAAGTCCGTCGATGCTGCACCGCTGACACGAGACTACCTGGTCGACTCGGAGCGCGAGATGCGCGCCATGGCCGCGCGTCGGGCGGAGACGTGTCTGGCGGCAGAGTGATTGCATCAGTTGCGCCACAGGCGATCCCGAACCGGTACAGCTGCCGCATTAGGGACATCAACCCGCCATTAACCATGAGCGTTGTCGAAGCCTGATTTGCACCTTCGCCTCAACGCCTCATCAAGGTTGACGGAACCTTCGTTTAACCATCGGGGACTACTACCGAGGGGTCGCCGGCAGGCTTTTGCACAAGGATCACTGGAATGCAGCTTCTCCACTCAGCCCGCGCGTTCGGGCTGGTCTCCATCGCGGTCGCGGGTCTCGCGATCGCAGGCTGCGCCAAGGATCCGGCCGATGCCGTCGGGGCTTTCGGCAGCGGCGCGGGCCGGTTCGGCGCCAACGGTTACGGCAAGGGCAGTTCCGCTCCCGGCACCCCGGGAGACTTTGCCCAGAACGTTGGAGATCGCGTGTTCTTCGACACCGATCAGACCGATCTTTCGACCGCCAACCAGACGACGCTCGACAAGCAGGCCCGCTGGCTCGAGCAGTATCCGCGCTACGCCTTCACCATTGAGGGGAACGCCGACGAACGTGGCACGCGGGAGTACAATTTCGCGCTCGGCGCCCAGCGCGCTGCAGCCGTCAAGCAGTATCTCGTCGCCAAGGGCATCTCGGCCTCCCGCATCAAGACGATCTCCTACGGCAAGGAGCGCCCGGTCGCGGTCTGCAACGACATCTCCTGCTGGTCGCAGAACCGCCGCGCCGTCACGGTATTGAAGGGTGGCGAGTCCTGATAAGCGCTGGATCGCGCGAGGCCCCTGCCCCGCGCGATCCGTTGAGGCTATAAGTCGGGGTATGTCGTTCGTCCGGACCGCCGTCGTGGTCGGGACCGCGAGGAGGCCTCATGACGCATCGTCCTCGATTCCTACTTTTCCCCGTGTTGGGGCTTGCCTTCGCGGCCCTGCTTCATCCCGGAGGCGGGCCGGCCCCCGCCCTGGCGGGCCAAGTCAGATCCGACGCTCCGATCGTGCTGGCCCAGGACGATCCCGACGCTCAGCAGGATCCGTCGAGCGCCGCGGCTCTCCTGGTCCGTGTCGACCGTCTGGAGAATAAGCTGCGCAGCATGACGGGGCAGATCGAGCAGCTGCAGTTCCAGAACAAGCGGCTCGAAGACGCACTGCGCAAGATGCAGCAGGACGTCGACTTCCGCTTCCAAGACCTCAACCGCGCGCCGATCACGCCCGGCGGCAAGCCGCCGTTGCAGCGCCGAGGCGATCTCGGCGAAGCGGCGCCCGACGCCGTGGCGGATACGGCTCCGGCAGCGTCCGAAGCAGTTCCCGGAGCTGTCGCCAGCGCAACGCCGGCGCCGGCCGTCGCCACGCCCCAGCGTCGCGGCGACGCCTTCGATCCGGCGAGCGACCCCTCGGCGCCAGGTGCGCCGAAGCCGCTCGGATCCGCGGCATCGGCCGCGCCGGCCCTGCGCCCCAGCATGCCGACAACAGCAACGCCAGCTCCGGGGGTTCGCACCTCGGCCGGGTCGGCGGCACCGGCCGAGCTCCACGCGCCGCTCGACCTGACCCACGGCCTCAACGGCGCGCCGCCGGCTGCCGTCGCCTCGGCGACGCCGGAGGCCCCGGAGGCCGCGCCCGTTCCGCCGCCCTCCGGTGGCACCGCTAGCCTGTCTCCGGGTAGCACCCGCGCCGAATACGAGGCGGATTACGCGCTCTACAAGGCCGCGCAGTACGATGGCGCGATCACGGGCTTCAACGACTTCCTGACCAAATATCCGCGCGACCGGCTCGTGCCGGACGCCACCTATTTCCTCGGCGAGAGCTTCGCCAAGCTGGGCCGCCATCGCGAGGCAGCCGAGCAGTTCCTGAAACTGTCGACCGACTACACCAAGTCCAACCGGGCGCCCGACGCCCTGCTGCGCCTCGGCATCGCCCTGAACGCCCTCGGCGCCAGCGCCCAGGCCTGCGCTACCTACCAGGAAGTCGACCGCAAATACCCGGCTGCCGGCGCCGACGTCCGCACCGGTGTCGACCGCGAGCTCAAGCGCGCCCATTGCTGATGTCCGACCGTGCCGGCGGCGCACCGTCGCCGAAAGCCGCACCCGTCGAGACCGCCATGGATGTCCAGCCTCTCCCCCACGCCGACCCCGACGCGCCGCTCTTCGATCGGCTGCCGCTTCCCGCCCTGCCCCTGACCCTCGATGAGGTTCGCCCGCTTCTGGCTCCACTCCGCGCGGCCCGCGTGGTCCTGCTAGCCGTCTCCGGCGGTCCCGACAGCGTGGCGCTGATGCGGCTCGCCGCAGAGGTCGCGCAATCCGATCCCGCCTTTCCGCCTCTCGCGGTCGCCACGGTCGACCACGGCTTGCGCGCCGCATCCCGCGTCGAGGCCGACAACGTCGCCGCAGCCGCCACCGCACTCGGCCTGGACGTTCACGTTCTGACCTGGACGGGAGCCAAGCCCACAACCCGCCTGCAGGAGCGGGCGCGTCATCACCGCTACGCCCTCCTGGTCGATGGCGCGCGACGTTTAGGGGCCACGCATCTCGTCACAGCCCACACGCGCGACGATCAGGCCGAGACCGTGCTGTTTCGTTTGATGCGCGGCTCGGGCCCCGCCGGGCTGGCCGGCATGGCACCGGCAGTTGACCGCGACGGCATTGTCCATCTCCGACCCTTGCTCGACATCCCCAAGGCGCGGCTCGTTGCGACCTGCCGCGCGCGCGATTGGCCTTTCGTGGAGGACCCCGGCAATCTCGATCCGCGCTTCGCCCGTGCCCGCTTGCGTCTTCTGATGCCGTCCCTCGCCGCGGAGGGCCTCGACGCCAGTCGACTGGTGACGCTGGCTCGACGCATGGGCGAAGTCGAGGCCGCGACCGGCGAGGCGGCGCGTCTCGCCGTGAGCGAGGGCACGAGAGGGCCCGGGCTCTATGATGCTCGCCGACTTCTGGCCGAACCCGCCGCCGTGCGTCACAGGGCGCTCGACCTCATCGTCACGCAACTCGCAGCTACGCCGGGTCGACCGCGCCTCGACGCGTTGGAGCGTCTCTCCGCGGCCCTCGCTATCGCGGCCATGCGTGCCGAACCGCTCCGTCGGACATTGCACGGCACGGTCCTGTCCTATGACGGTTGCGACACTCTTCGGATGGCAGCCGCTCCACCGCGTCGCAGGAGCAAAGCCGTATCGACTTCGGACGGCTGAACCGCGCCGGATGGCGGACAGCCCTGCGTCACCGCGGCCCCAATCAGGTGCCGTTACGGCTGCCTGGGCTTCCCTTGGCAAGCTCTGGGCGACAGCCTACATTCAGGACCAGAGCAGCGTGGCCTTCGGGCGGAGCCGCATCTTCGACCTGCCGCGAACGTCAACGCTTGATACGAGACCGAAATGAACCCCAATTTCAGGAACTTCGCCCTTTGGGTGATCATCTTCCTTCTCGTGGTGGCGCTGGTTCTTCTGTTCCAGAACCCGGGCAATCGGGGCCAGCAACCTTCCGACATCACCTTCAGCCAACTGCTGAACGAGGTCGATTCCAACAAGGTGCATGACGTCACCATCGCGGGGAACGAGATCTCCGGCCACTACAGCGATAGTCGCGGCGCCTTCTCGACCTATGCGCCAAACGATCCTTCGCTGGTCCAGAACCTCTACAAGAAAAACGTCCAGATCACCGCCAAGGCGCCGTCGGACGGGAATTCGTGGCTCGTGACATTGCTGGTCAACGGGCTGCCGCTGCTCGCCTTCATCGGCGTGTGGATCTTCATGTCGCGCCAGATGCAGGGCGCCGGGGGCAAGGCGATGGGCTTCGGCAAGTCCAAGGCCAAGCTCCTCACCGAAGCCCACGGCCGCGTCACTTTCGAGGATGTGGCGGGCGTCGACGAGGCCAAGGAGGACTTGCAGGAGATCGTGGAGTTCCTGCGTGATCCGCAGAAGTTCCAGCGTCTCGGCGGCCGTATCCCGCGCGGTGTGCTGCTGGTCGGCCCTCCCGGCACCGGCAAGACCCTGCTGGCTCGCGCCATCGCCGGCGAGGCCAACGTCCCCTTCTTCACCATCTCGGGTTCGGACTTCGTCGAGATGTTCGTCGGCGTCGGCGCCAGCCGTGTCCGCGACATGTTCGAGCAGGCCAAGAAGAACGCGCCCTGCATCATCTTCATCGACGAGATCGACGCCGTCGGCCGCCACCGCGGCGCCGGCCTCGGCGGCGGCAACGACGAGCGCGAGCAGACGCTGAACCAGCTCCTCGTCGAGATGGACGGCTTCGAGGCCAACGAGGGGATCATCCTCATCGCCGCCACGAACCGGCCGGACGTGCTCGACCCCGCGCTGCTGCGTCCAGGCCGCTTCGATCGCCAGATCACCGTGCCGAACCCGGACGTCGTCGGACGCGAGCGCATTCTCAAGGTTCATGTCCGCAAGGTGCCGCTGTCGCCCGACGTCGACCTCAAGACGGTCGCGCGCGGCACGCCGGGCTTCTCCGGTGCCGATCTCATGAACCTCGTTAACGAATCGGCGCTGATGGCGGCCCGCCGCGGCAAGCGCATCGTCACGATGTCGGAGTTCGAGGACGCTAAGGACAAGATCATGATGGGCGCCGAGCGCCGCACCCTGGTGATGACCGAGCAGGAGAAGATGCTCACCGCCTATCACGAAGGCGGACATGCTCTCGTGGCGCTGAATGTCCCCGCGACCGATCCCGTCCACAAGGCGACGATCATCCCCCGCGGCCGGGCTCTTGGCATGGTCATGCAGCTCCCCGAGCGCGACAAGCTGTCGATGAGCTACGAGCAGATGACCTCGCGTCTCGCCGTTCTGATGGGCGGTCGTGTCGCCGAGGAGATCATCTTCGGCAAGGAGAAGGTGACGTCGGGCGCGCAGTCGGACATCGAGCAGGCGACGAAACTCGCCCGCGCCATGGTGACCCGTTGGGGCTTCTCGGACGAGCTCGGGACCGTGATGTACGGCGAGAACCAGGAAGAAGTGTTCCTCGGCTACTCCATGGGCAAGCAGAACAACATTTCGGAATCGACGTCGCAGAAGATCGACTCGGAGGTGCGGCGGCTGGTGGAATCCGGTCTCGCCGACGCCACGCACATCATCACGACCAAGCGTGCCGACCTCGAAGCTCTGGCCCAGGGCCTGCTCGAATACGAGACGCTGAGCGGTGACGAAATCCGCGGCGTCATCAAGGGTATCCCGCCAATCCGCGAGACCGGCGACGAGCCGGCTCCGCCCCGCGCCTCGCCGGTGCCCAACGTCGGTAAGACGCGGCCCCGACAGGGTCCTGAGGGCGGGCTGGAGCCGCAGCCTTCGGCGTGATCGATCACTGATGAGGGAAAGCCCGGCCATAGCGCCGGGCTTTTTCGTTTGGCCTCAGTGGGCCTCTGAAGCGCGCCATGCCTTGGCCAGCTCTTCCCTCTCGCGTCGCACCGCGTCACCTCGGGCGCGCAGCATCGTAACCAGGGCTGCCGGTGCGCTCTCGGGCGTTCCGGCGTAGAAGGGCGGCGCTGGAGCATATTCGAGCTGGAGCTGACACGCCTGTGCGGCCTCAATGCCGTAGAGTTCGGCGATGATGACAAGGGCGAAGTCGATCCCCGCCGTCACGCCGCCCGCCGTGATCGTGGTCCCGTCCCGGACGACTCGACCGGAGGTCGGCTCAGCGCCGTAGGCCGTGAGCAGGTCTCGCGCGGACCAGTGGCTCGTCGCCCGCTTGCCGCGGAGCAGTCCCGCTGCACCTAAGACCAGAGATCCGGTGCAGACAGAGGTTACGAACCGCGCTGTCTCGGCCTGCCGCCGCAGAAAGTCGAGCACCGGCACGTCCCGCATCAATGCGTTTACCCCGACTCCGCCGGGAACGCAGACGACGTCGAGGGGTGGACAGTCCGCGAAGGTTTGGGTCGGATGAAGCAGGATGCCCGTGGTGGACCGGACTGGTTCGAGGTCGTGCCAGAGGAGGTGGATGTCCTTCGGCGCGTCGAGAACCGAGACGATCTCGTAGGGACCGGTGAAATCGAGCTGCTGGATGTTGGGGAAAACCAGAAAGCCGAAGCTGAGCGGGGCGGACATGTCGTGTCTCCAGGATTGACGAGTCCAGGCTAAGGCGTGACGGTCTGGCAATGTCGCCGTCCACCCCACCATTCGCGCCAGAGGCGCTGCGCCGTATCGAGGTCGTGGCCTTTCCCGATGTGCAGCTGCTCGATGTCGCCGGCCCGCTGCAGGTCTTCGCGACGGCCTGCGACCTCGCATTACGGACGGGATCGCGGTACGGACATCGGCCGTATGAAGCGGTGGTGATTGTTGCGGGCGGGGGAAGCTTCGCGACGTCGTCGGGTCTGGCTCTGATCGCGCAGCCTCTTTCTTCTTCGGATGAGCAGCTCGACACGCTGATCGTGGCGGGTGGCCGCGGTGTCGACGCCGCGTCGCGAGATCAGGATCTCGTGGCCTGGATCCTGGCCAAGTCGTCGCAATGCAGGCGCATCGTCTCGGTCTGCAGCGGCGCTTTCCTTCTGGCGGAGACCGGTTTGCTCGACGGGCGCCGGGCCGTCACCCACTGGGAGCACTGCGACGACCTCCGGCGGCGACACCCGGCTGTCAGAGTCGAGTCCGATCCGATTTTCATCCGCGATGGCGACCTATGGACATCGGCGGGTGTCACCGCCGGTATCGATCTCGCCTTGGCCTTGGTCGAGGACGATCTCGGGCGAGCTGCAGCCCTGGCCGTAGCGCGCCAACTCGTCGTCTTTCTGAAGCGCCCCGGTGGTCAATGCCAACATTCGGTGGCCCTCGATCTGCAGAGCTCCGGCGGCGGTTTTGAAAGACTTCATGCGTGGATGGCAGACCATCTCACCGACGATCTCGGCGTTGCCGTTCTGGCGCGGGAGGCGGGCATGAGCCAGCGCAGCTTCCTGCGCCACTATCCAGCGACGACCGGCTTGACCCCGGCCCGTGCGGTGGAACGCCTGCGGATCGAGGCGGCTCGCCACCTTCTCTGCGAGACGATGGCTCCCATCAAGCGAGTCGCGCAGCGCTGCGGCTTCGGGACTGACGAAACGATGCGGCGCGCCTTCCTGCGAGTCTTCGGGGCGTCGCCTCAGGACTATCGAGAGCGCTTCGGCATCGGCGTCCCCGCCACGACTGTCACAGTCCCAGGCACATCGTGAGTTCCCCGTCTTGGACGATCAACATGGGTCCTTCGCCGTGCCGCTCGCGTTGACGTCTGGCTAACGCCAGAGCAGGACCACCATGCCAGACCTCGCCGATCTCTTCCCCGGTTTCGCGTCCCACACGGCATCGACCGACGCCGGCCGGATCTTCGCGCGGGTGGGCGGCTCGGGGCCGCCGTTGGTCCTGCTGCACGGCTTTCCAGAGACCGGCGCCATGTGGCACCGGATCGCCCCGGCGGTGGCCGAGACGTTTACGCTCGTCATCCCCGACCTGCGCGGTTACGGCTGGTCCTCGGCACCCGCAAGCCACGGCGGGTCGGCCTACACGAAACGTATCATGGGTGCCGATATCGTCGCCCTGATGGAGGATCTCGGCCACGCGAGCTTCCGGTTCGCCGGCCATGACCGCGGCGCCCGTGTCGCCTATCGGCTGGCGCTCGACCAACCGGGCCGCATTGAACGTCTGGCCTTGCTCGACATCGTCCCGACAGTTGCGGTGTGGCGCGCCCGCGAGGCGGACCCGGAGGTGTCGCCCCACTGGCCCTGGCTCGCCGGGCCGGAGCCGCAGCGCGAGGAGGCGATCAAGAGCGACCCCGATGCCTACTTCGAAGGGCTGATTGCCAAGTGGTCGGAAGCGAAGGATCTTAAAGGCTTCGCGCCCGAGGCACTGGCGCATTATTGCGCCGCCTGGGGCGATCCGTCCCGCATCCATGCCATGTGCGAAGACTATCGGGCCGGCGCGACGCTCGATGTCGACGCTGACCGAGCCGATGAGGCCGCGGGACGGACTATCGCCTGTCCGACACTGGTCCTTGCGAGTCGCCACAATCTGATCCGCCCCGGCGCCCCGGCGCCGATCGATGTCTGGCGCGGCTCGTTCGCTCCCGACGCGGAAGGGGTCGAGATCGACAGCGGGCATTTCATGGCGGAAGAGAACCCGGATGCTACCCTCGCCGCCTTGACGGCCTTCCTTTGACGGACCCGGAGGGGAAGACGGTGCCGGTCGAAGGCCTCGGCCTCGCGCTCGGCGCCGGGGGAGCACGCGGGCTTGCGCATGTCGTCCTTCTCGAAGCGCTCGACGACCTCGGGGTCAAGCCTGTCGCCATCACGGGCACGTCGATCGGTGCGGTCGTGGGCGCCTGCTACGCGGCCGGCCTCTCGGGGCGCGAGTTGCGATCGCACCTGCTGCGCGTCCTTGGCCGGCGCCACCGTGTCATGGCGCTGCTGCTCGAGGCGCGGGTCGGTCGATTCACGGCTGTGCTCCGCGGCGGTCTCGCCAACCCCGTCATGGTCGATGCCGAACTGGTGCTCTCCGCCTTCTGGCCGGCCGGCATGCCGGAGAGGTTCGAGGACCTCGCCATTCCCTTCATCGCCGTCGTGACGGATTTCTACGCCCGGGAGGAGCTGGTCATCGCCGAAGGACCGCTGCGCAGCGCCGTTGCGGGCTCCATGGCGATCCCCGGCCTTGTTCGTCCAGTGCTGCGCGATGGCCGCACCCTCGTCGACGGAGCCGCCACTAATCCCCTGCCCTACGACCGGCTTCCGCCCTCCGCGACGCGCGTCGTCGCCTGCGATGTCGTCGCGGGACCGGTATCGGGCGACGATGAGGCGCCGACGCCGTTCCAGGCCATGTTCGGCTCGGCGCAGATCATGCAGAGTGCCATCACGGCCAAGATGCTGCGCGAACGCGCGCCGGACCTGCTGGTGCGACCGCCGGTCAGCGACTTCAAGGTCCTGGACTTCTTCCGCTTCTCGCGCATTCTCGGCGCCGCAGAGGCCGACCGTGACGCCGTCAAGCGCGCGCTTGTGGCCCTGCTGGATCCCCGGCGAACCGGAGCGCCATGAGCCGGGCCAGCGTATCTCGCGTGCCCTCGTCCACCACGCCGTCGATGCGCGACGGACGAAAGCGGCGTTGGAACGCCACCACCACGAGGCGGGGGTCTTCGTCTGACAGCCCGGTTGGTGGAACGGCATAGCCGAAACGGGCGAGTTCGCGCTGGAACGCCAGGGTCGTCTCGGGGTCGAGCAGCGACGGGTCATCGGAGGGTGGCACCCAGAGGCCGACGCCGGCGGCGGCGAGGCGCCGCCACGGGAAAAGCTCACCGGGGTCCTGCTTCCGCGCGGGCGCTATGTCGGAATGGGCAAGAATGCGAGAGGGCGCGATGCCGTGGCGCTCCATGCTGTCTCGGCAGAGCGCGATCAAGGCGTCGATCTGAATATCGGGATAGGGCGGCAAGCCGAAATCATGGCCACCGTTGACGATCTCTATGCCGATCGAGGCGGAGTTGCAGTCGGCCTCGCCGGCCCAGCTTCCTCGTCCGGCGTGCCAAGCCCGACGCATTTCGGGCACGAGTTGGACGACGGTTCCGTCCTCCTCGACCACATAGTGGGAAGAGACCTCGGCGGCGGGATCGCAGAGCCTGGCCACGGCCGCGTCTGCGCTCGCCATGCCGGTGTAGTGGAGCACGATGGCATCCGGAAGGCCGGCACCTCGTCTTCCGTTGTAATTGGGCGAGGGCCGGACGGCCGCCACGCAGCGGCTGTCCGGCGCGAAGGGGATGTCCCCCATCACAAGGTCAGTAGTTCGACGGCGGAACGGCGCGATAGCCGGCGAGCTTGAGGCAGACCGGCTGGCCGTATTCGTCATAACCCATCTTGGCACAGGCACGCGGCGGCGGTCCGTAGCCCTCGACCGGCGGTGGCGGTGCGTAGCGCGGTGTCGAGGCCGCCCCCAGAATGGCGCCGCTGCCGGCGCCGATCGCGGCACCTGCAAGGGCCCCCCCGGGCCGGCCCGTCGCCAAGCCGCCGATCAGAGCGCCCGTTGTACCGCCGATCAGCGCTCCGCGGCCGGCATTGTACTCCTCCGGCGTCTGGGCGGCGCAGCCTGCCAGCGCCAACGCCATGGCGGCGCCCGCAGCAGCGAATCTCAATCCCATGTCCTCTCCTCGCGGCACGACGTCGTGACCTGAACACCCCGCCCGCATCCTGCGGATGACAGGGTGAACACCAGCCTAACCTTCTGCGCTGGCGTCGAACCTTTCAGGGCCGACCGAAGCTCCAATCCAGAGGAAACGCGGCTTTTGTCGGGACGCATGTCCCCAAACTGCTTCCGGACAGGGTCGAACAGACGTTCGACGCAATTCCGCCCAAGCCTGTGTCGAAAACCACACAGATGACAAAAAACGACTTGCCGATCCGGGCTTTCATCGGCCTTAAACGATCGGGTCGGGCCGCGGGCCTGGATTCCGGCGCATTTCCGCGACGGTCTGGGCCGCGTTGAAACTGAATGGAGGAAGCGGCTTGTCTTCGATGTCGCGTGCGATCTTCGCAGCCAGCGCCCTGCTGGCGTCTGCCTCGCTAGCCCAAGCCGGCGACCATGCGAGTTTCTCGCCCGATCTGCTGGAGCCGTCTGCCACTGCCGCCCCCCTCCAGTCCTCGGCTCCCACTGCCGTTGCGGCTGCGCCCGCGACCGGTCACGGCCGCTCCTCGCGTCGCCGCACTCGTGTCGCCCGAAGCCGGGCGTCGCGGAATGCCGCGCTGGCGGGGATAAGGCCCAGCCTGGATGCCGCCGGCAAGCCGCTGACCATTGGTGCCATTCCGGCCCCGTTGCCGCCGAGGCATGAGGACGGCCAGGTCGCCGACGCCGTCGCGACGCTGGAGACCCAACCCCCGGCGGGGCCCGTCGAGGCCGCCGCACCGACGCCCGAGGCGCCGCGCAGCGCCAGCGGCCCCCGCGAGGCAGGATCGGAGACGGTCGCGGCGCTGCTCGCCAAACATGCGTTCGAAAACGGCGTGCCCCTGGCTCTGGCCCAGGCGGTCGTGAGGATCGAGAGTCGCGGCAATGCCCATGCGGCGAACCACGGCGCCCTCGGCCTCATGCAGATCAAATACGGTACGGCGCGTGCGGTGGGCTTCGCCGGTCCTGCGGTCGCGCTCTTCGTCGCCGACATCAACCTGCGCTACGGCATGAAGGTGCTGGGACAGGCCTTCAAGGCGGCCGGCGGCGACACCTGCGGGGCTTTGATGCGCTACCAGTCCGGCCACATGGCAAAGCACATGAATGCCGCCAATCGCGCCTATTGCTCGCGGGCCCGCGCCTTCATGGCCGGTGCCTGAGCCGCGGCATGGCGGACTGGAATCCCGATCTCTACACACGTTTCGAGGACGAGCGGACGCGTCCCGCCGCGGAGCTGCTGGCCCGCGTGGGGCTGCGGTCTCCGAAGCTCGCGATCGACATCGGCTGCGGACCCGGCAATTCGACCGAATTGATCGCCCGCCGCTATCCAGAAGCCGAGGTCGTCGGGCTCGACACCTCGCCGGCGATGTTGGAGAGCGCGCGGCAGCGGCTCCCGGGCGCCCGCTTCGTCGCGGGCGATGCCGCGACCTGGCAGCCTGATCGCAGCCCCGACCTGATCTACGCCAATGCCTCGCTGCAATGGGTGCCCGATCATCCGGCACTGCTGCCGCGGCTCTTCGCCCTTCTGGCGCCCGGCGGCGTCCTGGCGGTGCAGATGCCCGACAATCTCGCCGAGCCCACCCACCGGCTCATGCGCAGCATCGCTGCCGAGGGTCCCTGGGCGGCGGCGATCGGCGACCCCGCCGTGGCGGGGCGTGTCGGCCGCATGCTGTCGGTCGACGCCTATTACGACCTGCTCGCCGCCTCGGCGGTCGAAGTCGACGTCTGGCGCACCGCCTACCAGCATCCGATGGCGGACGCGAAAGCCATCGTCGCCTGGGTCAGCGCCACGGGGTTGAAGCCCTTCATCGACCCGCTGTCCCCCGACCTCAAGGCCGGCTTTCTCGACACTTACGAACGCGCCATCGACAGCGCCTATGCGGTCCGGTCGGATGGTCGGCGCCTCCTGGCGTTTCCGCGGCTTTTCATCGTAGCCCGCAAATTCGCCTGAACCCGGCGATGCCGAGGCGGGTTTCCTCGCGGTAAGCGCCAGGGAGACCGCCGATGCCCGACGACAAGCCCAAGCCCGACCTCCTCGCCGGAGTGCCGCTCGGCGCGATCCCGGCCAGCGGTCTGCTGGCCGGCCGCATCGGCGACCAGGATGCCGTGCTGGTGCGAACCGGCGAGACATTCTGCGCCATCGGGGCGAAATGCACGCATCTCGGCGCCCCGATGGCGGATGGCCTCGTCGTCGGCGGCGAACTGCGCTGCCCGTGGCACCACGCCTGTTTCGACCTTGCGACGGGTCGCGCCCTGAAGGCTCCGGCCTTCTCACCACTTCCCGTCTGGCCCGTCGCGATCGAGAACGGCCATGTACGAGTCACCCAGGCCGAGCCGCTCGCCCCTCAAGGCACCGTGATCGCCGGCGCGGAAGGACCATTCATCATCATCGGGGGCGGAGCGGCCGGCTATGCGGCAGCGCTGGCCGTGAAACAGGGCGCGCCGAAAGCCCGCTGCATCGTCCTTTCGGAGGACGACCATGCGCCCTACGACCGCACGCTTCTCACCAAGGATTATCTCGACGGCAAGTTCGGCGACGATCGGTTGCCCATGTCGCCGATCGACCTCGATGATCTCGGCGTCGACCTCCGCCTTTCGACGCGTGTCACGCGCATCGACCGCGAGCGGCGCGTGGTGGAGGTGATGGGCGGCGAGGCTGTTCCCTATGCCAAACTCCTGATCGCAACAGGCGCCGAACCGAAACGCCCCGATATTCCGGGGGCGGATCAGGACCATGTCCACGTTCTGCGCAGCCTCTCCGATTGCCGTGCCATCCTGGCGAGGATCGACGGCGCGAGGCAGGTTGTCGTACTGGGGTCGAGTTTCATCGGGCTAGAGACGGCGGCTTCGCTGCGCAGCCTCGGCGTCGCCGTCGTGGTCGTCTCGCCCGAACAGGCCCCGACCGCCAAGGTCTTCGGTGACGCGGTGGCGGACGCCATCCTGGCGGTTCATCGCCACCACGGCGTCAGGTTCCGGCTCGGCCGCAACGCCGTCGCGATCGGGACTGACAGCGTAACGCTGGATGATGGCAGCACCCTCCTGGCCGATCTCGTCATCGTCGGCATCGGGGTCACCCCCCGTACGGGCCTCGCGAAAGCGGCCGGGCTTGCCGTCGCGGACGGCGTCACGGTCGACGCCCATCTCTGCACGTCCGACCCCGACATCTATGCGGCGGGCGACATCGCGCACTGGCCAGACCCGCACAGCGGCCAAGACATCCGGGTCGAACATTGGGCGGTGGCGGAGCGCCAGGGGCAGGTGGCGGGCGCCAACATGCTGGGCCATGCGACGGTCTTTGAGGAAGTGCCGTTCTTCTGGACCAAGCACTTCGACCTTTCGGTGCGCTATGTCGGTCATGCCGGCGGGAAACCGACCATCACGGTCGACGGGGCGCCGTCCGAGCGCGACGCCACCGTCACGTTTCACCGAGGCGGCAACGCCGAAGCCGTGGCGACGCTGGGACGAGACATCGTCTCGCTCGAACGGGAGCGCGACATGGAGCGGCACCGCTCAAGCGACGCTTGACGCAGTCCGGGAGGAGGACGGATCAGCGCGGTGGCTGCATGCCTTTTCCACTTGGCGGCTTCGGCGGCCATGACCCCTGCGGCCGATCGAGGCTCTGCTCGTGGCCGATGGCGCGCTCGACGACATCGATGAACTGTTGAAGGTTCATGAAGTCGCCCGCGGCGTCGCCGGCAGCATGGGGATCAGCGACGATGCTGGTCACGAGGTTGCGGCGATCATCCACGAGAAAATCCCGCAGGGATCGCAGGCTGTCGATATGCTCTTTCACGGTCAACCTTGTCGAAGAATGCGCCGGGGCGGCCTCAAGCGACGTTGGTGATACTCCAGACAGGCTGCTGTCACCAACCCGTCGCCTTCCTGCCCGGCAAAGGGCGGCTTTCGTGATGAAATTCAAGCGACGTTCACCATTTCTCAGGTGAGATGACACTCGCGAACCTGTGATGCTGTCGCGCTTGCCCTCGCTGACCCGCAGCGCTAGCCCTTCAGATCACCTCGTACAGGCAAAGCTCAGGGTTGCAGGATTGAACGCTCCAGTGTCGGATCTCGAGGCTATCCCGCTGTTCAACGGTGGGTTCGTGGCGGTGGCGCATCTCGCCAGCCATCACGGCGTTCTCGCGTCCGCGGCGCAGATCAGTCACCGCTCGGGCCTCGGCGACGAGCCTCCCTCCGCCGAGGATCTGGCGCGCTCCGCCATCCAGGTCGGGCTCAAGGCCCGGGTGATTCGGGACCCCAGCGCCAAGCGGATGAAGTCCATCCCGGTGCCGGCCATCATCAAGGTGAAGGATGGAACCTGGGCGGTCTTCGGCGTCGAGACCGACCCGGGCCTGCACCGTGTCATCGATCCGCTCACGCGGCGGCAGATCCAGCTCTCCGTCGAGGAGGTGCTGGAGCGCCTCGATCATGACGTGATCCTGGTCGGCAAGAGCAGCGGGCTCGCCGTCGAGCAACTGAAGTTTGGCCTGTCGTGGTTCGTGCCGGCGATCAAGCGCTATCGCAAGCCGCTGGTCCATGTCCTTGTCACGTCCTTCTTCATCAACCTGCTCGCCTTGGCGACCCCGCTGGTGTTCCAGCTCGTGGTCGACAAAGTCCTGGTGTCGAAGAGCTACTCGACCCTCGTGGTGGTGATCTCCGCCATGGTGCTGATCTCGATCTTCTCCGGGATCTTGAAATATCTGCGCGCCTACGTGCTGAACCACACGTCGAACCGCATCGATGTCGAGCTCGGCGCCAAGCTCTATGCCCACCTGATCCGGCTACCGATCTCCTATTTCGAGCGGCGCCCGACCGGCGTCATCGTGACCCGCGCCCGCGAGCTCGACACCGTGCGCCGCTTCATGACGGATCAGAGCCTGACGTCGGTCGTCGATCTCGTCTTTGTCTTCATCTTCCTCGGCGTGCTGTTGCTCTACTCGCCAAGCCTGACGCTGGTCATCGTGGGTTTGATGCCCGTCTATTTCGGCGTCAGCATCCTGATGAAGCCAGTCTATCGCAAGCGGCTGCAGGACAAGTTCCGTCGCTGGTCGAAAGCTCAGCAGCTGCTCGTCGAAACCATCGTCGGCATGCAGACCATCAAGGCCTCGGCGGTCGAGCCGACGTTCCAGAAGATGTGGGAAGACCGGCTGTCGCGGTACGTCAAGGCCGGCTTCAGCTCCACCATGTTGAGCACCATCACGCAGACCATCATCTCCTTCGTCACCAATCTGCAGACGGCGCTGATCTTGTTCTTCGGCACCCAGCAGGTGATCTCAGGCAGCATGACGGTGGGCGGGCTGATCGCCTTCTCGATGATCGGCCAGCGCGTCACGCAACCCATCCTCCGCAGTGCTCAGCTCTACCAGAGCTTTCAGGAGGTCCAGGTCTCGCTCGAACATTTGGCGGACATCCTCGATGCGCCGGTGGAGCAGCAGCCTCATGCCCTCCAGGCGCTGCCGACGCCGACGGGCGCCATCGAGCTACGCGACGTCTCGTTCCGCTATCGGCCCGAACTGCCTGAAGCCTTGCGCCACGTCAGCCTCGATATCCGCCCCGGCGAGGTCATCGGCATCGTAGGCCCCTCGGGCTCCGGCAAGTCGACGCTGACGAAGCTCATTCAGCGTTTCCATGGCCCGACCAGCGGCGAGATCACGGTCGACGGGATCGACATCGCCCAGGTCGACCCGACCTGGTTGCGCCGTCAGCTCGGCGTCGTGCTTCAGGAAAACTTCCTGTTCAACCAGACCGTGCACGAGAACATCGCGCTCGCCAATCCGGGGCTGTCCCGCGCCGGCGTGGTCCGGGTGGCGAAGCTCGCCGGGGCCGACGAATTCATCGTCAAGCTCCCGCAGGGCTACGACACGACGATCGAAGAGCGCGGCGCCAACCTCTCCGGCGGCCAGCGTCAGCGTATCGCCATCGCGCGCGCCCTGGCCACCGATCCCCGCATTCTAATCTTCGACGAAGCGACGTCGGCGCTCGACTACGAGAGCGAACGCATCATCCGCCACAACATGGACCAGATTTCGCAAGGTCGTACCGTGATCATCATCGCGCATCGGCTTGCCGCCGTGCGCAATTGCGACCGGATCGTCGGCATGACCAAAGGCGAGATCATCGAGGTCGGCACGCATGATGATCTGATCCGCCGCCGCAACGGTCTCTATGCCCGGCTGTGGTCACTCCAGACCGATCAGGTGAGCGCATGAGCGACAGGACCACGACAGGGACAGGTCTTTCCGCCGAAGCCGATGCCTTCGAGCAGCGACCTGACGCGCCTGCACCCCTCTCCCGCGCCTCTTCAGCCTCCGCCGAACGCCTTGCGGAGCGTGGCGGGGACGCCACCGCAGTGCGCCCTCGTCGTGGATTTCCGGCAGCCGCTTCCAGGGTGAGCGATGCAGACATCCTCGACGCCGTCGCGGAACAGAGTGGCACAGAGGGCCCTGCCCGCCGGATGCGGGCCGCCAGGGCCTTGGCCGATGGCGGCATCCGACCGGCCGGTCCTTCCCGACAGGCGGGCCCGGCCGGCGGCGGCATGCAGGGTGGACGGACGCTGGATACGGTTCCGGCCGGTCGTCGTCTGCAGCAGGGAGGTCCCGCGCAAAACCGTCCCGCACGTCGCGACGGAGAGCGGGGCGTCCAGGCCGCCGGTGGACAGCTCCCGGTACGAATGAAGCATGCCGGACGGCCTGTGATCGATCTCGACGAACTCTGGGCACCGGTCAGGCCCGAGCGCGTCACGGCCGATCGTGAGTTCCTGCCCGGCGCGCTGGAAATTCTGGAAGCACCGGCTTCGCCGATTCGCGTCAGGCTGATCTACGCGCTTTGCGGCCTGGTGGCGGCGGCGCTCGCTTGGTCTTGGTTCGGCCATCTCGACGTCTATGCCGACGCCACTGGCAAGGTGCAGGCCTCCGGTCGCACCAAGGTGGTCCAACCGATCGTCTCCGGCAAAGTCGACAAGATCCTCGCGACCGATGGCGATCACGTGAAGGCCGGAGCCGTGCTCGTCCACCTGGACCCGACCTCGGCGATTGCCGAGCGTAACGTCGTACGGGACCAGCTCTTCAACGCCCGGGCCGAGGTCGTCCGCCATCAGGCCGAAATCGCGGCCCTGGGCAAGAGTGGGGTCGATACGTCGCCGAAGGTCGACTGGCCGAAGGATCTCCCACCCTACGTCGTCGAGCGGGAAGCTCAGGCGACGATTGGCGACCTGTCGAGCCTCGCTGCCAACCTGTCCAGCCTGCAGGCTCAGAAGGCCGCGACGATCGCCGACCGCGACAAGTATCAGGCCAATATCGATCCGCAAAAGAAGGTGATCGACCTGATCAACGAACACCTCAGCATGCGCAACGCCTTGTTCAAGAACGGCTGGGATAGCCGCGTCACGGTGCTGGAGCAGGAGCAGCAGTTGCAGACCGCGCAGTTGCAACTCGTCAACCTGCAGGGCAGCCTCGGCCAGGCCAATGCCGCCATTCCGGTGATCGACAGCAAGATCGAAGTGGCCAGACAGACGTTCGTGACCACCAACACGACGTCGCTCGTTCAATCGCAGCAGCAGGTCGACAAGCTGCAGCAGGATCTCGCCAAGGCCGACGATAAAGTGGCCGATATGACACTTACCTCGCCGATCGACGGGATCGTTCAGGCGACGGCGGTCACGACCGTGGGCCAGGTTGTGACGACCGGGCAGCAACTGATGCAGGTGGTTCCGGAAGGGACGCCGCTCGAAGTCGAAGCCTACATCCTCAACACCGATGCTGGGTTCATTCGCGTCGGGCAGGATGCCACCATCAAGGTCGATACCTTCCCGTATACGCGATACGGCACGCTCTCGGGCAAGGTGACCCGGGTGGCGGCCGATGCCCTGACCGGCAAACAGGCCCAGCAACAGCAAAGCAATGGTTCGGTGCCGTCGAGCGCCGATGGCGCAATGTCGATCACCAGTGCGGCCCAGCAGACGACCGACCTCGTGTTTCCGGTCACGATTGTGCCGGACCAGCCTGGATTGCGGGTCGATGGCCGGCTTCTACCACTGACGTCCGGCATGACCGTGACGGTCGAAGTCCGCACGGAGAGCCGTCGCGCGATCGACTACATACTGGCCCCGCTCCATTCGATGTTCGAGCAATCTGCCCAGGAACGCTGATGATCTGGATGCGTTAAAGCCGGGATGCGACGGTGCGCACCGCCGAGTCGGTTGACTTTTCGTCCGTGTTGCGGAACCTGACGAAGCTCATCCGACCCAGCCTCGTCTACGGGGCGGTGCAATCGAGACGGAGCACAGAGGATGTGCCGAGTCCGATGAGATGAGGTTTTTCTTAACCTGCCGACCAGATACTGGCCGGTGTGACGAGGGGATACTCAGATGGCAGGGTATGGCGGGTATTACGGCTACGGTGGCTATGGCGGCTACTATGGTGGTTACGGCGGCTACTATGGTGGTTACGGCGGCTACTTCGGCGGCTACGGCTACTATGGTTACGGTGGCTACTTCGGCGGCTACGGCTACTATGGTTATGGGGGCTACTTCGACTTTGGCTATTATGGCTACGGTGGGTACTACGGCTCTTACGGGTATGGTGGCTATGGCTACTACAGCTATGGCGGCTACTTCGGCTACGGCTACGGTGGGTACGGCTATTACGGCGGATCCTATGGTGGGTATGTCGGCTACGGTGGTTACGGCTACTACGGATACAGCGCTGCGGCCTGATCCAGTTCACTCCTAATCGTCTCACATCATCCAGCGCCGGCTCTCGTAGCCGGCGCCTTTCGTAGTGCCGGCGTTTAGCGCAGAGATCAGCAGCGAGCGTCGGCGACCTGGAACAACCAATTTCGATAGAATTGCGACGCCGAAGCCTGCCATAGTCGGAAGAGTGATGCGCGAGGCGCCCAGTCCCGCGGGAAGGTCTCCCAGGCCGTCATGCTTCGATCACGCTGTGCATGCTCGGCGAAAGCCTTGGCGGCCTGCTCGGTGCGGGGCTCGAAATAGTGCAGAGGAATGGACGGCAGCTCGTCTCTTTCGCCTCTCAGATATCTGTGCGCGTCGCGCCTATACTCCTTGAAAAGCGTCTCGCCGTCGTATTCCGGGTGACCCTGCAGGAACACGAATAGGCTTCCCCACTGCTTCGTGAACATGTCGATGCCCGCCTCGAGCGAGCGCGATCCGATCCGATAGCCATGCGAGCGAAGGTCGCCTTCCGCGAGATCGTTCCAGCGCGAATGGGGAACGCGCAGGCCGGACGGTGCACCGTCGAGCAGTCCATCCGACGAGACCCGGACACATTCGTAGAGGCCCGACCGCTTCTGCTGGAGCCGACGCCGCGGCACGCCGTCGAGATGCAGGACTGCGGCGTGAGCCGCCAAACACGAAAAGATCGTCGAGGCGGTATTGTGTTCGGCCCAATCGATCACGCGCGTCAGCCCTTCCCAATAGGGTTCGTCGGTCAGCGACGCCGCCACGGGTTCGGCGCCCGTCACGATCAGGCCGTCGAGTTTCGTTGCTTCGAGGCTGGCGAGGCTGCCGTAGCGGCCCGCCATGTAGGATCGGGCGGCCGCTCCGCGCGGCACGTCGTCGATCGAGAACAGATGCAGCCTGACATCCGTGGCGCCCGAGGCTAAGGCCAGCAATCGCGCGAACTGTCGCTCGGTCGCCTTGAGGGCGCCGTCTCCCATGTTGTTGACGAGCCCGACGTCGAGACGGCTCCTGCCGAGATCGAAGCGGGATCCGCCGGGTCGGTCGCTGGCGGCCGTCGCCGACGGGACCGGCCCAATGCCTTGAACCATCAAAGGCATAATTGGCCTCCGTTTGTGCCCGACGGGCTCATTCGGCTGCCAGGGACTGATCCGAGGCGACCCGCATCGCGGCGTCGAGCGCCTGATCGAGGTCGGCCAGGATGTCGTCGATATGCTCGATGCCGATGCTGAGCCGGATCGTCTCCGGCCGGACGCCGGCACCGATCTGCTCGGCGGGCGACATCTGGCGATGCGTGGTCGAAGCCGGGTGGCAGGCGAGCGACTTCACGTCGCCGATATTGACGAGCCGCTTCACCAGTTTCAGCGCATCGTAGAAGGCCATGCCGCCGGCGAAGCCGCCGCGCGCCCCGAAAGTGAGCAGAGAGGGCACACGTCCGCCGAGGTAGCGTTGCGCCAGTGCGTGATAGGGAGAGGACGGAAAGCCCGCGTAATTGACCCAGGCGACGCGCGGATCCCCAGCCAGGATCTCCGCCACGCGGCGGGCATTGTCGACGTGCCGTTCGACCCGGAGCGCCACCGTCTCGATGCCCTGTAGCAGCATGAAGGCGCTCATGGCCGGCAGCACGGCCCCGGTCGTCCGCTGATAGACGCTGCGCAGTCGTGCCGAATAGGCGGTCCGGCCGAAGCGGTCGACATAGACCATGCCGTGGTAGGAGGCGTCGGGCTGAGTGAACATGGGGAAGCGCGCCGCATGGCGCGACCAGTCGAAGGTGCCGCCGTCGACGACGGCGCCGCCGAGCGTCGTCCCGTGGCCGCCCATGAACTTGGTCAGTGACTCGACGACGACGTCGGCGCCATGCTCGATCGGGCGCACGAGAATGGGCGTCGCCACCGTGTTGTCGACGACCAGCGGCACGCCATGGCGATGCGCCACCTCGGCAATGGCGGCAAGGTCGACGATATTCCCGGCCGGATTGCCGACGCTCTCGCAGAAGACGGCCCGCGTGTTCTCGTCGATGACGCGCTCGATGTCCTCGGCGGAATCCGAAGCCGCGAAGCGGCCCGTTATGCCCTGGCGGGGCAGCGTGTGGGCAAGCAGTGTGTGGGTCGTGCCATAGAGCTGGGGCACCGTGACGATGTTGCCGCCGCCGTCGGCCAGGTTGGCGAGCGCGTAATAGGTCGCGGTCTGCCCGGTCGAGACCGCCACGGCCGCAACCCCGCCCTCCAAGGCTGCTACGCGCTCCTCGAGCACCGCCACTGTCGGGTTGGAGATGCGGCTGTAGCGGAACCCCTCCTGCTCGAGGTTGAAGAGGGCCGCGCCATGGTCGGCGCTGTCGAAGGCGAAAGCGACTGACTGGTAGATCGGCACCGCCACCGCGTGGGTGGCGGGATCCTCGGCGAAGCCGGCATGAAGCGCGATGGTCTCGTTCCGCATCGGTACAATCCTCGTCCCATTTCGCTGCACCGAGCCGTAGCGCCGGCTTCGATCTGTCTCGATTGGAACAGATCACCTTTCACGGCGGTGAAGACAGCGTCACCAGACCGATACGGAGCAAGTCCTCTGCCAAAAGCCGATCACGATGCTTTACGAGGCGACAACGAATGCGAGCGATAACCTTAATAAGCTGTACACCTTGCTGGATTCAGTGACGATCAACGAAGCGCCGCGCTATGGTGGACGCGCGAACCTCGGCCAGTCGAGACCGGCTATCGGACCGGCCTTTTTTGCCGCGAGCGGGATCGCGTATCTACGCTGGAGCCACGACTCATGCCGCAGGCGTCTTCTCCTCCAGTGTCGCCCAACAGACGATGGCTGCGCGCGCTCGAGCTGACGGCCGATGTCGAAGCCAAATGTCTGACCTTCCCAAATCGCATCGACGAACTCGCCGCCTCGCAGGGTGATCGACCGGCCCTTCTCTCGGATCGAGAGTGCCTGACCTTCGCGGAATTCGCGGCTCGATCGAACCGCTACAGCCGCTGGGGCCTGTTGCAGGATCTGCCGCCGGGGACCATCGTCGGGCTGATGATGCCGAACCGGCCGGACTACATCGCGGCCTGGACGGGGCTGACGCGAATCGGGCTGACCGTGGCCCTGCTGAACATCCATCTCACCGGGGCCGCGTTGGCCCATTGTATCACCGTCGGCGAACCGACCCACCTGATCGTGGCGCGAGACTGTTCCGCCGCCCTCGCCGGCGCCCTGCCCCACCTCGCTGGCTCGCCACGGATCTGGTACCGCCACGACGGCGACCTCGACGACGCCCTCGGCGCTCTCTCGGGTGCACCACTGACGAGCGCGGAACGCCGGTCGGTTGCCTTGTCGGACCGGGCGCTCTGCATCTACACCTCCGGCACCACAGGCCTGCCCAAAGCCGCCAACGTCAGCCACCGGCGCATCATGACCTGGAGCCGCTGGTTCGCCGGCCTCGCCTCGCTGACGCCGGACGATCGCATGTACGATTGCCTGCCCCTCTTCCATAGCGTCGGCGGCGTCGTGGCCCCCGGCTGCGTGCTGTCGGCCGGTGGCTCGGTAGTCATTGCCGAGCGGTTCTCCGCGTCCCGGTTCTGGGACGATGTGGCGCGCTGGGACTGCACGCTGTTTCAATATATCGGCGAGCTCTGCCGCTATCTCGTCTCCGCCGCTCCGGCGGACGGACCGCCGCCGCCTCACCGGCTGAGGCTTTGCCTCGGCAACGGGCTCAGGCCCGACATCTGGCAGGCGTTCAAGGACAGGTTCGCAATTCCGGAGATCCTGGAGTTCTACGCCGCCACCGAGGGCAGCTTCTCCCTCGTCAACGTGGAGGGCAAGGTCGGCTCCATCGGCCGCATCCCGCCTATGCTGGCACATCGCTTTCCGGCCGCCATCGTGCGTTTCGACGTAGCCGAGGGAGCTCCCTTGCGCGGCTCCGATGGCTTGTGCCAACGCGCGGCCCCCGATGAAGCCGGCGAGGCCATCGGACGGATCGGCGGCGGCGAGGGGTCGGGCAGCTTCGAGGGCTATACGAGCGTCGCCGACAGTGACGCCAAGGTGCTGCGCGACGTCTTCGCGCCGGGCGATCGCTGGTTTCGCACCGGCGATCTCATGCGCCGTGACGCTGCGGGGTTCTTCTACTTCGTCGACCGGATCGGCGACACGTTCCGCTGGAAGGGCGAGAATGTATCGACCGCCGAAGTCGCCGAGGTGCTGATGGGGGCGCCCGGTGTCGTGGAGGCGACCGTCTATGGTGTAGCGGTGCCGGGTCATGACGGCCGAGCCGGGATGGCGGCACTGGTCGTCGGCGAAGCCTTTGATCTGCCGATGCTGCATCAGCACCTCGCGACACACCTCCCCGCCTATGCGCGGCCGGTCTTCCTGCGCCTCATTGCCTCCATCGATGCAACGGACACATTCAAGCAGCGCAAATCGCCGCTCGCGCGCGACGGCTTCGATCCGGTCGTCGTCACGGATCCACTATTCGTCCAAACTCGCGATGCGCTTGGCTATATGCCGCTCGATCCCGCCATCCATCGAGCGCTGAGCGCTGGAGAGATGAGGGTGTAACGTGAGGAGTCACACCCGGCTAATCTCCAGACAAACGACAGAGCGCAGGTCGTTTGGTCCGACCATCTGTTTCAACGCTTCTCCAACCTCGCCCCGAGATCGGCGGCAATGCCCGCCAGGATGGTCCGGACAGCAGGGATGAAGCCGGTGAGGCCGTAGAAATGATGGATCATGCCGGGATGGCAGTGGTGATCCACCGGCACTCCGGCGGCGGCGAGCCGGTCGGCATAGAGCGCCGCCTCGTCGCGCAACGGATCGAACTCGGCCGCGTGGATCAGCGCCGGCGGTATTCCGGCAAGGTCATGAACTCGGATCGGCGACAGGCGCGGATCGGCGGGATCGAGCCCGGGCGCATAATCGGCGAGGTCGCGCGCCATCATCTCGGCATCGAGCAAGTAGCCCTCGGCGAACTCGCGACGCGACGCGGTCGCGGACTGCACGTCGAGCACGGGACAGAGCAGAAACTGAAGCACGAGGCGCGGACACGATCGATGCCTTAGCGCTCCCGCCGTCACGGTGGCGAGCGTCGCGCCGGCCGAGTCGCCGCCGATCGCGATACGCGCCGGGTCGAGGCCGAAGCTCTCCGGTCGCCCCAACACATCGGATGCCGCAGCCAAGGCATCCTCAATGGCGACGGGGAAGCGATGCTCGGGCGCGCGTCTGTAGCCGACCGCGATCACCCGGCAGCCCGATCCCTGAGCCAGGCTTCGGCAAAGGACGTCGTGCGTGTCAAGATCGCCCGCCACGAGGCCGCCGCCGTGAAAATAGACGAGACCCGGGCGCGGCCCGCCCGGCTCCCCGGCAGGCCGATAAAGGCGAGCCGGAAGCGCCCCGTCGGCACCCGCGACGGACACGGATTCGACCCCGCCGATCTCCGGTGCCCGCCCTGCCATGCGCATCAGGCCAGCAAAGCCGCGACGCCGTTCCTCGGCCGTCACGCTGGCCCAGTCCGGGCGGCGACCCGCCCCCAGCATGGCCATCAGCCGCGCAGCCTGCGGATCGACGGGCATGGATCGACGGTCGTCTAGGCCGGTCCGACCGCCGTGCCGGAGCGGGCGCGGGCATCGGCATCGAGATCGTCGCAGGCGGCCCGTACATGGCGGGCGCTGCGGGTGCGCATCGTCACGAGTTCCTCGGCCATGGTGGGATGGACCGCCATCGTGGCGTCGAAGTCGCGCTTCGTCGCGCCCATATGGATCGCCACGGCGCAGAGCTGGATCATCTCGCCCGCGTCCGGCCCGAGGATATGGATCCCAAGCACGCGATCGGTGATGCCATCGACGACGATCTTGAAGATCACCCTGTCCTTGCGGCCGGACAGTGTCGCCTTGAGGGGCCGGAACGAGGCCTTGTAAATATCGACGACATCGTGGCGCTGGCGCGCCTCCGTCTCCGTCAAACCGACCGCGCCGATCTCCGGTGTCGTGAAGACACCGGAGGCCACGTGGTCGTGGTCGACCGTGGTGGGGCGGCCACCGAACAGGGTGTCGGCCAGCGCATGACCCTCGCGCACCGCCACGGGGGTCAGGTTGATCCGATTCGTCACGTCACCGACGGCGTGGATCGAGGGCACGCAACTCGCCGAAAAGGCATCGACCTTGATGGCGCCTTGGCGGTCGAGCTCGACACCGGCCTCGGTGAGGCCGAGGTTGCGGGTGTTCGGAGCGCGGCCGGTCGCCACCAGTACTTGGTCGACCACCAGCGTGGACCCATCCGGCATAGCCACTTCGACGTGTCCGTCCGACCACGTGAGGGCCTTGGGCATGGTCCGGGGCATCAGCGTGATACCAGCGTCCCGCAAACCCTCTGCCAGACCCTCGCGCATGTCGCCGTCGAAGCCCGAGAGGATCTGCTCGCCGCGGAACGCCACCGTGACGTCCGAGCCGAGACGCGCGAAGACCGAGGCGAATTCGAGCCCGATATAGCCGGCCCCCACCACGAGAAGACGGCGCGGAAAAACCTTCAGGTCGAAGATTTCGTTCGACGTGATGGCATATTCCAACCCGGGAATCTCGGGATGCAGCGTCGGCCGGCCTCCGGACGCCACCAGAATGTGCTCGGCCGAGATCCGCCGGCCGTCGGCCAGCACGATCCCATGAGGGCCGTCGACGCGCGCCCGCTGTTCGACGAAGCTCGCCCCGGCCTTCTCGAGGTTCTGGCGGTAGAGAGCGGAGAGGCGCGTGATCTCCGCTTCTTTCGCGCGGACGAGATCGGGCCAGTCGAACCGCGTCGCGCCGACCGTCCACCCGAAGCCCGCCGCATCGGCAAAGTCGTCGGCGAAGCGGCTGGCATAAACATAGAGCTTCTTCGGCACGCAGCCGCGGATCACGCAGGTGCCGCCGATTCGGTGGTCTTCCGCCACCATGACGCTCGCGCCATGACTGGCGGCGATGCGCCCGGCGCGGACACCGCCCGAACCGGCGCCAATGACGAAGAAGTCGACCTTGTCGGGCGTGCTCATGCTGCTGACCCCAGAACGCGTATCAGTCCGGGGCGGACAGCCCCCGCTTAGCGACGGTTCCCGACGTCAGAACTTATCGCCCTTCTTCTCCATTTCCTGCTGCACGCGTTTCATCATGAAGGTCGAGGTTTCCTGCGTCCACGCCTGCATGGCCAGCACCAGCTCGTCGAGCATCAGCGGCTGGGCGGCGACGTATTTCTTGCCGGCCACGCTGTCGAAGAAGGCCGCCGTGGCCTTGAGATCGTCGTCGCTCATGCGACGCGCATATATCTTCGCCGCGATGTCGATCATTTCGCCGGTCTTCTTGTCGAACTCCGGCCGCAACTGGGCCAGCACACCAGCGACGTCCTTGCCGAACTCCGGGCGGGTGCGGGTGATCACCATCGGGATCTGCTCTTCGAGCTGGGGCACCATCGGCTCGAAGGACCGCCCCATGCCGGAGGCCAGCACGACCTGGCGGGCGACGGCGAGCTTTTCGGGCGGCACTTCCGGCTGCGGCAGCGAGGGGACGGGCGCGGGCGCAACGGCCGGGGCGGGAGCCGTGGAAGCCGGAGCCGCAGGGGTAGGCGTTCCAGCGGCGGGAGCGGGAGCGGTCTGGGCCAGGGCGGGTGCGGCGGCGAGGACGAGCCACAGGGAACCAACGGCCAGGCGGGGCAACGACATCATCGACAAATTCCTCAAGAGACGGGGGCGGGTCGTTCGACGACCAGGGTGCCTCCATCGCCGTCCGTGACGACGACCGAGGCCAGCCCGATGAAAAGACCGTGTTCGACCACGCCCGGGATCGCGACGAGCCGCGCCGCGAGCGTGTCGGGATCCGGGATGGGATCAAAGTGGCAGTCCAGGATGAGATGTCCACCATCCGTGACGAAGGGCGCGCCGTCCGGGCTGCGGCGCAGCGCGATGGCGCCGCGCGCTCCGGCGGCATCGGCGGCGCGCTCGATCTTGAGCCGAGTCGAGGCAAGGCCAAAGACGTTGACCTCCACGGGCAGCGGAAAACGGCCGAGGCGGCTCACGCGCTTCGACGCATCGGCAATCACCACCATGCGGGCGGACGCGGAGGCCACGATCTTCTCGCGCAGCAGCGCGCCGCCGCCGCCCTTGATGAGCCGCAGTTGGGGATCGAATTCGTCGGCCCCGTCGATTGTCAGATCAAGGTCCGGAACGTCGTCCAGCGTAGCCAGTCGGATACCGAGCGCCTCGGCCTGCAGGCGGGTCGCTTCGGACGTCGGCACGCCGACGATGTCGAGCCCGTCCTGCACGCGTTCGGCCAGCAACTCGACAAAAATCTTCGCGGTCGAGCCCGTGCCGAGGCCGAGCTGCATCCCGTCCTCCACATAGGCGAGGGCGCGGGCGGCGACGCGGCGTTTCGAGGACTCGTCCGGCTTGTCGGCCATGGTGGCTCGGCGTCTGGGGAGGGAACGGCGCCGCGGCGAGGACCGCCGGACGGGCGGAGGACTATCGTCTCACCTCGCCAAAAGCAAATGTCCGGACCTCGATCGGGTCGCCGTTCCCTCTCCCGTCGGAACAGCGAAGCTTCACCTTGTGTTCAGTTAGCTGCCGCTATCTCTAGAGGCATCGGCGCCGCGCTACGGTCGCCGCGGCCGAGTTCCGACCCGGCCTCCCTTTCCAACTCTGCTCAAGGAGCTTCTCATGTCCGCAGTCAAGAAGACCGTTGTGGCAGGGCTTGCGGCCCTGACCCTCAGCACCGCCACGATCGCGTCCTCGTCCCCAGCCGAAGCCTGGTGGCGGTACGGCTGGGGCGCCCCCGTGGCGGCCGGCGTCCTCGGCGGCCTCGCGGCCGGCGCCATCATCGGTGGCGCAGCGCGCCCCTACGGCTACGGCCCGGGCCCCTATGGCTGCGTACGCCGGCGTCCGGTCTACGACGGCTACGGCAACTTCGCCGGGTATCGCCCCGTGCGGGTGTGCTGATCACGCGACTTTAACAGGTTCGCAGAGCTTGGCCGACCCGACTTCACGGTCGGGTCTGGCCAGCGAGACCCCTCGGTTCGCGCCCCACCGGGGGGTCTTCGCCTTTCGAGAGCCGCACCGGTCCGCCCGGGGCGGCTCTCTTCATTTGGCGGGCGGCGTACACACGACCGTGTCGTTGAGCACGTAGCAGATCGACATGGTGCCGGTGCGCACGTCGACGCGGAACACACCCCCCTCCTTGTCATGACGCGATGCCACCAGGGCATACTCGCTCTGGGACTGCGGCCCTCCTCCCTCGCCGGGCGGATAACACAGGGTCACGCCGACATCGCTCTTCTTGAGGGCCGTCGGGTCCTTGTCGCCTTGACCCTCGATCAGCCCGTATTGACAGGCCCCCATTTCACCCGTCGCCTTGTCGAGCCGGTACACCCGGTTCAGGTCCGTCTCGGGCGCCGCCAGGAACTCGTAGCTGGCGGCCCAGACAGGTTGCATCGAGGCCAGGGCCAAGCCGGCCCCGAGCCAGGCGGCCATCGCCGATCGTCTCATATCGTGTCTCTCCGGCGCCCCGGTTTGGGGTTAGGACTATCTCTCAGTCGGCGCCCCGTTTCCAGCCCGGGCGAGGCCCAGGGCGCGCGGCCGCCGAGGAGATCCGAATGGCCGATCCTTTCCCCCTCGTCGTCTTCGACCTCGACGGCACGCTCGCCGAAACGGCTGGCGACCTGATGGGCGCTCTCAATCACGTCCTCGCCGGTGACGGCCTGCCCCCCCTGCCCGTCGACCAGGCGCGCAGCCTGCTCGGTGCCGGCGGCCGAGCGCTGATCCGCCGCGGTTTCACGTCGGCCGGTCGGCCGCTCGACGAGGACCGCCTGGAAGACATGTTCCGGGACTTCCTCGCCTTCTACGAGGACCATATCGCGGACCATTCGCATCTCTATCCGGGCGTGATCGCGGCCCTCGATCGGCTCGAGGCGCGCGGCTACCAATTTGCTGTCTGCACCAACAAGATGGAGGGCACGGCAAAGAAATTACTCGAGGTGCTTGGCATTGCGGATCGGTTTCGCGCCATCTGCGGGCAGGACACGTTCGCGGTCTCCAAGCCGCAGCCGGGCGCCCTCTTCGGCACGATCGAACGGGCCGGAGGCGTGGTGTCGCGCAGCGTGATGGTGGGCGACAGCCGGACCGACATCGACACCGCCAAGGCGGCGAAGGTTCCGGTCATTGCAGTCGAATTCGGCTACACGGACCGGCCCGTCTCGGAGTTCCACCCGGACCGCGTCATCAGCCACTTCGACGATCTGGCCCGAGCTGTCGAGGCCCTCGTGCCCGGACGGGCGACTAACTTTCGACCATTTGATAATTAGGACGGTTCGGAGCCGGACTGGTGGGCGCGACAGGGATTGAACCTGTGACCCTTCGCGTGTGAAGCGAATGCTCTCCCGCTGAGCTACGCGCCCGAACCGTGGAGGGGAATTAGCCAGCGCCAGGAGGAGTGTCAAGTTCGGTCTGGGTCGCGCCAACTGCTCAACGGAGCGGCCCGAAGAATGCTCTCACGTTCCGCGCGAGCAGTTCGGGCTGTTCCAGAGCGGCGAAATGGCCGCCCTTCGGCATGGGCGTCCATTGCCGCACGTCGAAGACCCGCTCGACCCAGGAGCGGGGCGGCATCGGCAATTCGCGCGGGAATACGGCGACACCAATGGGTGCCTCGACCCGCTCGTCGGACGCGAAGACGAGAGGGTCAAGACGGTTCTCCTTGTAGAGGCGGAGCGGAGCGGCGGCATCGCCGGCGAACCAGTGCAATGCGACATGCGTCAGGATCGTATCGAAGCCGATGCCACCCGCGGTCTCGTCGCGGTCGCTCCAGGCCACGAATTTCTCCGCCATCCAGGCGGCGAGGCCGGCCGGACTGTCGGCCAGCGAGACGGCGAGTGTCTGGGGCTTGGTGGCGTGCAAGGCCGCGTAGGCGCCCTCCTCGGCCGAGAAGCGTGCCGCTCGGGCGAGGAAGGCCTGCTCGTCGTCGGTCAGTGCAGGCGCCGTTGCGTCGACATTCGGCCGGTAGCTTCCGGGAATGTAGTTGAGATGAGCGCCCACCAGCGCCTCCGAGGCCTCGCGCGCCAGCCAGAGCGAGACGCCGGCGCCGATGTCGCCGCCCTGGGCACCAAATCGCGCATAGCCGAGTCCCGCCATTAGCTGCCGCCACAGCCGGGCGACGGCACGCGAGCCGATGCCGGCCCGCTCCGGAGCCTGACTGAAACCGTAGCCGGGCAACGAGGGGACGACGACGTCGAAGGCATCGCTTGGGTCGCCTCCATGGGCGCCCGGATCGGTCAGGAGCGGCAGGATGCGCTCCATTTCGGCGAACGTGCCGGGCCAGCCATGGGTGACGATCAGGGGCAAGGGAGCAGGCCCGACGCCGCGCTGGTGGACGAAGTGGATGTCGAGCCCGTCGATCTCCGCTTTGAAATGCGGCAACCGATTGAGTCGGCGTTCCTGCTCTCGCCAGTCGAACCCGTCGCGCCAGTGGTCCATCAGGCGACGGACGGTTTCGATGGCGATGCCATCGTCGCCACCGTCCCGGACCATGGATCGGGGCAGACGAGTCCGGTCGAGGCGCTGCTGCAGGTCACGAAGAGCATCGTCCGGAATGTCGATGGAAAAAGGCTGTACCATCGTGGCTTTCCCGATGCCGTCAGAAGCTCGGCACGTCTCGCGACAGCGTCTTGGCGTCGAGCTCGGCGAGATAGGACGCCCATTTGGACACGTGCTCGGCGCCGAGCTCGTGCAGGTAGTCCCAGGTGAAGAGTCCGCTGTCGTGGCCGTCGTCGAAGACGAGCTTCACGGCGTAATGACCCACCGGATCCACTGCCGTAATGACGACGTGGCGCTTGCCGCCGACCGTCCGCTTCTCCGCCGCGGTATGGCCCTGTACTTCGGCGCTGGGACTCGTCACGCGCAGGTATTCCGCCGGCAGGTCGAAGGTGGCATCCGCATAGGCGACTGTGAGTGTCCGACCGCCGTCCTTGAGCCGCAGCTCCTGCGGCCAGTTTACCGTTGTCATCGTTCTCGTCCTTTGAATCGGCGCTAATTTTATTGCCACGGTCTCGCTTGGCATTGTAGCTTTGCGATCAAAGGGCTCCCACGGACAGTGCCGCTTTCGACCATCGGCACAACACGTCGTTGGTGACCGAAATCGTCTGCCGCCGTGGACCCTCCGTTTGGGAGGTTAGAATGGTCCATCGGATCGATGACGGCCCGACGCGCCGCAAGCGTCACTCGCCCTGGTTGTGGCTGCTGATCATCCCCTACCCGGCTCTGCTCTGGGTGCCGTTCTACAACATGGTGGAACCGCGCGTCCTCGGCTTCCCCTTCTTCTATGCCTACCAAATGGGGTTCGTGGTGCTGACCGCGATCATCACTGCCCTGGTCTATTTCGTCGTCGACTGATCCCGGCGCGCTTCGCCGCAGCGCCGCCCTGCCCCACTGCAAATGAGAGAACCATGCCGGTCAACTGGATCGCCCTGACGGTTTTCGTGGTCTGCTTCGCAGGCGTCACGATCCTGGGCTTCGCCTCCGCTAATTGGCGCAAGGGCGATCTCGACCTCCTGCATGAATGGGGGCTCGGCGGCGGCACCTTCGGGACACTGATCACCTGGTTCCTCATCGGGGGCGACATCTACACCGCCTATACGTTCATCGCCGTACCGGCACTGGCCTTCGGAGCCGGCGCCATCGCGTTCTTCGCAGTACCCTATACGACGCTGATCTATCCCATCACCTTCGTGTTCTTCCCGCGCATGTGGTCGGTATGCCGGCGCCACGGCTACGTCACGGCGGCAGATTTCGTGCGCGGCCGCTTCGGCAACCGCTGGCTGGCGCTGGCCGTGGCCCTGACGGGGCTCCTCGCCACGATGCCGTATATTGCGCTGCAACTCGTCGGCCTAGAGGTCGTCATCGCGGGCCTGGGTGTCCCGACCGAGGGGCTCGTCGGCCACCTGCCGCTGCTCATCGCCTTCGTGATCCTGGCGGCCTTCACCTACACGTCCGGCCTGCGCGCCCCTGCCACGATCGCGGTGGTCAAGGACCTGATGATCTATGTCGTGATCTTCGCCGCAATCGGCGTCGTGATCTACCGCTTCGGTGGCTTCGGACCGATCTTCGCCGCAGTGCCGCCCGCCAAGCTGATCCTGGCGACGCCGCCGGCTAACTCGACCGGGGCCTATAGTGCCTATGCCAGCCTCGCGCTCGGCTCGGCGGCAGCGCTGTTCATGTACCCCCACGCCATCACGGCTGTGCTGTCGTCCTCGACGCGGGACGTCATCCGCCGCAACTCGGCGCTGCTGCCGGCCTATTCCCTGGTGCTGGCCTTCCTGACCCTGCTGGGCTTCATGGCCCTGGCGATCGGCGTCGGCAACAACCCCGCCTATGCCGATCTCTTCAAGCGTTACAGCAACCAATTCGCCGTGCCGGCGCTGATCCTCGACATCTTCCCGTCCTGGTTCGCCGGCTTCTCCTTCGCGGCGATCGGCATCGGGGCGCTGGTGCCGGCCGCCATCATGTCGATCGCGGCCGCCAACCTGTGGACACGCAACATCCACCTCGAATTCATCAACCCGCACGCCACGCCGACGGAGGAATCCCGCATGGCCAAGCTGGTCTCCCTGCTTGTGAAGTTCGGCGCGCTGATCTTCGTCCTCGGCATCCCGAAGGAATATGCGATCAACCTCCAGCTCCTCGGCGGTGTCTGGATCATCCAGACGCTACCGGCTGTGCTGATCGGTCTCTACACGCGCTGGTTCAACTCGTGGGCCCTGCTGATCGGCTGGGCCGTGGGTATGGGCTTCGGGACGGCCGTCGTGGCCGGCAACGAGTTCAAGAACGCCAACTACGTCCTGTCGCTGTTCGGCTACCAAATTCCGGGCTACGTCGCGATCTATGCGCTGATCGCCAACCTCATCGTGGGTGTCCTGCTCACCCTCGTTTTCAACATGGTGGCACGGCCCGAGCGGCGCGACGCCACGGTTGCGGCAGACTACGTCTGAAGCGCTTCCTGCGGGCGAGGCGCGGCCCTATATAGGCGGCATGCTCCAAGTCCCCGCCTCAGGTTTCACCGCCGCCGACCCTGCGCCCCTGGTCGATCCTTTCGGTCGGGCGATCACCTACCTGCGGGTGTCGGTGACGGACCGCTGCGATTTTCGCTGCGTCTATTGTATGTCCGAGCAGATGCAGTTCCTGCCGAAGCGCGACCTCCTCACACTCGAGGAGCTCGACCGGCTTTGCACGGCCTTTGTCGAGCGTGGCACTCGCAAGCTGCGCATCACCGGCGGCGAACCTTTGGTGCGGCGCGATATCATGCAGCTTTTCGGCAAGCTTTCGCGCCATCTCGCCTCGGGCGCCCTGCACGAACTGACGCTGACCACCAACGGGTCTCAGCTCGCGCGGTTCGCCGACGAACTCGCCGGCTGCGGCGTGAAGCGGGTGAATGTGTCACTCGACACGCTCGATGCCGCCAAGTTCGGCGTCATCACCCGCTGGGGCGATTTCGACCGCGTGGTCGACGGCATGGCGGCGGCGCAACGTGCCGGCCTCAAGGTGAAGCTCAACGCCGTGGCGCTGAAGGGCGTCAACGAGGACGAGCTCGGCGACATGGTCGCCTGGGCGCACGATCGCGACATGGAGATCACCTTCATCGAGGTCATGCCGCTGGGTGAGGAAGGCGGCGATCGCTCCGACCAGTTCCTATCGCTGGAAGAGGTCCGTCATCGCCTGGCCGAGCGCTTCACCCTGGAACCGCTGTCGGTTTCGACGGGCGGGCCGGCGCGCTATTCGCGTGTCGCCGAAACGGGCGGACGCGTCGGCTTCATCACGCCGCTGACCCACAATTTCTGTGAGAGCTGCAACCGAGTGCGCGTCACCTGTACGGGGACGCTCTACATGTGCCTCGGTCAAAACGATGCCGCTGACCTGCGCTCGGCCCTGCGCTCCGCCGACCCGGATGCATCACTCGACGCGGCTATCGCCGAAGCCATCTCGCGCAAGCCCAAGGGCCACGACTTCGTCGCCGACCGCCTCGCCGCCAAGCCTCGCGTCGGCCGCATGATGAGCACCACCGGCGGTTGAACAGTTTTATGTTCGTCTCGGCCGGACTTGTGCTGGTCATCCACGCGGGACGATTAGCGTCGGGCGTCGGTTGACCGGCGACCTCTCCACCCCGCCGCGGCGCCGCGTGGGTGGCCGAGACAAGCTCGGCCATGACCACTGTAGAGTAGTGTCAGGGCGTTGCGGCCTTGGGCGCAACGGTGGCTGGTGCGGGATCGGTCGGCGCCGCTGGCACCGTGGCTCCGGGGATCGCCGTCACCTGAAGCTGCGAAAACTTCCAGGTATCCACTTGGTTCTTCTCGGACTGCGCGCGCATGCCGATCTGGCCGCCACCGTCCGGTACCTGGCCCTTCACGGTCGCGAACGGCTTGTCGTTGATGAAAGCCGAGATGTCCGAGCCGTTGGTTCTGATCTCCAGCACATTGTTGGAACCCGCGGGACGCTTGATGTCGTCGGTCTGCTTCCATTCCACGACATCGATCCACTTGCCATTCACCTTGCGGGTGATCTCGGCGAAGCCGCTCGGCGTGACCATGAACATATAATAATTGTCATAGTCCCTGGACCAGAAAATCGGGCCCGCCATGGTGTTATCGTTGTCGGCGAGTTGGTTGGGCGTACGCACCGTTAGGCAATAGTCGGCGTCGGTGAACAGGATGCCCTTATAGACAAGCAGGTTGGAGATGTCGGGCTGTGGCTTGACCTTGACCTTGCCATCCTCCACCTGCACGTCGGGACTATCGAAGCCCCAGGAGGCGTCGACCTGCTTGAAATCATCGGAGAACAGCACCTTGCCGGTTCCGCAGGCCAAGACCGGTGAGGCCGCGAGGAGCGCCACTGCCGCGATGCCGGCCGAAAGCGTCAGTCTCATATCCGTTCTCCTCGAATGGTGGACGCGGCGAAAGCCGGCCGGAAACCGGCCGGCGCGACAGCGTCAGCTGTGCCGTGAACGCGCAAGTGAGCGATCCGTTCGAATCGGTGCCAGCATTCAGCCCTCGACCACGACGACATGCAAGCGCCGAGGCCCATGGGCGCCGAGGATCAGCTGCTGCTCGATGTCAGCCGACCGGGAAGGGCCGGTGACGAAGTTCAACGTCCGCGGCATCGATCCCTTGCCGTAGCGCTCTCGCAGACGCGCCAGCACGGCTTCGTAGTCGCCCGCGACATCGCGGGCCTCGACCACAACGATGTGGTTGTCGGGAAGAAAGTTGAGCGTCGTCGGGTTGTCCTGCCCCGAGACCAGCGCCAGCGTACCGCTTTCAGCCACCGCCCCGAAGGCATGGCTGATCCCGTTGATGTCGGACCCGTCCGAGGGACCGCGGGAAACGTCGATCAAGGTCTCGCCCCAGGGCATCGAGCCCAGCGTCGGATCCGCCCCCATCCGCAGCGACGCCGGCAAATTGCTGTCGCGCAGGAAGCGCGCCACTTCGCCGGGCACGTCGGCGGCGCTCGCCACGCGAGTGACCGTGGCGGCGGAGGCCACGGCCTTGTCGCAGAACAAGGTCAGTCGCTCGGCCTCGGGGAGCTGTCCGCGCGCCGGCACGACGCCGGGCCGCGCCGCCGCGATACGTCCGTCGACGGCGTCGCGCCGGGGTGCCTCGCGGCCCGTCACGCCGAGCGATCGACGGATCGTGCCGAGGACCGTATCGCGCGACTCGCTCATGCGACCCTCTTGTTCGGAACGCGCCGGTTCTTCCACTGACTCTGGAACGTCCCGCCCTGCGGCGCCGGCATGTCGCGGTAGTCCGTCCAGCCTTTGGCCATGGGCAGCGCGGCGAAGCGGCCCTTGTTGGCGCCGGCCAGATGCAGCGCCCGCATGGCGAGGCCGGTCGCCAGGCGGTAGAGGGTCGGCCGCGTGGCGAACCAGCCCCAGAAGCGCAGACCGGAGCGCAAGGTCGCTGGCTGCAGGTGGCGTTCAAACTCGCGCTCGCGCCAGTGGCGCATCAGCTTCGGCAAGGGAATCCGCACCGGGCAGACGGCCTCGCAGCGCCCGCAGAAAGTCGAGGCGTTCGGCAGGTGCCCCGCCGTCTCGACGCCGATCAGCGCCGGGGTCAGGACAGCCCCCATGGGGCCGGGATAGATCCAGCCATAGGCATGGCCCCCGACCGAATGGTAGACCGGGCAATGGTTCATGCAGGCGCCGCAGCGGATGCAGCGCAGCATGTCCTCGAAACTCGTGCCGAGCATCGAGGAGCGGCCGTTGTCGATGAGGACGACATGATACTCGTCCGGCCCATCGGGGTCTTCGGGCCGGCGCGGGCCTGTCGACAGCGTCGTGTAGACCGACATTTCCTGGCCGGTCGCGGAGCGCGCCAGCACGCGCAGCAATTGCCCCACGTCTTCCAGCGTCGGCACCAGCTTCTCGATCGAGGCCAGCACGATATGGACGCGCGGCAGCAGCTGGGTCAGGTCACCGTTACCCTCGTTGGTGACGATGACCGAGGTGCCGGTCTCGGCCACCAGGAAGTTGGCGCCCGTAATCCCGACATCGGCGGCGAGGAAGCGCTCGCGCAGGATGCCGCGGGCCTCGGCCTGCAGGCTGTGGTGGGTGGAGATGTCGCGCCCAGCGTCGAGGTGGATGTGGTGGCGGCGGAAGTCCGCTTCGACCTGGTCGCGCGTGAGGTGGACGGCCGGCGCGATGATGTGGCTCGGCACTTCGCCGCGCAGTTGCACGATGTATTCGCCGAGATCGGTCTCGATCGGAACGAGGCCGGCGGCTTCGATCGCCTGGTTGAGGCCGATCTCCTCCGAGATCATCGACTTGCCCTTGGTGACGGTGCGGGCGCCGACGCGGCGGCAGATGTCGAGCACCTCCCGGCGGGCTTCTTCGGCATCGCGGGCGAAATGGACGTGCCCGCCTCCTTCCACGACCTTCTTCTCCCAGGCCTCGATATAGAGGTCGAGATGCTTCAGCGTATGGGCCTTGATGTCCCGAGCGGAGTCGCGCAGGGCCTCGAACTCGGGCAGCGCCTCGGCGGCGGCGGCGCGCTTGGCGATGAAGGTCTGGCGGACGTGGCCCAGCGCCTTCTGCAGGTCACGGTCCTCGAGCGCCCGATGGGCATTGTCCTTGAACTGCGGCGAGGTTGGATGAATCGTCACGGGGCCCTCCGGGCGAGAGGCGTCTTAGCTCTTTGGGGTCTGTGGCGCGCCGATGGGCGACGCCTCGGTCATGTCGGCCAGGATCTCGGCGACATGGCGAACCTCCATGTCGGATCCCATTCGGCTCAGCTTGCCGGCGATGTTCATGAGGCAGCCGAGATCGCCCGCCACCAGCGTACGGGCGCCGCTCTCGACCACGGTCGCAGCCTTGCGCTCCACGATGGAGTTGGAGAGCTCGCCGTATTTGACGGCGAACGTGCCGCCGAAACCGCAGCAGACGTCGGTATTTTTGGATTCGACAAGGTCGAGGCCCCGCACCGTGCCGAGCAGGCGGCGCGGCTGGTCGCGGATGCCGAGTTCACGAAGGCCTGAGCAGCCGTCGTGATAGGTGACGGCGCCATCGAAAGCGGCGTCGACGCGGCCGACCTTCATCACGTCGGTGAGGAAGGAGACGAGTTCATAGGTGCGGGAGGCCAGGTTCTCGGCCTTCACCAGCATGTTGGGATCGTCGGAGAAGAGCTCGGGGTAATGGCGCTTGATCATGCCGGCGCAGGAGCCCGACGGCGCCACGACGTAGTCGAAGCTCCTGAAGGCGTCGATCACCTGTGTGGCGATCTCAGCCGTAGTGGCGCGGTCCCCGGAATTATAGGCGGGTTGGCCGCAGCAGGTCTGTGTCGGCACTTCGACGATGCAGCCGGCGTCCTGCAGCAGCTTCACGGCTGCGAACCCCACCGAAGGCCGGAACAGGTCGACGAGGCAGGTGACGAAAAGCCCGACCCGGACGCCGCCTTCGGATGCCTTGCGCGATGCCGCCGCCTGTCGTTCCAACGCGTCCCGCCTCCCGATCTCGTTACCAGCCGATGTAGGGACCCAGCCTGTGGCACGTCAATGCGCGGCAATGGCGCGGCCGGTCGATCTGGCAACCAAGAAGCGCGCCGCCCCGTTTCCATGGGTCCCGCCCCGAGGTCCTCGGACCGGGGCCGTTACCCAAGGAGGCAAAGATGGAACGCCGTATCCTGTTGGCCGGGCTCGTGGCCGGCGCTGCCGGCGCAACGCTGGAGGCCGGCTCCGCGTGGGCGCAATCCGCCGCCGTTCCCGCGATGAAGATGGATATGCCGGTGTCCGGCCTCTCCGACGCCGTGAAGACCCACATCAAGGACACGATGACGACGGGCTCGCTGTCGCTGCTGGTCAGTCGCATCGCCCAGGGCAAGGCGAAGCATCCCATGGTGAAGCAGTTCGCCGGCTTCGAAGCCGCCGAGCAGGACGGCATCGCCGATGTCCTCAAGGGCCGCATGATGCCCGGCATGAAGCCGCTGGGCACCATCAAGCCGCCCACCGACGCCGAACTCGAGGGCAACCTCGACGCCGACGGCAAGGCCGCGGTGCAGAAGTTTCGCGACCTCGCGGCAGGGCCGGAGTTCGAGAAGGCCTATGTCCAGGCCCAGGTCGACGGCCATAAGAAGTTGCTCGGCATCCAGGACGCCTATCTGAAAGGCGCAGACGACGAGACCGAGACCGCCATCGCCAAGCTGGCCAAAGGCCGAGTCGAGGAACACCTGGTGATCCTGGGAGACATCGAGAGGCACCTGGGATGAACGCAGGCGTGTCTCGTCGGCCCGAGGTGGCTTCGTAAAGGCTGCGAGTCGCTGCGCGCCTGATACGAGGCAGAGCTGCGGTCGGAAGGCGGGGCCGGTCCTCGAACTCTCAGGGCGGGCCGGCTTCCGAACTGCTCTGATGCGATCCTGTCGGGCCCATGTCGAAGGCATCCTCCGGCGGGTACGGTATCGGCTTAACGCTTTGATCAACAGATCAGCGCACGGTCTCCGGGGCAAGTGTGGCAACATAGCCAACAGGATGTCGCGGGAGAAAACAGGATGCGTCTGGCGACCCCATTGATGACGTCGCTTTTGGACACGCCTCCCGAGCCAGAATTCGAGACTGTGGTTCGCATCGCGCAACGGACCCTTCGTAGCAAGATCGCTCTTATTTCGCTTCTTGATGATGATCGGCTATGGTTCAAGGCTAAATGCGGCCTGTCTATCAATGAGATGCCGCTAGAGCAATCATTCTGTGCTCATGCAGTTGCGGCCAACAAGTTGTTCATCGTCCCTGATGCCTTGGCGGATGAGCGCTTCTCCGCCAACCCGCTGGTCAGAGGGTTGCCTCTGATACGCTTTTACGCGGGAACACCGATTTACGTGGCAGAGGAGGAGAATGACTGTGCTTCGGTCGCGATCGGTACGCTCTGTGTGATCGACGACAAGCCTCGCTCGTTCAGCGCAGATGACGCCGCGTTGCTGAGGGATCTCGCATCCATGGCGGAAGCCTGCATCCGAGCTCGGGCAGTTGCGCAAGCCGCTACGAGGCTGGCCGAAGACCGTCAGGTCGATTTGGTCCGCATGAATCGAGAGCAGATGCAGTTTCGACAGGCGGAGCGCATGGCCGACATCGGCTCGTGGCGCCTGAGTCTGCCCGACCAATCGGTAGAGTGGTCGACACAGGTCTTCGCTATTCACGATCTCCCTTTCGGAAGCCCGCCGGCCCTCGAATCGGCCCTGGATTTCTATCCTCCGCAGGCCAAGCCGATCATCGCCACCGCAGTCCAGCAGACGATCTCGACCGGAGATCCGTTCGACATCGAGACGGATCTGGTGACCGCGAAGGGTAAGACGAAGCGGGTGCGCATGATAGGCGAGGTCGAGAAGGTCAGGGGCGAGCCCGTCGGTCTCGTCGGCGTTTTTCAGGATATTACGGTCCATTACGAAATGGCGCAGATCCTCCGACGGAGCGCCTCGATCGACGAACTGACCCAGATCGCCAATCGGGCCGGATGCAACGCGGCCATCGAGCGGCGCTACAACGACGTCAGGGCGCGAGGAGGCACCGCAGCGCTCATGCTGATCGACCTCGACGGCTTCAAGGCGATCAACGATCGATATGGGCACCCGCGAGGCGACCAAGTCTTGAAGTTCGTAGCAGCGCGGCTACAGGCAGCGGACCTATCCGACTGCTTCGTCGGGCGGTTCGGCGGTGATGAATTCATCGTGCTCACCGAGCCGACGGAGCGCAAGTTCGACGCGGTCGAGATGGTCCACCGTCTCCTGGCGGACCTGCGCCAGCGCGTCGGTCTCGAGAGTGGAGGATTGCCCGTCTCCGGAACGATCGGACTGAGTTGGTTGGACGAATCCGTTGACGGAACAGGCGATTGGGTCCGCCGCGCTGATTCAGCTCTCTATTGGGCTAAGCGCAAAAAGCGGGGGACGGCAAACGTCTATGGTCGGCCGGACATCATAGACATCGATTCGGCTTCACCCTACGGGTCGCTCGCTTTCGTCTCCGCCTGAAAACGACGCCGGTCTCGACGATCGCCCCCCGGACCGCGCGCCGATTATCGCTCCAGCAGGAACACCGCCTGTTCACCGAAGAGGTTCCAGCGGCCGGGCGCGCCATCCTTCATCACACGACCGCGGCGGTCGAGCACGACGCCGCGGTCGATCTGCGCACCGATCTCGGCAACGAGGTCGAGAAAATCGCGGATGGTGCAGAAATGGATATTGGGCGTCTCGTACCAGGACACGGGAAGCGTCTCTGTAACGGGCATCCGCCCGCGGAACCCGAGTTCGAGCCTCACCCGCCAATGCGCGAAGTTGGGGAAGGACACGATGGCGCGCCGCCCGATGCGGAGCATGTTTTCCAACACGACTTTGGGCCGGCGTACCGCCTGGAGGGTCTGCGACAGGATCACGTAGTCGAAGGCATCGTCGGGATAGGTGGCGAGGTCGGTGTCGGCATCGCCCTGGATGACCGACAGGCCGCGCGCGACGCAGAGATTGACGCCGCTCTGCGAAAGCTCCAAGCCGCGCGCGTCCACCCCTCGGGAGTCGGCGAGCAGGCTTAAGAGCGCACCATCACTGCAGCCGAGGTCGAGCACGCGGGCACCGTGATCCACCATGTCGGCGACGAGCTGCAGATCGTTGCGAGCCTCTTCGCGGCGGGTCGGGCGGCGCTCGACGGTGGGGTCGAGGCCGGAAAGGCTGAGGGGGCTCATCCGTCAGTTCCCCTGCGGGACGACGGGCAGACCTCGCGCCCGCGCCGCCGCCGCGATGAAGCCGCGCGACGTGGTGATGAGGTCCGGGACGTCGAGCAGGAAGGCGTCGTGGCCCTTGTCGGTCTCGATCTCGACAAAGGACACCGAAGCGCCGCCGGCGTTCAGCGCGTGGACGATAGCTCGCGATTCCGAGGTCGGGAACAGCCAGTCCGACGTGAATGAGGCGACGCAGAAGCGCGTCTTGGTGCCCTTGAAGGCACCGGCGAGCTGGCCGCCCGTGTCGGCGGCGAGGTCAAAGTAATCCATGGCGCGGGTCATGTAGAGGTACGAATTGGCATCGAACCGCTCGACGAAGCTGCGTCCCTGGTAGCGCAGGTAGCTTTCCACCTGGAAATCCGCGTCGAAGGTGAAGGTCGGGGCGACACGGTCCTGCAGCTTGCGGCCGAATTTGGCATGCAGCGCCTGGTCCGACAGGTAGGTCACGTGGGCCGCCATGCGGGCGACGCCGAGGCCCTTCTCGGGCCGCGTGCCGGCGTCGATGTAGCGACCCTGGCGCCAATCGGGATCGGCCATCACGGCCTGCCGGCCGACCTCGTGGAAGGCGATGTTTTGCGACGAATGCCGGGCCGCCGTGGCGATCGGCATGGCGCTGAAGACCCGCTCCGGATAGGACGCCGCCCATTGCAGCACCTGCATGCCGCCCATTGAGCCGCCGACGACGCAGAACAGCGTGTCGATGCCGAGATGGTCGACCAGCATCGCCTGCGCCCGGACCATGTCGCGGATCGTGATGAGGGGCAGGCTCAGGCCGTAGACCCGGCCCGTCGCGGGATCGATCGAGGCCGGCCCCGTCGAGCCGAGACAACCGCCGACGACGTTGGAGCAGATAACGAAGAACTGGTCGGTATCGATCGGTCGGCCGGGACCGACCATGGCGCCCCACCAGCCCGGCTTGCCGGTGACGGGATGGATGTTGGCGACATGTTGGTCGCCGGTCAGCGCGTGGCAGACCAGGACCGCATTGCTCTTCGCGGCATTCAGCACGCCGTAGGTCTGATAGGCGACGCTCAGCGGCGCGATACTTCCACCCGAATCGAGCCGGAGCGGGCGGTCCTCGGCGAAGGTCACGACCTGGCTCGTCGGCGCGTCGGCCTCTCGGCTCGGAAGTATTTTAGCTGCGCCTGTCGCCACTTCGATGATCCAGACTGTTCTCTCTACCGAACGCTACGTTCTATTTATAGGATTTCACTCCCGGCAGGGTCAAGGGTCGCATCAGCAGCGACGGATGTCTCAGGGCTGCGGGAGCGCCCTTATGACCTCGGCGATCCGAGCCTGGATCTCTGGCACCAGCGGTAGGATCGGCCGGGGCGGCTCGGCCCGGCAAAGCCCGAGCATGTCGGCGGCCGCATAGACGACCCGCAGGCTCGAATGCGCTCTGAACAGGTCCCAGAGCGGCTGCATCGCGCCATCGAGGCGCCTGGCTTCCACAGCATCGCCATTCAGAGCCGCCCTGGCGATCGCCACACAGGGGTGCGGCCAGAGTCCGGCAGCGACGCTGTACCAGGCATCGCCGCCGGCGAGCAGGGCCTCGGCCGCGTGCCAGTCGACACTGTAGCCGACAGAGAAATCGGGCGGCACGACGGCGCGGCGCTCCGCCAGATGGGCGGCGATCTCTCCTACTGGAGGAGCGGGGTTCTTGACCGACATCACGCCCTCGATCCGGGCGAGGCGCCCCGTCAGAGCGGGTGAGACGGTGAAATGGGTCGTGCCCGGATTGTCGTAGATGCAGAGCGGCAGGCCCGACCCTTCGGCCACGGCCCTGAAATGCTGGAAGACTTCATCGTCGGTGAGAGGCGTATAGGACACCGGCGCCAAGAGGCCAGCGGCAGCCCCCGCCGCTTTGGCGTCCTGGGCGAGCCGGACGGCCTCATCGGTCCTCAGCGCACCGACGCCGACGAGGATCGGCACTTGGCTCGCCACCTCGTCGAGAGCCGCATCCAACGCACGCCGACGTTCGGTTCGTGTCAGGTAGGGATAGGATCCGGTACTGCCGAGCAGGCCGATGGAACCCACGCCCGCCGACACGAGGGGCTTCAACAAACGGCGTAGCGCGACGAGGTCGACCGTCCCGTCGCGATCGATCGGCGTGATGGGGAAGGCCGAGAGTCCCTCGAAAGTCGCCATCGAATGCCGCCCTGGATCTGCGCAATGGGACCTCCTCTTAGAAGGACGGATCGACGACTCGCAAGCGTCCCCGTCCCGCCGAAGAGTATTAAGAATGCGTAACCTCTATAGCACAGCCGGCTGCCCGGCCTTGACGCCTCGGTGCCCTTTCGCTTCAACGGGAGCTATTGTTTCGCAACCGGGACCGGTCTCATGCGGGTACTCCTCATCGAAGACGATCTCATGATCGGCAAGAGCCTGAAACAGGCCCTGCAGAACGAGAGCATGGTCGTCGACTGGACGCGGAGCGGCGTCGAGGGCGAGGAAGCCCTCACCACCAACGATTATTCGGCCGTTCTGCTGGATCTCAACCTGCCCGACAAGAACGGCATCGACGTACTGCGCGCGACGCGCCAGGCCGGCAACAAGGCGCCGATCCTCGTCATCACGGCCCGGGACGACATCGACGACCGGATCTCGGGGCTCGATCTCGGGGCCGACGACTACATGGTCAAGCCCTTCGACATGCGCGAGCTCGTGGCGCGCATGCGCGCCGTCCTGCGGCGCCGGTCCGGCATCGCACGCTCGATGCTGCAGACCGCCACCATGACGCTCGACCTCGCCACGCACGAGCTCACGTATCACGACCAGAGCCGCGTGCTGTCGGCGCGCGAATTCGCCCTCATGCGCGCCCTCCTGGAGCGTCCGGGCATCATCCTGTCCCGCGCGCAGCTCGAGGAGCGGCTTTATGGCTGGGGCGAGGAGGTCGAGAGCAATGCGCTCGACGTGCTGATCCATTCTCTGCGCAAGCGCTTCGACAAGGATTTCATCCACAACGTCCGTGGCGCGGGCTGGATGGTGGTCCGGGGATGACGATGCTGCCGGCGATCTCTGCGGGTCGCCGGTTTCGCGCAAATCCGGGTGTCGGTCGATCGAAGGCAAACAGTTTCAAGTTAAGCCTGATACGAGCCGCGTTGGCCCGTGGCTAAGGCGAGGCGAGGCAGTTCCTCGGTCCGCCGGGTGGCTCTGGCGTGGATTACGGCAGTCCTGACGGCGATCAGCCTCGCCGCTGCCGCGATCGCCTATCAGATCGACATGAACGATGCCGATCGATTGCTCGACGAGGAGCTCCGCCTCATTGCCTTCTACGCCGGCCCGGGCCTCTCGGCGCGCTCGCCGCGCGGGCATGTCTACGATGGGAACCACGAGGCGCTGATCCAGGTCAGGGACGAGGCTGGTGCCCTGATCTACACGTCTGACCCGAGCCACCCTATTCCGCCTCCGCCCACGGACGGGTTTGCCGATGCCAAGGTGAACGGGGAGCATTGGCGCAGTTTCGTGACACAGGAAGGCACGACGCGCGTGCAGGTATCGCAACGCGCCAATACCCGAGCCGGTCTGGCCCGGACGGCGGCCCTCGAGGCTTCTCTGCCGATTCTGCTGGCGATCCCCCTCGGCTGGATCGTGGTCGGGTGGGGCCTCGGGCAGATGCTGAACAGCCTGCAGCGGCTGGCCGGGACCATCGCGGCACGCAGCGTGGAGAGCCATACTCCGATCGATCTCGACGGCGTGCCGGCGGAGTTCGCGACCCTTGTCGAGGCCATGAATGCCCTGATCGGCCGATGGCGGCTGAGCCTCGATCAGCAGAAGCAGTTTCTGTCGGACGCAGCCCACGAGCTCCGCACGCCGCTGACGGCTCTGCGGCTGCAGATCGATCTGCTGCGATCCGACCGGGCGGGACAGGCCGAAGTCGACGCTGCCCTGCCGGAACTGGCGCGCGGTGCGGGGCGTGCCTCGGCGCTGGTGGATCAGTTGCTGCGCATGGCGCGCTACGAGACGGGTGACCGGCCGAGCGAGACGCGAAACATCGACATGGCGGAGTTGGTCGTCGCCTGCATGGCGGATTTCGTCACGCTGGCGGAGAGCAAGGAAATCGATCTCGGCCTGGTCTGTACCGAACCGGCATGGCTGCGAGGAGTGGACCGCGACCTGCATCTGCTCGTGTCCAACCTCATCGAGAACGCGGTGCGCTACACCCCGAAGGGCGGCATCGTCGATGTGGGTGTCCGCATCGACCGCGGCGCCGTCGTGGTGGAGGTGGCGGACACCGGCTGCGGCATCCCGGACGAATTGCTGCCGCGCGTCTTCGATCGCTTCTTCCGCGCCCCGGGCCTCGTCGCCGAGGGAACCGGGCTCGGCCTCGCCATCTGCCGGGCCATCGCGCGGCGCCACAATCTCGACCTCAGCCTACGCAACCGGCTGAGCGGAGGCTTGGTGGCAACGGTCTCGGGCGCCGCGCTGACGCCGTCGGCGACCTCGCTGAACGGCGCCGTCCCGAGTGGGCTGACGCCATCCGCCGCCCGTGCTCTATGACGGCACCACCCCGGGGTCGCAGGGGCGACCGGCACCGCAAGAAGAGCAATCGATGACGCAGTTGAAGATCACCGCCGGCCCGTTCACCTTCGACGCACGGTTGGAGGAAGTGCTGGCGCCCAAGACCTGCGCGTCCTTTCTGGCCCGCCTGCCCTTCGAGAGCCAGATCGTGCATGTGCGCTGGAGCGGTGAGGGCGTCTGGATTCCGCTCGGCGACATGGATTTCGAAGTGGGCTACGAGAACCACACTAGCTATCCGGCACCGGGGCAGTTCATCCTCTATCCGGGCGGTATCAGCGAGACCGAGATCCTGCTCGCCTATGGCGGCGTGCATTTCGCCTGCAAGATGGGCCAGCTCGCCGGCAACCACTTCATCACTATCACGTCGGGAATGGAGAACTTCGCAGCCCTCGGAAAAATGACGCTCTGGCAGGGTGCTCAGAAAATCGTCTTCGCGCGGGCGTGAGCTTCACCAGGGCTGGAGAACGACGGCAGCCAGCACCGCCAGGACCATGAACTGGACGGCACAGGCCCCGCGGTAGAGCCGCAGCGCCCGCCGGATATCGACCGAGCCGGCGTCCCGTCGCCCGTCACCCATGACGGCATCGGACACGAGCTCGGAGCCGTAGACGCGAGGGCCCGCCAGGGCCAGCCCGAGAGCGCCTGCGACGGCGGCTTCGGGCCAGCCGGCGTTGGGCGAGCGATGATGGCGAGCGTCGCGCCGCACGGCCTTCCTGGCGCCCGACGCCGAGGCCTCGGCGACGGGCGCCGCCGCGATGATCCAGAGAGCCGCAAGCCGCGATGCCGGCACGTTGACGAGGTCGTCGAACCGCGCCGCCGCCCAGCCGAAGGCGGCGTAGCGCTCGCTGCGGTGGCCGATCATGCTGTCCGCGGTATTGGTGGCCTTGTAGAGCGCCCCGCCCGTGAGGCCACCGACCGCCAGCCAGAAGGCCGGCGCCACGATGCCGTCGGAGAAATTCTCCGCGAGACTTTCGATGGCGGCCCGTGCGACTCCGGCCTCGTCGAGCACCGCGACGTTGCGGCCGACGATCATCCCGACGGCTCGCCGCCCTGCATCGAGGCCGTCGTCCAACGCCGTCGCGACATCGCGCACGTGGTCGTGCAGGCTGCGCTGCGCCGGAAGGGTCGCCGCCAGCACCGCCAGAAGGATGATGCCCGGCCAGAAGCGCGACAGCAGGAGGTCGAGCGGAACCGTCACCAGCGCCGGAGCGCTCAGCAGGAGCGCCAGGGCGAAGACACCGGCGGCGCGGCGACGCGCCTGGCTCCAGGTCGCGCGGTTCAGCCAGCGTTCCAGCAGCGCGATCCAGGCTCCCATCCAGGTGACGGGGTGGCCGAGAGCGCGGTAGAGCGGGACGGGATAGCCGACGAGCGCCTCGAGCGCGAGGGCGAGGCAGCAGAGCGGGACGCTGGTGGACAGGGACATGGGGCCAGACGGCGGAGAGCGGGGTCGCTTCACCTACCACGGCGGCGAGATCGCTGCCGCCCGTGCGGCCTATCCCGGCGCGCCATCGCCCTGGCTGGACCTCTCGACCGGCATCAATCCCGTTCCCTATCCGCTGCCTGACATCGACCCGAGGGCCTGGACCGCCCTGCCCGACGCCGCCGCTTTGCGATCGCTCGAAGCCGCGGCGGCTCGTGTCTATGGGGCGATCCCGCAGAACGTGACCGGCGCACCCGGCACCGAAGCGCTCATCACCGGACTACCCTGGCTCTTCCAGGCCGGGCGTGTCGGCGTTCTCGGCTTCACCTATGCCGACCACGCCCGCGGTTGGCGCGCGGCCGGCGCCACGGTCGAGCCCGTAGAGCACCTCGACGACCTCGCCGGCTTCGACGCCGCCGTGGTGGTCAATCCCAACAACCCGGACGGCCGCCTCGTCGCTGCGGCCGACCTCACCGCCCTGGCGGGACGGGTCGGCCTGCTGGTCGTCGACGAGGCTTTTGCGGATGTCGTTCCCCCGGCGTGGAGCCTCGCCTCGGCCGTGCCCGGCAATGCGATCGTGCTGCGCTCCTTTGGCAAGTTCTACGGCCTCGCCGGCCTGCGCCTCGGCTTCGCCATCGCCGGACCATCCTGGACGGCCCGGCTGCGCCAGGCCCTCGGGCCCTGGGCAGTCAGCGGCCCGGCGCTCGCCATAGGCACGCAGGCCCTCGCCGACGACGGCTGGGCCGCCGCCGCCCGCGCCCGACTCGATCGCGACGCGGCACGGCTCGACGAGTTGCTGAGCCGCGAAGGTTTCACGGTTCTCGGCGGGACTTCGCTGTTTCGGCTCGCCGCGAGACCCGACGCCTTCGCCTGCTTCGAGGCTTTGGCCCGCTTCGGCATCCTCACCCGACCGTTTGCGGATCGGCCATCGTGGTTGAGGTTCGGCCTGCCGGCCAACGAGGCTGAGTGGAACAGGCTGGCCAGGGCACTGATTGGGATTCCGGCCTCTTCACCTTAGATATGGAAGATGACGCAAGCGATCCTGTCCCGTGCTTCGCTCTCGCGCGTGCTGCGCAGCCTACTGGCGGCCGAGCTTCGCGCGACGCGGGGCGCTGGCGGTCGCTGGCCGGCCGTGGCCGGGCACGCGCTCTGGCCCGATGATCTCGCGCTCGGCGAAGGCGGCCTCGGCTGTGATTCCTTGGAATACATGTCCCTCGGGGCCGCCGCCAACGAGATGTTTCACTTACACGAGACCGGCAGCGAGGCCAGTCTCCTGTCCGCCGAACGTTTCGGAGACTGGCTCGACATCATCGAAGCGGCCTGGCGCGGAGGGGTGTCGCGGATCACCGTCACCACTTCGGGCTCGAACGGCTGGCCCAAGCGTTGCGCCCATACGGTGGATTATCTCGCGGCGGAGATCGACGCTCTCGCGGCGCGATGGGCCGATCGACGGCGTATTGTGGCGCTGGTCCCGCAGCATCACATCTACGGCCTGCTGTTCTGTGCCCTGCTGCCCGATCGGCTCGGTGTGCCTGTGCTGTCCGCAGAAGCGTCGGGCGCCGGCGCCCTCGGCGCGGCTTTTCGATCAGGCGATCTCCTGGTATCGTTTCCGGACCGCTGGGCATTTCTGCAGCGCAGCCTTCCCACCTGGACGAACGATGTCTGGGGCGTCACTTCGACGGCACCGTGCCCGCCCGCTCTGAGTGCCGGGCTGAAAGCCGCAGGGCTGGCGGGCCTGACCGAAGTCTATGGATCGTCGGAGACGGCCGGGATCGCGCTGCGCGATGATCCATTGGCGCCCTTCCGCCTTATGCCACAATGGGTCTTCGCCGACCCCTTCGATCCCGCTGCGCCTGTCTTGACCCACCGATCGGGACGGGACGTGACCATGATGGATCGGATCTCGCGCATAGGCTCTGACACTTTCATGCTGGCCGGGCGTCGTGACGGCATGGTGCAGGTGGGCGGCATCAATGTCTCGCCGACGGAGGTGGCGGAACGCTTGGAAGCTCGCCCGGGCGTGCATCAGGCCGCGGTGCGTCTGATGCGCCCGGACGAAGGATCCCGGCTGAAGGCCTTTCTGGTTCCCGAACCAGACACGGATCCAGAAGAGCTGCGTCTGTCCGTAGAGAGTTGGGCGTCCCGAACTTTGTCCACCGCCGAACGCCCGGTCGCTATCGCCATCGGTTCAGCCTTGCCGCTCAACGCCATGGGCAAGGCCGCTGACTGGTAGGCGCGCGACGACAGGACGCCTGCGGCGAAATGTCGGACAAAAAAGCCTTTGTATGCATCAAATGAACAGCGGTAGATGCAACTCTGGCGTTTAATGGCCCGTGGTATTTTCCCTATGTCAACTTTTGACAGCGATCCTCCAGATCAACAAAAGACAGTCCTGAGAGTTAGACATGAGAAGCAGCCCGTGCCAGTCCTGCAGAAACCCAGGACCCGAGATGGATTTCACGATGGCCTTTCAGCCCATCGTCGATCTCGATGCCGGCAAGGTGTGGGGTTACGAGGCATTGGTGAGAGGTCCGGCGGGCGAGCCGGCTCATACGGTCCTGTCGCAGGTCACGGAACAGAACCGCTATCAATTCGACCAGAGCTGCCGCGTGAAGGCGATCGAGACGGCAGGCCGTTTGTTCGACGACGACAGCCTTAAACTGTCGATCAACTTCATGCCCAATGCCGTCTACGAGCCGGCTGCCTGCATCCGCACGTCGCTCGCTGCCGCGGAACGGGTCGGCCTATCGCGGACCCGGCTGATGTTCGAGTTCACCGAACAGGAACGCGTCGTGGATGTCGCCCACCTGTCCCACATCGTCGAATCCTACAAGCGTTTTGGATTCATCACCGCCGTCGACGACTTCGGCGCCGGGCATGCCGGCCTCAATCTCCTGGCAGAGTTGAGCCCGGACCTGTTGAAACTCGACATGGATCTGATCAGAGGGATCGATGCCGACCGTCGCCGCCAGATCATCGTGTCCAGCGCCTGTGAGATGGCCCGCGCGCTCGGCACCACGGTACTCGCCGAAGGCGTCGAAACGGAAGCGGAAGCCCGGACCCTGCGCGGAATGGGTCTTTCGCTCATGCAGGGATACCTGTTCGCCCGGCCCGAAATTCGGCGACTGCCCCACGTTTCCCTGTCTTCTCTCCCGCTCACAGCCGCCGCCTGAGCCTCTCCGTCTGCCCTGATCGGACCATGCCATGTCAATACCACCCAGATCCGACGCCGAGCGCCGGCCAGCGCTCGGCTTCAGCGACATCGGCGTCGAGGTTCTCGACCGGCTACCGCCGGCAGAGATCGATGCTCTGCCGTTCGGTGTGGTGGGTATGGTCGCCGACGGAACCGTGGTGGTTTACAATATAACAGAATCGAATATGGCCGGCATAGCCCGCGAATCAGTCATGGGCACGCACTTTATGTCCGAGATCGGCCAGTGCATGAATAACTTCATGGTCGCGCAGCGCTTTGAGGATGAAACGGAGCTAGACGAGGAACTCGATTACGTGCTGACATTACGCATGCGGCCCACTCCGGTCCGTCTTCGTCTTCTCAAAACGCTAACGATCGCTCGTCATTATATTCTCATCAGACGTTGAGCGAGACGGCAACTATGGGCGACGAACGGGACGACGAGCTGTCGCACCTGACGCAGTTTCTCTACACCTGCCCGGTTGGCCTGGTCGATCTCAGCGGCGACGGCACCGTCGGCCTGATCAATCCGGTCGCCATGCAGATGCTGCAGGAGGCGAGCGGAACGCCTTTCGTGCTGAACTTCTTCAAGGCGTTGGAGAACACCAGTCCTGAACTGCGCAACCTCATGGAGGCGTTTGCGGCCCCACGAGGCACGGTGTGCGACAGCCACCGGATCTTCATCAGCGCCGGGGCTTACGACGGATCCGTGGAACCCAAGGTCCTGAGCTGTACCTTGAGCAAGCTCAGCAGCCAGCGTTTCTTGGCTTGTCTGACCGACGTGTCACGCCAAGTGACACAGGAGCGTCGATTGAAACAGGCCGAGACTTGGTTCTCGACGTTGCTCGGCGATGCAGACGACTTTTCGGTTCTCTCGCTGGATCAGTCCGGTCGGATCGAGAGCGTCAAACCGACCTTGCTGGCCGACACCGGCCTGGACGAGGACGACGTCATCGGCGGAACGCTCGACCTCTTCGACGCCAAGAACCCGGACGATATCGGCCCTTTGGCGAACGAGATGATCGCCGTTGCACGTCGCGAGGGCTGGCATCTCGATGAGCGTTGGATCCGCACCGCGGACGGCGGACGCCGCCGATGCCAGCGGCTCGTCGTGGTGCAGAGCGAAAGCGACAACGACGGCAGGATCCTCGGCTTCACGGCCGTCATCCGCACGGTGGCGGGACCGAGTTTCGACGCCGACAAGCTCCGGCGCCTTCTGCGAACCGATCATCTCACCGGGGCTGCCAATCGCGCACATTTCTTCGAAGTGGCCGAGAAGGCGTTTCAGAGCTGCCAGCGGGCCAGGGAGCCATTGTCACTCGTGGCCATCGACCTCGACCGATTCAAGAGTATCAACGACACCTACGGCCATGCCACGGGAGACGATGTGCTGAAGGCCGTCTCGAAGGCCTGCCAGTGCGTCCTCCGACAGCAGGACACGTTCGCCCGCCTCGGTGGCGAGGAATTCGTCGCCCTCCTTCCCGGCATTGGACGGGACGCCGCGATGGCGCTCGCCGACAAGATCCGCCGAGCGGTCGCGGCCCTCGAGGTCCGGACACAGAGCGGCGCGTTGCAGATCACGGCGAGCCTCGGCACCGCTACCCTGGGACCTTCTGCCATTAGCGTGATCCAGCTCCTGGCACAGGCCGACGAGGCTCTTTACGCCGCAAAACGCGCAGGGCGCGACCGCGTCTGCGAATATGGCGGTGCCGTTGTCTTCGCCTGACTTCGCCCTGTCGGCGAGGATCGCGTCAGCCTTGACGGAACATTCGGAAGCGCTCCGCGATCGCGGCTGCCGTTACCGGCGCAGAGTCGATTGGTTCGTAGCTCCACTGCTCCAGGCGGCCCGCCCAGCGTCGCACCGCCCCGATCTCAGTCAACCGATCAAGATAGCGCGTCACCTTGGGATGCCCTCCCGACGGTTCGTAGACATGGACGGGGACGCCCGTGACGCAGGCCTCGCCCACCATATTGGCGCTGTCGCCTGTCACTAGGATCGCCGAGGCATGCGCCAGGATCTGGGGGTAGGGATTGGTCCCCTGCCCGTCCCAGACGAAAGCCCGCCCTTCACCGATGGCGCCAGACAGAGCGGCGCCGATCGCCATCAGGGCGGCTGGCGGCGTCCGGCGCGACGGCGTCACCATCAGGCTGGCTCCGCCGGCGGCGATCGTCGCCGCGATGCCGACGAGATTGGAGATGTCCTGGTCGGAAAAGTCGTGATTGACGCCTTTGCCCCCCAGCACCATGGCAACGCGCGGATGTGGTAGCGCCGCAATCCGCAAATCCGGCTCGGCCCGTGCCGCCGCGAGGACGCCGGGTCGCAGCCGATGAGCAGGCGTCAGCGTCACAACGACATTGTCGCCCCGGAGCTTGTCGTGCTCGGGGATCCAGATCACGTCGGCGGTGCCCGTGCCCGTGTAGGGGTCCTTGACGAAGATCGTGAAGGTACGCCCGCCCGAGGCACGCTTAACCCGGCGCAGATAAGGCACGGTGCGGCGTCCGGCCGCCAGGACCACATCGGGAAAGGGCGGCGCGATGGCGCTGCCCGGACGGTCCGTCCCCTCGCGAGGATCGATCGGTCCCCAGGGTGTCAGCCAGGACCAGGGGGCGCGCGGGGCGATCAGCCGTCGCTCCGGACGGAGACCCAGTTCCTCGGCGATCCCGAAACACTGAACCTCGTCGCCGATCTTGCCGTCGCTGAGAACCCAGGCGCTCGTGCCGGTCGGCAGGCGACGCTGCTTCAGCGCGGCACCGGCGTCCCGCGCGACATCGATGAGGGTCAGACGCCCATCTCCCGCCGCAGCCACCAGGCAAAATGGTGGCAGATCGAGACCGTCCGCAGCTCGTCGATGTTGGGCTGGTACCAGGCCCCGCTATAGGAGGGCGTCAGCACCGATAAAATCGGCACCTGAGCCAGCACCCGACCTCCCGACGACACGATGCCAACCCCTTCGAGGTTGTCGTCACCTCCGCCGCCGCTCTTGCCATTATAAGCGCGCGACCCGGTATAGCTGCCGAGATAGATGGACGAGATCTTTGCCACGAGCGTCGCGCCGGCCGCGCTGCGCGGCGCCATCAGGTCGGCGAAGACCTCCTGCAATTGCCGCGTCATCACCTGCGTGACCAGGGCGGCACCGGCCTCGTTGCCGAGCCGCGCCAGCCGGGATGCATCCACCACCACGTCGCGGAAGCGCAACCCGGCCGGCAGACCGACGCTGTCTCCGAAGGGCGTCGGAGCAAGACCCTGAGCGGCGGCCGGCGACAGGCGGCCGAGCGACAGCGCCGCACCGGCGGCGGCCGAGACCAGGAGGCCGAGCGCGGCCCGACGCGGGATGACGGTCATGGGGTCTCTCGCGTGAGGTCAGCGGAACGCAACGTCGAGGAGCTCGTAGCTTTTGCCGCCACCGGGCGTGTTGACCTCGACGCTGTCGCCCGTCTTCTTGCCGATCAGGGCGCGGGCGGTGGGCGACGTGATGGAGACCTTGCCGGACTTCACATCGGCCTCGTTCTCGCCGACGATCTGGAACACCTTCTTTTCCTCGGTGTCATCGTCCACCAGGGTCACTGTGGCGCCGAACTTGACCGTCGAGCCCGACAGCTTGGAGACGTCGATCACCTCGGCGCGCGACAGCTTGTCCTCGAGTTCCGCGATGCGGCCCTCGTTCAGCGACTGCGATTCCTTGGCGGCGTGGTATTCGGCGTTCTCGGACAGGTCGCCATGGGACCGCGCTTCCGAGATCGCCTGAATGATCCGGGGGCGTTCCTCCTGCTGGCGCATCTTGAGTTCGGCCTCCAACGCGGAATAGCCCGCGACGGTCATCGGCACTCTGTCCATCTCATTCACTCTCAACGATTCGCTGCGAAGATGTGACCGCAGCGCGATTTGGGGATCGAACAGACCGGCGCTCCCGGATGCGCCCGGCCCTGGTGGCGCGACGTCGGTTCGAGGGGGACGCCAGGATGATCCGGGCGCAGAACGCCGTCAACTTGCGGCAGTCACATCGGGTTCCGGGCGCGGTACGTCACTGGAAGTAGTCCTGTAGCGCCCGCACTTCCAGTTCGCCGCCGAGATAGCCGCCGATGCCGCGTGCTGCCGCGATGGCGCCCGCCAGGGTGGTGTAATACGGCACCTTGTGCAGCAACGCGGCGCGGCGGAGATCGCGCGAGTCGGACAGAGCGCGGGCGCCCTCGGTCGTGTTGATGACGAGCTGGATCCCGCCGTTCTTGATGGCGTCGACCACGTGCGGCCGCCCCTCCGACACCTTGTTGACCTTGGTGGCCGTGATGCCGGCGTCCCGCAGGCTCTTCAGCGTTCCCCCGGTTGCCTGGATCTTGAAGCCAAGATCGGAGAGGGCCCTGATGGTGTCGACGACGCGGGGCTTATCGGCATCCTTCACCGACACGAAGACCGTTCCCTTGGTGGGCACCGCCACGCCGGCACCGAGTTGGCTCTTGGCGAAGGCGATGTCGAACGAGCGGTCGAGACCCATGACTTCGCCGGTGGAGCGCATCTCCGGCCCGAGAACGGTATCGACGCCGGGGAATCGCGCGAAGGGAAACACCGCTTCCTTCACGGCGACGTGGTCGTAGTCGAGGACCGACAGGTCGAAACTGGCCAGCTTCTCGCCCGCCATGATGCGCGACGCGATCTTGGCGAGCGGGCGGCCGATGACCTTGGCGACGAAGGGCACCGTGCGGGAGGCGCGCGGATTCACCTCCAGCACGAAGATGGTGCCTTCCTTGATGGCATATTGGACGTTCATCAGCCCGACGACACCGAGGGCCAGCGCCAGGACGCGGGTCTGGCGCTCGATCTCGGCGATGGTCTCGGCATCGAGCGAATAGGGCGGCAGCGAGCAGGCACTGTCGCCCGAATGGATTCCGGCCTCTTCGATGTGCTGCATGATGCCGGCCACGACCACGTCCTCGCCGTCGCAGAGCGCGTCGACATCGACCTCGATGGCATCCGACAGATAGCGGTCGAAGAGCAGCGGGTTGGTGCCGAGGACGGTGTTGATCTGCCCGGTCTTGTCGTTCGGGTAGCGCGTCTTCACCTCGGGCGGCACGAGGCCCGGCAGAACGTCGAGCAGGTAGGAATCCAGCGCAGCCTCGGTGCGGATGATCGCCATGGCGCGGCCGCCGAGCACGTAGGAAGGGCGCACGACCAGCGGCAGGCCAAGCGAGGCGGCGACCAGCCGGGACTGTTCGACCGAATAGCTGATGGCATTCTTGGGCTGCTTCAGCCCCACCTTGTCGAGCAGGCGCTTGAAGCGGTCCCGGTCCTCGGCGAGGTCGATGGAATCGACGGACGTGCCGAGGATCGGGATCCCGGCCTCCTGCAGGGCATGGGCGAGCTTCAGCGGCGTCTGGCCACCGAACTGCACGATCACGCCCTTCAGGGTGCCGTTGGATCGTTCGACCTCGAGGATCTCCAGCACGTCCTCGGCCGTCAGCGGCTCGAAGTAGAGCCGGTCCGACGTGTCGTAGTCGGTCGACACGGTCTCGGGGTTGCAGTTGATCATAATGGTTTCGTAGCCGGCGTCCGACAGCGCGAAACAGGCGTGGCAGCAGCAATAGTCGAATTCGATGCCCTGGCCGATCCGGTTCGGGCCGCCTCCGAGAATCACGATCTTCTCGCGATCGGTCGGGCGCGCCTCGTCGACGACCCCGCCCGCGAAAGGGGGCGCGTAGGTGGAATACATGTAGGCGGTCGGCGAGGCGAACTCGGCCGCGCAGGTGTCGATGCGCTTGAACACGGGCCGGATGCCGAGGGAGCGACGCAGCGCCGTGACATCAGTCGCGTCCTGGCCCGTGAGGGCCGCGAGGCGCGCATCCGAGAAGCCGGCCGCCTTGAGGGCGCGCAGGTTCGGCGCCGTCTGCGGAACGCCGAAACGGCGCACCTTCTCCTCGAGATCGACGATGTCCTGGATCTGGGCGATGAACCAGGGATCGAAGCGGCAGGCCTCGTGGATCTCGGCATGGCTCATGCCGTGGCGTAGGGCCTGAGCCACCACGAGGAGACGGTCGGGCGTCGGGCGACCGAGGGCGGCGCGCAGTGCGGCCTTCTCCTCCCCCGGCACGAGGCCGTCGATCGGGATCTCGTCGAGACCGTTGAGACCCGTCTCCAGCGACCGCAGCGCCTTCTGCAGGCTCTCGCCGAAGGTCCGGCCGATCGCCATGGCCTCGCCGACCGACTTCATGGCGGTATTGAGCAGCGGCTCGGCGCCGGGAAACTTCTCAAAGGCGAAGCGCGGGATCTTGGTGACGACATAGTCGATCGTCGGCTCGAAGGAGGCCGGGGTGGCGCCACCCGTGATGTCGTTCTGGATCTCGTCCAGCGTGTAGCCGACCGCCAGCTTGGCGGCCACCTTGGCGATGGGGAAGCCCGTGGCTTTCGAGGCCAGCGCGGAGGAGCGCGACACGCGCGGGTTCATCTCGATGACGATCATGCGGCCGTTCGACGGGTCGACGGCGAATTGCACGTTGGAGCCGCCGGTCTCGACGCCGATCTCGCGCAGCACCGCCAGCGAGGCGTCGCGCATGATCTGATATTCCTTGTCGGTCAGCGTCAGCGCAGGCGCCACCGTGATGGAATCGCCGGTGTGGACGCCCATCGGGTCGACGTTCTCGATCGAGCAGACGATGATGCAATTGTCGGCGCGATCGCGCACGACCTCCATCTCGTATTCCTTCCAGCCGAGCACGCTCTCCTCCACCAGCACCTGCGAGGTGGGAGACGCGTCGAGGCCGCGCTCGATGATCTCGATGTACTCGTCGCGATTGTAGGCGATGCCGCCGCCCGTCCCGCCCATGGTGAAGGAGGGCCGGATGATGGCCGGCAGGCCGATGTCGTCGATGCAGGCCAGCGCTTCCGTCAGCGATCCGACATGGTGGGAGCGCGGCGTGTCGAGGCCGATCTTCGTCATGGCGTCGCGGAAGAGCTCGCGATCTTCGGCTTTGTCGATCGCGGCCGCGGTGGCGCCGATGAGCTCGACGTCATGCTCCTTCAGCGTGCCCATCTTCTCGAGGGCCAGCGCGCAATTCAGCGCCGTCTGGCCGCCCATCGTCGGCAGAAGCGCGAAGCCGCCCGGCACGGCATGGCGCTCGGCGGCGATGATCTTGGCGACGATCTCGGGCGTGATCGGCTCGACATAGGTCCGGTCCGCCATGTCCGGGTCGGTCATGATGGTGGCGGGATTGGAATTCACCAGAACGATGCGGTAGCCATCCTCGCGCAACGCCTTGCAAGCCTGGGTGCCCGAATAGTCGAATTCGCAAGCCTGGCCGATGACGATCGGGCCGGCGCCGATGATCATGATCGTGGCGATATCGGTACGCTTCGGCATGCAGGGTCCTGGGGATTCGCGAGTCTGTGACGGCCGGGCGGGCCCCGTCTCTTAGAGCAGGGATGGCCGTTGCGGAAGCACCGCAGCGGCGAGGCTGCCCTGACAAGCAAAGACCCGGCCTCGCGACCGGGTCCCCTTTGGCGATCCAGCCTCGCGGCTGGATCGGTGATCAGATGCGGTGCCGGCAGATCACATCGGCGGGGTGACGCCGCCCTTGCCGACCACGACGGCGCCCGGGGTGATCTTGTCACCCGTCATGCCGGGCGCGTTGATGAAGACCTTGGCGCCGGCCACGAGATCGGCCTTGGTGGCCTCGCCCAGCATGACGATCGGGGTCGAATCCTTGATGTCGACCTTCTTCTCGCCGCCCTTGTAGGCGAGCGTGACGCTCTTGCCGTCGCTGCCCTTCACTTCGTTGCTGACCGTGGCATTGGTCATCATGGTCTTGGGCTGAAGATCCCAAGCGTAATGGCCTTCGCCGGTGCCCTTCATGGCTTCCGGGAACACGACGACTTCGAGAGCCTTCATGCCGGAGTCTTCGCCGACCGTGGCGGTGCCGATGAAGGTGCCAGGCTTGATGTCGGCGATCGACGCCTTGCTGGCACCGACGATCTTCCAGCCGTCGTCGAGATTGAACATCACGTCCTTGCCGTCGCGGTCCTTGACCTTCACGACCGAGCCGTCGACCGACGTGATCGTTCCGCGCTCGTGGAGAGCTTCGGCCCGGGCCGCCGAGGCGGCCAGGAGCGTGAGAATGGAGGCCATCGCGACGGGCGCGAGGTGGCGCTTCATATTGAGCATGTCGAATATCCCTAGAAGGAGGCGTGACCCCGAAGGGCCTCCACCACGACCGATCGGATCCCGGGCGCTAAGCGCCTCAGGATCGGTCGCAACCCTCCTACGCGCAGCGTCAAGCCGGGGTTACAGCCCGCGGCCCGGCTCCGGACAGGGACGAGATCAGCGGCGGCCGAAGGCCTCGTCGTCGGCCTCTTCGAGTTCGGCCTCGACGAGGCAGAAGCCCGGCACTGTGCCGGTCTTGATCTCGTCGACGATCTCACCGTACCAGAGCACCTGCACGCCCTCGCCGGCTTCGCCCGTCACCACCATGGCGGGGCCGCCCGACTTCAGCTGCACGATATCGCCCTTCTTGAAATCCATCGCGATTCTCCGTCCTACGCACCCTACCCGGCGATGCCGGGCGCAACGGCGCTGATCCATCCGCTTGAACCGGGATCATGTCGCCTCGACGACAATCCCGGTCCTACGGTCGAGACCGCCGTCCTAGCACGGACCACGTGCGGCAGACAGACGCAAAGACGGCGCGGGTCGGACGTCGGGAATCGCAGGCCCGTTTCAGGTCCGCTCGGCACCATGCGAGACGCCAACGGCCTCCGGTGCCGTCCAACCCGGGATCTTCACCGCGATCATGATGGTGCGCCCGGCCGAGGCCTCCCCCGTCATGGTGGCCACATAATGAGAGGCACCGAAGCCGGCGTGGTCGAGCGCCAGGTTTTCGGCTTCCTGGCTAGAAGCGCGGCCACTGAGATCCTCGATCCGGCTCGTCACCGCGACGGTCCCCGCCTGCGGTGAGGCGAAGCGGACATGCACGGCGGCGAAATCCGGGTCGCTCAGCGGAAGATCGACCGTGCAGCCCGCCTCCGCGGGGCAGGCCACCCTGACCTCGCGGGTGACGTTCCAATCGGCGTCGAGTTCGGCCACATAGGCCTCGCCGACCGGCGCAACGGATACGTCGGCGCGGACGACACCGTGAGGAGCCGCGGTGCCGTAAGCCGCTGCCAAGACGGCAATGAAGACAGCGCCAATAGACTGCATCGCACTCGCTCCCGGGCCCCGCCATGCGGCGGCGTCTCCAGGCGAAGCGTGACGGAGAAGCGTTAAAGCTCCGTAGGCATCAGGTTGCAAAACGATCGAAGACAGGCCCCGGCACAGATCTCTGGCCGATCGGCCGCTTTACGCAGCCGATCGGCGGGCTCGGAATCTTGGCTCCGGGTCACTTCACCCCTTCGGCGTCCTTGGCCGGCAGGCTGGCCATGCCGATGCGCCATTTCACTGGAGCGAGGAAGACGCGATGACGGTGGTCGGCTTCGAAGGCCATCGGCGGCCGGTTGTTGTCGATATACTTGCCGATCTGGCCCATGAAGTCGTCGGCCCGGCGCCAGATCCCGACATTATAGAAGACGGTATAGTCGCCGCTCTCCGCAGCCGCCCAATTGATCCAGGGGAACTGCTCGCGACTCTCCTCGCCGGACATGAATTCGGCGATGAGGCCGGTGCGGTCCGGAATGGTCGACTTGGTGGACCAATAGTCCAGGAACTCCTGCTCGTGGCCCTTCTTGATCTTCCATTCGACGACCACGATCCGGGCCTCGGGCGACAAAGGCTTGCCGGCCGCATCCGGCGCCGCAACCGCAGTGGCGGTGGTGGCGGGCTGTGTGCCCTGCACCATCGTATCCGCCACGACCGCCGAGGCACCGGCAGCCACCAATCCGAAAGCCAGAGACGCAGCCAAGGCATGACGGCGATTTAAGACGGGCAAAGAGACGCGCATAGGACAAACCCTCAAGTCTGCCGGCTCGGCAGTTCGGGGATCTGTCCCGCTACCGACCGTTGTGCAACGCCTGCAATTTGACACGAATTGTAACTGTTAACGAGAGTTAACTTTCTTCGTACGCCACAACCATTTCTTAAGGTTAACACGTCGCAATCTCACGCTAGCTTTGCGCGAACAGTTGCAGGACCGACGACTGATCGCTGCTCTGATGGCTGTTGTAGAGCGTGCTGAGCAGCGAATTGCTCGTGGTATCGGTGCCGCTGGCCATGGAATCGAAGATCGTGCTCGGCGGCGTGTTGGTTAGCTTGGCGGTATCGTAGAGGACGGCAAAGCGCTTGACGAAGAGGTCGAGCTTCTTCGGATCGGAGAGATCGGAGGGTTTGATCTTGGCGGCCAGCATCCTCGCCTGGGAGTCGATGTTCAGCTTGGAAAAGCCGTCCGGCAGGCCGAGCGCCGTCTTGGCGACGCTCAGAAGCGCCTTGTCGGCAAGGATCTGGTACATGTCGGTCACGGTCGGAGCGAGGCGCGTGAAATAGAGAGCCAGTCGGACGCCGGGGTTGTTGATTCCGGCTTCGGTCTCCATCGCGTCCTTGGCGTAGGGATCCGCCATCAGGATCGCGGCCTTGCCGGATTGTGCAGCCTGGGCCGGGGAGGCCGACACCGAGCCGTCTTTCGCGAAGGCGAAGGCTGCCGCGAGTTTGCGGGCACCGGCTCCAAGCGTGTTGGCGGTGCTCTTCGGATCGGCGAGGTCGCTGGTGAGCACCGACGTCAGCCGGCTCGTCCAGGCGGCGTCGGAGAGGCCGGCCGGGCGCACCACGCCATAGGCGGCGGTGGCGACAGCCACGAGACGCGGATCCGAGAGGAAGCCGCCGAGGGTCCGGACGTCGCCGATCGAGGCCTCGAAATAGGCGGCCTCGGCCTGGGCGGACGTCTTGCCCCGGTTCGCGGCCGCGGTGGATTTGGCATAGAGCGCCAGTGTCGCGGCGGTGTCTCGCGCCGGCTGAGCCAGACGGGGCGGCGCCACCTGACCCGTCTTGTCGAAGTTGAAGGCATCGGCGAAGGCCACGAGGTCGGGCCGGCCGTTTCGGCCGATGGCGGCATCGCCCTGGTAGGATCGGGAGAAGGTGAAGGCGGCGGCGAGCGCGCGGGCGCTATTGCCCTGCTGGCTGGCGGCGCTCTTCGGATTGTCGGGATCGCTGGTCAGAAGAGCGTGGATCGCCAGGGCGCGGTCGGCGTCGGTCGCGGTCGGCTTGAAGCCGATGTCGTAGGCCGTCGCCAGATAGTCGACGACGCGGGGATCACCGATCACATCGTCGACCGTCGTGGCGGCGGCAATCACCGCCTGGCTGTAGTCCGACTCGATCCTGCCCTGCGCCTGCTGGCTCGGATCCGGTCCGAGACGTTCCGCATAGAGGTCGCCCGTCGCCTGAATCGCGGCTGCGGTCTGCACACCCGTGGTGGCGGCTTCGGGCCGGCTCGGGGACGAGACGGTGCCGGTGGCGTCGAAGCGGAAGGCCGAGGCCAGCCGACGCGTGGCGGTTCCGCCCGCCGCCGCGGCCCCGGCTCGATCGGCCGGATCGCTGGTCAGCACGGCCCTGAGGTGCGCCCGCGTATCGACCTCCGAGGCGCCGGCCGGCACCGCGATGTCGAAAGCCTTGACCACATAGGCCAGGAGCCGGCTGTCTCCGAGCAGCGCGTCGACGCTCTTCACGCCCGGCATCGTCGCCCGGTAATAATCCGTCTCCGAAGCGGCCGCGGGGTCGCTCGCGGTCCTCTGCGTGTAGAGGTCGATCGTCGATTCGGCCGAGCATGCCGATTGGGCATAGACCGGCTTGGCGCTGTTGAAGGCCGAAGCCAGGGCGACGAATGGGGCGCCGAGGCGCGCTGCGGTGCCGGAAGGATCCGTCGGGTCTCCCGACAGTGCCGCCGAGACCGTGGCGGCCTGCGTCGCCGCCGTCGATCCTGCCGGGAAAACGAGGCCGAACGCCGTCGTGACATAGGCCAGGAGCCGCGGATCGGCCGCCAGTTGGTCCGGAGACGTCAGCGTCGGTACCGTGGCCCTGTAATAGGCCGTCTCGGCAGAAGCGGCCTGACCCGAGGCATCGCCGCCCAGCGCCTGGGTGTAGCGCGCGACCGTATCGGCCATGTCGCCGGCGGATTGGAGGCGCTGGGCGCCGAAGCCCAGGGCACCCGCGAGATCCCGGAACCCGCCGCCGATGGCGTCCGCGGCATTGCCGGGCTTCGTCAATTCGCTGGTCAGCACGGAGCGCAACAGGTCCGAGGTCTCGGCCGCCGTCATGCCGACGCCGGATTTGACGCCATGGGCCTCGGCGTAGGTGCGGACGGCATCGGCACTGCCGGCGAGGCCATAGGCCTGGGCCGTATAGGCGACGAGCCGGCCGTCGCTGAGGAACTGGTCCACCGTGTGGACGTCGGCCATGGCGGACCGATAATAGGCGGTCTCGACGGCGGCACCCTGCTGCGAAGCGGCATCGGTGCCGACGGTGGCGGCGTAGCGCGACACGGCCGCTTGGATCGAGGCCAGCGACTGAGCGCCGTCTCCCGTGGCGCCGCTCTGGTCGACGAAACTCTGAGGATCGAATCGATCGCTTTCGAGAAGCTGGGTGATGGTCTTGGTCGAGGTCGTCGTCGGGTCGAGCCCGTAGGCCTGGAGAGCGATGCGGTAGAGCCGTGAATCCGACGTCAGGTCGGTGATCGAATGAACGTTGCCGATGTGGGATCGGTAATAGGTGATGTCAGCCTGCTGCGTCGTGCCCACGAGATTGCGGCTGCTGTAGAGGCCGAGGGTCTCGTCCTCCTCGCCTGCATCCTGGGCTACGGCCGTTGTCGGCAGTTGGCCGGAGGTCGTAAAGCCGAAGGCTGCCGCGAGCGCGCGATAGCGCGGATCGGTCAATGCGTTGGCGAAGCTCTTCGGCTGGGTCAGGTCGCTCGTCAGGACCTTGCGGATGAAAGCGCGGTTCGGGATCGCATCCTCGAGGCCATAGGTCTTCAACGCATAGGCGTAAAGCCGCTTGTCCTTAATGAGATCATCGACGGTCTTCACCTTGCCGATATGGGCCCGGTAGTAGGCCGTCTCGCGGGCGACCTCGGGCTTCGAAGCGATGCGCTGGAGACTGGCGGTCGGATTGCGGGCGTAGAATTGGTACCCGGCATAGGTCGATTGCATCGAGGTCTCGCCCTCCCGCAGGAGCCGACACCCTCCTCCGGGCGGGCCACGTCGATGCTCCGCCCCCGTTCTCGCGTCGAACCCGGCCGGCATCTCACACCCTAGAGAGACAGGACGGCCTTGAGCGAAGCTTGCAGATCAGAAACAATATGAAGGACGAGCGCCACAATCTTAGCACAATCTAAGCCTGCGGAAGGAGGCGAGAGGCGCCGCTAAGATCGGTCAGGGCCAGATCACCGCAGGGGGTAGCGACGATAGGATGGACTCGACATTGCCACCGGTCTTCAGGCCGAAGATCGTGCCCCTGTCGTGGAGAAGGTTGAACTCCACGTAGCGGCCGCGTCGGATGAGTTGCTCGCGGCGCTCGGCCGCTTCGTAGGGCGCGGCGATGTTGCGCCGCACGAGCGCGGGATAGACGTCGAGGAAGGCCTCGCCGACCGAGCGGGTGAAGGCGAAGTCCCGCTCCCAATCGTCGCCAAGATAATCGTAGAAGATGCCGCCGATGCCGCGCGGCTCGTTGCGATGCGGCAGGTGGAAATAGGTGTAGCACCAGTCCTTCAGCTTGGGATAGGAGGCGACATCGGCATGGGCGTCGCAGGCCGCCTTGAGAGCCGCATGGAACGCCAGGCTGTCGGGATCGTCCTGTGTGCGGCGGCGGTCGAGCACCGGGGTGAGGTCGGCTCCGCCGCCGAACCAGGCCTTGCTGGTCACGACGAACCGCGTGTTCATGTGAACCGCCGGAACATTGGGGTTCCACGGGTGGGCGATGAGGGAGATGCCCGAGGCCCAGAAGCGCGGATCCTCGGAGGCGCCCGGCATCTGCTTGGCGAATTCCGGAGCGAAGCTTCCATGCACCGTGGAGGCGTGGATGCCGGCCTTTTCGAAGACGCGGCCATGCAGCATCGCCATGGTACCGCCGCCGCCCGGCACTCCCGTGTGGTCCGTCCGCGTCCACGGCTTGCGCTGAAAGCGGCCGGGAGCCGTGGGTGCTTCGTCCGAGCCGGCCGGTCCTTCGGCCTCGATCGTCTCGAACGCGGCGATCAACCGCGATTGCAGGCTCTCGAACCAGGCACGCGCGGCTAGCTTATGGCCTTCGTGATCCGGAGCGGTCGTGTCCTGGTCCGTCATTGATGGGCTCCCCCGGATGGCGTGCCACTGAAGGCCGAGTCGTCGCCCCGTTGCAAGCCACCGCCGCGATCCGCCGGCGCGCCGGTGCTGTTTCGACCACGCCTTCCGTGCGACACGGCTTGCATCGTCACCGGCGAACGCCCATCCCAAAAGAACCTATTGTCGAAAGGTTCCTGCCCCTCGTGTCTCCGCAAGCTCCACGCGTCGCCGTCATCGGCGCCGGTCCCTCCGGCCTAATGGCGGCCGAAACCCTGGCGCGCGGCGGGACGCATGTCACGGTCTTCGACCGCATGCCGACGGCCGGCCGCAAGTTCCTCATGGCGGGCCGGGGCGGCCTGAACATCACTCACAGCGAGAACCCCGAGCGGTTCCTGCCCCGCTACGGCGAGGCGCAGGCCCTGGTCGGCCCGGCCATCGCGGAGTTCGACGCCGATGCGCTGCGCCGCTGGTGTCGGGCGCTCGGCGAAGACACCGTGGTCGGAACGAGCGGCCGCGTCTTCCCGGCGAGCTTCAAGACCTCTCCCCTGCTCCGGGCCTGGTTGAGGCGCCTCGACGCCGAGGGCGTCGCCTTCAAGGCCCGGCACCGCTGGACGGGCTGGAGCGCCGACGGGACACTCTCGTTCGAGACGCCGGATGGACTGGTCGGCGAGACCTTCGACGCCACCGTCCTGGCGCTCGGCGGAGCCTCCTGGCCTCAATTGGGCTCGGACGGGCGCTGGGCCGAGGTGCTGACCACGGAGGGCATCGCGGTGGAACCGCTGAAACCATCGAATTGCGGTTTCGCAGTCGCTTGGTCGGCGATGTTCCGCGACCGGTTCGAGGGTGAGCCCCTGAAAAGCATCGGCCTGTCCTTCGCCGAGCACAGGTCCCGCGGCGAGGCTCTGGTGACGCAGGACGGGATCGAAGGCGGCGGCGTCTATGCGCTATCGGGGCCGTTGCGGGACGCCATCGCGGCCGAAGGCACCGCCACCCTGCTCGTCGATCTCCGGCCCGACATGGAGCACGACGCCGTGGTGGCCCGACTTGCGTCGGCGCGAGGCGGCAAGGCCACAGTGTCGACCGCCTTGCGCAAGGCGCTGAAGCTCGGGCCGGTCGCGGTCGGGTTGTTGCAGGAGGTCGCCCATGCGGAGGGGCATCCCTTGGGGAGCCTCGACGACGATGCGCTGGCGCGTCTCGTCAAGGCGCTCCCGGTCAGGCTCGACGCGACCCTGCCGATCGCCGGCGCCATCTCGACGGCGGGCGGGCTGCCCGCGGCCGAACTCGACGAGCGCCAGATGCTGCGCCGCCACCCCGGCACGTTCGCCGCCGGAGAGATGCTCGATTGGGAAGCGCCGACAGGCGGCTACCTGCTCCAGGCCTGTTTCGCCACTGGAGCCAAAGCCGGCGCAGGCGCCCTCACCTGGTTGGCGGAGCGGGATTGAAACTCGGGCCGGTGAACCTTCCTCGAACCATGGCGGAGTTCGTCCGGACCATGGCCCGGAGAGGGTGTCATATGCGCGGCTTGGGGTCCATCAACGGCATCGTTCCAGCGCCGGCCGTGCCGCTCGCGTCCTTCACGCCGGCCCAGATGCGGCGCTTGATGACGAACAGCAGCCCCGCGAAGACGGCGAGGAAGATAACCGTCTTGAATCCCATCTGCTTGCGCTGGTTGAGCGTCGGCTCGGACATCCATTGCAGATACGCTGCAACGTCCTTCGAATATTGCTCCGCCGTTTTCGGCGACCCGTCCGAATAGTCGACCAGTCCGTCGCTCAGCGGCGGCGGCATGCCAATGGCGTGGCCTGGGTAATAGTCGTTGTAATACTTGCCCTCTGGGATCTTCACGCCCTGGGGCGGGGGATCCTTGTAGCCGTTGAGCAGGGCATGGATGTAATCGGGCCCCTCCTCCTGGTATTCGGTGAAGGGGTCCAGCAGGAACCGAAGGCCGCCCTGTTCGAAGGAGCGGGCCTTGGCCAGGGTAGACATATCGGGCGGCAGGGCTCCGCCGTTGGCGGCACGGGCCGCCTGCTCGTTGGCGAAGGGCGAGGGGAACGGATCCGACGGGCGGCCGGGCCGATCATACATGGCGCCCGTATCGTCCGGGCCGTCCTGGACCTTGAACGTCGCAGCCAGCGCCTTGACCTGACTGTCCGAGAACTCCGGACCGCCCGGCTCCGCCAGGTTGCGGAAGGACATGAACTTGGCCGCATGGCAATTCGAGCAGACCTGCCGGTAGACCTGATAACCGCGCTGCAGTTGCGCGGTATCGTAGACCCCGAGGGGTCCGGAGAAGGACCAGGACTGATGCGGCGGCAGCGAGGGTTCGGCCTCTTGAGCCGCGGCCGAGGGGGACCAGCCGATGAGCGGGGCCGCGAGAAGGCCGATCGCGAGAGAAACGGCGCGAACAGAAGAAGGAGCGCGATGGGTCATGAGCCAGGATCCGAGCATCGCCAGAGGTCAGCCGTCGACCGACGGCGAGGCGGCAGTCCGGGCCGCCGCGAAGGCTCCCGATCCGCCCGCGCTACGCGGTCCCAGCACGGCCTCCGTGATGGAAGCCGGCAGTTGTCGCGGTGTCTCGAAGAAGCCGAGCGCCGGCGTGATGATCAGGAGATGGATAAAGTACCAGGCCGTGAGGATCTCCGACGCCGGGATGAAGAGTCCGATCGGCTCCTGCGAACCCACGTACCCGAGGCAAACGACGTCGGCGAAGAAGATGAACAGGAACACCCGATAGACGGGGCGGAAGTTGGCCGAGCGAATGCGCGACGTATCGAGCCAGGGCATGAAGGCCAGGAGCAGGATCGAGCCGAAGAGCGCGCAGACGCCGCCGAGCTTCGACGGCACGGCGCGCAGCATCGCGTAATAGGGCAGGAAGTACCATTCCGGCACGATATGGGCCGGCGTCACCAGCGGGTTGGCTTCGACGTAATTGTCGGAATGGCCGAGATAGTTCGGAATGAAGAAGATGAAATAGGCGAAGAACACCAGGAAGCAGGAGAGCGCCAGCCCGTCCTTCACGGTGAAATAGGGATGGAAGGGCAGCGTGTCCTTGGTCGACTTGACCTCGACGCCGACCGGGTTGTTCGAGCCCGGAATGTGCAGTGCCCAGATGTGCAGCGCCACGACCCCGGCGATCATGAAGGGCATGAGATAGTGGAGCGAGTAGAAGCGGTTCAGCGTGGCATTGCCGACCGAATAGCCGCCCCACAGCCAGACGGTGATCGAGTCACCGACCCAGGGGATGGCCGAGAAGAGCGAGGTGATGACCTTGGCGCCCCAGAAGCTCATCTGACCCCAGGGCAGCACGTAGCCCATGAAGGCGGTGGCCATCATCAGCAGGAAGATGATGAGACCGAGGATCCACAACACCTCGCGCGGCGCCTTGTAGGAGCCGTAGTACATGCCGCGGGCGATGTGGATGTAGACGGCGACAAAGAACATCGAGGCGCCGTTGGCGTGGATGTAGCGCAGCATCCAACCATAGTTCACGTCGCGCATGATGTGCTCGACGGAGGCGAAGGCCAGCGTGGCCTCAGGCGTGTAATGCATCGCCAGCACGACGCCGGTGACGATCTGCGATACCAGCATGAAGGCCAGGATGCCGCCGAAGGTCCAGAAGTAGTTGAGGTTCCTCGGGTTCGGGAAGACCACGAAGGACGAATGGACGAGCCCCACGATGGGCAGCCGGCTCTCGAACCAGCGCAGCACCGGATTCTTGGGGACGTAGGTCGAGGCTCCACTCATGGCGTCTGGCTCTCTTGGCGCGGTCGGCTGATCGATGGGGCGGCTTCAATCAGCCGATCTTCACCTTGGTATCGGTCAGGAAACTGTAGGTCGGGACGGCTAGGTTGAGCGGCGCCGGGCCGGAACGGATGCGGCCGGACGTGTCGTAGATCGACCCGTGACAAGGGCAGCGCCACCCGTCGAAGGGCCCGTCATGGCCGAGCGGCACGCAACCGAGGTGAGTGCAGATGCCGATCACGACGAGCCATTCCGGCTTCTGGACGCGCGACTGGTCGGTGGCGGGATCCTTGAGATCCGCCAGCGGCGTGTCTTCGGATTCCTTGATCTCCTTCGGCGTGCGGTGCCGCACAAAGACCGGATTGCCGCGCCACTTGACCGTGACGATCTGGCCGACTTCGATCTTGGAGATGTCGATTTCAGTCGAGGAAAGCGCCAGGGTCGAGGCATCCGGGCTCATCGACGAGATCAGGGGCCAGACGACCGAACCGACCCCGACGACGCCAATAGCGCCGGTCGCGATGAAGAGCATATCCCGCCGGGTCACGAGGCCCGACGCATCCTGACCATGGTTCGAAGTCGCGGTCGACAACGCGTCACTCCCGTTTTGTCATTTGCCGGTGATTCGGAGAACCGATCCCAGACATTGTTGCGGCTATGACTCGCGCCAGACAAACTCAAGCGGCCTAGACCCGCACAGAGGCTTCACGATGCGACTCACTACCACCGAACCACCTCACGGCCCCGCTGCGCCGCAGCCTCAGGAGGAGCACGACAGAGGCAGCCCACCCTCGATCTGTGGCACCCTTGTCCCCGGTTGTCCAGCGTCGGTGCCGTGCGATGAGGCGTTGTTGCAGCGCAGCAAAGCTGCCCTGTGACACAGCCCGTGTTGCGCCTGGCCTTGTTCCAGCCCGACATCCCGCAGAATGCCGGAACGCTGCTGCGCACCTGCGCCTGCCTGGGTGTCGGCGCCGACCTCGTCGAGCCTGCAGGGTTCCCGACCTCAGATCGCCATTTCCGGCGCGCCGGCCTGGATTATCTCGACTCGCTGACGCTGCGCCGTCACACGTCCTTCGCGAGCTTCGAGGGGTGGCGGGCCGGCGAGAGGCCGAAGCCCCGTCTGGTTCTGCTGACCACGGGCGCGGAGCGGGACTACCGCGACTTCGCCTTCCTGCAGGGCGACATCCTGATGGTGGGCCGCGAATCGGCGGGCGTGCCCGAAGAGGTCCACGAGGTGGCGGACGTTCGGCTCACCGTGCCGATGGTGCCCGGCTTCCGTTCGCTCAACGTGGCGGTCGCGGCGGCGATGGTTCTGGGGGAAGCGTTGCGCCAGCTGCGGTGAGGATGGGGAGTGTACCGTCGCCACTGGATTGGCTCGCTCGCGCCCGGTCGGCCTCCTCCACCGCGCTCCGCGCGGTCCCCCTCCTCCGCAGGCGGAGGAGGATCGAGGCGGGCCGCGTCGTGCCTTAGTTGGCGAAGCGGAAATGCAGCACGTCGCCGTCCGCCACGACATAGTCCTTGCCTTCGAGACGGAACTTGCCGGCATCGCGAGCCCCCGCCTCGCCCTTGCACGCCACGTAATCGTCGTAGGCGATGGTCTCGGCGCGAATAAAGCCCTTCTCGAAGTCGGAATGGATCACACCCGCGGCCGCCGGGCCCCGCGTGCCCTGGGTGATGGTCCAGGCGCGCGTCTCCTTGGGACCGACCGTGAAGTAGGTCACGAGATGCAGCAGCGCATAGCCGGCCCGGATGGCGCGGTTCAGCCCCGGCTCGGCGAGCCCGATGGCGTCGAGATAATCCTTCTGTTCGGCCGGCGGTAGGACAGCGATCTCGCTCTCGATCTTGGCTGAGACCACGACGCTTTCGGCGCCTTCGGCCCGGGCGCGCTCGGCGACCGCGGCCGAGAGTTCGTTGCCGGCATCGGCCGACTCCTCTTCGACGTTGCAGACATAGAGGACGGGCTTCGACGACAGGAGGCCAAGGCCCGCGAAGAGCTTCTTCTCCTCGGGTTTCACCTCGACGATGCGGGCCGGCTTTCCCTCCCGGAGAAGCACGAGACAGCGGTTGACGAGATCGAGCGTCTCCTTGGCCTCCTTGTCGCCGCCCTTGGCTTTCTTCTCCATCGCGAGGACGCGCTTCTCGAGGCTGTCGAGGTCGGCCAGCATCAGCTCGGTCTCGATGATCTCGATGTCGTCGATGGGGGCCAGCCGGTTCTCGACATGGGTCACGTCATTGTCAACGAAGCAGCGCACCACATGGGCGATGGCGTCGCATTCGCGAATATTGGCGAGGAACTGGTTGCCGAGCCCCTCCCCTTTCGAGGCACCGCGCACGAGGCCGGCGATGTCGACGAAGGTCAGCCGCGTCGGGATGATCTCTTTCGAGCTCGCGATTCCCGCCAGCGTGTCGAGCCGCGGATCCGGCACCGCGACATCGCCGACGTTGGGCTCGATGGTGCAGAAGGGATAGTTCGCGGCCTGCGCGGCCGCCGTCTGGGTGAGGGCGTTGAAGAGCGTCGACTTGCCGACGTTCGGCAGGCCGACGATGCCGCATTTGAAACCCATGATGTTCTCGGCCCCGATGGCTGGTGCAGAAGATGTGCTCGGGCGCCGTTGAACCACGGCGGTGCCGTGCCGGTCTACTGCCGGGCGCCGAAACCTCAGCTCAGGCTGCGACGGGCGTGCTCTCCTGATCGACAGGTGCTGTGCGTTGCGCCCGTGCCGTAGCCTCGGCGGCGGATTTGGCTCGGTGTGCGGCGCTGTCGACGGCCTGCAGGTTGGGGAACCCCCAGAAGCGCAGAAGCTCCGCCCAGGGCGTGTCGCGATGACGTCGCCACACGATGTGAAGAGGAATGCGGTGGTCGACCTCTCGGTCGCGCGGGAGACGGTCCCCCGTCACGGGACAGCGCCGCTTTTGAAGCTTGCCGAGCAGCTTCGCCTGATCGGCCGGCGCGTTCCACAACTTCCAGGCCGCCACGCAGCAGGAATGCCAGCGGGCTCGGCGGTTCGGCATCCCCTCTCCCCACAGATCCCGGTGCCAGCCGAAGCGGTAGACCGGTTGGCCGCAAAGGCAGCAGGTGCCAGGCTCGGCCCGGTGCGCCGCCTCGCGAAACGGCGAGGGTGGCGCGCGAAAGCTGCGCGCCCGCCCGTCGTCCGAGGCGGCGCTCAACTGCCAGCGCCATCCCTCCGGCACGGGGCTCGCCGCCGCCAGGGCGCGCGCCAGGCGATCCGCCCTGACCGGGTGGTGGCGCCAGTAGCTCTCGACGGCGAGGCGCGGCTGAGGCGGCGTTATCGGGCGGGCGCGGGCGTGGATCAGCACCGCGCCCGGAAAGATCGCCGGGAGCGCCTTGTCGAGCCGCGCGCGTGCGGCCGCGTTGCGTGCCTCGCGCCAGGCCGCGCCGCGCGAGATCGGCTGTTCCATGCTCGTCGTCTGAACCATGGCGTGCAGCAAAGCGCCTGAGGCTTTCGTGACGCCGACCTCGACGGAAGACCGAAATCAAGGGAGCAGGATTGGCGTGGTGTGGCGGCTCGGGTTACGTTGCGGCACGCTCATCCAGCACGGGGATTGCCATGGCTCAGGTCGACGATTCGGCACTCTCCCGCACCTTGAAGCAGTTCCGCGACTTCGCCCTCAAGGGCAATGTCGTGGATCTCGCCTTCGCGGTGATCATCGGCGCGGCTTTCGCCAAGGTGGTCGATTCGCTCGTCAAGGACATCATCATGCCGGTGATCGGCATGGTGGGCAGCGCGGATTTCTCGAACTATTTCCTGCCGCTCAGCTCCAAGATCACGGCCACCAACCTCGCCGACGCGCAGAAGCAGGGACCCGTCCTCGCCTGGGGCAGTTTCGCCACCTACCTGGTGAATTTCCTTATCGTGGCGGCGGCGCTGTTCTTCCTCTTCAAGCTCGTCGACACGCTTCGGCGCCGCGTGGTCGCCGAGCAGCCGAAAGATGCCGCGGCTCCTCCACGGCAGGAGATCCTCCTGGCCGAGATTCGCGATCTGCTGGCGCGCGACAGACCCTGAGGGCCGAACTCTCGCCTTTCCTGTCGCGCTGTGCTTGTGACGGGACCCAACCCGTCAAAGCGAGCGCCGGCCCTTCATGACCCAGACCGACACGCCCCGCGGCAACATCCTCGACCACCTGCGGCCGGCGGCCCGTCTTCTGCCTGTCAGCGGAATCTCGGAGGTCTTCGACTATGGACGCCACCGGCAGGGTCTGATCCCGCTCTGGGTGGGAGAAGGCGACCTGCCGACGCCGCGCTTCATCTGCGACGCGGCCGCGGCGTCCCTGGCGGCCGGCGAAACCTTCTACACCTACCAGGGCGGCATTCCCGAACTGCGCGACACGATCGCCGCCTACATGACGGCGCATTACGGGCGGCCCGCCACGGACGCTCCCGGCGGTTTCGGGCCGGAGCGGTTCTTCGTCACCATCGGCGGCATGCACGCCTTGCAACTCGCAGTGCAACTCGTGGCCGGGCTCGGCGACGAAGTCCTGGTTCCAACCCCCGCTTGGCCGAATTTCGGTGGCGCGCTGGCGGCCGCTGGCGCCAAGACCGTGGAGTGCCGCATGCGCTTCGAGGGTGAGGGGGATCACGGACGCTGGCGCCTCGCGGTCGCTGATCTCGAAGCCGCGCTGACGCCCCACACCCGCGCCCTGGTGATCAACTCGCCCTCCAATCCGACCGGCTGGACGGCCACGCGCGACGAACTCGCGGAGCTTCTCGGCTTCGCCCGGCGGCATGACCTTTGGATCGTCGCCGACGAGATCTATGGCCGCTTCAGCTACACGGGCGAACGGGCCGCCTCCTTTCATGACGTGATGCGGTCCGACGACCGGATCCTTTTCGCCCAAACGCTGTCGAAGAACTGGGCCATGACAGGCTGGCGCATCGGCTGGCTCGAAGCTCCGCCGGAGCTCGGCCCCACGATCGAAAGCCTCGTCCAATATTCCACGTCCGGCGTCCCGGTGGCGAGCCAGCGTGCCGCCATCGCGGCCATCGCGGGCGGCGAGGACTTCCTGGCCGAGCAGGTCGCCCGCGCCCGCCACAACCGCGACCGTCTGGCCGAGGCGCTGCACGCCACGGGGCGTATCCGTTGCGCCCTTCCGGACGGCGCCTTTTATCTTTTTTGCGGCGTGGCGGGCGTCTCGGACAGCCGGGACCTGGCGTTTCGCCTCATCGACGAGGCGGGCGTCGGCGTAGCACCCGGCTCGGCCTTCGGCCCAGCGGGCGAAGGCTTCGTGCGCCTTTGTTTCATGCGCAGCTCGGATGATATCGCCGAAGTAGCGCGCCGCATTGCCACTTGGCTCGGCCGCTCCTGATCGGTGCAGGGCAGCTGACCGTGAACACGGCCCCTCTCTCCCTCGTCATGGCCGGCCTAGTCCCGGCCACCACGCCGTGAGGACCTGCAAGGGTGCCCAGAAGCGATAACTCTCTCCGGAAGGACCGTGTCTCCCGCGGCGTGGGTGGCCGGGACAAGCCCGGCCACGACGGTAGTCTCTACTCCGCCGCGATGGCGGCGTAGCGCGAGGCAGTGGGTAGGTCGAGGGTGCGCCAGACGTCGACCAGTGCCTCCGTCAAGGCGGCGATATGCCCAGGCCCATGGAACGGCGTCGGCGTGACGCGCAACCGTTCCGTTCCCCGCGCCACCGTGGGATAGTTGATAGGCTGGATGTAGATACGGTGACGCTCGAGCAGCATGTCGCTCGCCGCCTTGCAGAGCTCGGCATCGCCGACGAAGACCGGCACGATATGAGAGCGATTGTCCATCACCGGAATACCGGCGGCGAGCAGCGATGCCTTGGTCTCGGCGACTCGGGCCTGATGCCCGGCGCGCTCTTCGCCGGAGGTCTTGAGATGGCGAACCGCGGCGGTGGCGGCCGCCGCGACGGCCGGCGGAAGCGCCGTCGTGAAGATGAAGGAGGGCGCGTAGGACCGCACCGCATCGATCACCGAGGCATCGCCCGCGATGTAGCCGCCCAGCGTGCCGAAGCCCTTGGCCAGCGTGCCCTCGATGACATCGACTTCGGCCATGACGCCGTCGCGCTCGGCGATGCCGCCGCCGCGCGGCCCGTAGAGGCCGACCGCATGGACCTCGTCGCAATACGTCATGGCATTGTAGCGTCGCGCCAGTTCTGTGATGCGGCCGATCGGTGCGATGTCGCCGTCCATGGAATAGAGGCTCTCGAAGACGATGATCTTGGCCCGGTCGGGCCCGGCGGCGCGGAGCAGCTCTTCGAGATGAGCGGCGTCGTTGTGGTCGAAGACCTGCTTTTCGCAGCCCGAGCGCCGAATGCCCTCGATCATGGAATTGTGGTTCGACGCATCCGAGAGGATCAGGGCCTCCGGCAAGAGCCCCGCGATGGTCGAGATTGCGGCGAGGTTGGACACCCAGCCCGACGTGAAGGCCAGCGCCGCTGGCTTGCCATGAAGGTCGGCGAGTTCGGCCTCGAGACCGACGACGGGATGGCTCGTGCCGGAAATGTTGCGGGTCCCTCCCGCCCCGGCTCCGTAGCGAGCCGCGGCGTCCCGCATGGCGCGGATCACATCCGGATGCCGGCCCATGCCGAGATAGTCGTTGGAACACCAGACCACGACATCGACGGCCCCGCCGTCTCGATGCCAGGTCGCATGTGGAAAGCGCTCGGCGTCGCGCTCCAGATGGGCGAAGACCCGATAGCGCCGTTCGTCCCGCAGCCGCGCCAGCGCGTCGTCGAAGACCTTACGGTATTGCATCGCGATCCCTCGTCACGCTCGAAGCGCCTACCGCGGCTGGCGCTTGCGATCTCATCCGCGACCCAGACCGGATGGCAGAGGAAACCTGGCTGCAGACGGGCACCGTCTGAGCGGATCCTTACCTAAGCCTCCCGGGACAGATGCGAAATGCCCTGCAGCGATGATGTGTCATGCGTAATTGACACGCAACCCTGTCTAAACGCGAAAATGCCGACCCCTCGCGGGATCGGCATCGTCGCATCCGTGGCACAGCGGCCGAAGCCGCGTCGGTTCTCAGAAGACAGCGGGGCCGCCGAAGGGTGCGCCGATGACCTTGAACGGGGTCTGGGCAATGGTGCCGACCGCGCGGATCGGAACGCCGATGAAGGAGATCGGCGAGATCGTGGGATCGCCGTTCTCGACGACGAAGATCGGGCCCGAACGATCGACCGGAACGGCAGCGGTCCAGCCCTCGTCGATCTCAGCCTGCTTGGCGCCGGTGCCGACGTAACGGACGGCAGTCACCCCGCCCTTGCGGACGGCGTTGTCGGCCGGGAAAATGCCGCCGAGAACCTGGAAGGGAAGTCCGACGACCGTGGAGCCGACACCGAGAGCGCCCGAGATCGGGTTAGCAACGGGGGCGACGACGGGAGCGACCGCGGCCACGACCGGAGCGCCGGCGCGACGCACCGTCAGGGGACGGCGCGAACGGAGGGTGGAGTGCGGATTGGTGCGCAGGCTGTTCGGCTGCATGCCGTCCGGGCCATTGGTCATCTGGGACTGGGCCGAAGCGGGAGCGCTGGCGGCCAGCATGAGGGCGAAGGAAGCGGCCACCGGGGCCAGCGCCGCCTTGGTGATGAACGACGTCATGTTACGATCTCTCCTAAACGTGGGTGCTAGTTCTCTGTGCTTCGCGCTTATCGTTCGCCTGCTTCCCGCCTCAGAGGTTCGACGGTGAGCAGCACTCGCTTGCCCCGAAAACGTGCGGCCAAGCTTTTGGTTGCACGCCTGGAGCGAGATGCCCGAAATTCGCCGTCTTTGATGTTTCCGAAGTTCGACACGACGTTACGCTGCGCTCGTTCGTTCACTCGAATTCAAAATCGCTGCGGGGCCGGACAGTCACGCGCCATCAGAAGCAGAAGCCCATTCCGAACGGCGATTCCATCCTTCAGTCACAATGGTTCAATGGTCAAGGCAGAGCTGCCTCCTTCCCGCCGCGTTTGGTGCTGCTGGTGAATGAAGCGGAAAGTTGTGTCTTTTCGGCCGCTGTCGAAGGACGAAAACCCGTCAGATCACGACCGTGATCGTCTTCGCGGCCCGGGTCAGGCCCGTATAGAGCCAGCGGGCATTATGCTCGCGAAAGGCGAAGCTTTCGTCGAACAGCACCACGTCGTCCCATTGCGAACCTTGGGCTTTGTGCACCGTCAAGGCGTAGCCGAAATCGAACTGGTCGGAGTCGCGTTTCTGCGGAAACGGGATCTCTTCGTCCCGTCCTTCGAAGAAGGCTGGCAAGACACCGACCCGCACCGGCTTGCGGCTTCCACCCTCCTCGGGCTTGACGCTGAACGAATATTTGGCGCCCCGGTCGGCATGCACCGCCGTCACGAGCCAGGTGCCACCGTTGAGCAGCCCCTTCTTCTTGTCGTTGCGGAGGCAGACGAGCTTTTCGCCGATCTCGGGCTTGTCGCCCGAATGGCCGAGAAGCGTCCGCATCCGGCCATTGTAGGCGCGGCGCGTCTTGTTGATGCCGACGAGCACCTGGTCGGATTGCATGACGGTTGGCGCCTCGATCTCGGCGCGGCGGATGACCCGGCTCTCGCCATAGGCCCCAAGCGCCAACCGCCCGCCCTCCCGAACCGTCATCGACATGCGGATGATCGGGTTGTCGGCCGCTTGGCGGTGCACTTCGGTCAGCATGACGTCCGGCTCGGCGTCTGTGAAGAAGCCGCCGCCTTTCACAGGGGGGAGTTGCGCGGTGTCGCCCAGCACCAGCACGGGCTTGCCGAAGGAGAGGAGGTCGCGGCCGAGGTCCTCGTCCACCATGGAACATTCGTCGATGATGATGAGGTCGGCATCATTGGCCGCCGCCTTCTTGTTCAGCACGAAGGACGGCGTCTCTTCCTCCTCGTCGCCCTGGGTACGGTAGATCATGGAATGAATGGTGGAGGCGCCGCGACAGCCCTTCGACTTCAGGACCAATGCGGCCTTGCCGGTGAAGGCCCCGAAGGCGACCTCGCCGTCGGCATCCTCGGCGATCTGCTTGGCGAGCGTGGTCTTACCCGTCCCCGCGTAGCCGAACAGCCGGAACACCTGGGGCGATCCCTCCTTCAGCCAGGCCGAGACGGCCTTGAGCGCGGCATCCTGCTGCGGTGACCAGGCCATGGCGACGCGCTCAGTTCAGCCCGCGCCGCTCGAGCAGCGTGTCGACGCTGGGCAGGCGGCCGCGAAACGCCAGATAGGCCTCCTCCGGCGTCCGGCGATTGCCGGCGGCCAGAACATGGGCGCGCAGCCGTTCGGCGGTTTCGGCATCGAACACCCCCTTTTCCTCGAAGGCTCCGAACCCGTCGGCATCCAGCATCTCGGACCAGAGATAGGAATAATACCCGGCCGAATAGCCGTCGCCCGCGAAGACATGGGCGAAATGCGGCGTGCGGTGGCGCATCACGATGGCGTCGGGCATGCCGATCGCCTCCAGCGTGGCCTTCTCGACCAGGGCGGCATCGACGCCGCTCTTGGCCTCGTCGGCGGTGAGCGTGTGGAACGCCATGTCGACGATGGCGGACGCGCAATATTCCACCGTCTGGAATCCCTGGCTGAAGTTGCGCGCCGCCGTCAGCCGCTCGAGCAGCGCGTCAGGCATGGGCTCGCCCGTCTCGTGGTGCAGGGCGAAGCGCTTCATCACCTCCGGCCGCATCAGCCAATGTTCGTAGAGCTGGGACGGGAACTCGACGAAGTCGCGCGACACGCTCGTGCCGGCGATCGACGGATAGGTCACGTCGGACAGCATGGCATGCAGGGCGTGGCCGAATTCATGAAAGAGCGTGCGGGCGTCATCGACCGAAAGCAGCGTTGCCTCGCCCTCGCCGCCCTTGGCGAAGTTCATGACATTGACCACCACGGGCCTCTGCTCGACACCATCCATGGCGTGCTGGCCGCGGAAGGTGCTGTTCCATGCGCCGGAGCGCTTCGACGGCCGGGCAAAGTAGTCGGCATAGAACAGAGCCAGATGGCGCCCGTCGCGATCTCGCACGTCATAGGCCTTGACGTCGGCATGGTAGACCGGGACATCGTCACGGGGGCCGAACGTCAGGCCGAAGAGCCTGTGGGCCGTATCGAAGGCCGCCGCCGCGACATTGTCGAGGGCGAGGTAGGTCTTGATCTCGCTCTCGTCGAGGTCGTAGTCGCGCCGCCGCACCTTTTCGGCGTAATGGCGCCAGTCGTGCGGCGCCTGAGCGAAGTTGTGCCCCTCCTCCCGCGCCACCTCGGACAGCAGGATCTCGTCCTTCGCCGCCTTGGCGCGGGCCCGCTCCCAGACCCGGTCGAGCAGGCCGCGGACGGCCTCAGGGGTTTTGGCCATGGTGTCGTCGAGCTTGAGATGAGCATAGGTCGCGAAACCGAGAAGCGCTGCGCGCTCGGCCCGCAGGCGCGCCATTTCGGCGACGATCGGCCGGTTGTCGTGCTCGCCCTCGTGCTCGCCGCGGGTCGCGAAGGCCCGGAACGCCGTCTCGCGCAGATTGCGCCGCGACGAGAAGCGCAGGAAAGGCTCGATCAGCGAGCGCCCGAGCGTGATGGCGTGTTTCCCCGGGAGGCCGCGCTCGGCGGCGGCCTGGGCGGCGGTATCGATGAGGCTCGGCGGCAGGCCTGCGAGATCGTCTTCGCCGTCGAGGACGAGCAGAAAATCCTTCTCGTCGTGAAGCACGTTCTGGCCGAAGCTCGTGCCAAGGCGCGCCAATCGTTCGGCGATCTCGCCGAGGCGGTGCTTCTCGGCGTCGCCGAGCTTGGCACCTCCACGCAGGAAGTCCGCGTGTGTCAGGTCGAGCACGCGGGCCTGCTCGGGCGTGAGGTCGAGCGCGTCCCGCTTCGCCATCACGGCATCCACCCGGGCGAAGAGGTTCGGATCGAGGCCGATCTTCTGCCAGTGGCGCGCCAGGATCGGCGACATGTTGCGCTCGATCTCCTGCAGGCTGTCGTTGGTGTCGGCGCCTGTCAGGTTCCAGAAGACCCCGCCGACCCGGCGCAGGCCGCGTCCGGCCCGCTCCAGGGCCGCGATGACGTTGTCGAACGTCGGCTCGTCCTTGTCGTCGGCGATGGCGTCGATCTCGGCCTGATGTTCGGCGATCCCCCGCTCGAAGGCCGGTCCGAAATGTTCGGGCGCGATGGCCTGGAAAGGCGGAACCGCGAAGGGCGTGTCCCACGTGTCGAAAAAGGGGTTGCCGGACATGGTGGAGCCTCGGGCCTGATGTGCCGCGACGCTGCGCGATCACGAAATGTTCACCTCTGGATAAGGGCTCGGGGCTGTCGGCTCAAGCGGCTTGCCCGGCTTCGGCGATCCACCATGGCCAGAGCGAGCGCCGGCGTCTAAGATCGTCTGCGATCGTGGGTGGAGTTTGCGGATCGACATGGAAACAGAGATCAAGCTGCTGATGCCCGCGTCGTCCCGCGCGACCGTGGAAGAGCATCCAGCCTTTGCCGGAGTCGAGTCCCGCCGGACCCGCAATGTGTCGAACTACTACGACACCGAGGATTTCGCGCTCCGGGCGCGCGGCGTATCGCTGCGCATCCGCCGATCGGACGACCATTTCATCCAGACGGTGAAAAGCCTCGACGGCACGCCGGGCTTCGCCTCGCGCCACGAGTGGGAGTGGCCGATCGCCTCCGAGACGCTCGATGCCGACGCTCTGGCGCGCGACCCCGACGCCCTCGCCCTGATCGGCGACGACCTGCACAGACTCGCTCCGCTCTTCACAACCGACGTCGAGCGCACCGCACGGGTGCTGCTCCTCGAGGGCAAGACCACGGTCGAGGCCATCATCGACGAGGGCGAGGTTCGCTCGGGCGAGCGGCGCCAGCCGATCGGTGAGGTCGAGCTCGAATTGAAGGGAGGGCCCATCGGGCCGTTGCTGCGGCTGGCCTCGGACCTTGCCCGGCAGGGATCGCTGCGCTTCGGGCCTGAGGCCAAGAGCGAACGTGGCTATGCGCTGCTCACCGACGAGACACTGCCGCACCGCGCGGGCGAATTGACCCTACCGAAGCACGTCGTGCTAGGGGAGGCTTTCCCGCTGATGCTCGGTTCCGCGATGCGGGAGTTCGCGCTCGACCTCGCGCCGGCGGCCCGCGGCGATGTCGAAGGTGTGCATCGCCTTCGGGCAGCAATTCGCAAGATGCGAACCCTGCTGGTGCTCTTCGCGCCGCATCTCGACGACGAGGTCACGGCGCGGTTCAACGCGGAACTGCGCGACTTCGGCCGTGTTCTCGGCGGAGGCCGGGACTGGGATGTCTTTCTCACGGAGACGCTCGCCGATGCCGGGAGGGATCTCGGCGAGGATGCTGTCGAGGCCCTTCGGTCTCCGGCCGATGCGCGGCGCAGCCAAGCCCACGCGGCCGTGAAGGCGGCGGCGGAAGGTTCACTGCCGACCGATCTGCTGTTGGGCCTGTCGATCTGGACCGCCGACACGGGCTGGATGAAAGACCCGTCTGAAGCCGAGACGCCGTTTTACGACGTGTTGCCGGGCCTGCTCGAACGGCTCGAGCGCAAGGTTCTCAAGCGCGGGCGGCATCTCAAATCGCTCGACGTCGAGGCTCTGCACGAGCTTCGCAAGGGCATGAAGAAGCTGCGCTATGCATGCGAGGACGTCACGTCGCTGTTCCATCGTGGACCGGCGAAGCGTTACATCGGCGCCATCAAGAAGGTTCTCCAGGATCTCGGCCGGATGAACGACGTCGCCGTAACGGCGGAACGGCTCGCCAAACTCGCCGACCCCAACCGGCCCGGATTGGCGACAGCCACGACGGCTCTCCTGGCCTGGAGCGAGAAGCGGCGCCGTGCCAGCGCACGAGACCTGCGCCGCCGCTGGCGCAAGTTCCGCCACGCCGATCCATTCTGGTCCTGATCTCACCAACGAAGGGGATCGCTGCAGGGCCGGCGAACCGCTTTCACCTTGGCGCTGTGGTTGTGCGGGACTAGAAACGTCCTAACTTTGCACCGAAGCGCCCGTTCAGAGATCAGACATGCCTCCCTATCGCTCACGTACCACGACCCACGGCCGCAACATGGCCGGCGCCCGCGGCCTGTGGCGCGCGACGGGAATGAAGGACGGCGATTTCGGCAAGCCCATCATCGCGGTGGTGAACAGCTTCACCCAGTTCGTGCCCGGCCACGTGCATTTGAAGGATCTGGGCCAGCTCGTCGCCCGCGAGATCGAGGCGGCTGGCGGTGTCGCCAAGGAGTTCAACACGATCGCGGTCGACGACGGCATCGCCATGGGTCACGACGGCATGCTCTACAGCCTGCCGAGCCGCGAGATCATCGCCGACAGCGTCGAGTATATGGTCAACGCCCATTGCGCCGACGCGATGGTGTGTATCTCGAACTGCGACAAGATCACGCCCGGCATGCTGATGGCGGCCTTGCGTCTCAACATCCCAGCGGTCTTCGTCTCGGGTGGCCCGATGGAGGCCGGCAAGGTCGACCACCGCGGCAAGATCAGGGCGCTCGACCTCGTCGACGCCATGGTGGCGGCTGCCGACGACG
>JBPBQY010000058.1:0-226875 GCA_050920985.1 Janthinobacterium lividum | reverse complement strand
GCCGGCGCGACTTTCAGCATGGAGCGGAAGTCGAGGAACGGCACGGCACCAAGCCCGATGTAGCCTTTCTCGAAGACGGCTTCCGAGAAGGCCAGAAACTTGCGGTAGCCCGCTACATCCGCCGGCGACAGCTTGCCGATCTGCCGGTCGAGCTCGGCCTGATCGTTGGCGTAATCGAACGTGACGCCGTCCTCCCAGCAGAGGCGATAGAAGGGATTGACGGGCAGCAGTTCGACATCGTCGGACATGCGCTGCCCGGCGGCCGTCCACAGCTCCTCGAGGCAGGTCGGGTCGGTGATGACGGTGGGACCACCGTCGAAGATGAAGCCATCGTCCTCGTAGACGTAGGCCCGCCCGCCCGGCTTGTTGCGCTTCTCGAGCACGGTCACGTCGAAGCCGCCGGCCTGCAGCCGGATCGCCAGGGCGAGGCCGCCGAAGCCAGACCCGACCACCACGGCGCGAGGGCGCGTGCCGTCCGGTCGACGATCGGGCGCGAAGGGAGCGTTCATGGGGCGGTCACCAGGTTCGAGGGTTCCCGCAGACAGCGGAGCGCGCTCAGGATCGGCACCGGAGGTTTGCCGGTCAGAACACGCGCCTTGTCATAGAACGTCGACCGGCCCGCATAGAAGCGTGACACGAGGTCCGGGGAGAAGTGGTAGAAACGCTCGATCAGCCGATAGCGCCGGTCGGGTTCGGCGGCCTGGAACAGCAACCGGTCGAGCAGCCGGTAGAAGCCGGCCGCCTTCCAGCAGGCGAACGAATGGGCGCGGGTCTCGCGATAGAGGTTTGCGGCGCCGAGATCGCCCAAGGACGCAATGCGATCGGCAAGGCGCACGGCGTCGGGCAGCGAGTAACCCGTGGTGGGATGAAACAGCGCGGCCCGCAGTCCCGATCGCGCCACGCCCGGCGCATCCGCCCAGAAACCCGCGATGTCGCCGCCGAGCGCGATCGGCAGGATCCCGGCCTCGTCACGCTCGATCGCGGCGACCTGCCAGCCGCGACGGCGGGCATAGTCGAGCGTCGTCAGGCGCAGCGCGGCGGGGTCGAGATCCAGTCCGTCGGAATAGTAGGTGTCCTCGATCAGCACGCGGTCGGGCGCGAAGGGCAGCGTGTAGACGAAGCGGAACCCGTCGCGCTGCGGCACGGTGGCGTCCATGATGATCGGATCCGCCTGGCCGTGCGGCTCGGCGGTCCTGACCTCGATGCCGTAGAATTTCTGAAAGGCGATCTGCAGGTGCGGGCTCGGCGCGTAGCCGCGGCCGTCGATCACGGCATCGGCGCGCATCTCCTCGCCGGAGTCGAGCGTCACGCCATCGGGCCGCAGCGCGCCGACCGAGACCCCGGTCCGGATGCGGTCGGCATGGGGGGCCATGACGGCGCGGAGCCGCTCCGCCGAGGCCGAGCGATAGGGCAGCGCCAATGTTCGGTTCAGTCCGGGGAACGCAACCGCATAGCCGGGCCATCGCGCCGCCACGAAGGGGTCCATCCAGGCCTGCTGGTCCGGCGTGAGGTCGCCCGCGTGGAACGACCAGGTGTGGTTGCCGCCGAGTTCCGCGCCGGACTCGAGGATGGTCCAATCGACATCGGGGCGCAGCGCGGCCAAGCGATGGGCGATGAGGGAGTTGGCGAGCCCGCCGCCGACCAGGATCAGGCGCATGAAACGCTTCGTTGCAGCTGAGATGCCAGGAAAGGTAGCACGCGCCTTTCGTAGTCCGATCCCGCCGCAACCGCCAAATCGACGTGGCCGGCTCCTTCGACCAGCCACAGTTGCTTCGGGCCGGGGGCAGCCGCATAGAGGGCCCGCGTGTCAGAGGGCGGCGTCGCGCGATCGAGGTCCCCGCCCAGGATCAGCACGGGGCCGTGATAGTGCGCCAAGGCTTCGATCGGCCGCAGCCAGGATGGGTGCAATCCGGTCAGGCCCATGCCGATGGCGGTGAATAGCGGGGTGAGGGCGGGACCGAGTCGCGGGCCTAGCAGGCTGGTCATTCGGTTCGCGATGGCCGAGTCGATGTCGGGGTAGACCGACTCGAGCACCATGGCATCAGCCGGCGCGGTCGGGCTTGCCAGCAGTAGCGCGGCGCCGCCCATCGACACCCCGATGGCGCCGCTCTTTTCGCCCGGCACGGTCTCACGCAGCCACGCCAGTGCGGCGAGGACATCGCGCGATTCGAGGTGACCGAAGGTGATGGCCTTGCCCGCGCTTTCGCCATGGGCGCGGAAGTCGATCGCCAGCACCGCCATGCCGGCGCGGGCCAGCATGGTCACTCGGGCCGCAAGAGCCCGCCGATCCGAGCGGATCCCGTGCAGCAGCAGCACCACGCCGTGGCCAACACGGCCAGGAGCGAACCAGCCCGCCAGAGACTGGCCGTGGTCGGAGGGCACCGAAACCGTGCGCGCACCGATTCCCGCCGGGGGGTCGCCGACGATCGCCGGCACCGGAGACGTCATGCCGCGAACCGCTACCGCACAGGCGGTCAAGACGGAGATCACCACCGTGACGACGATGGAGAGGACGGCGAGGAGGAGGATCACGCCCGGCGACCCGCTGGAATAAACCTGCATGTCCCGCTCATTCCATGATCCTGTTCGCCATGCCAGTTTCCAATCGCGTCGACGGGAGAGCCGGTGATCTGCATGCGCATGGCGTCACCTCGCCGAAACAGGACGGCAATGCTGCCCCGCGAAACAGCCGCACGTGCCGCTGCGGCCCTGTGCTAAAGCGACGTCGAATCAGGCGGGCTGGGATCACTGAAACGCGATGGTTGTCGATCTGCGCCGGTTGCGCCATGCACTCGAATACGCCGGGTTCCGGGCTGTAGGCCTCTTGTTTCGCGGCCTCGGGCTCCAGACCGCGTCGCGCGTCTCCGGTGCAGTCTGGCGGCGGGTGGCGCCCTACTCGAAGCGCCACGCCCGCGCTCTCGGCCATGTTGCGGCGGCAATGCCGGACAAGAGCGAAACCGAGCGGGAGATCATCGTCCGCAGCATGTGGGAAGGCCTTGGACGGACCTTCGCAGAGGCCTTCTTCCTGCGCGAGATCGTGGCAGGCGATCGCATCGCGTACGACGACCGCCGGGCACTCGACGCCTGGCTCGCATGGCCCGGCGGCAAGGTCGCCTGCTCGGCGCATCTGGCCAACTGGGAACTGGCGGTTGCGCCGGCGCTCGCCACCGATTTGAAACTCTGGAGCATCTATCAACGGCTGAAGAACCCGTTGGTCGATGAGGCCGTCCGCAAGTTGCGGGGGTTCCTTTACCGAGGCGGTCTCGTGGCCAAGGACGAGGGCGTTCCGCGCCAGTTCCTCCGCATCGTACGGGACGGAGGCGCAGTCGCGGTACTGGCGGACCTGCGCGACTTCACCGGCATCTCGGTTCCCTTCCTGGGCCGCCCCGCCCCGACCACCACCTTTCCAGCTCTTCTCGCCGTCAGCGCGGGATCGCCGATTCTCGTCTGCTGCATGCGGCGACTTCCGGACGTGCGATTCCAGCAGAGCTTCCACCTCATCACGATGCCGGATAGCGGCGACCGCAAGGCCGACATCGCCACCGTGACGACCGCCATCCAGGCCGTGCTCGACCGTTACATCCGTGACTGGCCGGACCAGTGGATGTGGGCGCATCGCCGCTGGGGCTGACGTCGACTGTCTGGACCGTTCAGGCGAAAAGCTCGGGCCGCCGAAGACGAAGAGTCTGAACCAGGCAAAGCGTCTTCATGTCGTCGAGCACGTTGCGGTCCGCCATGTCGCGCAAATCGGCCAGAGGGACTTCCACAACAACGATATTCTCGTGCTCCTCGGCGAGGCCGCCGCCTTTCGCCGTGCGGCGCGCTTCCGTGTAGGGCGCCAGGAACAGGTGCATGCGCTCGGTCGAGACGCCGCACATCGACCAGGTATGGCCGGCCTCGTCCAGGTGATCGAGTTGGACGCCGACCTCCTCCATCGCCTCGCGGCGCGCGCAGGCGGCGGGATCTTCATTGGCTTCGCGGATCCCGGCCGGCGCTTCTAGGAAGGTCAAGGTCTCGCCCTTGAACAGCACAGGGGCACGGGGCAGCTTCACCAACAGCGCCACCCGGCGCTGGGCATCGTAGGGCAAGACTGCGACGGCGGGCCCATGATCCTCGATCTCGCGGTTGAACTCCACGCCGTCGTCGCCCGACAGGGTCGCGACACGGAGCTTCAGCCAGCCGTCATGGGCGAGGCGAACGGAGCGAATAGTGACCAAGACGTTCTCCGGGTGACTGATGGACCAGCTTAGCGAGCCGGCAGCGACACACGTCGCCGGACCGCGGCCGCCAGCACGACGGAGAGCAGGATCGCCCCGGCGAACAGCGCCGCCACGAAGCCTGCGACCCCAGTCCAGCGTCCAGCGGTCCAGAAGATGCCCCCGACTGTGCCGAGGATGCTCGATCCGGCATAATAGCTGAGCAGGTAGAGCGAGGCGGCCTGCGCCTTGTTGGAGCCCGCGAAGCCGCCGACCGTGCCGCTGGCGACCCCATGGCCGGCGAAGAAGCCGAGCGTCACGAGAGCGATGCCGAGGACGACCGCCGAGAGCGGCGCAAACAGCGTAGCCACGACACCGCAAAGCGCCACCGCGAGGGCGAGAGTCATGACGGGCGCCCGGCCGAGCCGGTCCGCCAGGGTGCCGGCCAGGGTCGAAGAGACGGTGCCGAGGAGGTAGAGAGTGAAGATCAAGCCCTCCTGCGCCTGGTCGAGGCCGTAGGGCGGCGCTTCGAGGCGAAAGCCCGCATAATTGTAGATCGCCACGAAGCCGCCCATCGCCAGGAAGGCGAAAGCGTAGACCAGCAGCAGCCGCAGGTCGGCCAGGGCGGCGCCGAAGGCCCGGGCCTGGCTGCGGACGTCGACGGCGCGGGCGCAGAAGTGCCGCGAGGCCGGAAGAAGCAGCAGAAAGCCGACGGTGTTCGCAAGGCCGAGGAGGCCGATGGCGCCGACGGCCGTGCGCCACTCGTAACTCGCGGCCACGAGGCCCGTGATGACACGGCCGCCCATGCCGCCGACCGCCGTCGCCCCGACATAGATCCCCATGGCGAGGCCGAGGCCGCGCGCCTCCGTCTCTTCGGCAAGATACGTCATGGCAACGGCCGGCACGCCGCCGAGCGCCACGCCTTCGAGGCCGCGGCAGATCAGGAACAGGGCCCAGTTCGGCGCGAAGGCGGCCAGCGCGTTCAGCGCCGAAGCCAGAAGCAATGACAGCATCATCACGGCCTTGCGGCCCTTGAGATCGGACAGGGTCGCGGCTGCCACGATGGAGAGCGCCAGAGCCGCGGTGGACACCGAGATCGACAGCGACGCCGCCGCGGCATCGACCCCGAAGACGCGCGACAGCGTCGGCAGCAACGGCTGCGGGCAATAGAGCAGCGAGAATGTGGCGAAGCCGGCGAGGAACAGGGCGAGGCTCGTGCGGATGTAGCGGGCCGAGCCGACGCGGTTGTGGCTCTCGACATCCGGCGCCGCCGACGCACCCACCGGCCCGGTGAGACCCACGGCGTCGGGCAACGAGCCCGCATCGAGGCTCGGGGCAGCGGGGTCGGGGGCGTCATCTCGGCGCAGCACGGCGATCTCCGGTTCGGCGGGTGGGCCGCTATGTGGTGATGGCCGGTCGACCGGCACTCTCGCGAGACCCCGATGGCCGCTCCGACCTCTTCTTCTACGCCCTTCGCCGAAACGGAGTTCGCTCCCCTCATCATGACGGCCTTGTTCGATGCGCAGAGCTTTGCGCTACTCGACGGGTTGCGCAGCCGCTATTTTCCGCCCGCGCTGAACCGCGTGCCGGCCCATGCCACGCTGTTCCACCACCTCCCCGGTGCTGCCCTGCGGGCCGTGGTGGAGCGGATGCGGGGGGACTGCGCCGCCACGGCACCTTTTCCCTTCACCATGACCGAAGCCCGCTTTCTCGGTCGGGGAGTCGCCCTGGCCATCGCCTGTCCCGGTCTGGTGGCGCTTCGGCAAGGCTTCGCAGCCGCCTGGAAGGCCGACCTCACAGCCCAGGACCGGCAGGGGTACCGCCCGCATGCGACGATCCAGAACAAGGTCTCGGCCGAGGAGGCGCGCGGCACGCTGGTTCGCCTCGAAGGAAACCTGCCGATCATCGGCCGCATCGAGGGCCTCGCCCTCTGGCACTACCGCGGCGGCCCTTGGGAAGAGGCAGGCCGGTTCATGTTCGGCGGCTGAACTCGGTGTATCGGTCCCTCTCTCCGCCGACATGGCCGGGCTTGTCCCGGCCACCCACGCCCTGCCGAGCCACAACGGCTGCGGAGAGGGCAGAGGCCTTGCCGTAATCCCGTCGGTGAGCGGGCCGGCGTGGATGGCCGGCACGAGGCCGGGTATGACGGAGAGCGAGATGTCGAGGCGTCGAAGTCAGAGGATCGCGTGGCGGTCATCTCTCCATGCGAAGGCGCGAGCGACGCCTCACAGCCATGATTCCCCGCTGGCCGTCGGGCGCAGCCCGAGATGTCGGGCCAGGGTGGCTCCCACATCGGACAAACTGCTCCGCCGCCCGACGGTCCCGGCCAACCCACCGGGCGCATGGGCCAGGATCGGTACGACTTCCCGCGTGTGGTCGGTGCCGCGGAAGGTCGGATCGTTGCCGTGGTCGGCGGTGATGACCAGGAGGTCGCCGGATCGCAGAGCTTCAAACAACTTCGGCAGGCGCCGGTCGAAGCGTTCCAGGCAGGCCGCGTAGCCGGCCGGGTCGCGGCGGTGGCCGTGGTCGGAATCGAAGTCCACGAGATTGGCGAAGGCCAGGCCGCCGTCCGGGAGCTCGCGCAAAGCGCTGATCAGGTGGTTGAGATTGGCGTCGTTGCCGTCGCCGTGGAGTTCCGTCCCGGTGTGGCGATGGGCGAAGATGTCGCCCGTCTTGCCCACCGTCACGATGGCCCGTCCGGCCTCGGCGGCGCGGTCGAGCAGCGTTCCCTGAGGTGGCGGCATGGCGAAGTCGCGTCGGTTGCCGGTGCGGCGGAAGGAGGCCGCATCCGAGCCCACGAAGGGTCGGGCGATGACCCGGCCGATGCGCAGCGGATCGCACAGGCGTCGGGCCACGACGCAGAGCGAGTAGAGCCGGTCGAGGCCGAAAGCCTCCTCGTGAGCGGCGATCTGCAGCACGGAATCGGCGGAGGTGTAGAGGATCGGCCGGCCGATCCTCAGCGACTCCCCGCCGAGGTCCTCGATCATCACGGTGCCCGAGCCGTGCCGGTCGCCCAGGATGCCGGGGATCCCGGCCTCGGCGCAGAGCGCCGCGACGAGGGCTGGCGGCAGGCAGGGATCGCTGGCCGGGAAGTAGCCCCAGGGTTCGGGCACCGGCGTGCCGGCGAGCTCCCAATGGCCGGAGGGCGTATCCTTGCCGACCGAGATCTCGACACCGTAGCCCCAGGCGCTTCCCCTGGGCTGGTCCGTCAGGCCGGGCGGCACACGGCCCGTCGCGGCCTTCGCCGCGGCGCCGAGGCCCAGAGCGTCGAGGTTCGGCAGCGCCAGGGGTCCGGCTCGCAGGCCGGCACGATCGCCGCGACCCGCCGCGCAGGCCTCGGCGATATGGCCCAACGTGTCGGCGCCGGCATCGCCATAGGCGGCGGCATCGGGCGCCGCTCCGATACCGACGGAATCGAGAACCAGGAGAACCGCACGCGCCACGGGACTACTGCGCCGCCACTGCAGCGTCGTTCACGGCTTCGACGTTGAAGGCGGCGGCGAACAGGGCCTGGGTGTAGGGGTGGGTCGGTGCCGCGAAGACCTGCGCCGCCGGGCCGGCCTCGACGACGCGGCCGGCCTTCATGACGACGATCTCGGTCGCCAGCGCCCGCACCACCTTGAGGTCGTGACTGATGAAGAGATAGGCCAGCCCGCGCCGCCGCTGCAGCTCGCGCAGCAGGTCGACGATCTGCGCCTGCACCGACATGTCGAGCGCCGAAGTCGGCTCATCGAGCACGACGAATTTCGGCTCCAGCACCATGGCGCGGGCGATGGCAATGCGCTGCCGCTGGCCGCCCGAGAACTCGTGCGGATACCGGTCCATGCTGGCGGGATCGAGCCCCGTATCGGCCAGCGCCTTGGCGACGATCTCGCGGCGCTGCGCGTAGGGGAGTTTGCGCTGGATCGAGAGCCCCTCCTCGACGATGCCGAAGACGGAGAGGCGGGGCGACAGCGAGCCGAAGGGATCCTGAAAAACGACCTGAAGGTCGCGGCGCAGCGGCCGCAGGGCGGCAGAGTTGAGACCGTCGATGCGCCGCCCGAGATAGCTCACCGGCCCTTCGGAGCGGATCAGCCGCAGGATGGCCAAGCCGAGCGTCGTTTTGCCGGAACCGGACTCGCCCACCACGCCGACCGTCTGGCCCTCGCGCACGTCGAGCGAGATGCCGTCGACCGCCTTCACATGGCCGACGGTACGGCGCAGGAAGCCGCGGCGGATGGGAAACCAGACCTTGAGATCCTGCGTCTGCAGAACCGAGGCGGCGGAGGGGTCGGAGACAGGAGGCAGGCCCTTCGGTTCGGCCGCCAGCAGCATCTGCGTATAGGCGTGCCGGGGCGCGCGGAAGACCTCGGCCGCCGGGCCGGCCTCGACGATCCGGCCCTTCTGCATCACGCAGATGTCGTCGGCGATGCGGCGCACGATGCCGAGATCGTGGGTGATGAAGAGCATCGCCATGCCGAGCTTCGACTGGAGATCCTTGAGGAGCTTCAGGATCTGCGCCTGCACGGTGACGTCGAGCGCCGTGGTGGGCTCGTCGGCGATGAGCAGGTCCGGCCGGTTGGCCAGCGCCATGGCGATCATGACGCGCTGGCGCTGCCCGCCGGAAAGCTGGTGCGGGAAGGCGCCGAGGCGCGAGGCCGGATCGGGGATACCGACTTCGGTCAGCAGCTCGATAATGCGCGGCCGCAGTTTGGTGCCACCCGCGAGCCCGTGCAGCTCCAGGATCTCGCCGAGCTGTTTCTCGATCGTGTGCAACGGGTTCAGCGACGACATGGGTTCCTGGAACACCATGGTGATGGACTTGCCACGGATGCGCCGCATCTCGCGCTCCGGCGTTGTCAGCAGATCACGCCCCTCGAAGAGAATGCGGCCGCCGAGCACCTGGGCGCCCGAAGCCTCGAGCAGTCGCGCGATCGCCATGGCGGTGACGCTCTTGCCGGAACCGGATTCGCCGACCAGCGCCAGCGTGCCACCGCGTTTCAGCGTGAACGACACGCCGTCGACCGCCCGCGTGGTCTGCCCGCCCTGCGTGAAGCCGACCGCGAGATCCTGGACCGACAACAGGGGTTCGGGAAACGGGGCGTCGGTCAAAAGGGAAGCTCTCGCGGCATAGGGGAGGCCACCCTTCCCCATTCGGCGAGGCTTGCGCAAGCGGCATTCGCCGCGGCTGGCCGGCGCGGGCCCGGCAGCCTATGTCAGCCCGCGAGACATCCTGCCATCCCGAAAGGACCCGCCATGACCGATGCTCCCGCCGGGAAGCCTGTCCTCGACGAGGATACGATCGCCTTTGCAGGCAAGCTGTTTCAGTACGCCCGCATGGGCCATGCCGACGAACTCCGCGACCTGCTGGCGGCAGGCCTGCCCGCCAACCTCATCAACGACAAGGGCGACACGCTGCTGATGCTGGCCGCCTACCACGGCCACCTCGACACCGTGCGCGCCCTGATGGCGCATGGCGCCGACCCGTCGCTCGCCAACGACCGCGGCCAGGTGCCGCTCACCGCGGCGGCCTTCAAGGGCTACGGCGCCGTGATCGAGGCGATGATCGAGGCCGGAGTCCCGGTGGACGGCTGCGGGCCGGACGGCAAGACCGCGCTGATGATGGCGGCCATGTTCGACCGGACCGAGATGCTGGATCTGCTCATCGCTCGTGGAGCCGATGTGGCGGCGCGCGACGCTGCCGGCCTGACGGCACAGGACCTCGCCGACCGCATGGGCGCCACCAACACGGCGGCGCGGCTTCGGCAGAATTGACGACCGGCGAAGAGGAATCGGACACTCGCGCGTTTCGCCGATGACGCAATGCGACGCGAGGAACGACGCCATGGAACCGATGAAGCCGATGGAACCCATGAAGCCCATGGAGCCGATGAAACCCATGGACTTCGGCGATCCCTGGTGGCCGAAGGACCTCGGCGCTCCCTCGTCGAGCGGCGCCCAGAACGGGATGCGCTATGCCTTCTTCCCCGACAAGAAGCGCCTGCTGGTCGAAACCGACGGCAAGACCACGACCTACGACAGCGGCGATCACGCCATCAACGGCGTACAGCAGGCGAGCGGCAGTTCGGCGACCTTCAGCGACGCCGAAGGCTCGGTCGACCTGAAGGACCTGAAGCGGATCGACTAGGAGCAACGGGCGGCTGGCGAGCCGCCCTTTCCTCCTTCAGGCCGCCATGTTGTCGAGTTCGGCCGCAGCGTCCTCCGGGATCACGCATTCCGCGGCCGCGATGTTCTCGCGCAGATGCACCACCGACGACGTGCCGGGAATCAGCAGGATGTTGGGCGAGCGGCGCAGCAGCCAGGCCAGCGCGACCTGCAACGGGGTAAACCCGAGGCGGGTCGCTATATCGGACAGCGTCGAGGACTGGAGCGGGGAAAAGCCACCCAGTGGGAAATAGGGCACGTAGGCGATGCCGTCGCGGGCGAGGTCGTCGATGAAGGCGTCGTCGGCGCGGTTCGCGAGGTTGTAGGCGTTCTGCACGCAGACGATCTCGCAGAGCTTGCGGCCTTCCGCCACCTGGGTCGGCGTCACGTGGCTGAGGCCGATGTGGCGAATGAGACCCCGGCGCTGCAGGTCGGCCAGCGCGGTCAGCGGCGCCTCGATCGAGCCCTCGACCGGGTGATGCGGATCGATCATGCAGCGGAAGTTCACGACGTCCATCGCGTCGAGGCCGAGGTTGCGCAAATTGTCGTGCACGGCCGTCGTCAGATTCTCGGCCGAAAAAGCCGGGTTCCAGGATTTGTCGGCGCCGCGCCGCGCCCCGACCTTGGTGACGATGACGAGGTTCTGAGCATAGGGGTGCAGTGCCTCTCGGATCAGCCCGTTGGTGACATGCGGGCCGTAGAAGTCACTGGTGTCGATATGGTCGATGCCGCTCTCGACCGCTGCCCGCAGCACCGCTCGCGCGGCCTCGGGATCCTTCGGCGGCCCGAACACGCCGTGGCCGGCGAGCTGCATGGCGCCATAGCCGAGGCGATGGACGGTGCGCGACCCGAGCGCGAAGGTTCCGGACTGGTCGATGAGGGACATGACTGCTCTCCTGAAATGACAGGCTCTATCTAGGGCTTGCCGGACTGCGCGATAATCTATGGTGATCCGCACGGAGCTGTGCGGGAAGGCGAACAATGCGGGTGGGTCTGGCTGATCTGGAGGCCTTCGTGGCGGTGGCGCAGGCCGGCGGTTTCCGGGACGCCGCGCGGGTGAGCGGGATCAGCGCCTCGGGGCTGAGCGAGGCGGTGCGGCGGCTGGAGACGCGGCTCGGCGTGCGCCTGCTGCATCGAACCACCCGCAGCGTCACGACGACGGAGGCCGGCGAACGCCTGCTCGGGCGCCTCGGCCCGGCTTTGGGCGAGGTCGAGGAGGCGCTCGGCTTCGTCAACGCCTTCCGGGACCGCCCGGCCGGCACGCTGCGCCTCAACGTGGCGGTGAGTGCGGCCCGGCTGATCCTGCCCGGCATCGTGCCGAGCTTCCTCGCCGCCTACCCCGAGATCCGCCTGGAGGTGATGACGGAGGAGAGTTTCGTCGACGTGCTGGCGGCGGGCTGCGACGCCGGCATCCGCTACGACGAGCGGCTCGAGCAGGACGTCATCGCGGTCCCCATCGGCCCGCGCGTCCAGCGCTCTGCCGCCGCGGCCTCCCCGGCCTATCTCGACCGCTGCGGTCGCCCCGAGCACCCGCGCGACCTCCTCGCTCATGCCTGCCTGCGCAACCGCTTCGCCAGCGGAGCCAGCGCGCCGTGGGAGTTCGAACGCGACGGCGAGGTGCTGCGGGTGGAGCTTTCGGGACCGCTGGTGGTCCAGGCCGGCGGTGGCAGCGACCTCGCCGTCGCGGCGGCCATGGCCGGGACGGGGATCGTCTATCTCTTCGAGGAGTGGCTGCGCCCTCACGTCGACGGCGGCGCACTCGAACCCGTGCTCGAACACTGGTGGCCGAGCTTCCCGGGGCCGTTCCTGTACTACTCCGGTCGCCGCCTCGTGCCGCCGCCGCTGCGGGCCTTCGTCGACTTCATCAAGGCGACCGGCGAGCCGCGGTGACGGTACACGTCGCCGGTCCGATCAGCTTGGCCGGAGCGACTCCAACGGCCCCGATGCGATGTGCGCGAGGATGCGTTTGAGCGTGGCGACGTTGTTCTGGTCTTCGGCGCTGTCGAGCGCATCCTCCAGAACCGTGCGGATATCCTCGGCTCCGACCCTCTCCATCTCCCAATTCGGATAGAGACGCTCGCGCTCTTCCTCGCTCTGGCTCAGCGAGACGATATCGTAATGGCGTGGATCGCCATGCAGCGTCGCGATCAGCTTGTGGATCTGGGTCGCCGGTCCCTCGATCCATTGGAAGAAGACGCCGCTGCCGAAGACCAGAATACCGGTGATGCCGCGCGCGAGATTGTTGCGTTGGGCCGCCTCGACGATGCGGCCGACTTCGGCATCGTCGACGCCGTCGGCGGCGCGGCTACAATAGACGAAATGATAAAGCGCCAGCGCGGCGTCGTCGAACCGAGGGCCGCGTGGAAAACCGGGTTCGTCGAACATCGGTGGGCTCGCTCTGTCTAGACGCGGTGGGCCGTTCCGCCTGGTGAGTGAAGGGCAGCATAACCTCGCCGCCCTGGATCTGCATGGAAAAGCGTCGAGACGTCGCCTTGTCTGCGGCCGATCATCAAGGCGCCCAAACTGGCCGCCGGCAAGGCTTACATTTTGGGCTCGGCCTCTCGCTGTATTCCACTACGAACTCCGCAAAGAATGCGACACTCACCACGCGAATCGCGTGGGGGTTGGTTCGTCCGCGCTACGGAGCTCTGACCACCCCGGGTCGAAAGCGCGCCGTGGCCTCTATCGATCCAAGTCCACCCTTTCCTGAAGTCCATGCCGCGCTGCTTCGCAACGGCGCGCTGCAGTTCGACCTGCCGTCCGGAGCACCGCCCGTGCCGGCCGTGCCGCATACGCCTTTGTCGTTCGGGTTCGGTCACATCGACCTCGTGTGGCTCCTGGCGGCGCTGGCGGCGGCGCTGGTGGTCGGTCTGGCCATCGCCTATCGGCGCGGTCGCCCGCCGGCACCGGACGAGCCCGCGTCGCAGGCTCCCGCCGCCTCGCCCGCCCTGGCGCCGGCGACAGCGCGCCTGGCGCTCGACGACGCCGACCGGCTCGCCGCGGAGGGACGGCACCTCGACGCCGCCCGCGCCCTGCTGGCCTGCGGGCTCGACGCCATCGCGGATTGCTACCCCGGGCTGCTGCGACCCACCACGACCAGCCGCGATCTCGCTGGCGAAGCGGCCCTACCCGGCGCCTTCAGGGCCGGCTTCGCCCGCATCGCCCGTGCCGTCGAGGTGGGGCTCTTCGGTGGCCGACCGGTCGGGCCGGAAGATTACGCGGAGTGTCGCTGCGCCTTTGTGACCTCCGCGCTGGGCGGAGCCGCGTGAGCGCCGCCGCCAGCGAAGCTCCGGCCGGCGCGCGCGCAGAGCCCTTCTCCCGCCGCGCTGCCCTCGCGGTGGCGGGCATCGGCATCGCCGCCTTCGTGGCATTCCTGATCTTCGGCGCCTTCGCGCCCGACAATGACCGCGACCTGCGCGGCGGCAGCGCCCTGTCGGATTCCGCCATCGGCTTCGCCGGGCTGGTGGAGCTGCTGCGAGCCGAGGGCGTGCCGGTCACGGTCAGCCGCGTCGTCGCCCGCGCCAGAGGGCCCGGGTTGCTCGTTCTGACGCCGCCGCCCGGGGCCGGCCCGATCGCGCCGACCTTGCTCGACGACCGCGCCGGACCCATTCTGGTGGTGCTGCCGAAGTGGCGCGTGCATGCCCTGAAGGGCCATCCCGGCTGGGTCGAGAGCGAGGGGCCGCTGGACCTCGGCCGCATCGATCATCTCATGCCGGTTCCGACGGCGCTCGGCCGCGTCGACGGAGCTCATCGCGCCCTGCACGGCGGCACGGGGCTGATGGAGCACGCCTCGGCTCTGCCCGTCGGCCCGCTCGATCCGGCCCAGACCGTCGACATGTCGGCCAACTGGACTCCGGTGCTGCTCGACGAGACCGGCGAGCCCGTCCTGGTGCGCTGGACCGGTCGCCGCGTCTATCTCCTCGCCGATCCGGACGTGCTCGACACGCGCGGGCTCGCCGGTGTCGATGGGGCACGGACCGCCGTCCGGCTGATCGAGGATCTCCGCGCCGGCGGCCCCGTGACCTTCGACGTCACGCTCGACGGTTTCGGGGCGCCGCCGAACCTCCTGCGCCTCCTGTTCGAGCCTCCCCTCCTCGGGGCCACGCTCTGCGCCGCGGCGGCGGCCCTGCTGGTGCTGCTGATGGCGTTGCACCGTTTCGGCCCGGTGGCCCTGCCCGAGCGGGTCCACGAGTTCGGCAAGCGGGCTCTGGCCGACAATTCGGCGGGCCTCATCGCGCTCGCCGGTCGCGAACCGCGCATGGCCCTGCCCTATGCCGGGCTCGTGCGGAGCCAGGTGCTGCGCAGCCTCGACGTCTCGCACCGGCTCGACGCCGAAGCCGCCGACGCGCTGCTCGACGCCGCCTCCCGGGCGCGCGGCCTCTCTCAGGATTGGACGACGCTCTGGGCCAAGGCCGCCGTGGCGCGCAGCCGGGCCGAGCTCGTCGCCGCGGCAGCGGGGCTGCACCGTTGGAGGAAAGGCATGATCCGTGACGATCGATGACATCGGGACCCTGGCGGGCCGCATCCGGGCCGAGATCGCCCGTGCCGTCGTGGGGCAGGAGGCGACGGTCGAGCTTCTGCTGACAGCGTTGCTGGCCGGCGGCCACATGCTGCTCGAAGGGCCGCCCGGCACCGCCAAGACCTTTCTGGTGCAATGCTTCGCCCGCGCCGTGGAGGCGCGGTTCGGCCGGATACAGTTCACGCCGGACCTGATGCCGGGCGACATCGTCGGCTCCAACGTCTTCGACTTCCGCTCCGGCACCTTCACGCTGACGCCGGGTCCGGTGTTCTGCGACCTCCTGCTCGCCGACGAGATCAACCGGACGCCGCCGAAGACCCAGGCGGCGCTGCTCGAGGCCATGCAGGAGCGGCGTGTCACCATCGACGGCACATCCTACGATCTCGGCGCCCGCTTCATGGTGGTGGCGACGCAGAACCCGCTGGAGCACCAGGGCACCTATCCGCTTCCCGAGGCGCAGGTGGACCGGTTCCTGTTCAAGCAGGTGCTGGATTATCCCAGCGAGGCCGAGGAGCGCGACGTGGTGCGCCGCCACGGCATGCGGGCCGGCTCGGTTGACCCCGGCACCTTCGGGATCACGCCCGTCGTTTCCGCCGACGAGCTCCAGACCGCCATGGCGACCGTTGCGGCCGTGAGGCTGGAAGAGCCCATCGTCGACTATGTGGTGCGCACCGTGCGGGCGACGCGCAGCAGCCCGGATCTCGACAGCGGCGCCTCCCCGCGCAGCGCCGCCATGCTGGCAGTGGCAAGCCGCGCCCGCGCGGCGCTCGACGGCCGCGACTACGTCATCCCCGACGACGTGAAGAGCCTGGCGCTGCCGGTGCTGCGTCACCGCGTGGTCCTCTCGCCCGCGGCCGAGATCGACGGCCGGAAGGTGACCGATGTCGTGGCCGATCTCCTGTCGCGGGTGGAGGCGCCGCGGTGAACCCAAGCCTACCGCATCGCTCGTCGCTCTATCCGACGTGGCGCGGCGTCGGCTGTATGGTGGCGGGAGCACCGGTATCGGTCGTGGCCGCCGTGCTGCTCGGGTCCGGCTGGTGGAGGCTGGCGCTGCCGTGGATCGCTCTCGTCGGCGCCGCCCTGGCGCTCGACGCCGTGCTGGCGCCGACGAGGCGCGCGCTTGCGGCCGCGGTGGCGCTGCCGCCCCGGCTCGAAGCCGGCGGCGTGGCCGGCGAGATCACAGTCGCCTTCCCGGCCGCGAGGCGATCGATCGCCGTCGACCTTGCCATCGAGACCGATGCGCTGGTCGACGTCGCTCCTTCGCGACTCGAGGCCTCGGCGGCCGAAGGGGCCAGTTTCGCGATCGCGCCGCGGCGGCGCGGGCGGGCGATGGTGCGGGCCCTGCATCTGCGCTGGCGCGGACCGCTCGGCCTCGTGTGGATCGGCGGCGAGCAGCGGCTCGACCAAGCCATCGACGTCATTCCCAACGTGTCGGCCGTGCGCGACGAAGCCATGCGGCTCTTCTCGCGCAACCGCGACGGCGGCACGGCCGTGCAGCGTGACCTCGCGTCGAGCCTGGAGTTCCACGCGCTGCGCGAGTTCCGCGGCGGCGACGACACGCGCAGCATCAACTGGAAGCAATCGGCCCGCCATCGGACCCTGATGGTGCGCGAAACCCGAGCCGAGCGGAACCGCACGGTGCTGGTGGCCATCGACACGGGACGGCTCATGTCGGAGCCCCTGGACGGCGGGCTGCCGCGGGTCGATCATGCCGTCAACGCGGCCTTGCTGCTCGCCTATGCGGGGCTGAAGATGGGCGACCGGGTGGGTCTCTTCGCCTTCGCCGACCGCCCGCGGCTCGCTTTGCCGGCCCGCCTCGGGGTCGACAGTTTCGCGGCCCTGCAGGCAGGCGCGGCCGGCCTCGACTATGCTTCCGAAGAGACCAACTACGCCCTCGGTCTGTCGACCCTGGCCGCTTCGCTGCCGGGGCGAGCGCTCGTGGTAATCTTCACCGAATTCGCCGACGCGACCGGGGCCGCCCTGATGATCGACAACCTGTCGACGCTGCTAGTGCGCCACCTCGTCGTCTTCGTGGCCTTCCGCGATACCGAACTCGAAACGCTGGCCCGTGCGGCTCCCGATCGACCGGCCGACGTGTCGCGGGCCGTGGTGGCGGGGAGCCTGCTGCGCGAGCGCGACCTCGTGCTGCGCCGCCTGCGACGCCTCGGTGTCGACGTGCTGGACGCGCCCGCCGCGGCGTCCGGCCCCGCCCTGCTCAACCGCTACCTGGCGCTGAAGCGGGAGGACCGGATATGAGGCAAATCACCGGTGATCGGCACGGGTCAAATCCGGACGGTTGCACCCGGTCACCCCCTCCACCCTGCTGCGCAGGGTCCCCCTCCCCCTGCGGGGGAGGAGACGGCCCGCGCCGCTGCGTCTCCGCCCTGCTTGGGGACGGGGGACCACCCGAAGGGTGGTGGTGGGGGCACGGGGTGCGACCTGGCGAGAGTGGCTAGATGATCGCCACCACCCCGGCCCGCGCCCTGCGAAGCGAGCGCGAGGACGACTGGCTCCGCCTCGAGAACCTGCTCGACCGGCTCGAGCGCCACTCGGCGCGCAAGCTGTCTGACGAGGAGCTGCTCGCCATACCCGTGCTTTATCGCGCGGTCCTGTCTTCGTTGTCGGTGGCGCGCGCTACCGTGCTCGACGCCGCCCTGGTCGACTATCTCGAAGCGCTGAGCACCAGGGCCTATTTCGTGGTCTACGGCGCCCGCGCGTCGCTGGCGTCCCGCGTCGGCCGGTTCTTCGTCGAGGATTGGCCCCGCGCCGCGCGTGCGCTCGTCCCCGAGACGCTGGCGGCCGGCGGCTTTATCCTGGCCGGGGCAGTCGCCGGCTACTTGATGGTGCGGGCCGATGCCGGATGGTTCTACGGCTTCGTGCCGACCGGTCTCGCCGGTGGGCGCGACCCTGCGGCCTCGACCGAGATGTTGCGGGAGGCGCTCGGAGGGGCCAAGGGCACGGAGGGCCTGCCCTTCTTTGCCGGCTATCTTTTTACCCACAACGCCCAGGTGGCGATCCTCTCCTTCGCGCTCGGCTTCGCGCTCTGCCTGCCGACGGCCTTCCTTCTCGCCTATTCGGGCGGCTCCCTGGGAGCCCTGATGGCGGTCTATGCGGGACGCGGGCTCGGCCCCGACTTCGGAGCGTGGCTGATGGTGCATGGCGTGACGGAGCTCCTCGCCGTGGCGCTGGCGGGCGCGGCGGGGTTCCACATCGGCCGCGCGGTGGCGTCGCCCGGCCGGCTCGGGCGGCTCGACGCCGCGGCCTTGGCGGGCCGGCGCGCCGCGACGCTGCTTGCCGGCACCTTCATCATGCTGATCTGCGCAGCCCTGCTCGAAGGCATCGTGCGGCAGACCGTGATCGAGACAAGCTGGCGCTACACGATCGCCGGTGCGACGGCGCTGTTCTGGTCTTTCTACCTCTATCGCCCTCGCCGGCGGAGCGGCACGTGAGCGCCGCCTTGGCGGCGCGCGGCGACAGGCTGTGGCGCTCGCTCGTCACGCCCGAGGGCGTCGACCTCGGCCTTCGCCTCGGCGGGGCTGGCGAGCGCGCCGCCGCCTTCCTGATCGACAGCCTCGTCGTTCTGGCGGCGCTGGTCGCGCTGTCGGTATTGGCCGTGCTCGCCATAGGGAAGACCGGCACCATCGGCCTGCCGGGGATCCTGTGGCTGCTGGGCTATTTTCTGCTCCGCAACTTCTACTTCGTCGTCTTCGAGATGCGAGCCCGCGCCGCCACCCCCGGCAAGCGGGCTCTCGGGCTGCGCGTCGTCTCGTGCGCCGGCGGTCGCCTCACCGCCGATGCCGTTCTGGCCCGCAACGTCATGCGCGAACTCGAGGTCTTCGTGCCGCTGAGCCTGCTCCTGTCGCAGGCCGGCGGCCTTGACGGCTGGGTCGTCCTGGCCGGCCTGCTCTGGACCGGTGTGTTCACGCTCTTTCCGTTGTTCAATCGCGACCGCATGCGCGCGGGCGATTTCGTCGCCGGCACCTGGGTGGTGCGGGTGCCGCGCCGTGTGCTCCTGCCAGACCTCGCGAGGGAGCGCCCGAGTGCGGCAGCGCTTGCCTTCACGCGGACGCAGGTCGACGCCTACGGGGTGAAGGAGTTGCAGCTTCTGGAGCAGGTGCTGCGCGCCCGCGATCCCGCCACGATGACGGCGGTCGCGGAGCGCATCCGCCGCCGCATCGGCTGGACGGGACGCGAGGACGACGGCCCGTTCCTCGACGGCTACTACGCCGCCTTGCGGGACCGGCTGGAACGCCGCCTGCTCTTTGGCCACCGCCGCGCCGACAAGTTCGATCGGGCGTGAGAGCGAGAGCAGAACAGCGAAAATCCCGTGCTCACTCGAAGGCGGAGATAAGGTTCAGGGACAGGCCTTCACCCCTTGCTGCACGCAGTTCGACGTAGATCGCCGCGATACCCACCCCTCCGACGAGAGCGAAAACGACGCTCGACAGAGCAACCACCACCGAGCCGGCACTCAGGACAGCCATCTGGTTCTGGCGAAAGCCGATCAGCATGGCGGTAACGGGAACGGCGGCACTCAGGAGGCCAAAAATGAGAAGAAGGCCGAAGATCCGCCAACGGTGACCGGCCGTGAGATCCCGGCTTCGGCCCAGCGCACCGAGTACGCCAGGTCGTTCAGCGACATTGGCCGGTACGGCTGCGATCCATCGGCACAGCAGCATCATCCCTGGTACAACGAGGAGGATCGAAGCAAAGCCGACGCCAAGATAGTCGAGGAAGATGATTCCAAGGTTCGACGGAAAAGCTCTGATGCCGACCGAAACCGCGGAGGCGAACGAACAGGGCCGCCCCTCGCTGGTCGCGAGCCCAGCCTCGACGAGGGCGCCTTTGCCCATCGCCCCCACGATGAGGACGAGAAGCGCCGGAACAAACGGCCACAGCATCAAGGCTCCGGATCCCGCACTCGAGCGCACCGACAGAGCTGGGGTAAGCAACATCGTCGCCAGAACGCTCAGAACCTGTGGCAGAAGATTGAAAACGAACGCGATGCCGAGAAACATCGGCATGTTGCCGCCCAGCACATCGATCGTCCTTCGGATGACTGCGCCGATGCTGAACTCACCAGAATTCGCCACGACAGTATTCCTCACTCTGAAGAAGGTTATCCTCCGATTCGATGAAGGACCGACCCGTTGGTTTCGTCCTTTCTACCAAACATTGCGAAAAAGCTATAGCGTGGAAGCGATCCAAGCCTCGTGCGGACGCGTTGGCCGTATGCTGCGACATGATCCAGAGAAGCCAAAACGCCCGGCACGATGGCCGGGCGTCCTCTGGTTGGCAGGCTGGAGCGATCAGGCCCCGCGCGGGAAACTCACCACGCGGGTGTCGCCTTCCTCGGCGCCAGCGTCCTGCTCCGCGCCATGGCCGGCGATCACCAGCCCGTCGCGGCCGACCGTGATGGGAACCTCGGCGCCGTCGCGGACCTCCCCGGAGAGGATCAGCTCGGCCAGTTGGTCCTGAACGGCCTTCTGGATCACGCGCTTCAGCGGCCGGGCGCCATAGACGGGGTCGTAGCCCTTGTCGGCCAGCCAGGCCCGCGCCGCCGGATCGAGGTGGAGCAGGATCTTGCGGTCCTCCAGCAGCTTCTGCAGCCGGCCGAACTGGATGTCGACGATCGCCGCCATGTTGTCCCGGCGCAGCCGGTGAAACAGGATGATCTCGTCGACCCGGTTCAGGAATTCCGGCCGAAAGTGGCCGCGCACGACGCCCATCACTTCGTCGCGGACCTTGGCGGTGTCCTCACCGTCGCGCTGCTGCGACAGGTAGTCGGAGCCGAGGTTCGACGTCATGATGATCAGCACGTTGCGGAAGTCGACCGTCCGCCCCTGCCCGTCCGTCAACCGCCCGTCGTCGAGAACCTGCAACAGGACATTGAACACGTCCGGATGCGCCTTCTCGATCTCGTCGAAGAGCACGACCTGGTAGGGCCGGCGCCGCACCGCTTCGGTCAGCGCGCCGCCTTCTTCGTAGCCCACATAGCCCGGAGGGGCGCCGATGAGCCGCGAGACGGAGTGCTTCTCCATGTATTCCGACATATCCATGCGGACTATGGCGGTCTCGTCGTCGAAGAGGAATGACGCCAGTGCCTTGGTGAGTTCCGTCTTGCCGACGCCGGTCGGGCCGAGGAACATGAAGGAGCCGATCGGCCGGTTCGGATCCTGCAGTCCGGCGCGCGCCCGCCGCACCGCCGTCGCAACCGACTTCACGGCATCGGCCTGCCCGACGACGCGCCGGGCGAGGGCCGCCTCCATGGAGAGCAGCTTGTCGCGCTCGCCCTGGAGCATCTTGTCGACCGGCACGCCGGTCCAGCGCGACACGACACCGGCGATATTGTCGGCCGTCACGGCCTCGGACACGAGCACCTCGGCCCCCTTGGCCTCGACGTCGGCGAGCTTGCGCTCGAGGTCCGGGATGACGCCATAGGTCAGTTCGCCGGCACGCTGATACTCGCCGCGGCGCTGGGCCTGGACGAGGTCGTTGCGGGCGACCTCGAGCTGCTCCTTCAGCTTCTGCGCGCTGCCGAGCTTGTCCTTTTCGGAGCGCCAGCGCAGCGTCAGCGCGTCGGACTTCTCCTGCAGGGCCTCCAGTTCGGACTCGAGCTTGACCAAGCGGTCCTGCGAGGCGGCATCGGGCTCCTTCTTCAGGGCCTCGGCCTCGATCTTCAATTGCACGATGCGCCGATCGTATTCGTCGAGCTCCTCGGGCTTCGAATCGACCTGCATGCGCAGGCGCGACGCCGCCTCGTCGACGAGGTCGATGGCCTTGTCGGGCAGGAAACGGTCGGCGATGTAGCGGTTCGACAGGGTCGCCGCCGCCACGATGGCGGCATCGGTGATGCGTACGCCGTGGTGGAGTTCGTACTTCTCCTTGAGACCGCGCAGGATCGAAATCGTGTCTTCCACCGTCGGTTCGGCCACGAAGACGGGCTGGAAGCGGCGCGCCAGCGCGGCATCCTTCTCGACGTGCTTGCGATATTCGTTGAGCGTGGTGGCACCGACGCAATGGAGCTCGCCGCGGGCCAGAGCGGGCTTCAGCAGGTTCGACGCATCCATGGCGCCGTCGCCCTTCCCGGCGCCGACCAGCGTGTGCATCTCGTCGATGAAGAGGATGATCGAGCCGGCCGCGGCCGTGACCTCGTTCAGCACGGCCTTCAGCCGCTCCTCGAACTCGCCGCGGTATTTCGCGCCGGCGATCAGCGAGCCCATGTCGAGCGACAGCAGGCGCTTGTCCTGCAGGCTTTCGGGCACGTCGCCGTTGACGATGCGCAACGCCAAGCCCTCGACGATGGCGGTCTTGCCGACGCCGGGCTCGCCGATCAGCACGGGATTGTTCTTGGTGCGGCGCGACAGGACCTGGATCGAGCGGCGGATCTCCTCGTCGCGGCCGATCACGGGGTCGAGCTTGCCGGCCCGTGCCGCCTCGGTGAGGTCGCGGGCGTATTTCTTCAGCGCGTCGTAGGAGTTCTCGGCCGACGCGGAATCCGCCTTGCGGCCCTTGCGCAGGTCTTCGATGGCGCTGTTGAGCACCTGCGGCGTCACGCCGGCATTGGCGAGGATCCGGCCGGCCTCCGTGGTCTTGTCCATGGCGAGGGCGAGCAGCAGCCGCTCGACCGTGACGAAACTGTCGCCGGCCTTGGTGGCGATCGACTCGGCCTCGCCGAAGAGCCGCGCCGTGCCGGGCGCCAGATAGATCTGACCGGCGCCGCTGCCGCCGACCTTGGGCAGCTTGGCCAAAGCCGCCTCGGTGGCCTGCAACGCGTCGCGCGAGCGGCCGCCGGCGCGGTCGATAAGACCGGAGGCGAGGCCCTCGTTGTCGTCGAGCAGCACTTTCAGCACATGCTCGGGGGTGAATTGCTGGTGACCCTCGCGCAGGGCAAGAGACTGGGCCGATTGAACGAAGCCACGCGCGCGTTCTGTGAATTTTTCGAAGTTCATCTGCATCTCTCCACTGGCGGCCCGGCCCCGAAGCGGCACGGATCGTCCGATTGGTCCGGCCCCAATTGCGGCGGCCGGTCCTGACGAATGTGGGGGCAAGCGTCGGGCGACGCCAGAGAGCCGCGCCGGCCGATCGGCAAAAAAGTCACAGCCTCCAGACCGATCAGATGCGGAGGACGATAAAACTTAGCTAAAAGCAACCTTCATCGATCACGGGTTGTTTCGACGAGCGACGAACAACAACGAACAGGATGAACTTCGTTTTGACTCACCTTCGCTTCGCCGCGTTCCTCCTTGCAGGCCTCACCGCCAGTCCCGCCCTTGCCGCCACCTGCCAGATCACGCCCTTCGAACTGAGCTTCACGAACGATAGCGCCACCACGATGGTGGTCACGAGCGGTTCGGTGTGCGGCGTCAACTTCATTTCGGGCGGCCGCGGCCGCACGGTCAGCGCCGGCGGCATCAACCATCTGGCCGTCGCCGAGCAGGGCACACACGGGCGCGCCGGGACGCAGGGCTTCAACGTCTGGGGCTACCAGTCTCAGAAGGGCTATGTCGGGAAGGACCGCTTCGTTCTCGAGGTCGGCGGCGAGATCATGTACAATCGCGTGATCCGCGGCACGTCCCACGTCACCGTCGACGTCGATGTCGTGCGCTGAATCCGCCAATCCCCCCTTGATGCCGGATGAGCATGGACGGGGGCCGGATCCCACGATGCCGCACAGCCGTCGAAGCCGCATAGCGTCGCTGATCGTCTGTCGCCGACCTGTCACGACTCGGGATTAGCCATGCCCCAGTGTTGGTGCCATCTCGAAATGAGATGCACTCTGACTGGAGGCAGCCACGTGACACTTTCCGATGGAACGTCGCAGGCAGGTCGCGTCCCGACACGTGCCTCGGTCAAGCGGGCCGTCGAACACGGCCGGCTCTTCTCGGCCCGCGGCCTGCAGGACAGGCTCTTCACCCTGGCCTTCTCGGGGCTCGTCTACGCGCAGATCTGGGAAGACCCGGCGATCGACATGGAGGCTCTGGCACTCCGGCCCGAGGACCGAATGGTGGTCATCGCGTCGGGCGGCTGCAATGTGCTGAGCTATCTGCTGGCCGATCCCGCCGCCATCACGGCGGTCGATCTCAATCGGCATCACGTGGCGCTGAACAGGCTCAAGATCGCCGCCGCCGGAGCCCTGACCGACCATGCGAGCTTCTATGCCCTGTTCGGGCGTGGCCGGGGCCGGACCAACCGCGACCTCTACCGGATGCGGCTCCGGCCGGCGCTCGACACGGAAACGCGTGCCTATTGGGACGGTCGAGACGCCTGGGGCTTTCTGCGGCATGGCTATCTGGCGCGCGGGCTGCATCGCCACGGGCTGCTCGGCCGCTTCATCACGGTCGGGCATATCCTGGCCCGGCTGCACGGCATGGATCTGTCGGCCGTGCTGCGCGCCCGCACGCCCGCCGGGCAGCGCGAGGCGTTCGAGCAGCACGTTGCCCCGCTGTTCGACAAGCCGCTGATCCGCTGGTTGAGCCAGCGCCGCGCGGCGCTCTACGGCCTCGGCATTCCGCCGGCGCAGTACGACGCCCTTGCGGCCGAGGGCGGCACCGCCGGCATCGTGCGCGTGTTGCGCGCCCGGATGGAAAAGCTCGCCTGCGACTTCGATACCCGCCAAAACTATTTCGCTTGGGCCGCCTTCGGCCGGGGGTACAAGCCCGAGGGCGACGGCCCCGTTCCGCCCTATCTCGAGCGACGCGCCTTTCCGCTTCTGCGCGCCCGAGCCGATCGCGTCACGGTACGGCACGCCAACATGATCGACCATCTCGCGGCGCAGGCCGATGCGTCTCTCGACGCCTATGTGCTGCTCGACGCCCAGGACTGGATGGACGATGCCACGCTCGAGACCTTGTGGCGCCAGATTACCCGAACCGCGCGGCCCGGCGCCCGCGTGATCTTCCGAACCGCAGCGGAGGAGAGCCTGTTGCCGGGCCGCCTGCCGGACGCTCTGCTAAGCCGCTGGCGCTACGACCGCGAGCGGTGCCGCGCCCTCACGGCGCGCGACCGGTCGGCGATCTACGGCGGCTTTCACCTCTACGCATTGGCACCGCCCCAATGAGCGCATCCGCCGGAGCCGCGATGAACCGGATCTACCGGCGTCAGCGCTTCGTCTACGACGTCACGCGCCGTTACTATCTGCTCGGGCGTGACCGGTTGATCGCCGACCTCGCCCCAGGCAGTGGCTCCGTCCTGGAGATCGGATGCGGGACCGGCCGCAACCTCGTCCGGGCCGCGGCGCTTCACCGGGACGCGAACCTCCACGGCGTTGATATCTCGGCTGTCATGCTGGAGACCGCGCGAGCGGCCCTGGACCGGGCGGGCCTCACGGATTGCGTGCGGATCGCCCAGGCCGACGCCACCGCGGACGACATCGCGTCCGTCTTCGGATCATCCGGCTTCGATCGAGTCTTCTTCTCCTACGTTCTGTCGATGATCCCGGACTGGCGGGGCGCTCTCGAGCGGGCCGTCGACGCACTGGCCCCGGGCGGCCGATTGCTGGTCGTCGATTTCGGCCGGCAGGACGGGCTGCCCCCGGCCTTCAAACGCGGGCTGTTCGCCTGGCTGGCCTTGTTCCACGTCCATCCGATCCTGGATCTTCGCGAGAGCCTCGCCGATCTCGCGACGCGGCGGGGGCTCTCCATCCGCAGCCGCAGCCTGTTTCGCGGCTATGCCGTCACGGCGGTACTGGAACGACCCTCTGCCAGCCGAGCCTGAGGCCGCTGTCGCAGCCGCACGGAACGGCCTATGGGACAGGTTCAGCAGCGAGGATCGCATGGCCGACGACATTCATTATTACGAACCCTCGACCGGACACGGCCTCGCCCACGACCCGTTCAATTCGATCGTGGGTCCCCGGCCCATCGGCTGGATCTCGACGGTCGACCGAGACGGAAAGCGCAACCTCGCGCCCTACAGCTTCTTCAATGCCTTCAACTACGTGCCGCCGATCGTGGGCTTCTGCTCCATTGGCTACAAGGATTCCGTCCGAAACGTCGAGGCGACGGGCGAGTTCGGCTGGAGCCTGTCGACCCTGCCGCTGGCCGAAGCCATGAACACCTCCTGCGCGGCAGTCGGTCCGGAGGTCGACGAGTTCACCCTGGCCGGGCTGACGCCCGCGCCGTCCCGACACATCGGGGCGCCCCGCGTCGGCGAGAGCCCCGTCTCCTTCGAATGCAAGCTCACGCAGATGATGCGGCTCAAGACCGCTGCAGGCCGCGAGGTCGACAGCTGGATGATGTTCGGTGAAGTAGTAGCGGTCTACATCGACCGCTCCGTGCTGAAGGACGGCGTCTACCAGACCACGGCGGCCCAGCCGATCCTGCGCGGCGGCGGACCGGGCGATTACTTCAAGGTCACCGAGGCCGAGAAGTTCGTGATGCTGCGGCCGCGCGGCTGACCTTCAAGACGCGTCGGGACTACGGGACGGCGGCTGCACCGGTGCCGGCATCACCTTCCGGTACTGTATGAAGCCCGACCGATCAGCCACACGATCGTAGAGTTGCATCGCCTCCGTGTTGGTTTCGTGCGTGAGCCAATAGAGACGCGCGCAACCGGCCGCATGGGCCAGCACGGAGACGTGCTCGATGAGCGCTCGACCGGTTCCCCTGCCTCGCCCGGCCTCGGCGACGAAGAGGTCCTGCAGGTAGCAATAGTCGCCCACGGTCCAGGTGGACCGGTGACGAATGTGATGGACGAGGCCGACGGCGGCGTCGCCGTCCCAGGCCAGCGCACCCGCCACCGGTTCGGCCGGGTCGAGCAGGCGTGTCCAGGTGACCGCCGAGACGGCCTCGGCGTTGTCGACACCGTAGAACGCCTGATAGCCGCGCCAGAGCGGCACCCAGGCGGCATGGTCGCCGGCCGTGATGGGTCTGATCTCGACACTCATGGCCTCGCCTCCCATCCGAGTCCGTCTCCGTCTCCGTCGATGGCGTCGAAGTGGCGCAGGACATCCCGCGGGCCGACCTGCGACAGGCGCGAGGGCTGCCAGCGCGGATTGCGGTCCTTATCCACCACGGCCGCCCGAACGCCTTCGACGAAATTCGGCTGCCGGGTGATCGATCGAGAGACGCGGAATTCGCGCTCCAGACAGGCTTCGAGACCGAGCTGCCGTGCAGCCCGGAGGGCCTGCAGCGTCACCTTGAGCGATGTCGGGGCATTGCCGGCGATATCGGCCGCCGCGGCTCGGGCGGCGGGCTCGGGCGCCTGCTGCAACGCGTCCAGGATTTCCTCGACCGAGTCGGACGCGTAGCAACGATCGATCCAGTCCCGTGCCGCCGCGAGTTGGCCGGAGCCGGGCGATGTGGCCAAGACGTCGAGGCAGACCCCGACCTCGTCCGCGTTGCTGCACTGCGCTAGGCCGACCCTGAGATCGTGCAGGCGGTCCGATGGCACATAGACGTCGGCGAGGCCGCAGAGCAGCGCATCCGCGGCGGCCAGCCGGCCTCCCGTCAAGGCCAGGTGCAGCCCGAGTTCGCCCGGCGCATGGGAGAGAAGATAGGTGCCGCCGACATCGGGCGCGAAGCCGATCTTGACTTCCGGCATGGCGAGGACGGATCGCTCCGTGATGACACGATGGGACGCATGGGCGCCGAGGCCGATGCCGCCGCCCATGGTGATGCCGTCCATCACGGCGACGATCGGCTTCGGAAAGCGTGCGATCCGGCCGTTCAGGCGATATTCCTCGCGAAAGAAGTCGCTCATCGACGCATAGGCGCCCGTCAGAGCCGCCTCGTAGAGCGCGCGAATGTCGCCGCCGGCGCAGAAGGCGCGGTCGCCGGCCCCGTCGAGCAACACGACAGCCACCTGCGGATCGGCCACCCAGGCGTCCAAAGCCGCGTCGATGTCACGGACCATGCGAAGCGTCAGAGCGTTGAAGGCCGCGGGACGATTGAGCGTCAGGTGCCCCACGCGGCCTTCGCGGCGCGCCAGGACCTCGGACGACAGATGCGAAAACGCCTGTGCGGGTGCCCGGCTCTCATGATCGGTCATGGGATCGCCTCGATCATCCCGCCCACCTCGACTCCGGAGCGTCACACCAGCATGGCATGGCTTGGGGACGTCGTCGATGCGAAGGCTCAGCGCTGCGCTTGTGCGGGTGCCGGCCGGGCCGTCTCGACGATAGCGGACGTTACGGGTGCCGCGATACTAACCTGCCGGCCTGCGACGGACCAGAACCCGACCGTCACGGCGAAAGCCTCGACGGAGCCGTCGGCGGAGGTCACGAGCAGCGGCGCGCCACTGTCGCCGTGAGCGATGACGCAATCGTGCGCCAGGACAGGCGTCCCGGACGAAGAGCCGAGCAGCCGGCACTGCGTATCGGCCGTCATCAGGTAAGCGCGGTCCTGCGCGAAACCGCCGATTTCGATGGCGGTGCCACTCGCCGGGACGCTGGCCGCGAGGGAGATCGGTCTGACCGTGGCCGGCAGCGGCTCCGCCAACGTCAGGACAGCCCAATCGGCCGCGGCCGTCCGGGTTTCGTCCGACGGGTCGTAACCGGGACCGATGGCGATGCCCGACACGCGAGCGTGGATGCGATAGTCACCCCTCGCGTAGCCGAGGAGGAAGTGGATCGACTCGGGCTGCAGGAAACGCCGGGGCCGGAAGGCATAGAGGCAGTGGGCCGCAGTCAGCACCTTGTCGGGCGCGATCGCCGCCGCCGTGCAGGCGCCGCCGATGGAATTGAACAGCTTGCCGACCGCCGACCAGGGATAGCTGTCGGCGTCGACCAGGGCGTGGTGGTCCTCTGCGGTGCTTGGAGGCGCGGGCGCGGCTTCCGCGACACCACCGGTCAGCCACCATATCAGGAACGACACTGCCCAGCCGACCCCCGCACCTCGCATCGCCACCAAATGCCGACCCACCCCGTCCGCCTCGTCCAAGTCCTATAGCAGTCTTCGATGACGGGGCGACACCCGTATGGTGCCGCATGCGGCGCACCGACCGGGTGCTGCAGCTTAGACTTGCGCGACGTGTCCTCGGGGCCAACACCGTCGAAGCGATGGCAGCAGCCCCGTTAGTGCTATGCGTCACAGCACCGATTCGGCACCAAACTGCACCACGCCCGATCAGCGGCACGCCGCGATACTGTTGATGCCGGTCCGAAGGCGCTGCGATGCCGCTTTCACCCGCCAAATCGGCAAAGTCGACACGGTTTATCAACGTCGGACGTGACGAGCGGGCCGTTCGCACCGGTTTTTTCTTCGAGGAGGCCCGGCAGGGCTTGACGAGTCTTGCCTTGGCGCAAGAAGCGTTTTACTTCCAAGGAAAGCCTAGGAGAGATCAAGTCGATGTCCGATATTCAACCAGATCTGAACGTTGTCGAGATGGCAGCGGAGATCGTGTCCGCCTATGTCCGGAACAACTCCGTTCCGGTGAGCGAGTTGCCGGCACTTCTTCAGTCGGTGCACGAGTCTCTCGGCAGCATTCTGAACGGATCGAAGCCCGAAGCCGTCAAGGAACCGCCGCAACCGAAGGTCCCGGTCAAGAAGTCGGTCACTAACGACTACATCGTGTGCCTGGAAGACGGGAAGCGTTTCAAGTCGCTCAAGCGTCATCTGCACTCGGAACATGGGCTGTCGCCGCAGGAATACCGCGAAAAATGGGGCCTCGGCAAAGACTATCCGATGGTGGCTCCGGCCTACGCCGATGCACGGTCCAATCTGGCCAAGACCATGGGCCTCGGCCGCAAGGTTGGCACGCCCACGATGGAGATGCCGGAGCCCGAGGCTGAAGAGCCCGCGCCCGAAGAGGCCGTCGAAGCAGCTCCAGAGACCGCCAAGAAGCCCCGCCGCGGCCGCGCCAAGGCCGCCTGAACGGCGGCTTGAAGGTCAGGCCCGGATCAGCCACGCTCTTTCTCCGCAGGCTGCCACCGCAGGCCGCCGTCACCATTCTGGCCATGGAAACGGCAGCTCGGTCCTCGAGCGACACGAAGCAATGCCAGGCGCGGTGAGGAGCTCACGAGCGCTCGGCGGCTCGCCCACGCCACTTCACGAGCGCCACGACGGCCCAGACGGCTTCCACAAGCCCGAAAGGCCAGGCGCCCTGCAGAAACCCGTAGGTCGAACTAAGGCCGCAGGCGCCTGCGAAGAGCAGAGTGAACCACGGGCTGCGCGCCTCAAGCGCGTAGAACACCAGCATGGCCGTAACGGAGACGAGGCCGAAAAACGTCAGAGGACCCATCGGAGCCCTCAGCGCTACCCGAGGCGGCGGGCCGGCCCATCGCGCAGTACGAAGCGGGCATATTCGGCGCCGGCATGCCGGACGGCACGGTCGCGATGAAAATCCTTGTGGCCGGGCAGGACGGGATAATCGTCGAGCCGCAGCAGGTCGTCGAGCCTCGCGGCGAGTTCCCGCATCGTCATGGTGCGGCCCCGCGCCGCCTGGCCCTGGACGTAGAGCAGGAACTGTTCGCAAAGCACATGCAGCGCATAGAGCTCGTCGCGGTTGAGGTAATTGGCGGCGATGCGCGCCTCGACGACGCTGGGTCCATCGCCCGCCACGCGTTTCAGACCCATGTTGGGGGCGTCGTGATCCGCCCGCGCAAGAATGACGTCGGAGGGCATGCGGCCCGTGACGGCGTAGACGAACTTGTCCTGCAGGGCGGCGTAGAACTGGCGCGCCGGCGGCGAGCCATCGTCGTGATCCGCGGCGGCCTGCCGGAAGAAGGCCCGAACGGTCTCGTAGATATTAGTTTCGCCGGCGCGGATGGCCCGCAGGCGGTCTGCGAGCTTCTCGGCGGCCCCGGCGTCCTCGCGCAGCCGTGCCTCGTTCAGCGCGTAGCCGTCGATCGCCGAAGCGCGTAAAGTCTGGCTGGCCCAGCGCCGGAAAGCGGCGGCCTTGGACGAACTGACCCTGTAGCCGATGCACAGGATCGTATCGAGGTCGTGGAGATCGCCGGTGCTGGCCCCACCCGCCCGCACGACACCGAGGCCTCCCTCGGCCTTGAGGGTCGCGATCTCGCGCGACACGGCCGCGGCGCCGACGCCGAAGAGCTCCGTCATGTCGGCCTCGGTGGCCCAGATCGTGTCGGAGCCGACATCGACCCGCAGGTCGAGCTGCTTGTCGCGCGGGCCGAAGCGGACGAATTCGAGCTCGAGCTGTTCGGCACCGGGCTGGGCCGCCGAAGCACGGCGAGCCCGGTTCGGAACCTCTTGCGGGGAAGCTTCGGCAAGGCCGGCAAAGAGATCGTCGGAAGGGAAAGGCGGTGTCGGCATGCCGGGGGTCCGGAGTGAAGTCAGCCTCCTCCAACGCACGGCGCGCCGATCCTTCTTCATCGTGCCGCAACATCCCGTTGCCGCGCCAGGCCATGTTCGGTCTTGTTCCAGCCCTGTGGATCACGCCAGAGCTCATAAAGGGCCCGCCAACCGGCCGCCGAGACGAGCAGCAGGTAAAGCGGCAGGGTCAACAGCCAGGGGCGAGGTCGAGGCGGCCCATGCGGCGCAGCGCCAGCAGGGCGGGCCAGACTGCCGAGACCGCGCCACCGACAAGCAGCGCGCCTGCAGCCGCGACCGACAGCCACCAGAGCGGCGTGTCGGGCCGGAACAGCGTGCGGCTGAAAGCCTCGACCACCACGACGACGAGGAGAGGCGGTCCGACCAGACAGCCCAGGATCGTGCTCGCCAGCGACACGACAACCGATAGGCCCGAGCGCCAGCCGAGTTCACGAAAGAGCCGGCGCGGCTGACGCCCGTGCACGATGGCAGTGACCATCCACCCTTTGAGCCAGCGGCTGCGCTGCGGCATCCACCGCGCCAGGGTCAGCGGCGCTTCCTCGTAGGTGTCGGAGTCGAGCGAGCCGACCCGCAGGCCGAACCGCGCCAGCCGATAGCCGAGATCGATGTCCTCGGTGACGTTCCAGGCATCCCAGCCGCAAACGCGCCGAAGGGCCGTAACGCGAAAATGGTTGGACGTCCCCCCAAGTGGGAGCGGCAGATGAAGGGCGGACAGGCCCGGCTTCACGGCATGGAACAAGGCGCCATAATCGAGCGCGAACATGCGCGTGATCCAGGCCTCGTCCGCATGATCGACCGTCAGCCGCGCCTGCAGGCAGATGAGATCGGCCGGAGCGTCGGCGAAACGGGCGACGGCCGCCCTCAACTGGCCGGGATCGGGACGGTCCTCGGCATCGTAGACGACGAGGAGCTCGCCGGCCGCAGCCTCCAGCGCGGCATTGAGCGCGCGGGGTTTCACGCGCGGATGACCGTCGGCGAGGATAATGACCTCATAACGAGGAGGCAGGTTCATGCGCGTCACCGCCGCGATCGTATCGGCGTCGCAGCTCTCGAGCATCATCTTAATGTCGAGCTTGGCAGCCGGATAATCCAAGGCGTCGAGGGCACGCACGAGCTGGGCGAGCACGCGGGCTTCTCTGAAGAGCGGCACGACGATCGTGTAGATCGGCAGGTCGCGATCCGGCATTCGCAATACGGATCGGGAGGCCGAGATGGTCGGGCCGGCGGCCACGACGATCAGGCGCTGCACCACGGCGGCGGCGAAGACTACGAAGAGCGACAAGGCGAAGATTGACCAGGCAAGATCCGCCGCACAGGGCAGCGTAAGAGCCAGCGCCGCCGCGATCCCAAAAGCGCTTCGACGCTGCCACGCCGCAGCCCCGCCGCGAGCCGACAGAGCCGGATCCCATTCGGCAATGCCCGTCGCGGCACGGGCGCACAGGCCCGCCTCGTCGTGATGACGCAACAGGGCCTCGAAGCGTCGCCTCGTGGTGAGAGCGAAATCATAAGGGCCGGGCTCGATGCGATGATCGTCGAGGAGGTTGCGCAACGCTTCGCCGCGGGCCGCCAGAACATGCCCGGTCCTGGCTGGACTCGGTGCCAACGGCGCCCAGCCGGCGGCCCTGTTCGAGACGGGATCGACGAGGCCTCTCGCCAGCGGCAGAGGCGCGTCAAGGTAGGGAACACCGAGATGCCGGGCGAGCAGTCGATGATAGCGCTCGTCCGAAAAACCGAGTCCAAACAAGGCCGCTTCACCCGTGACGCCCGTTGTCGCGGCAATGCGTGCGGCGGAGTGGAGGAACAACGGCGAGACGCCTTGGGCGACCAGGAAGGCGAGCTCCGGCGGGAGATCGGCGGTCCTCCGCTCGGGAAGGCCAAAGAGCCGTCGCAGGCCCGACGAACGGGCTTGGTCGCTACCGGCCTTCGAAGGTCGGGCGTGATCGGAAGTTCGCGGGCCTCGATCGTCGACCAGCATGGGCGATCCACCGTCGATGGGACAGTGGCAGGTTAGATCGTTCAACTGTGAGTCGAAAGTGATTAACTTTCGACGACGGGCAGTTCGTTGGACGGACCTGCTACTCGCTCGCCAACAAGCCGCCGGCCGGGTCGCGCGGGAAGCCGCGCAGGCGCGACAGCACGGCGGTCAGCGGGTCACCGCCGAGCGCCCCGGTGACAAAATCGCCATGCGCGACGGCGTCGCCCGCATCGACGAAGACCACGGAGCCCGGGCCGATTGCCTGGGTCAGGCTATCGTCGACGATCGGCACGCCGCGCGCCACGAGCCTGCGCCGCAGCGCCTCGTTGCCGTCGCGCGACGACTTCCCATAGAGGCTGACGAAGACTCCCGAACCGCGATGCGCGATGTAGGTCTCAAACGTCTCTTGCTCGCCGTAGAGCGCGTCGAGCAGCACGACGCCGCGGATGCGCCGCCCGGCCCCGCCGTAGCGCAGCGCGGCTGCGGCCGGCAGGTAGCCGCCCGAATAGCCGACCAGAATGACGGGCGCCTCGTCGAAGACGAAGGCGGCATCGGGCGTGCCGTTGAGCACCGCGAGGCGCCGGCCCGCTTCTTTCAGGAATTGTGCGAAGACCCCCGGCTCCCAGAAGCGGCCGGCGCTGGAATCCTTGGCGTCGAGGGCGAATTGCGGCGCCACCAGCACGGCATTCATGTCGGATTGGGCCAACTGCCGCGCCACGCCCTGGCGGTCGCGCACGTCGCGCTCGAGCTGCGCCTCGTTGCCATGCAGGAAGACCACGATGGCCGAGGGCCGGCGCGGATCGAAGCCCTTGGGGATCGAGAGCAGGACTCGCTTCTCGCTGTAGGTCTGGTCCTCCCACAGCACACCGTTGCGCAGCGAGGAATGGCCGAGACGGCCGTTGTCGCTGACATCGAGGAAGGCCTGGGTCCGCCCCGGTGCGATGCCGTGGAACGGGAACGGCGTCGTATCGAAGGTAACGAGGGCCGTGGCGCCCGGCGACCGCGGCAGACCCGCCGTGCGACGGGCCGTACTGGCGGCCAGCAAGGGTGGGCTCGGCGTGCAGGCACCGGCCAGGACCGGCAGGCCGGCGGCGAGGAGCAGGATCGAGCGGCGGGAAAGCTTGCGCAACAGGTCCGGACCGTTTCGCTTGCGTGAACGGAGCTTAACCATGCGGCGCCTTGGTGATTAAACCTTTAACGACAGTCCCGGCGAGAGACCGGGCGCCGAGGGCCGTCCGCGTCCGAGGATCGGCAGCACCACGGCGAAGAAGGCCGGGATCGCCACCAGGTAGGCGACGCCGCCGACGGTCAGCACCGTCGACAGGCCGAAGGCCGTTGCGATCAGCGGCACGGCGGCGGCACCCACGACCGAGAAGCAGCCGTTGATGCCCCAGGCCCAGAGGAACATGTGTTCCTTGCCGAGCCGCGCCAGCCAGGTCATGGCGGTCGGCATGGGGAAGCCCATGAGGAAGGCCGGCGGCGCCACGGTGAGGAAGCATATCAGCAGGCGCCACGCGTAGGGGAGCGTGCCGATCAGCACCAGCGCGCGATCGAGGAAGAAGCCGTAGCCGATCAGGATCGCCCCGATGGCGAGGAGGATCGCCGGCAGAACGGTGCGGGCGCGATCGAGCGTCCGCTCCGCCGTGAGGCTGCCGAGCCCCGAGAAGACCAGCATGGAGGTGATCAGAATAGAGGCCGAGACCGTGGCGTTGTTCAGGGCCAGCGTATAGTCGGCGATGAGGCCGACTTCGACCACGATGTAGCCGAGCCCCAGGCAGGCGAAGTAGAGGATGGTGCGTCCCTTGCCTGGCGCGCGGCTGAAGACGCTGCGCCAGCCGAACACCACCGGAAGGATCACCAGCGACACCGCCGCGATCGTGGCGATGCCGAGCGTCGCCCAGAGCAGCAGATAGCCCCATTCGTCCTGCACGATCTCGAGCCGGTCGAGGAGGTTCGGCAGGTCGCGCGGCTTCACATAGGCGGCGAAGTAGGGACGGTCGTTGGTCAGCGCGCGCGCGTCGAAGACGTAGCGGTCGGCGATCTCGGGCCAGCCGCCATAGACCAAGGCATGCCAGGCGAGCCGGCCCATCTGAGTCGATGGCAGGACCTTGGGCGCAGGTCCGGCGCCGCCATCGTCCTCGGCGTCATCCGTCGCCGTAGAGCCGGCGGCCGCAGCCTTGCCTGCAGCCGGCGACGGCGAATCCGAGAAGATCGAGCCGCGATAATCGGCGAGGAGCCTGTCGGTCGCCGTGGCGTCGAAGGGGATGCCGGGCCAATAGATATCGTCGAAGGACATCGCATGGGTGTGGTCGCGCAGCTTGGTGATGTCGGCCGGCGAAAAGCCACCCTTTTTGTAGAGCACCGTCGCGGTCGAGAGATAGGACGAAACGGCGAAGAAACTGTTCTCGACCTGTGCCGGTGTCGAACGGGTGTCATCGTCCGGGTCGACCGCCCGAGCGGCTTCGACCAGGGTGGAATAGAGCTTCAGCACCGACTTCGGCGGTTCTTCCTTGTTCCACAAGGTGACCGACAGGATCCCGCCGGGCTTCAGCGCCCGCATGTAGGTTTCCATCGCCTGCCGCGTGTAGGCGTATTTCTCCACGATGGCGAAGCCGCCGGGCGCCGAGAGGCCGGCCGAGTCGGCGAGGCTGAGATCGACGACATCGTAGGAGGCGGGATGGGCCGCGAGGTAGAGGCGGCCGTCATAGTCGACGACATGGACGCGCGGATCGTTCAGCACGTCGCCGGTGAAGTCGCGCAACGTCGGGTCGGTGCGGAAGGCCTTGAGGATGGCGGGGTTCGATTCCGCTACCGTGACGCTCTTCGAGCCGTCGCGCAGCGCCACATCGGTCGAGATGCCGCCGCCGAACTGGATCACGAACGTGTCGGGGTTCTGCGCGATCAGGTAGGGGTAGACCATCGGCAGGAAGCGGAAATAGGCCGTCTCCTCGGGTTTCAGGTCGCGGATGATGCCGCTCGGTCCCTCTCCGTCGATGTAGAGACCGAGATAGGCGTTCTCGGGCACCTGGGGCATGTTGAAGGCGGCATTGTCGCTGAGCCCCGGCGCGAAATGCAGGTAGGACGAGCCGTAGACCGCGATATCGCCGAAGGGCGAGTAGTTGCGGTAGACGAGATGACTGTCGGGGAACTTGCGGGCGTAGGATATGCCCTTGTAGTCCGACACCGCCAAGGTGGTGATGCCCAGGGCGGCCGGCATAACGAAGTGCGCCGCGACCGCAAGGCCGCCGACGGCGATCAGCACGGCGTCGAAGCGCAGCGCTCGCTTGACCGGCGCCGTGGCGGCGAACCAGCAGAGCCCGCCGGCCAGCGCCAGCACGATCGGCGTGACGACGAGGTTCTCGGGCGCCAGCAGGAACAGCGTGCCGAGGAACAGCAGGCCGCCGAGCCCGGCTCCCACGAGGTCGGCGAAATAGACGCGGGCGAAGAACCGGTCCGCCTTGAGGAAAACCGTGCCAAGGAAGAGCGCTCCGGCCAGGAACGGCACGAGATAGAGGGCGAAATTGGCGGCGAGGCGCCACTTCTGCATCGGGTCGGACAGCAGGAATATGGCGTTGAACGGCACCTGCTGGGCGAGCAGGTTGGCGGCGACCAACAGGGGCGCGAAGAGCACCAGAGACGTGCCGGCGACGAGGCGCCAGCGGCGGGCGAAGAAGCCCTTGCCGATGCACATCACGGCCGAGACGAGGCCGAAGGCCAGCATGGCGAGGCTGACGACGAGCGAGCCGAAATGCGCCCAGGACCCGACGGAGAAGATCCGCATGATGCAGATCTGCAGCGCGATGACGGCGCCGGCCACGAGGCCGACGCCGAGGTAGAGCGGCAGGCTCGGGCCGAGGGGCGGGTCGGAGATCCTGTCCCTCATGCCGGGCCTCCTGGCCGCCCGTGACGGGTCACTTGTTGTGGTTGCCCTGGATCGCGTCGCCTTCGAGCTTGGTGAAGGGCACGAAGGGAACGATCTTGTTGAAGATGTCCGACCGGGCCACCGTGATGCTGCCATCGGCGGCGACGGTCTTCTCGACCTTCAACACGCGCTGCGCGCCCGGCGGGCCCACCGGGATCACCATGATGCCGCCGGGCTTCAGCTGCTGGAGCAGCGGCGGCGGGATATGGTCGATGCCGCAGGTCACCACGATCTTGTCGAAGGGGCCGTTCTCGGCCCAGCCATAATAGCCGTCGGCATTCTTCGACGTGATGCCCTTGAACTCGCTGTAGCCCTTGCCGGCCAGCTCGTCGTAAGTGGCGCGGGTCCGCTCAGCCAGCGGCTTGATGATCTCGATGGACCAGACCTTGTCGGTGAGATGGCTGAGGTAGGCCGACTGGTAGCCGGAGCCCGTGCCGATCTCGAGCACCTTCTCGCCGGGCTTGACGTCGAGCGAACTCGTCATGCGGGCCACCGCGTGAGGGCCGGAGATCGTCACGCCGAACCCGATGTCGAGGAAGGCGTGGTCGTAGGCGCGCGGCAGGTTGGGCGTGCGGACGAAGAACTCGCGCGGTGTCAGCAGAAAGGCGCGACCGTCCTTGTCGTCCCAGATGTCGTGGTTGTGCAGCAGCGCCTGGTAGCGATCCCAGTGCTCGCCGAGAAATTTTGGGTCCTCGCCGCGGTTCGACACCATCCATTTGATGTAATCGTCACGGCCCGTCGTCGGCGGCGTCAGGCCGGCATCATAGGCCTTCGGAACATCGGCCAAGGCCAGCCCGGGGCGCCAGAGCAGCGCTGCCGCGGCGAGGCTGCCTGCCCCGATCAGGAATGTGCGACGATCCAAATCCGCCTCCGAGCGACCGCGCGCCCGACGCACTGGCGGGCCGATGCTGCAACGCGGTTGTAATCCACGCTACGGGCCACGCGCAGCCTTGGCAAGCGTTTGACCGCCCGGGTTTGCGCCGCCCCATCACCTCGGTTAACCCCAGGGTCGTTCAGACCGGGAGATCCCATGTGCGGCATAGCGGGCATAGCGATGCGGGACGGCGCCGCCGTGCCGAGCGGCCGGCTCGACATCCTGGGCAAGGCCCTGGCGCATCGCGGACCCGACGGGCACCGTAACTACGTCCAAGGGAGCGTGGGCTTCCGCCACGACCGCCTCGCCATCATCGATCTCGAGACCGGAGACCAGCCGCTGTTCGACGGCACCGGGCGGGCCCTGGTGGTCAACGGCGAGATCTACAATTACGTCGAGCTCCGCGCCGCTCTCGAGGGCGTGGATTGGCGCACGGAGGGCGATTGCGAGCCGCTCCTCGCCCTCTACGACCGTCACGGCCTCGACTTTCTCGCCGAAGTACGCGGCATGTATGCGCTGGCGCTGCACGACCCGGCCCGCAACCGCGTGGTGCTGGCGCGCGACCCGTTCGGCATCAAGCAGCTGTATTATGCGACTGGACCCGACGGCCTCGTCTTCGCCTCGGAACCGCAGGCCATCGTGGCGGCGAGACGGGAGGCCGCGGGCGCGAACCGGCAGACGGTCCGCCCCGCGGCGGCTTACGAACTGCTGCAGCTCCAGTTCACCACCGGACGGCCCACGATCTTCGACGGCATCGAGCGCCTGTTGCCAGGCGAAATCCTGGTCGTCGAGAATGGCGCCGTCGTGGAGCGGCGACAGGTGCCGCCGGTCCTGCCCGAGACGGTGAGACGCGTTCCCGAGCGCCAGGCGCTGGCCGAGGTCGATCGGATCGTCATGGAGAGCGTGACGATCCACGAGCGCTCGGACGTGCCCTACGGACTGTTCCTGTCGAGCGGCATCGATTCCTCCGCAATCCTAACCGCCATGGCACGGATCGACGCCGAGCCGGTGCGGAGCTACACGGCCGCCTTCCCGGAAACCGGCGTGCATGACGAGCGCGAGACCGCCGCCGCCATGGCGAGAGCGGCCGGCGCCCTCCACACCGAACTGCCCATCACGGCCGAGACCTTCTTCGCCCGCCTGCCCGAAATCGCCGCCTGCCTCGACGATCCGGTCGCCGATTACGCGGTCGTGCCGAACTTCCTCCTCGCCGAACGCGCCGCGCAGGACGTCAAGGTGGTGCTCTGCGGCATCGGCGGCGATGAGATCTTCGCCGGCTACAGCCGCTATCGCCGCCAGGCGTTGCCGCGCTGGCTCGGCGGCCGGCCGCGCCGGCGCAAGGGGCCCTGCGACGGGCTCGACCTGTTCAATCAGCCGCTCAGGGGTTGGCGCGACGGGATCGCGGCGGCGGAAGCCGAGGTCGCGATGCACCGGTTCAATGGGCTGCAGCGCGCCCAGGCGCTCGACTTCGCCGACTGGCTCCCGCATTCGGTCCTGGTGGCGCTCGATCGCTGCCTCATGCATTTCGGGATCGAGGGGCGCACGCCGCTGCTCGACCGGGCGGTGGCGGATTTCGGCTTCGCCCTGCCGAACGGCCTGAAGCTGCGCAGCGGCCAGGGCAAGTACCTGCTGCGGCGCTGGCTCGCCGAGGCCAATCCGACGGCCCGCCCCTTCGCCAAGAAACTCGGCTTCACGGTGCCGGTGGGAGAATGGATTGCCCGGGACGGCGCCAGGCTGGGCGAGCTCGTGGCGCGCGAGCCCGGCGTCGGTGAACTCTGCCGCCCGGATGTCGTGCGCCAGGTGTTCACCAGTGCCGACAAGGCGCATCGCCTGCTGGCGTGGCGGCTCCTGTTCTTCGCCCTCTGGCACCGTCGCCACATCCGCGGCCTCACGCCGGTCGGCGGTACCATCGCCTGCCTTGAGGCATAGGATATCGATCAAATCGATGGAGCGCTGCAGTATTTTGCGGGTTTTGCGAATAGGGCATGCAGGCTAGACAGCGGGGATGCGGCGGATCGATCCGTTGTCCCCGAGAGGAAAAGTATTTCATGAAGACCATCGTCATCGCCGCCGCCCTGCTCGCCTCGGCGGCTGTTCCCGCCTTCGCCCAGGCCGTCACCGACGCCTCCAAGGTCGAGGCCGGCACCTACACGATCGAGCCCGAGCACACGCGCGTCCGCTTCGACGTCGTCCATTTCGGCTTCACCAAGTATGACGGCGAGTTCCGCAAGGTCTCGGGCACCCTGGTGCTGGATCCCGCCAAGCCGGACGCCTCCAAGGTCGACATCATCATCGAGACCGCCAGCGTCGCGGTGCCCAATGCCAAGCTGAAGGAAGAGCTCGACGGCGCGCAGTGGCTCGACGCCGCGAAGTTTCCGCAGATCACCTTCAAGTCCACCAAGGTGACCAAGACCGGCGCCGACACCGCCGATGTCGCGGGCGACTTCACCCTGCACGGTGTGACCAAGCCGCTGACGCTGCACGTCAAGTTCAACGCCGCCGGCACGAACCCGGTGAACAAGCACTATACCAGTGGCTTCGAAGCCAAGGGTCAGATCATGCGCACCGAATTCGGCGTAAAGACCTATGCGCCGATGATCAGCGACGCCGTCGACCTCGACATCGACGCCGCTTTCGAGAAGAGCAAGTAAGCTACGTTCCATCCCCGGCCGCTCGCGGCCGGGGATACCGCGAGAGATGTCCATGACCGTCGTCCCGCCGTCCCGCGTCGCCTCCCCCCGCTACGGCTGGGTCGCCATCGTCCTGCACTGGACGATCGGCCTCGGCATCCTGGCGATGCTGGCCATGGGTCTCGCCATGGCGCATGCGCCGCTGTCGCCTTTGATCAAATTCAAGCTGTTCCAGCTGCATAAATCCGTCGGCATCACCATCCTGATCGCCGCCGCGCTGCGCCTCCTCTGGCGCTTTACGCATCGCCCGCCCCCCCTGCCCGGCGACATGCCGCGCTGGGAAAAGGGTGCGGCCGAAACCACGCATGTGCTGCTCTACGGGCTGATGCTCGGCATGCCGCTCGTCGGCTGGGCGCTGGTGTCGGCCTCGCCGCTCAATATTCCGACCGTGCTCTACGGGCTCGTGCCCTGGCCCCATATCCCGGTCACGGCCTGGTTCGGCTGGAACAAGGTCCAGGCCTCCGCGGTGCTGGACACGATCCATGCCTATGGCGGCTATGCCCTCATCGCGCTGCTGCTGCTTCACGCCGGCGCGGCCCTGCGCCACCATTTCGTCCTGCGCGATCCCGTTCTGCGGCGCATGATTCCCGGCCTACCCTGGCTCGGCCGTCCCACCCTTCGACGAGGCTGACATGAAGACGATCGCAATCGCCGCAGCAGGACTCCTGCTGATGGGATTCGGGTCCGCCGCCCAGGCGGAGAGTTGGACGGTGGATCCGGCGAAGAGCACGCTCGGCTTCACCGGCCAGCAAACGGGTGCGCCCTTCACAGGCCGCTTCAAGACCTGGACGGCCGCGATCGACTTCGATCCCGCCCACCCCGAGGCCGGGCACGTGTCGGCCTCGATCGACATCGCCAGCGCCTCGACCGACGACCCGCAGAAGGACGAGGCCCTGCCGACGCCCGACTGGTTCGACGCCACCGAGTTCGGCAAGGCGACATTCGACGCCACGGGTTTTACTCCGAAAGGCGGCGACACCTTCGAGACGTCCGGCAAGCTCACGCTACGGGGCGTGTCGAAGAGTGTGGTGCTCCCCTTCACGCTGACGATCGCCGGCGACCAGGCGCATGCGGTCGGCCACGCCAAGCTGGTGCGGACCGATTTCGGTGTCGGCCAGGGCGCCTGGACGAGCGGCGACTACGTCGCGCTCGACGTCACGGTGGACCTCGATCTGGTGGCGACGCGAAAGCCCTGAACCGAGTCCTTCTGCTGTCGCCTGGTTGCACCCGGTCGGGCCCCCTCCACCGGACTTCGCCCGGTCCCCTGTCCCGCTGGCAGGGGATACCGGATTCACACACCTTGATTTCCGCGACGCCGGACGCCTCCCCTCTCCCTTGTGGAGAGGGGTAAGGGGTGAGGGTCGGTCAGCGCGTGCGAGATGTACCTCGTCAGCGCCACGCGCCGGGGACCCTCACCCCCAGCCCCTCTCCACAAGGTAGAGGGGAGCCGCGCACCACCCGTCGAGATGAGTGAATACGGTCGGTTGACAGGGAGGGGGACGGGCACCCATGCCGGCTTGCCGGGATCAGAACCCTACGGAAAGCTTGGCGGAGGGGGCGGACCGGCTGCAACCGCTCGCGTCAGCCCCCAAGCGTCAACGTCTCACGGAATGAGCCGGTCGGCGCGCAGCTGGGCAAAGAGGTCGAAGAAGGCGTCGTCGGTCGCCTGGAAGGCCGTGAAGCCGAGCTTGCGGCTTTTCGACATGTCGGTCACGACCTCGATCGGCCGGCCGAGATCGGCGTCCGTATGCCAGGGCGAGGCGAGGCGCGACAGGTCCGCTTCGGCAAGCTTTTCGCGCTCCGCGATCCGCCGCCAGACAGGTGCATCGTCGGCCATCTGCTGTTCCAGTGTGAGGACCGTGCCGTCGAAGGGCGCCGCCTCCAGCCCGAACCAACCGGCGATCCGCTCCCACATCCACTTCCAGCGGAAGATGTCGCCGTTGACGACATTGAAGTCCTGGTTGGCGGCTGCGGGCGTCGTGGTGGCCCAGAGCAGCTGACGCGCCAGGAGACGGGCATCCGTCATGTCGGTCAGGCCGTCCCATTGCACGGCGGACCCTGGGAAGCGGAAGGGCCGGCCGGTCTCTCGGCACAGCGTGGCACAGACCGCCAGCGTCGTTCCCATGTTCATCGCATTGCCGACCGCCTTGCCGATGATCGTATGGGGGCGGTGCACGCTCCAGGCGAAGCCATCGCGCTTCGCGGCCGCGAACACCTCGTCCTCCTGGGCGTAGTAGAAGTTAGCGACGTCGAGCCGCCCCTGCTCCTCGCGGAACGGCGTCTGCGGCAGGGTGCCATGACCATAGGCCTCGAAGGGGCCGAGGTAATGTTTGAGACCCGTCACCAGGGCGACATGGCGCACCGAACCGCCCGGCCGCAATCCGTCCAGCAGGTTGCGCACCATGGCGGCGTTGACGCGGATGTTCTCGGCCTCTGTCGCCTGACGAGCCCAGGTGGCGATGAAGACGGCATCCGGCTTCACGGTGGAGAGGGCCTTGGCGGTGCCGGCAGCGTCCTGCAGGTCGGCCACCACCGGGATGATCCCGCCCGTCGTTCCCGGCCGACGCGCGAGCCCCTGGACCGTCCAGCCGTCTTCGGACAAGAGCGACGCCATGGCGCTCCCCACAATGCCGCTCGTTCCCACTACCAATGCTGTCCGTACCATGCCCTGCTCCCTCGTGATCTAGGATCGAAGGTGGGCACGCCTTCCCAAGCCGTCCAGACGGCACCAATTAGGGACATAGGCACCAAGAGGTCACCACCATGCCGCCAGAACCGCAGGACGATGAATGGCGCGAGGATTGCGCGCCGCGACGCACGCTCGAGCTCTTCGCCACCAAATGGACTAGCATGGTGCTGCATGCGCTCCATGCCCGCCATGGCGGGAGCGCGCGGACGGGCGTCCTGCAGCGCAGCCTGCCCGGCATCTCCAAGAAGATGCTGACCCAGACCCTGCGCGAGATGGAAGGGAGCGGCCTGATCAGCCGCCACGTTCACGGCAGCGTTCCGCCCGCCGTGACCTATGCGCTAACGCCGCTCGGCATCCGCTTCGTCGAGCCGCTGGAACTGCTCTACGACTGGGGTCGCCGCAACGCGGATGCTCTCGACCAGCTCGGAAGTCGGCATGCGGCGCGACGAGATCCGGCTCCGACGCGAAACGAGGCCCCGCTCCACTCGGCCGATTCTCGGTTATTGTAGGCCTGAGCGGACGCTCCGGATCGTCTCGCAGGAGAACGCATGAGGGATGATCCCCGTAGCCACGGGCTTTGGGAAGCTTCCGCGCCGCCGCCGCCCGCCACATGGCCCCTCTCCGGCGATGTGACGGCCGATGTCGCCATCGTGGGCGGTGGCTTCACGGGACTGTCGGCGGCGCTACATCTGGCCGAGGGCGGCGCCGATGTCGTGCTGCTGGAGGGCGTCGAGATCGGCTTCGGCGGATCGGGCCGCAACGTCGGCCTCGTCAATGCCGGCCTCTGGGTCATGCCCGATGCGCTGGCCGGCACGCTGGGCGACGTCTACGGACCGCGTCTGCTGGCCTTGCTCGGCGACGGGCCACGGGCGGTCTTCGATCTCGTGGCCCGGCACGGCATGGGTTGCGAGATCGAGCGCGCTGGAACGCTGCATTGCGCGGTGGGCGCCGAAGGCTTGGTGGAGGTCACCGAACGGGCACGGCAATGGCAGGCCCGCGGCGCATCGGTCGATCTCCTCGACGCCGCCGAGACGGCGCGGCGGGTCGGCACCACCGCCTATTCGGGTGCCCTGCTCGACCGCCGAGCCGGCACGATCCAGCCGCTCGCCTATGCGCGCGGACTGGCCCACGCCGCTATAGCGGCGGGCGCCCGCCTTTTCACGCAAAGCCCCGTCTCGGCCGCGGAGGACACGGGCGACGATTGGATCCTGCGCACCGCCGGTGGGTCGGTGAAGGCGCACCGCGTCATCGTCGCCACCAACGCCTACACGGGCACCCCGGGCGCCACGAACGCGCCCTGGCCCGCGGTACGCGCCGAGATCGTCCACCTGCCCTATTTCAATCTCGCCACCGCACCCCTTGGCGACAATCTCCGGCGCTCGATCCTGCCCGAGCGCCAGGGCGTGTGGGACACGCGCGACATTCTCAGCTCCTTCCGCTTCGATCAGGCCGGCCGACTGGTCTTCGGCAGCGTCGGGGCCCTGCGCGGGACGGGCCGCACCATCCACCGCGACTGGGGCCGGCGAGCGCTGGCTAAATTGTTTCCGCAGCTCGGCGGCGTCTCCTTCGAGCACGAATGGTTTGGCCAGATCGGCATGACGGCGGATAGCCTGCCGCGCTTCCACCGGCTCGGGCGCAACACCGTCGGCTTCAGCGGCTACAACGGACGCGGCATCGCGCCCGGCACGGTCTTCGGGCGCTGCCTCGCCGACCTCATGCTCGGACGTATCGGCGAGGACGAGTTGCCCCTGCCGGTGAGCGAGGTCGTACCCGCCCGGCATCGCCGGATCAAGGAAGCGTGGTACGAAGTCGGCGCCCAGCTGGCCCATGCCGCCTCCGCCCGATCCTAACGTTCACGAGCATCGCCATGTCCTCACCCCCCTCCATCGCCGCCGAGGTCTCGGCCATCCTGTCCGGCTTCGGCGTCGACGAGCGCCGCTACCAGGGCGGAACGCTGACGGTGCGCTCGCCCATCACCGGCGAGACCATCGGGGCCGTCGCCGAAATCGGCTCGGGTGATGTCGGCGAGGCGATCAGCCGGGCTCACACGGCCTTCCTGGCCTGGCGTCGCATCCCGGCGCCGCGCCGCGGCGAACTCGTGCGGCTGCTCGGCGAGGAGCTGCGGGCCGGCAAGGAGGCGCTCGGGCGCCTGGTGACGCTCGAAGTCGGCAAGGTCGTGTCGGAGGGCCTCGGCGAGGTCCAGGAGATGATCGACATCTGCGATTTCGCGGTCGGCCTGTCGCGCCAGCTCGGCGGCCTCGTGCTGCCCTCCGAGCGGCCCGACCACAAGCTCACCGAGCAATGGCATCCGGCCGGCGTCGTCGGCATCATCTCGGCCTTCAACTTCCCGGTCGCGGTCTGGTCCTGGAACGCCGCACTGGCGCTCGTTTGCGGCGACCCCGTGGTGTGGAAGCCCTCGGAGAAGACACCCCTGACGGCGCTGGCCGTCGACGCCCTGTTCCGTCGCGCCGCAGCGCGCTTCGGCGACGACGCTCCTGCCGATCTCGCCACGTTGCTGATCGGCGGGCGCGACGTCGGCGAGGCCCTGGTCGACGACCCGCGCGTGCCCGTCGTCTCCGCCACGGGCTCGACCCGCATGGGCCGGGCTGTCGGCGAGCGGCTGGCGCGCCGCTTCGCTAAGCCGATCCTCGAGCTCGGCGGCAACAATGCCTCCATCGTGACGCCCTCGGCCGACCTCGACCTGACGCTGCGCGCCGTCGCCTTTGCCGCCATGGGCACCGCCGGCCAGCGCTGCACGACGCTACGCCGTCTTATCGTCCATGCCGATGTCTACGACGCTCTGGTGCCGAAGCTCACCGCGGTCTACCGCGCCATCTCGGTCGGCAGCCCCGTCACCGGCGACGCGCTCGTCGGCCCGCTGATCGACGGCGCCGCCTTCGATGCCATGGGGGCGGCGCTCGACGCGGCCCGCGCGGCCGACGGCACCGTGCATGGCGGCGAGCGGGTCGACGTCAACGGCGACGGTTCCTTCTATGTCCGGCCCGCGCTGGTCGAGATGCCGGGCCAGACCGGGCCCGTGGTCGACGAGACCTTCGCGCCGATCCTCTACGTGCTGCGCTATCGCGATCTCGAAGAGGCCATCGCGCTGCAGAACGGCGTGCCGCAGGGCCTGTCGTCGTCGATCTTCGGCAACGACCTGCGCGAAGTGGAGCGCTTCCTCTCGGCGCAGGGCTCGGACTGCGGCATCGCCAACGTCAACATGGGGCCCTCCGGCGCCGAGATCGGCGGCGCCTTCGGAGGCGAGAAGGAGACCGGCGGCGGCCGCGAATCCGGCTCCGACGCCTGGCGCGGCTACATGCGCCGCCAGACTAACGCCATCAACTACGGCCGCAGCCTGCCTCTCGCGCAGGGGGTGAAGTTCGACATCGCCTGATGCGGAGGCGCCACCGCCCCGTGATCTGTGCACCCCACGAGGTTTCCGCTGAGGAGTGCTGATCGTGACGGAACGAGAGCACGTCGCGATGCCGGACGTGACCTCCGCTTTGTCGTGACAGCCGCGGCTCAGAACGCCCAGTCGACAAGTTGCTCGCCGCCGGTGACCTCAAGCACCGTGCCGGTGACATAGGGATTGGTCATCAGGAACACGGCGGCGTGCCCGACATCGGCTGCCTGGCCGAGGCGGCGCGCCGGGAACTTTGCCTTGACCTTCTCGCGCACCGCGGCAGCATCCGCTTCGGAGAGGAAGCTCCAGAACTCGGTATCGATGAACCCAGGCCGGATGGTGTTCACCCGGATCGGGCCGAGCTCCAGCGCGAGGGAGCGCCCCAGCGCCTCCACGGCGGCGAAAGCCGACGTCACGGAGGTCATGCCGATCTTCGGACGCGCCGCGATTCCTCCCGTGAGGAAGGTGATAGACCCGTTCGGGGAGAGCCGCGGGCTGGCATGGCGCGCGCACGCCCAGGAGCCGAGATACTTGCTGTCGGTGTAGCTGCGTGCGCCCCGCATGTCGTCGTCCATGAAGCCGCCCCAGCTACCGTCGGTCGGTCCCGCGACGACGACGAGATGATCCAGAGCCCCGAGGACGTCGAAGGCGGCCCGAACGGCCTCCTCGTCCCCCATGTCGAGCTTGATCTGCTTGAAGGGTGCCAGTTCCGGGTGGTCCGCCACGGAGGCAGAGCGCCGGCTAGCGACCGTGACGCTGGCTCCCGCCGCTTGGGCGGCCTGGGCGACACCGAACCCGATCCCCGTCTTGCCGCCGACCACGACCACCCGCTTTCCGGTGAGATCGTAGGACGGCACCTGCGGACGCGTCCGCTCGCTTTGTACTGTGGTCATGACAGTTCTCCGTGAGTTGATGGTGGGGCCGGGCGAATTAGGCGATCTGCCTGAGCACGCCGCCGTCGACACGCAGGGCGGCTCCGGTCGTGCCGGAAGCCTGCTCCGAGCACAGGTAGACGACCATGTTGGCGACCTCGTCGGTCGTCGTGAACCGTTTCAGGAGCGAGGTCGGCCGCATCGTCTTCAGGAAATCCTGCTCTGCCTCGTCCTGGGTGATGCCCTCGGAGGAGGCCGTCGCCTTCATCCAGTTCGACAGGATCTCGGAATTCGTCGGGCCGGGCAGGACGGCGTTGACGGTCACGCCCGTGCCGGCGACCGTTTCCGCGACGCCCCTCGCGATCGCGAGCTGCGCGGTCTTCGTCATGGCGTAGTCGATCATCTCCTTGGGGATCGCCAGCGCCGACTCGCTGCTGATGAAGACCACGCGCCCCCAGCCACGCCGCGTCATCCCCGGCAGGTAGTGGCGGGTCATCCTCACGCCGCTCATCACGTTGAGCTCGAACAGGTCCCGCCAGTCGTTGTCGGCCAGGTCGAGGAAGGGCTTCGGCTTGGCCGTGCCCACGTTGTTGATCAGGATATCGGCATCCCCTGCCCGAGCCACGACGTCGGCGGCGCCATCCGCGGTCGCCAGATCGGCGGACAAGCCGGTGATGTCGGCAGCGGGGAAAAGCGCGCGAAGCTCGCTCAACGCGGCGCCGACGCGCTCCTCGCCGCGCCCGTTGATGACAACCGCCGCGCCCGCCCGTGCCAGTCCCTCGGCGATCGCCCGACCAATCCCAGCCGTGGAACCCGTGACGACGGCCCTCTTGCCCTTCAGATCGATCCGCATGGTGCTCTCCTGTTGTCCTCACGCAAAGGTGGGAGCACGGGCCGGCTGGATAATTGCCGCGATTGCCATAGGATTTATTCTCCGGGAGAATAGCCATGGATCGCTTCCACGAACTCAGCGCCTTCATCGCCGTGGCGGAAGCCGGGGGCTTCTCGGCGGCGGCCCGCCGCACCGGCCTGGCGCAGCCCGCCGTCAGCAAGGCGGTCGCGGCGCTCGAGAAACGCCTCGGCGTGGCGTTGTTCAATCGGAGCACGCGCAGCGTGACGCTGACCGATCGAGGTCAGCGCTACTTCGATCGCACCAAGCTGATGATCGAGGAGTTGGACGACGCCGACAACGAGATGACGAACAGTTCGCTCCGGATCTCGGGACCGGTCAGGATCAGCGTGGCTTCGACGTTCGGGCGCTTGCACGTCCTGCCGCTCATCCCGGAGTTGCTGGCGCTCCATCCCGGACTCGAGGTGGACCTGATCTTGTCGGACATCGTGCGCGACATGGTCGAGGATCGCGTGGACCTGACGATCCGGATCGGTCTCGTCGACGAACCCGATGCGGTCGTGAGACGGGTCGCGGCGACGCGCCTGGTGTGCGTCGGCTCACGCCGCTACTTCCGGGACCGCGGCACGCCGCAGAGTCCGGCCGAGCTCGTCGACCACAATTGCCTGATCTACGGCGGGCTGCGCGAGGCAACGAACTGGCCCTTCGTCGGTCCCGAGGGTCCCTTCAGCGTCTCCGTGCGAGGCAACCTGTCGTCCAACAGCATCGAGACGATCCGGGCGGGGGTCCTGGCCGGCCTGGGCATCGGGTTCTTCACCGAAGCGTCGCTCGTCGGCGAACTCTCGGATCCGGACATCGTCACGGTCCTGGACGACTTCGTGCACGGCGTCAGGGACGTCAATCTCGTCTGGCCGAAACGCCGGTTCGTCCCAGCCCGCGTCCGCCGCACGACCGAGTTCTTCGCGCAAGCAATCGCGCGGGGCCTGCGTTCGGACACCGAGAACGAAGCCCCGATGATCCAAAATCGTCAACAGACGCAGCCGAAGTCTCGGCCGGCTGCTTCGGCGCTGCGCGGTTCGCAATGACAGTGGAGGACGGGCCAGGGCGCCTCGCCATGCCGGCGAAGGCGCACTATGAGGTCCGGGCGGCAATGCATGCCGTTCTGTCTCGCACGGTGCCGCCGGGTTCCCGTGACACCTGCGGATGCCCTAGCCGATGCCCCTCGATCCCCTCACTTTCGCGGCGCTCGTCGCCGTGGCACTGGTCGCTGGCTGCATGGACGCCATCGCGGGCGGCAGCGGGCTGCTGACCGTTCCGGCCATGGTCTTCGCCGGGCTCGACCCGCGCAGCGTGCTGGCCACCAACAAGCTGCAGGGCTCTTTCGGAACCGTGTCGTCCACCACGGCCTTCGCCCGCGCGGGCCATCTGCAGGCCACGACCGCTTGGCCCTTCGCGCTCGCGGCCGCCGGGGGATCGATCGTCGGCGCTCTGACGCTCGACCACGTGCCGCAGCGGGCCGTCTCGATCGCCCTGCCTTTCGTGCTGCTCGGGGTCGCGCTCTATTTCGCGCTGTCACCGCGCTTCGGAGACGGAGACCGGCACCACCTCATGTCGCGGCCGGCCTTTCTCATGACGGTCGCGCCCCTGGTCGGTTTCTACGACGGCGTGTTCGGGCCGGGCGCAGGCTCGTTCTACATGGCGGGACTGGTGGCGGTGCTGGGCTACGGCGTGGTCAGGGCCACGGCCCATACCAAGCTCTGCAATGCCGCCAGCAACCTCGCCGGCCTCGCCACTCTGGCACTCGGCGGTCACGTCATCTGGATGTTGGGCCTCGCCATGGGGGCGGCGGCCTTTGTCGGCGCCCAGATCGGGTCGCGGCTGGCCATGCGCCTCGGGTCCCGGCTGGTGAAGCCGCTGATCGTCACCATCAGCCTGGTCCTCGCCGTCAAGCTGGCGCTGACGCCAGGTCACCCCATCCACGACTGGCTCGTCGCCATACATTAAAAAAAGGGCTGCCGAAGCAGCCCTTGGTCGTCGCTAGATCCGTGAGGTCAGCGCTTGCCCTTGGTCACGGGGGCCGGCGCGGAAGGGGGACGAGGCGGCACCTTACCGGTTACCGATGCCCCGTTACCTGTCGGAGAGGCCTGCGCGCCCGAGCCTTTCCGACCATCATCTGGGCGCGGCGCCGAGACCCCGAGCATCGGCTTCGAAGGCGTCGGCGTCACGGGCGCGACCTTGGGAGCCGGCGTCACGATCTCGTCGTCGTCGATGTCGGGCGTCTCTTCGCGACGCGACCGCGCCACGTGACCAACCGTGTCGCCGAGCGAATAGGTGGCGTGGGACGGCTTGGTGATCTCCGGCTCGCGGTCGGTGTCGACGAGGTCGTCCCGCCCCTGGTCGGTGAGGCCCGGAATGTCGCCGTTGGCATCGACGGATTGCGTCGGCTCCTCCGGCTCGAAGGCGCCGGTGTCACGCGGCAGCAGCGTCGCGCCCATGCTGTCGTGGAGCGCGACGATCTCCTTGGCCTCGTCCCAATGCAACTGGTCACGCCCGTGGGGGCGCCCCTCGCTCTCCCAGATTTCGTAGGCCTTCTTGGCGATGCGATCGTCATCGGTATCGGCGGGCATTCACAATCTCCCAGGGGTGTCGGTGGGCAGGTCCTCGGCCTGGCGGCGGACCTCCTCGTCCAGATCGTCGAGGCCGTCGACCGTCTCGTCGGGGAAAGCGGGGCGGCTCCGTTCGGCCACAGCAATGTCCTCGAGCGACATGCTCTCGGGATCCATCGAAGTATCTCCGCCCTCAAGGTCGGGGCTCTTCGGCTCGAAAGGTTCGACGTCGATGGCGTCGCGCTTCGGGTCGTGCTCGGTCATGACGTCGCCTCTCATGTCATTGCGCTGGCATGGGAACGCCCGCCCCGGATCGCAGTTCCGGACCCGACGACCACAGCCGACCGGTCACGACGGCCTGCCTTCGTCGGCGAGGGCGTGCAGGCGATCGGCAGCCACCTGGGCGAAGCGCAGCGTCATGGCGCGCCGGGTCGCGGGCGCGAGTTTCTGCAGCAGCGCGTCCCGCAAAACCTCGGCGCCATAACCGTCCGCCACGATGATCCCGGTCTCGTCGGGCAGAATGGCGAGCGGCAGCGTGACCGGTACCGCGAAATAGAGGTGGTCGCAGAAGGCACGGTAATGGTGCCATTTGCGATCCGCCCGGAGGTCGGCGACGGAGGACTTAACCTCGACGATGGTAATGGCGCCGTCGGGGCCGAGTCCGACGATGTCGGGCCGGCGCCCGTCGGCGAGGACGAGTTCGGTCACTGTCGCGATGTTGCGGGCCCGCAGCAGTCGACGCGTGCCGCGCACGACCTCGCGCGCGGTTTCGGACTGGCGCCCGTCATCCGGGAGCACGATGGATCGGGTGAGCATCGGCCTCAATGCGTCATGTCACGGGCCGATGCTTCCGCAAACGCCGGCCTTGAACCGAATCGATAGCACCCGCATCCGAACCGCGCCAGGACTTGGCGGCGGCTTTATGAGCGTGTGCCCTTTCATCGAAGGCTCGCGTCCACCTCGGGCTTCAGTTCTATTAGAGAAGCGGATCGCCCGCCAAACCCTTGTCGATGACGGCGCTCGTCACGCGGCGTCCGCCACAGCGGACGTCTCCGTCGTCGACGTCCGCACGGTTACAGCCGGCACCCGCAGCGTGAACACGGTCCCCTGCCCCGGCTCGCTGACCACCGCGATATCGCCGCCGAGCAGCCGCGCAAAAGCGCGGCTGAGCGCGAGGCCCAATCCCGTTCCGCCGAACCGGCGCGTCGTCGACTCGTCGGCCTGGGAGAAGCGCTGGAACAGCCTGCAGATCTGCTCGGCCGACATGCCGATGCCGGTATCCTCCACGGCAAAGCTCAACCAGTCGCTCTCTCCGACCACCTCGCGCCGCACCCTCAGCGTGATGCGGCCATGCTCCGTGAATTTGGCCGCATTGGACAGGAGGTTGAACAGGCACTGCCGCAGCTTGACGATGTCGGACCGCATCGTGCCGAGCCCTTCCCCAAGATCCAGCGCCAGCACATTGTGCTTGCGCCGGACCAGGGCGGCGACGGCCCCGGCGGCATCCTCAACGAATCTCGCGACGGCGAAATCCTCCGGAAAGACGTCCATGCGGTTGGCTTCGACCTTGCTGAGATCGAGCACGTCGTTGATGAGGCCGAGCAGATGCTGGGCGTTGCCCTTCACCTTGGCAAGATCCAACAGCATGCTTTCGGCCGCCAGGTCCTCGGCCTCCTCCTCCAGGAGCTCGGTGTAGCCGATGACGGCGGAGAGCGGCGTGCGCAACTCGTGGCTCATGTTGGCGAGGAAATTGGATTTGGCGCGATTGGCCTCCTCGGCGGCCTCGCGTGCAGCCTCGGCCTGTATCCGGGCCGCGATGGCGGCTTCCCGCTCGCGCGAGGCTTCCGCCATCGCCTCGTAGGCGCCGAAGCGGCGCAGCAGCGCCCACATGAGAGCAAGCGCGCAGAGGGCAGCCACGCCCACGGCGGCGCAAAGCCCCATCACGTCACGCCACCAGTCGCGAAGCACCAGGGCCTTGCTGCGGCTGATCGTGACCTGGACCGGCACGCCAGGGGCAGGCGCAGAGGCGATGATGCGCCTTTCGGGCCCACTTGCGCCATAGGCCCCTTCGCGCTCGAACACGCCGGCGACTCCGTGCCAGGGCTGCGCGGGCGGGGTGATCTCTGTCACCGAGCGGCGTCGCCCCGCCTCCATGGTGGGATAGCGGGCGAGCAGCACGCCATCCTGCCGCCACAGTGCGATGACGTTGCCGGGCCCGAGTTGCAGCGAGCCGTACAGCCTCTCGAAGGAGCTGAGCTCGATGGCGCCGAGCGCCAGGCCGAGGAAGGTGCCGTCCGGCGCCGAGAGGCGGCGCGCGAGGTAGACGGTGGGCGTCCCGGAGCCGCGGTTCAGCACGGGCTCGCTCAGGAACAGCTTGTCTTGACCGTCCCGCAGGGCCTTGAAGTAATCGCGGTCGCCCAGGTGGACGTCGGGGATCGGCCAGTAGCGCGAGAAGTTGAGGAGCTTGCCGGAGGCGGAGATGATCGTCACGGCGTCGAGCTGCGCCATGCCGGCGACGCGGGCCTTGAGAAGGTCGTGGACGGCCTTCGTCGATTCATGATCCGCCACGAGGTCGGGCGTGATCCCGCCCTCGGCGCCGACCTGCTCGGCGATATTGTCGAGCACGAGTTCCACACTTTGGAACGAGCGGCCGGTCTCGGCGGCGAGCAGCAGGTCGAGCGTGCGCAACTCGCGGGCTCCGTCGGCGAGTTCGGCATTGTATCGGCGGATTGCGATCAGGGCGGTGGCCGCCAGCATCAGAGCGATGGCGAGCAGCCCAGTGCCGATCACCGCGCGGGCGGCGCGGCTGCCCATCGTCCTCCGCGACGGAGCGGCCTCGATGTCCTGCGATGCCTCCACGCCCTACCCCGTTCCAGCCCATGCCGTTCCGCTTTTCGGACCCGGCACCTCCCACTTCTAACCGTCCACCGCCCAGCAGGCGACCTCGCGACCCTTCTTCATCTCGAGCGGCGGATCGTCCACTCGACACTTGTCGAAGGCGAGCGGGCAACGAGGGTGGAAGACACAGCCGCTCGGCGGGTCGATGGGCGACGGCGGCTCGCCCTTCAACGGAATGCGCTGCTTGCGCTTGGCCGGATCGGCGCTCGGCGTCGCCGAGAGCAGCGCCCGCGTGTAAGGGTGCTGCGGGCCGCCGAAGATCGCCTCGCGACTACCGATCTCGACCGAATGGCCGAGGTAGATCACCATGATCCGGTCGGCGATATGTTCGACGACGCTGAGATCATGCGACACGAAGAGATAGGCGAGGCCGAACTCGTCCTGGAGGTCGGCCAGCAGGTTCAGCACCTGAGCGCGAATCGACACGTCCAACGCCGCCACGGGCTCGTCGAGAACGAGGATCTTCGGCCGCAGCATCAGGGCCCGGGCGATGGCGATGCGCTGGCGCTGGCCACCGGAGAACATATGCGGGTAGCGCGCCGCGAATTCCGGCCGCAGCCCGACGCGCGCCATGGCGGCGCGCACCGCCTCGCGGCGCTCCACCTTGGGCATGGCCGTGTTGACGATCAGCGGCTCTTCCAGTGTCGCCGCAATGGTCTGGCGGGGGTTCAGCGAACCATAGGGGTTCTGGAACACCATCTGCACGTCGCGGCGCAACTGCTGTCGCCTGTCAGCATCGGCGTCGGCGACATCGAGCCCCTCGATGCGCAGCGATCCGGCGGTAGGCGTCTCGATCAGGGTCACGAGCCGGCTCAGCGTCGATTTGCCTGAGCCCGACTCGCCCACCACGGCCAAGGTTTCGCCCGGGGCCAGCGTGAAGGACACGCCGGAGAGCGCCTTCACGGTGGCGGTCGCGCCGAAGAAGCCGCGCTTCACCGCATAGGTCCGGCGGAGATCGCGGGCATCGAGCACCGGTGTCACGGTTTTGGACGCACTCACGCCGGCACTCCCGCGCGGCTCTGGAAGGCGTCAGCGCGGACCGGTGTCGGCATGCCGTCGAGGAGCGGAATATGGCACAGAGCACGGCCGAACTCGGGGCCGGCTGGCGTCGGGGCGACCTCGCGGCAGAGGTCGAAGGCGAAGCGGCAGCGCGGCGAGAAGACACAGGCCTTGGGCCGATCGAACTGGCCCGGCACGACGCCCGGAATGGCCGGCAGCCGGCGTGCCCGCGCCCGTTCCGGAAGCGCCGCCAGCAGCGCCTCCGTGTAGGGATGGTGGCGGTCGGCGAAGAGCGCTTCCGCACTGTTGGTCTCGACCGGCCGGCCGGCATATTGGACCAGCACCCGATCCGCCACCTCGGCCACCACGCCCATATCGTGAGTGATGAGCACGAGGCCCATGCCGGTGTCGCGCTGAAGCTGGGCCAGCAGGTCGAGGATCTGCGCCTGGATGGTGACGTCGAGCGCCGTCGTGGGCTCGTCGGCGATGAGCAGCTTCGGGTCGCAGGAGATCGCCATGGCGATCATGACGCGCTGGCTCATGCCGCCCGACATCTGGTGCGGGTAGCTCTTCAGCCGCCGCTCGGGCTCGGGAATACCGACCTTGGCCAGGAGCTCGATGGCCCGGCGCTGCCGCCCGGCCCGATCGAGCTTGGTATGGGCGCGCAGCATCTCGCGGATCTGGAATCCCACGGTGAAGCAGGGATTGAGCGAGGTCATCGGCTCCTGGAAGATCATGGCGATGTCTCGCCCGACGATCCTGCGCCGCTCCCTCGGCGAGAGACCGCGCAGATCCGTTCCGTCGAAGCTCATCTGGTCCGCCGTCACGGTCGCGGTCCAGGGCAGCAGACCCATCACGGCCAGCATGGCGACCGATTTGCCCGAACCAGACTCGCCCACAACGGCGACGATCTCGCGCGCGTCGACCGAAAGATCGATGCCATCGACCGCCGTGAAGGCGCCGCTGCGAGCCGCGAAAGTGATGCGAAGGTTCTTGATGTCGAGCAGGCTCATCAGGAGCGTCTCATCTTGGGGTCGAGAGCGTCTCGCAGGCCGTCACCGGCGAGGTTGATCGACACCACCGTGATCAGGATGGCAAGGCCAGGCAGGGTCACGATCCAGGGATCGGACCGGATGAACTGGCGCGCATCCGCCAGCATGGAGCCCCATTCGGGCGTCGGCGGCTGGGCCCCGAGGCCGAGGAAGCCTAGCGCTGCCGCTTCCAGGATGGCATCGGACACGCCAAGCGCCGCCTGGACGATGAGGGGTGCCAGGCAGTTCGGCAGCACGGTCATGAAAGCGAGGCGCAAGCCCTTCACGCCGGCCACGCGGGCCGCCATCACGTAATCCTTGTCGAGTTCTCCCAGCGCCGAGGCGCGCACGAGGCGCACGAAGCGCGGCAGGAAGACGATCGTGATGGCGATGATGGTGTTGGTGAGGCTCGGCCCGAGGATCGCGACCGCCAGAATGGCGAGGACGAGGCTCGGCACCGCCATGATGACGTCCATCAGGCGGGTGATCAGCACGTCGGCGACATTATTGAAGGCCGCGATCAGCCCCAGCACGACCCCGACGCCGAACGACACCGCCATTACGGCAAAGCCGATGAACAGCGACACCCGGGCGCCATAGATCAGGCGGGACAGGATATCCCGCCCGGCGCCGTCGGTCCCGAGGGCGAAGCGCCAAGTACCGCCGTCCCAGACGGGCGGCGCCTTGATGGCATCGCGGAACTGCTCGAAAGGCGGATGCGGGGCCACGAGCGGCGCGAAGACCGCCAGGAGCACGATCAGTAGCGCCACAGCCGCCCCCGCGACCGCGCCGCGGTTCTCGCGAAAGGCGTACCACAGGTTTGCGGCCCCGGACGGCGCAGCGTGGAGGTTGGGCTCCTCGGCGAGGGTGATCAGCGTGTCAGCGGCCATGGAGGATTCGCGGGTTGATGGCCCCGTAGAGCAGGTCGACGGCGAGGTTGACCAGGATCACCAGGGTCGAGATCAGGATAATGCCGCCTTCGAGCGATGGGTAATCGCGCCGCGAGATGGCGTCGATGAGCCATTTGCCGACTCCCGGCCAGGAGAAGATCGTCTCGGTCAGCACCGCACCGGCGAGCAGCGTCCCGGTCTGCAGGCCGATCACGGTGACGACGGGGATGAGGGCGTTGCGGAGCGCGTGCAGACCGACCACCCGGAACGGCGACAGGCCCTTGGCCCGGGCCGTCCGCACGTAATCCTCGCTCAGGACCTCCAGCATGGAGGAACGCGTCATGCGGGCGATGACGGCGAGCGGGATCGTGCCGAGCACGAAGGCCGGCAACGCCAGGTGGCGCAAGGCGTCCAGGAAGGCTCCATCCTCATCCGACAGGAGACTGTCGATGAGCATGAAGCCGGTCGGCGTATCGTAGTCGAAGCGGATGAGGTCGAGCCGCCCTCCGACCGGCACGAGATGCCAACGCTCGGCCAGCAACATGATGAGCAGCAAGCCCCACCAGAAGATCGGCATGGAATAGCCGGTGACCGAAATCCCCATCAGGCCCTGGTCGAAGATGCTGCCGCGCTTGACGGCCGCAACGACGCCGAGCGGGATGCCGACCAGGACGGCGATGATCATCGCGCAGGCGGCGAGTTCCAACGTGGCGGGGAACAGGCCGAGGAACTCCCCAAGGACAGGGTTGCTGGTCGACAGCGAGTGGCCGAAATCGCCGTGGGCGAGCTGGTCGAGGTAGACCAGGAACTGTCGCCAGACCGGAAGGTCGAGGCCGAGCTCGTGCCGGAGCATGGCCAGGCGCTCGGGCGCGATGCCGTGCTCGCCGACCCGTACCTCGACGGGATCGCCCGGCACGAGCCGGATCGCCACGAAGACCAGGAAGATGAGGACCACGAAGGTCGGGATGGTGAGGAGGACGCGTTTGACGAGAAAGCGGATCATGGAAAGGCGAAGCCACGCCAAAGTCTAGGTCAAATCGGCGACAGCGAAGACGCGCGATCTGAACAGTGATGGGACCCGAACTCTATCGGCCGGTTTGCACGTCGGTGTCGAGGGCGATGGCCGGGACCCTTCTGCCCCGGCCATCGCCGCATGTCACTTCAGGTCGACCTTCTGGAACTCGTGGCGGCTCAGCGGGCTCATCTTGTAGCCCACGACGTTGGCGGCCAGCGGCTCATAGACGACGGAATGCGCGATGGTCAGCATCGGCTGATTGTCGTGCTGGATGACCTGCATCTCGGCGTAGATCTTCTTGCGCGCCTCCTGGTCGGGGATCTGCCGCGCCTTGACGAGGTCGGCGTCATAGGTGGCGTCGCACCACTTGGTCGAGTTACTGGCGCCGGGCTTGCCGCCGGGGCAGCCGAGCAGGAAGAAGAAGTTGTCCGGGTCGCCGTTGTCACCCGTCCAGCCGTATTGCGCGGACGTGTCCTCGCCGGCGCCGAGACGCTTGCGGTACTCGCCCCACTCGTAGGAGACGAGCTTGGCGTTCACGCCGACCTTGGCGAGATCCGACTGCATCATCTCGCCGATGCGCTTCGCATCCGGATTGTAGGGACGCTGCACCGGCATGTACCAGAGATCGATGTCGATCGGCGTCTTCACGCCGGCGGCCGCCAGCATGCTCTTGGCCTTCTCGGGATCGAAGGGATAGTCCTTCACGGCGTCGTTGTAGGCCCAAAGCGTCGGCGGGATGAGGTTCTTCGCCTGCTGACCGGCACCGAGATACACGTCCTTGATGATGGCGCCGCGGTCGATCGCCATCGACAGCGCGATGCGGACCTCCTTCTTGTCCATCGGGGGCTTGGTGGCGTTGAAGGCGAGGTAGCCGATGTTCAGGCCCGGCTGCGACAGCACCTGGACGTTGGGATCCTTCTGCAGCTCGGGCAGGTCGGCCGGCCGCGGGAACGGCGCGTCCTGGCATTCGCCGGTCTTCAGCTTGGAGATACGGGCCGAGGCGTCGGGCGTGATAGCGTAGACCAGTTCGTCGATCTTGGGTTTTCCGCCCCAATAGTCCGGGTTGGCCTTGAAGCGGATCACCGCATCCTTCTGGTAGGCCTGGAAGACGAAAGGACCCGTTCCGACCGGCACCTGATCGAACTGCTCGGGCGTGCCGGCCTTTGTCATGGCGTCGGCGAATTCCTTCGACTGGATCGTGGCGAAATCCATGGCGAGGTTGGCCAGGATGGCGACATTGGGCTCGTTCAGGGTAAAGACGACGGTGTAGTCGTCCTTCTTGTCGATGCTCTTCACGAGCTTGGGCATATCCATGTCGCTGTAGTAGTCGTACTTGCCGCCGCCGATCTTGTTGTACGGATTGGCGGAATCGTACTGGCGACCGAAGGAGAACAGCACGTCGTCGGCATTGAAGTCGCGCGTGGGCTTGAAGCCCTTGGTGGCGCCGAACTTCACGCCGTGGCGCAGGTGAAAGGTGATGACCTTGGCGTCCGGGCTGATGTCCCATGATTCGGCCAGGCCGGGCACGACCTTGGTGGAGCCGATCTCGAACTCGACAAGCTGATCAAAGGCCGGGCGGGCCGCATCGAAGCTCGTGCCGGTCGTGTTCAGCGCCGGCGAGAAGTTCTCGGGCGAGCCTTCGGGGCAGAAGACGAAGGTCTTGGCCGTCGCGGCCGTCGAACACAACAAAAGGGCGGCGAGGCCCCATCCCAAAGCACGATGTGTCGTCATCCGGTCATCCTTCGTCGTTCGAGTCAGCCCCCTGCGGCTGTGCGGCGGCATCCAAGGGCTTTTCCCCTTGAACCGCAAACGAAATCAGGCTGAGCTCTTCTCCATCCACAACGCCTCCGGGCGCACTGCACAGGAGACAAGCGGAACCTGACAACGCCGCCTAAGGACGCGCCAACGCTGATTAAGCTCGCAGCAAAGACATAAGGAAATCCTTATATCTTTATTGCCTTATGGTAGCCGCGATGGTAGACGGCGTCATCGCAAGCCACCGACAGGCCCAGCTCCATGACGCACGACATCAACCTCGCCGACTCTGCCATCGCCGACATCGCCCTCGCGGGCTGGGGTCGCAAGGAACTCGCCATCGCCGAGACCGAGATGCCCGGGTTGATGGCCGTTCGGAAGGAGTTCGGTCCCACGCAGCCCCTGAAGGGCGCCCGGATTGCCGGGTCGCTCCACATGACGATCCAGACCGGCGTGCTGATCGAGACGCTGAAGGCGCTCGGCGCCGACGTCCGCTGGGCCTCGTGCAACATCTATTCGACGCAGGACCATGCCGCCGCGGCGATCGCCGCCACCGGCACCCCCGTCTTCGCCATCAAGGGCGAGAGCCTGACGGATTATTGGGACTACACCCACCGCATCTTCGATTGGGCGGACGGCGGCACGCCCAACATGATCCTCGACGACGGCGGTGATGCCACGTTGCTGATCCATCTCGGCATCCGCGCCGAGGGCGGCGACACGGCGTTCCTCGACACGGCCTCCAACGAGGAGGAGGAGGTGCTCTACGCCGCCATCAAGAAGAAGCTCGCCTCCGACCACGGCTGGTATGGCCGCAACGGCAAGACCATCAAGGGCGTCACCGAAGAGACCACCACGGGCGTGCATCGCCTCTACAACATGGCCAAGGAAGGCAAGCTGCTGTTCCCGGCCATCAACGTCAACGACTCGGTGACCAAGTCGAAGTTCGACAACCTCTACGGCTGCCGCGAATCGCTGGTCGACGGCATCCGCCGCGGCACCGACGTCATGATGTCCGGCAAGGTCGCCATGGTGGCGGGCTTCGGCGACGTCGGCAAGGGTTCGGCGGCAAGCCTGCGCAACGCCGGTTGCCGCGTGATGGTCTCCGAAGTCGATCCAATCTGCGCGCTCCAGGCCGCGATGGAGGGGTATGAGGTCACCACCATGGAGGACGCGGCGCCCCGGGCCGACATCTTCGTGACCGCCACCGGCAACGTCGACGTCATCACGCTCGACCACATGCGGGCCATGAAGGACCGCGCGATCGTCTGCAACATCGGCCACTTCGACTCCGAGATCCAGGTCGCCGGCCTGAAGAACATGAAGTGGCATAACGTCAAGCCGCAGGTCGACGAGATCGAATTCGCCGACGAGAAGCGCATCATCCTTCTGTCGGAGGGTCGCCTCGTGAACCTCGGCAACGCGACCGGCCATCCGTCCTTCGTGATGTCGGCGTCCTTCACCAACCAGACGCTCGCCCAGATCGAGCTCTGGACCAAGCCCGGCCAGTACGAGCGCAAGGTCTATGTCCTGCCGAAGAGCCTCGACGAGAAGGTCGCGTCCCTTCACCTCGACAAGATCGGCGTGAAGCTCACCAAGCTGACCGACAATCAGGCCACCTATCTCGGGCTCGACCAGGCTGGTCCCTTTAAGCCGGACCACTACCGCTACTGACAGCCGGGACCCCACTCTCGCCGGACGGCGTCGCTGCGGCGGCAGTCGTTCGACGGGATCGCTTCCTTATCGAGGCCGGACGATGCGTCGTCCGGCCTTTTTCGTGTCAGCGACGGTGCTTTCGTGGTGCCGGGGACACAGCCGGCCGGCGACATCGCCGTCGTTCATTAACATCTTCCGAAATTCGCGAACCTGAGACTATGCTGCACTGATTCGGGCGCTCTTGGCGGAGGCGGCCTGGATCACGTGCCGGCACCCTTCGGGGTGGCGGGCGCGATGTGCGAGGGGGCAGAGCGAATGGATTGGCGTCAGCGCCTGAAAAGGGCTGAGTCTGCGTACGATCGGCGTTGTCGGGGCGAACGTCGAATCGGAACGGACCGTCCGGCGTCGGGCGCTCGGCGAATGACACGTCCCCTATGGCTCACCGGCGCTGCGCTGGGGGCCTTGACTACATCCCCGGCCGTGGCGGCACCCGATCTTCAGGCTCTGTCGATCGCCGGCATGATGGATCACGGCGAGGTCGCGGGCGTCTCCCTGCTCGTCGGCCTCACGTTGTTCTCCGCCGTGACGGCTCTTCTTCATCTGGCCGGCCGCCGCCGATGGATCGAGTCCGAGCGTCAACTCGCCGCCGAGGTCGGGGACCTGCGGGTCAGGCTCGACCGTGCGCAGATGTTCCTGTCGGCCGAGGCGCAGATCGTCGTGGCCTGGGGCTCCTCATCGGGCGAGCCCGACATCGAAGGCGACCTGTCTCTCGTCTCCGACATGATGGTGCCACGGCGGGTCCTGGGCTTCGGCGCCTGGCTGCCCGCGGCCTCGGCCCAGGCGCTCGACCACGCCGTGGACCGTCTCCGGTCGCGCGGCGAAGGCTTTCGAATGGCGCTGGTGACCATCGCGGGACGTCACGTCGAAGCGGAGGGCCGCGCCATCGGCGGGCGTGCCATTCTGCGGCTGCGCGATGTCTCGGGCGATCGGCTCGAACTCTCCCGCCTGCGCGACCATCATGCGGCCGTGGTGCGGGAAAACGATCTCTGGCGCGCCCTTCACGATGCCCTGCCTGGCCCGGCCTGGCTGCGGGACGCGACGGGCCGCGTGGCCTGGGTCAATGCCGCCTATGCCCAGGCGGTCGAATCCCAGAACGGGACCGAGGCCGTAGCCCGTGGCCTCGAACTTCTCGACGCTCCGGCGCGAGATTCGGCCAGCCAGGCGAGGGCTTCGGGAGAGGCCTATCGCGGTCGCGTCAGCGCGGTCGTGGCGGGGGCCCGACATTCGCTCGACGTCGTCGAAGTCCCGGGGGCGCTCGGATCGGCGGGTGTGGCAACGGACCTCGCCGAGATCGATGCGCTGCGGGACGATCTCGCCAAGCAGCTCGACTCCCAGGCCCGCACGCTGGACCAACTCTCGACCGCGGTAGCGATCTTCGACCGCACCAAGCGACTCGTGTTCCACAACACTGCCTATGCGGCGCTCTGGGCGCTCGACGCGGCGTTTCTCGACAGCCGCCCGACCGACGGCGAGATCCTCGACCGGCTCCGCGCCGAGCGTCGCCTCCCTGAACAGGCCGACTATCGGGCCTGGAAGGTGGGGCTCATGGCCAGCTATCAGGCGGTGGAGACCAGCGAGGCGATCTGGTACCTGCCCGACGGGCGCACCTTGCGGGTGGTGACCAATCCCAATCTCAGGGGCGGAGTCATCTACCTCTTCGACAATGTGACGGAGCGCTACCACCTCGAGTCGCGGTTCAACGCGATGATCCGAGTCCAGGGCGAGACCCTCGACACCCTGAAGGAAGCCGTCGCGGTCTTCGGCACCGACGGCCGGCTGAAACTGTTCAATCCCGCCTTCGCCGACATGTGGCGGCTCGATGCGGGCAAGCTGGCCGACCAGCCGCATATTGATGCGCTGGCAGCCCATTGCGTACCCCAGAGCATCGACGTCTCGGTCTGGTCGGAGGTCCGCTCGGCGGTCTCGGGGCTGCACGACGCGCGTTCCGGCTTCGAGCGGCGGCTGCAGCGGCGCGACGGCTCCGTGGTGGATTGTGCCGCCGCGCCCCTGCCGGACGGCGCCACGCTGCTGACCTTCATCGATGTCACGGCCGGCGTGAACGTCGAACGCGCCCTGAAAGAGCGCAACCAGGCCCTGATCGACGCCGAGAAGCTGCGCAACGACTTCGTCCATCACGTGTCCTACGAGCTACGCTCCCCCCTGACCAACATCATTGGCTTCATTCAGCTGCTCGGTGACGGGACCGTCGGATCGCTCAATCCGAAGCAGGTCGAGTATGCGGGTTACATCACCAAGTCCTCGGCGGCACTTCTCGCCATCATCAACGACATTCTGGATCTCGCCACGATCGACATGGACGCGATGGAGTTGACCCTCGGGCCGGTCGACATCGCCCAGACCATGACGGAGGCCGCAGAAGGCGTGCAGGACAGGCTGGCCGAGAACGACATCCGGCTGCAGATCGTCGCCATGGACGGAATCGGGACCTTCCCGGCCGACGGCAAGCGGCTGCGGCAGGTGCTGTTCAACCTGCTCTCCAATGCCATCGGTTTTTCCTACCCGGGCCAGACCGTCACGCTCGCGGCACTGCGGCGAGACGACGATGTGGTGTTCAAGGTCTCCGACAAGGGACGCGGCATTCCGATCGACGTCCTCGATACGGTCTTCGATCGGTTCCGCTCGGATTCGAGTGGATCGCGGCACCGCGGGGTCGGGCTCGGCCTGTCGATCGTCAAATCTCTCGTCGAGCTTCATCATGGCCAGGTGCTGGTCGATTCCGCTCCAGGCGAAGGAACCGTGGTGACCTGCATCTTTCCCGCCAAGGAAGGCGAGCAGCGCATGATAACGGCCGCCGAGTGACCAGATCGTCGGGCTGAAGCCGATTCATTTCGCCCCGACCGTGGATTATGCTGCCACGGTCGGTCGGGGGCGAGCACGCTGAATGCGCGGAGGATGGGCAGAGGGCGCAGAACTCGCCACAATCGTCATATCGGCAGGCTTGGCGACCTACACGTGGTGGGTCTGGCGCCGACGGGCCCGCCTCATCGCGGTCGCTCGGGACGTGACGCGGCAATACGCGCGGCTGCTCGGCGTCAAGCAGAAGCAACTCGTGACCCACGACGGCTACGGCAACTACGAGTTGCAGCCTTGGATCGACCACGTCGACTATTTCATCGCCAACGTCATCCTGCGCGAGGCGCGCGCCCGCCGCGTCGACACCTCCAGGGCGCGCAAAGGCACGCCCACCTGGGCGACGCTGACCCGCACCTTGCTCGCCACCCTGCATGCGCGGGACGAGGCGACCGGCCCCATCGCGGACACCGACATCATCTCGGGCGAACATTACGAGACCCTGTGTCGCAATCTTCTCCAGGCCGAGGGCTGGAGAGTCGAAACGACGCCCGTCACGGGAGACCAGGGGGCCGATCTCATCGCCGAGGCCGGCGGGTGCCGCGTGGTGATCCAGTGTAAATTCTACGCGAAGCCCGTCGGCAACAAGGCCGTACAGGAAGCCCATGCGGCCCTCGGTTTCCATGCAGGCGACCGGGCGGCGGTCGTCTCCAATGCCAGCTTCACGCGCTCGGCTCGCCAGCTGGCACAATCGACCGGCGTTACGCTGCTTCATCACGACCAGTTGGCCGACCTCGACCGTCTCCTCCGGCACGCCGACGCCCGCGCCTGACGGGGCGCTCGGCAATGAGGAAGTCGGTCGACTCGACGAAGGCTTTGGCACGATCCATGCTGCTGATCCGGGCCGGCCAAGCCGGTTCAGCATCGGAGGATGCCATGACGGTCGACATGTTGGCTGCCACCTTCTTCTGGCCCGAGGCCCTGGTGCTCGGATCAGAGCAAAGGCCTCCGGATCTCTCGGACGACGAGGGTCACTCGGTCGGTCCGGCCCTCGGCCTGGGCTTCTGGGCCGCCGTCCGGCGCGTCTTCGCACGCACGGCCTGGACCAAGGATCCGGCTGTTCAGGTCTGATGCTGGCGGTGACTGTCCCGGGATGCCGCCGTCTAGGCGCCGGAACTCTTCCGCGCGCCGCATCCTGCCGCTATAGATGAACTGACATTCGTCGACGCGGCGATGCGCTGGCCCGCCGCCGGTGCGGCCGCGTCCTGGCGACCAGCGGACTGCAATGCTGACCAATAAGGGAAAATACGGCCTCAAGGCCCTGGTGCATCTGGCCGGTCTGGAACCGGGTGCGACCGCGCAATCCTTGGAGATCGCCACGGCCGAGGCCATTCCGAAGAAGTTCCTGGATGCGATTCTGGGAGACCTGCGCAATGCCGGCCTTATCGTGGCCCGCAAGGGCAAGAACGGCGGCTACCGTCTGGCCCGTCCACCCTCCGAGATCATGGCGGGTGCGGCCATTCGGGCGCTCGACGGGCCTTTGGCGCCCATCGGCTGCGCGAGCCGCACCCGCTACCGCCCCTGCGACGACTGCGGGGACGTCCAGAGCTGCTCGGTGCGCATCCTGATGACGGAAGTCCGTGACCTTTCCGCCAAGCTGCTGGACGGGACCTCCATCGCCGAAATGCGCCGCCGCGCCGCCATGGTCATCGACGACCTGACCTATCACATCTGAGCGTCGAACTAGGCGACCGCAACGCCACGAAATCGGCTCGTGAAATCCTCGCGCGACCCCCGTGACGCCGCTGCCAAACCGGCGCAGAAGCCCCATCTCCTCGCACTTAAGGACGAACGAGGGATCAACAATGTCGATGTCTGAGGCTGCCGAGGACCACACTGGCGGCTACCCAGCGCTTTGGGACTGGCGGCGGCGCGTCTCCGACCTCTATGGCGCGGTGCGGGCCGAGCGCGATCCACGAAGCGCCTGGATGCTGTGGCGAGAGACCCGCGACGGCTTGTTTCGGCAGCACCCGCAGTCGCCGCTGGAACCCGCGACCCGGAAGCGGCTCTCGTCGCTTCCCTATTTCGACTACGACCCGGCGCTCCGCTTCGCGGTTCGGATCGAGCCCATAGCGGCGCAGCCGGTGACGGCCGAAGCCGGCCATGACGGTGCCCTCACGCTGACACCCTTCGCCCGGACGCAGGGCCTCACCGAGGCTCTCGGCTCCGAGCTGACGCTCTACTGGCTCGCAGGCTATTGCGGGGGCGTTTTCCTGCCCTTTGCCGACGCCACGTCGGGTACCGAAACTTATGGCGGCGGACGCTATCTGCTCGACACGATCAAGAGCGCCGATCTCGGCTCCGATGACGAGGGCCGAACGGTGCTCGACTTCAACTTCAGCTACAATCCGTCCTGTTCGTATTCGCCGGCCTACGTCTGCCCGTTGTCGCCGCCGGAGAACCGCCTAGGGGCCGCCATTCGCGCAGGGGAGAAGGCCCCGAAGATAGGGTAGTTGACCCCGCCTTCGGTGCGCTGAGCGCCCGCCGAGCCCTGGCCGGCGGGCTCTGCTGCTCAGACGTGGCGATCTTGATGCTCCAGGCGAGCCGCACGCGGACGGCCTGAGCCCTCTTACACCCCTACGGCTTCCGGCTGCTTGGCCCCGGCGCGCTCCTTCACGAGGCGCTGGACGGCAGGATGGTCGAGCTTGCCGGAGCCGAGCAGCGGCAGCTGTTCGACCACCACGACCTCGGAGGGCATGGCGACGTCGGCCACGCCCTTATCGCGCGCGTAAGCCGCGAAGGCTTGGCGCGTGGCCGCCTTCTGCTCCGTCACCAGGACGATGCGCTCACCCTTGCGGACGTCCGGCAGGGTAGTGACAGCGGAGTTGCAGTCGGGCCAGAAATCCGCCGCGACCGCTTCGAGCGCCGCCAGCGACACCATCTCGCCGGCGATCTTGGCGAAGCGCTTGGCTCGGCCCTTGATGGTAACGAAGCCCTCGGCGTCGATGTCGACGATGTCGCCCGTGTCGTGCCACCCGTCCGGAAGCGGCTCGACATGAGCGAGGTCGCCGTCCCGTACATAGCCCAGCATGACGTTCGGCCCGCGCACCGACAAGCGGCCACCACCCTCGACACCTTCCACGGGAACGAGGCGAGCCTCGACGTCGGGCAGGAGGCGGCCGACCGTGCCGAAGCGGTTGAACATCGGCGTGTTGACGGCGAGGACCGGACCCGTCTCGGTGATGCCGTAGCCTTCGAGGATGCGGAGCCCGAACTTCTCGAGATAGGTCTTGCGAGTCGATTCCTTGACGGGTTCGGCACCCGCAACGACAAGCCGCAGCGAGCGGAAGTCGTAGGCGTTCGACGACCGGGCGTAGCCGGCCAGGAACGTGTCGGTGCCGAAGATCGCCGTCGCGTTGATGGTGTAGACCAGCTCCGGAACGATCCGGTAGTGCAACGGCGACGGGTAGAGGTAGACCGGCACGCCGGACACCAGCGGCAGCACCAGACCGGCCATGAGCCCGAAGGCGTGGAACATGGGCAGGACCTGGAAGATCTTGTCGGCCCGGCCAAAGTCGATGCGCGCCGCCACCTGCGCCACATTGGCGAGGAGGTTGCGGTGGCTCACCACGACCCCCTTCGGCGCGCCCTCGCTTCCCGAGGTGAAGAGGATCGCCGCCGGATCGTTCGGCCCGCGCCGGACCAGGGGTTCGCGGAAGTTCAGCAACCCGCGGATCTTGTCGGCTGCCGTCACGGTAGCACGTACGTCTTCGAGGTAGACGAGCCTCACCCCTTCCGCCATGGCGGCGACGAGTTTGTCGAGCCGGGCTTTCTCGACGAAGGCGCGCGAGGTCAGCACCGTTTCGACGCCGGCCGCCCGGCAAGCCGCCATGACGTTGGCGTGACCCGCCGTGAAGTTGATCATGGCGGGAACGCGTCCCGCCGACTGCAAGGCGAGAACCGTGACAGCCGTACCGGCCGCGGTCGGCAGCATGACGCCGATCGCCTTGCCCTCGGGAGCCAGAGTCATCAGCTTGCTGCCGAGAACCCGCAGCCCGATGGCGACGCGCTTGTAGGTCAGGGCGCCGGCGATGGGATCCTCGAGGGCCACGCGCTTCCAGCCATGCGTCTCGCCGGCCGCGATTGTGGCCTCAACGATGGTGCGGTCGATGTCCGACGTCCTGAACGCGGCATCCGACAGCACGTCGTAGAGGGCCGCGCCGGCGGCCTGACGCCGCTTCTTGCCGAAAAGACTGTCCGGCACGTGAACGCGGCGGGACGCCAGAACCTTGGCATGGACCTTGGGCAGGACGCGAGGGCGGATCTGCCCGTCGGTGAGATAGGAAAATGGAGTCCGCTCCAGCCCATCGATCCAGACCGGCACCACGGGGACGCCAGTCTTGTCGGCGATGAGGCCGGCGCCGTCGTAGACTTTCATCAGGCTGCCGGTGCGGGTGATGCGTCCTTCGGGGAAGATCACCAGCGTATTGCCGTTCCGCACGGCGTTGATCAGCGCCCGGGTCGCCATCGGCTTCGAAGGGTCGATCGGCAGAGCATTGGTGAGTTTCAGGAAAGGTTTCACCCACCAGCGCGTCGCAATCGTGGCGTCGATGGCGAAGATCGGATTGCGGTCGAGGAGCGACAGGGCAAGGCCTGCGTCGAGCAGGCTGACGTGGTTGAGTGCCAGGATCGGATTCGGACCTGCCTCGTCGATATGTTCGAGCCCGGAGACTTCGAGCCGGTAGAAGCAGCGCAGGATGATCGACAGCAGGTCGCGGAAGGCGCTCGTCGGCAAGGTGCGGAAGATCCACCAGGCGGCGAGGAGGTTGGCGACGCCGAGAACCGCGAAGAGTTGTGGGGTCGTCAGCCCAAAGGCCTGAAGCACCGCCGTGGCAATGGCTCCGATCACCATGAAGCCCGCCGACATGATGTTGACGGAACCGATATTGCGGGCCCGATCCTCGCTGGTGCTCCAGACCTGCACGGCGGTGAAGACGGGGACGATGAAGAGACCGCCCGAGATGGCGATCATAAACAGGTCGATGGCGGCGTGGACGCCGTTCCAGTGGGACAGGATGTCCGTCGCGCTGAGCGAGCCGTCACTGACGAAATGCGCCGAGCCCCACGCCAGATCGAGCGAGAAAATGCCCAGCAGGACACCCGCCAGCGCGGTCGGCAGCAGGATGACGCGGCCGGCCGACAGCCAAGACGCGAGGCCCGACCCGACCGCGATGCCGACGGAGAAGATCGCCAGCGCCGCCGTGGTGGCGCCCTCCGTGCCGTGGAAGTCGGATTTGACCAGGATCGGCAGCAGCGTCAGCGCCACGGCTCCGGTGAGCCAGAACCAGCTGACGAAGAGCCCGCAGGACCACATGCGCCGGTCCCCGTGAAGATGGGTGATCAACTGGCCGGTCGAGCGAAACAGATTAGGGTCGACGTGGAGATCGTGATCGCCCTCGCCGGTAGCGGGGATGAGCAGGCTCGATCCCCAGCAGAGCACGGCAAAGGCCGAGACCGCGATGCCATAGGCCAACGCATGGTCGTCCGCCGCGGCCCAACCGCCCGCGATCGTGCCGAGCAGGATGGCGATGAAGGTGCCGCCTTCGACGAGCGCGTTGCCGGTCGGCAGCTCTTCCTGGCGGAGCTGGTCGGGCAGCATGCCATATTTCACCGGGCTGAACAGCGCCGCGATGGTCGAGAACAGCACCAGCGCCACGAAGAGCAGCGGCAGCGAGACCAGCACGAAGCCGAGGATCGAGAACAGGGCGGCGGCGATCTCGAACAGCTTCAGCCTCTGCGCCACCTGCGCCTTGTCGTAGCGGTCGGCCCACTGGCCGCCAAGGCCCGACAGGATAAGGGGAGGCGCCACGAAGAGCGCACCCGCCACCGTCACCAGCATGGCGGCGGAGGTCCCACCGACCTTGAACAGGATGAGGAAGACGAGCGCGTTCTTGAGGACGTTGTCGTTGAAGGCCGAGAAGAACTGGCACCAGAACAGCGGTGCGAAGCGCCGCGACGTCATCAGCGTTCGTAACATGACGGCTCTTCCTGTGGGCGCCCCGCGGGCCGACCCCGACTATGGTCCTAGACGGGACCGCATCCGTAGATCGACGACGGACACTCTCTTAGCGGCGAACGCGGCCCATGACGACAGTCAAGATGAGGACCGCGGCGGGTTGCACAGGAGATGGGCAGCGCATCGCGCCTACCCTTCAGGATCAATCCACCATGTAGCGCACGCCGACGCGGATCTGCTGCTCGCTGAGGGACCGGCTCACGGTGCTCGACGGCAGCAGGGTGATGGTGGATTTGCCGAGGTCGAGATAGCGGTAGCCGATGTCGAGCAGGACATGAGGCGCGACCGCGTAGGAGACGCCCGCCATGGCGGCCCAGGCGAACCGCGTATCGCTGTGGTTCAGGGCAGAGAGCGACGTGCCGTCGCCCATGGCCAGCGTGTCCCGTTCGCGCGTCCCGGCGACGCCGACGCCCGCCCCCACATAGGGCGTGAAACCGGCCCAGGTGGCGATGTCGTAGTAGCCGTTCAGCAGGCCGTCCCAGCGCTGCACCGTCGTGCGCGACTGCAGCGCGCAACCGGTCCCGCAGGTCTGCGCGGCGCTATAGTGGAACGGATCGAGGTAATCGGCCGTGACGTCGATGCGGAGACCATCGGTGAGTTTGTAGCCGGCGCCGCCGCCGAGCGCGTAGCCGAAGGTGCTGCCCTTGCGGCTGAAGGTCGGAGCGTCGTTCTGGAGCAACAGCTTCGGCTTGTCCTCGGGGCCGAAGGAGGCATCGCCGCGCAGGTACCAGCCGCTGCCGAATTCCATCGGCACCGGTTGGTCGACCGGCGCGGCGTTGCCGGACGGCATATAATACGACGGCATGTCGGCCGCCGATGCGGCCTGTGCCAGGATGATGGCGGTGGCGCTCAACAGCACCGCCCCGGTCTTCGCCCGTCCGAGCCGCATGGATCCCGATCTCCGTCTCGCCTGCCGTTGCTGTCACGCCGGCATCATTGCTCCGCACAACAGTAGGGACGAGACTTTAAGCGGGACTTAACCATGATCGACCGGCCATGCCGTTGCTGTAAAAATAAAGACGGGCCCGAGGGCCCGTCTTTCTCTTAGCAAAAGCAGGATGTCTTGCCGTTCAGTACTTGCGAACCAGGGGCTGCTGGGGAGCCGGCGGATAGTAGGGCGCCGGAGCGGGCGCCTCGTAGCCGGCGTCACCGAAGAGCCAGCGCATGCCGATCTTCACGTCCTGCGAGGCGAGACCGATCTTCTGGACCTCGTGCGGGCAGGTCGGCGTGTTCTGGCAGTTGATGGCGCCCGATGTCACGTCGCCCATGTCGAGGTAGCGGTAGGCGATTTCGAGCTTCAGGTTGGGCGTGACGTCGTAGGCGAGACCCACCGTACCCTGATAGGCGAGGCTGACGCCCGACCGCTCGCGGGCATAGCCGAAGCCGGTGTTGGTGCCGCCGACGCCGATGTCGGTCAGGTTGGAAACCCGGTTGAACGATCCGCCGACGCCGCCGCCGAAGAACAGGCCGAAGCGGTTCCAGTGAAAGGCGTCCACGTAGAAGTTGGCGAGGGCCACGGTGCTCTGGACCTGGCCCGTGTAGGTGTCGAAGGAGCGGCTGTTGTCCTGGGGGACGTTGAAGAAGCCGGCATTGTAGCTCTCGACGGCGCTGAAGGACGCGGCCGTGCGATATTCGCCGGTGGCGTCGAAACGCAGCCAGTTGTTGACCTGGTAGCCGACGCCGCCGCCGACAAAGGCCGAGTCGCCGAGGTTGCGTTCGTCGAAGCGCGAGTCCGGCACCGTCACGGCCGCGTCGAAGCTCGAACGGATGTCGGGACGCAGCGTCGAGCCGACGCCGACGTCGCCGCGCAGGTACCAACCGCCGAATTCAACGGGCTCCGGAGGCAGCGCCTCCAGGGGCGGCGGCATCGGCAGGTCGGCCGCATGTGCCGTCCCGATGGCGCCGAACGCCACCGCTCCTGCGAGAAGAAGGGCTTTCAGCTTGCCCATGTGAGATGGTCCCCTTGCTATCGCGCGAGGGTTGAAAACCCGAAGCGCTGTCCGATGCGGTAACCATGTCAGCGAGTGTTTAAAGGGAGCTTAACCCTAACGGCTTATCTCCAACATCACGTCGGACCGTGTCGCTGCGGCGCCGCCCAGCCTGTGTCTCACGTGGGCAACAGGTGAGTCGTAACTGAGCACCGCGCATCTCCACGTGTTGCGGCCCCCGTGCTTTTTGCCTAACGACGTAAGATCGTGTGTCACTTTCGTGCATGCCGCGGGCGCCCGGGAGCCTCCCGCATAGGACAGGAACGGAATGATCGGTGAGCCGACACAGCGGTCGATGAAGGTCGTTCTGGCCCAGCCGCGCGGATTTTGCGCCGGCGTGGTGCGAGCGATCGAGATCGTCGAACGCGCGCTCGCCAGGCACGGTGCTCCGGTCTACGTCCGTCACGAGATCGTTCATAATCGCCACGTGGTCGACACTCTGAAGGCCAAAGGGGCCATCTTCGTCGAGGACGTGTCCGAAGTGCCCCCCGGGGCCGTGACGGTGTTCAGCGCCCATGGCGTCGCCCGCTCGGTCGAAGAGGAAGCCGCGCAACGCGGCTTGCGCGTTCTCGACGCCACCTGCCCGCTCGTCGCCAAGGTCCACGCGCAGGGAACGCGCTATGCCGGCCAGGGGCGCACGGTCGTGCTGATCGGCCATGCCGGCCATCCCGAAGTGGTCGGTACGCTCGGCCGGGTGCCGCAGCCCGTTCATCTCGTCGGCAGCGTCGCCGACGTGAAAGCGCTCCCGATCGCGCGCGATACGCCCGTGGCCTATATCACCCAGACCACGCTCAGCGTCGACGACACGCGATCCATCATCGCGGCACTGCAGGCCCGCTATGCCGATGTCGTGGGTCCCGAGACACGCGACATCTGTTATGCGACGCAGAACCGTCAAACGTCGGTGCGCGATCTCGGTCGCGTCGCCGACGTGATTCTCGTCGTGGGAGCCGACAATTCGTCGAATTCGAACCGTCTCCGTGAGATCGGCAGCGAATGCGACATCCCGAGCTACCTCGTGGCGGACGGCGACATGCTGGACGCCGACTGGGTCAAGGACGCCGATGTCGTGGGCGTCACGGCCGGCGCCTCGGCGCCGGAAGTCCTCGTCGAACGCGTGATCGACGCGCTTCGTCGCCTCCGTCCGGTCGAACTCTCGACCCTCCCGGGTCTCGAAGAGACCATCTCGTTTCGTCTGCCGGCAGAGCTCGCCGACATCTGAACCTCACCCAATGGCCGGCCGCCTCGCCGGTCCGGCCTGAAGGAGTTGAACCTTGGGTATTCCCTTCCACCAGACGGCGCGCATCGGCGCCTATGTGCTGAAGCAGCACCTTTCCGGCCGCAAGAAGTACCCGCTGGTGCTGATGCTGGAACCCTTGTTTCGCTGCAACCTCGCCTGCGCGGGCTGCGGCAAGATCGATTATCCGGACAAGATCCTGAACCAGCGCGTGTCCTACGCCGATGCCATGAAGGCCATCGACGAATGCGGCGCGCCCGTGATCTCGATCGCCGGCGGCGAGCCCCTCCTCCACAAGGAGATGCCCGAGATTGTCCGGGGCGCCATCGCCAAGAAGAAGTTCGTCACGCTGTGCACGAACGCGCTGCTGATGGAGAAGAAGCTCGATCAGTACAAGCCGAGCCCCTATTTCAACTGGTCGGTGCATCTCGACGGCGACGAGTCGATGCATGACAAGTCCGTCTGCCAGACGGGCGTCTACGACAAGGCCGTGTCCGCCATCAAGGCCGCCAAGGCCAAGGGCTTCCGGGTCAACATCAACACGACGCTGTTCAACGACGCCGATGCCGAAAAAGCGGCGCGCTTCTTCGACACCGTGACCGAGATGGGTATCGACGGCATCACGGTGTCGCCAGGCTATGCCTACGAGCGCGCGCCCGACCAGCAGCACTTTCTGAACCGGGCCAGGACCAAGGAGCTGTTCCGCGGGATCTTCGCCCGCGGCAAGGGCGGCAAGGCTTGGCCCTGGTTCCAGTCGCCGCTGTTCCTCGACTTCCTCGCCGGCAACCAGACCTACGAGTGCACGCCCTGGGGCAACCCGACCTACACGGTCTTCGGCTGGCAGAAGCCTTGCTACCTGCTCGGCGAAGGCTACGCCCAGAGCTTCAAGGAGCTCATGGAAGAGACCGAGTGGAAGAAGTACGGCGTCGGCAATTACGAGAAGTGCGCCGACTGCATGGTCCATTGCGGCTTCGAGGCTACGGCCGTGAAGGATGCCGTCAAGGCGCCTTGGAAGATGCTGACGCTCGCCATCAAGGGCATCCGCACCGAGGGTCCGACGGCACCCGACATCTCGCTGGCCAACCAGCGCCCGGCCGACTTCATGTTCTCGCGGCACGTGCAGAACAAGATGGAGGAGATCGACGTCTTCGAGAAGAAGACCGGCAAGTCCTTCAGCAAGGTCGCCAACGACCGCGTGAAGCCGATGGAAGCCGCCGAGTAAAGCGATCGTCGTCAAGAGCGGCTCGACGGATCCGGCTCGGCTGTCTCTATCCTGACAGGCGAGCGGATTCGCAGATCCCGATATGCCACGACGCGGCCGTCTCCCCTCTCCCTTATGGAGACGAGTGAGGGTCGGCGAAGGTGATCACGACGCGTTTCGCTGGCGACGCCCGCTAGTCCCAACGGTCCATCGCCCCTTACTCCCCAGCCCCTCTCCACAGGCGACTGGATCCGCACATCCCGACGCAACGGGCAGCTTCTCCCCTTGGGGGAGAAGAGTGGAAGCCTTCCCGCCTTTTGAAATGTGTGAATACGGTAGCTCCACCAGGGAGAGGTGGAACGCGTGGGGGAGTACCGGAACGGGAAGGCTGTCGCTGCGAAGCCGTGACAGGTGGCGTGTTCGGGGCGAGGAACAGCGCTACTGACGCCGCTCGATCCCACACATCGTCACAGCAACGTCATCCCAGGCTCGGGGGCTTAACGCGATCGCGTCGCCGAGAGGCCGGTCGTGCCGCCTGCCCTCCTCATCCGCGTCCCACGATGAAAGCGCCGGGCCTGAGCCGGCCTTCGGGCAAAGCCAGCATTTCGGGATAGAGCGGTTCGCGCCGTCGACGTCCAAGCCTGCCGCCGCGGCCGCCCTTTACTCGGCGGCCAATGCGGCGGACGGCGACCCGGCCATCTCCAGGCGATCGCGTCCAAGCCGCTTTGCACGGAACAGGGCACGGTCCGCGGCACCGAGCATTTCTCTCAACGGCCTGTCCTCGCCGGCAGACCAGCTGTCGACGCCGAAGGACATCGTCACCGGACCGACCGTCTGACCATTCTGAACAACCGTCAGGTCCCGGATGGCCAAGCGAAGCGCTTCGACGCGCCTTCGAATAAGGGTCGAGGCCGCGCCTGGTGCAATCACGGTGAACTCCTCGCCACCGAACCGACAGACGATATCCCCTTCCCGGAAATGCGACTGGATCTGCGAGGCGACGGCCACCAGCAACAGATCTCCGGCCTCGTGCCCGTAGCCATCATTGAAACGCTTGAAGTGATCGATGTCGCACATCACGATCGACAGCGGGGTGCCGCTTCGCTGCGCGCGCGCCGTCTCCAGCGCAAGCGCTTCTTCCATGTAGCGGCGGTTGAACAGCTTGGTGAGCGGATCGCGGATCGACTGTTCGCGCAGGCGTGAGCGCAGGTTTTCGTTGACCAGAGCCAGTGCGACGTTCTCGAGGAGCATGTTCAGGCGGAAGCGGCACTCGTCGCCGAGATGACCTTCCAGGTAGAGCAACCCAAGAACCTCACCGCCCCCGAGCACGGGCTCGCACAGCCGTTCGACCGAGGCAGGGCCGGCAGCATGCGTGCAGATCAGGTCGGCGCCGGGCTTCTCGACCGCGTGAGCCTGGCCGCGCCGAAGCGCCCAGCAGTCTTCAGGAGGGAACATGTCCAACGAGGCCTGCGGAGCACCCCAGCTCGACACGCGAAGAAGCATGTTGCGCGAGTGATTGTGGACGTAAAGAACGCCGGCGATTTCCGGCAGGACCTGGGGCAGGAAGCAGTCGAGCGCGTCCGCCAACTCCCCCTCGTTCTGGATCGCCTGCAGGCGACGGGACATCGCACTCAGCAACTGAACCGAACGCTGACGAGCATCCTGCTGGCTCATCGTCGTGATCAGGTGATCTGCCATGTCGTTGTAGGCGGACGCCAACCGGCTGAACTCGGCGCTGCGCCCGGTCGTCGTTGCACGGGCCTGGCGATCGCCGGCGCCAAACCGCGTGACGACATCGAGCAGGTTGGCCAGTGGTCGAGAGATGCTGCTCCGGATCAGCCAAGCGATGCCGCCGATCAACAGCGCCAGGAGCGGAGAGCCATAGAGCAGCAGCGCCTTGGCCTCAACGGCCTCAGTCTGGGCCGTGGCCGTTCGACCCGCCAGCAGCCGACGTTCTTCGTCCCGCATCGCCGCCACCTGCGTGGCCACGGTCGTCATCAAAACCCTGCTGCGCAAGAGAACCTGCTGGTCCGGAAGGTTGCCCAGCGGGGCAGCGAGCCTGCGCTGAACCTCGCCCGACATGATCCTGCCTTTCTCGGCGGCGACGTCCGTCAGTTGAACAGCCCTCGACTCCTGAAGAGGATTATCGGCGACGAGCCTGGCCAGCTTGGCCGCCAGCGCATTGGCCTCGGTCACATCCCTGTCGAAGCTCTGCAGATAACTGTCATCCTGGGTCAGGAGATAGCCGCGGAGCCGGGAATCCGAACGTTCCAGATCTCCTTCCAGCGCATCCAGGCTGATGATGACCTCCTGCGAATGGCTGACCCATTCGAACGCGTCCTGGGTCCGCGAGCTGCTCTGCAGGATGAGTGCCCCGAGCAGTAGCGCGATGGCGGCCGTCAAGGCCGCGACGCCATAGATGCGAAGGCTTAAAGAGCCAAATTTGCTCAATTTAAAAAGCCCCTAGCTAGTTCGGATGCATGCCGTATCAATGTTCGGGGCCGGCAGATCTGAACTCTTTTCGCCACAGCTCCCTCCCGAACTTACAGAGGGTGAACTTAGGCAGTTAATATTTCGCTGGCTGTTTCGCTCAGCCTTGGGGTCATCGAGAACACGGCACAGCGCCATTGTCTCGACCAACCGTGCGTCACGCGGCTAGCGCGAGCGCTCGACCACCTGCAGTCGGCACGAAGGCCCGTGACGTCTGCTTCCGAGTGTGAAGGAAGCTCAGTTCTGTACGCGGGACCATCCGCAGGCCAGCGCTGGCACGGCCCTCCGATGACGCCACCGAAAGTTGTTTGTCTCAAGCGAACCGGGTCGAGAGCCCGTCAGTGGGCGTCCGCTCCCGCGCCGGCACGACCTGGCCGCCTCATCAGCGGCGTCGCCGCGACGAGGACCAGGAACAGCACGGTGAGAGCCAGGAACACGTCGCCGAGCGACATGACCAGCGCTTCCCGGCGAACCAACAGGGCGAGTTTCTTGGTGGCCGCGGTCGCGGCATCCGATCCCATCGCGGCATAGGCCTGCGTCATCGCCGCCAACGTGGCCTCGGCTTGTTCGTGGCCCCAGGCGACGCTTTCATGCAGCCGTTGCAGATGCAGATCCCAACGGTCGTTGATCAGCGTATTGATACAGGCGAGGCCGACGGCGCCGCCGAGGTTGCGGGTGAGGTTATAGAGGCCCGAGGCGTTCTTCATGAGGGCCGGCGGCAAGGTGCCGAGCGCCACATTGTTGATCGGCACCATGGCGGTCATGAGCGAAAAGCCGCGCAGCATCTGCGGCACGAGCAATTCCCAGAAATCCCAGTCCTTGGTGATGCCGGTCGCCATCCAGGTTCCGAGCGCGAAGCCCGTGAAGCCGATGCCGATCAGCAGGCGGGGATCGACCCTGCCCATCAGCTTCCCAACGACGGGTGCCGCCACGAACATGCAAAGACCGGAGACGAACATCGTCTCGCCGATCTGCAGGGAATCGTAGCCGCGCACGCGCGACAGGTAGATCGGATAGACGTAGGTCAGCCCGTAGAGCCCCACCCCCATCACGAAGGAGAAGAGCGAGCCGAAGGCGAAGTTGCGGTCCTTGAAGGCCGAGAGGTCGACGATGGGCTGGCGGGCAGTGAAGGCGCGCCAGAAGAACAGCACGCCGCCCAGCGCCGAGATCACGAAGCAGATCAGCACAAGCTCCTCGGAGAACCAGTCCTTCTGCGGCCCCTCCTCCAGCACGTATTCCATGCCACCGAGAAAGCCCGCCATGCCGAGCAAACCCCACCAGTCGAAGCGCTCGAGCAGGGTCAGATCGGGCTCGTCGAAGTCGATCAGGAACCAGGCCATCAGCGACACCACGATGCCGGGGCCGACGTTGACCAGGAACAGCCAGTGCCAGGAAAAGAGATCGGTCAGGTAGCCGCCGACCGTCGGGCCGATGGTCGGCGCCAACGTCGCCACGAGCCCGATCAGCGGCCCCACGACGGGCTGCTTCTCGCGCGGGAAGATCGTGTAGGCGGTGGCGAAGACCGTGGGGATCATGGCGCCGCCGACGAAGCCCTGCAGCGCCCGATAGACGATCATCTGATCGATGGTGGTCGCGGTCGAGCAGAGAAAGCTCATGGCGGTGAAGCCGGCGCAACTCGCGAAGAACAGGTATCTGGTCGAGAAGGCGCGCGACAGGATCCCGGACAGAGGGATCATGATGACCTCGGCAATGAGGTAGCTGGTCTGCACCCAGGCCACTTCGTCCGACGAGGCCGACAGGCCCGCCTGGATCTCCGCCAGCGACGCCGAGACGATCTGGATGTCGAGGATGGCCATGAACATCCCGAACACCATCGCGATGAAGGTGATCAGCTTGCGGGTGTCGGTGGAGGCGTTTTTGGCCGCGGCCTGGGCGGGCCCGCCCGAAGCCGCGAGCGTGGAAGCGGAACCGGCCATCGTGCCAGCCCTCAGCGCTCGGCCGTGTGCTGCGGCGCCGCCTCGGCTCGGCCGAAGCCGAAAGAGGCTGCGGCATCCCGCACCGTCCGGGCGACGCGGTCGATCAGCGGCGCCACGGTACCGACCAGCGTCGGGGCCGGCTCCCGCTCATCGCGCGTGTGGACCTCGACCTCGACCGAAAGGCCCGGCCGCAGGATCCCCTCCCGCGCGACCTCGGCCGGCACGGCGATCCGAACCGGCAGGCGCTGGACGATCTTGGTGAAGTTACCGGTCGCGTTCTCGGGCGGCAGCATCGAGAACTCCGCTCCAGACGCCGGAGCAAGACTCTCGACCGTTCCGGTCACCTCGCGTTCGCCATAGGCGTCGGGGCGGATGATCACGGTCTGTCCGGGCTTCAGCCGCGCCAGCTGCGTCTCCTTGAAATTGGCTTCCACATAGGCGCTGTCGAGCGGCACCAGCGCCAGCAGACGGCCGCCGGGCTGCACATACTGCCCCGGCTGCACCGACTTGTTGCCGACGACGCCGTCGAAGGGCGCCCTGACGATGGTGAAGCCCAGGTCGCGATCGGCGCGGGCGAGCGTCGTCACGAGCTCGGCGCGCACTTTCTCGGCCTCGACGCGCTGGGCCTTGAGGACGTCGATGGCGGCGTCGGCCGAAGTGACGGCGGCTTGAGCGTTGGCGACGGCGGCCGCGGCCCTGTCGCGATCGGCGCGGGCCTGGTCGAGGCGCTGCTGCGTGCCGTAGCTCGATTGCATGAGGCTGTCGGCGCGGGTGAACTCGGCCTGCTGCCGGGTGCTGTCCGCCCTGGCCGAGGTCAGCATGGCCTTGGCCTGATCCACGGCCGCGGCTCCGGCCGCGACCTGGCGACCGATCCGCGCCACCGTCGCATCCTGGGTGTCGATCCTGGCCTGGGCGCCGTCGACGGCATTGCGGTAATCGCCGTCGTCGATGCGCGCCAGGACATCGCCCTTCCGCACCACGGCATTGTCGACTACCGGCACGAGGCTGATGTAGCCCGCCACCTTGGCGGCGATGGTCGACATGTCGGCCTTCACATAGGCATCGTCGGTGGCGACGAGGAACCGACCCTCGACGAAATAGCGGTAGCCTTCGTAGCCGCCGCCAACGACGGCGGTCGCGAGGATCAGCGGTAGGACGACCCTCTTCTTCTTGCGCTTGGGGAGGGCGATGCCGGCGGCCGGCGGCAGGATCTGGCCGGAGCGGGCCTCGGCCGGCGGAGGCGCGCTCCGAAGCGCCACGGCAGCCTGGCCAGCAGGGATCGCCATGTCGGCCGGTGCCGTTGCGGCTTTGAATTCGCTCTGAGCCATGATCGCCCCCTTCGACGCCGCACGCGCGGGCCCCTGCCATACGGCCTGACAGCCCATAAAATTGACTGAACCGTTCGGTCAATCGTTGACCTACATGAACTGGCGTCCTAGTTCAAGCGAAGCCGAGCCGTCCGGCCAACGATTGACATTCTGCGGCGAACTGACAAAGCGGCCCCGTATCCGTGCAGTCTGGAAGTCGTGAACTGAGGAGCCCCGCGTGACCGTCTCGCCCGAGTCGATGTCCGATGCCACATCCTCGCCGGGCGCCGTGCGGCTGCGTGAAGACGGGGCCAAGCGGCGCCAGATCCTCGATGGCGCCCGCCGTGTCTTCCTATCGTTGGGTTTCGACGGGGCCAGCATGAACGAAGTCGCGCGGGCTGCGGCCGTCTCCAAGGGAACGCTTTACGTCTACTTCGCCAGCAAGGAAGAGCTATTCGCCGCTCTCCTGCGGGACGAGAAGCTCGACCAGGCCGAGCAGATCTGCCGGTTCGACGACGACGGACCCGATCTGCAAGCCAATCTCAACGCCTTCGGGACGCGGTTCCTCCGGCTTCTTCTCAGGCCGGATTCTCTCGCGCATCTTCGCACCGTCATGGCTGTGGCTCCGAAATTTCCCGAGATCGGGCGAGCCTATTATGAGGCCGGACCGGAGACGGGCCGGCGCCGGCTGGCGCGCTACCTCGATCGGCACGTAGCTGCAGGACGGCTGGCCATCCCAGACACTCTTCTGGCGGCGCAGCAGTTCGGCGAACTCTGCAAGTCCGGCATGCTCCTCGAGGTGTTGCTCAGTGTAGGCTCACCCCCATCTCCGGCCGACATCGAGCGGCATGTCGGCGCGGCCGTCGACCTCTTTCTGCGGGCCTACGCTCCGGACGCATGACGGGTCGTCGTCCCCAGGTCATCCGCCGATGCATCGCCGAAGGTGGCGGCAGTCTCACGTCTCTCTTGTGGCTACGGGGTTCACATCCCGAAGCGTCGGGATGAGCGCCCTTCTCCCTCGACGAGGTGCTCGACAGGGAGGATGAGGGATTCAGGGGGCGCCTTGAGCCCCTCATCCGACGCTTCACGCTACCCGGGTCTCATCCCGGCCTGCCGGGATCAGACCCGTTCTCCCCAGAGGGAAGCAGGGCAGAAGCCACGCCGTCAACATGGGTGAATCCGGCAACCCCGGACCGGCAGGGAGTCGCCGCAAAGCGTGACGAGTAGGGTCACCTGCGGCGAGCGCCACTTCACGCTACACGAACCGACCCAACACGAAAAAAGCCCCGATTCGTGAGAACCGAGGCTTTGCAGGCGAGCGTGAGAAGTTAGGCGGTGATGCGATTGTCGGCTTCGATGGGCTCGCGCAGCACATAGCCGCGACCCCAGACCGTCTCGATGAAGTTGCGGCCGTGGCTCGCATTGGCGAGCTTCTTGCGCAGCTTGCAGATGAAGACGTCGATGATCTTCAGCTCCGGCTCGTCCATTCCACCATAGAGGTGGTTGAGGAACATCTCCTTCGTCAGGGTCGTGCCCTTTCTGAGAGAGAGCAGCTCGAGCATCTGATATTCCTTGCCGGTCAGGTGCACGCGAGCACCGCCGACTTCCACCGTCTTCTGGTCGAGATTGACGATGAGGTCGCCGGTCGCGATCACCGACTGGGCATGGCCCTTTGACCGACGCACGATGGCGTGGATGCGGGCGACGAGCTCGTCCTTGTGGAACGGCTTGGTCAGATAGTCGTCGGCGCCGAAGCCAAGACCCTTCACCTTATCCTCGATGCCGGCAAGGCCCGAGAGGATGAGGATCGGCGTCTTGACCTTGCCGACCCGCAGCGTTCTCAGGACTTCATAGCCCGACATGTCCGGAAGATTGAGATCGAGGAGAATGATGTCGTAATCGTAGAGCTTACCGAGATCGATGCCCTCTTCGCCCAGGTCGGTCGTATAGACGTTGAAATTCTCAGATTTGAGCATCAGTTCGATGCTCTGCGCCGTCGCGCTGTCGTCTTCGATCAGGAGAACGCGCATGTATGGTCCCCACCCTTGTCCCGGTTGGCCTCGCCGACGATGCGCGCCGCGCGCGTTCCGGCACCTCGGTCGGGGGCCGACATGGGCCCCGAGCCATCATTCATCATTACCGCCGAAAGGTTAATGGAATACCTTTCGTTAAGACCCGGAACCTGTCGATCTCCGGAAGCTGCGAACGACCCATGGGCCTCGTCGCGCCATGGTCTTTTCTGCGTCATCCTGTCCGGCCCTGTTCCATCGACGGTTCGCCCCGCCTGCCTGCCCGCGCGCTCCCTTGCTCTTACGAAGAACAACGGCTGGCGGAGAGGCTCCTCGGAGCAATCTTAATGGAAAAGGTAAACGACGCGTTAGCAATCTCGTGGCGCGGCGCTACCCGGTTACCCTTACTTTTCGACCATCCAGTAAGGAAGAAGCAACCTCCATGGGCGATTGTGCAGCTGTCTCGCGGCGTCGGCACGGTCCTGAGGGGTCGGACGCAAGTCCTTCCCTCGCGTCTTGGAGTTCTCAATGGTGAAGTCGCGGGATCACCTCATCCGCCTCAAACGGTTTCAAGTGGACGAAAGGCGCCGTCGAGTGGCGCAGATCGACTCCATGATCGCGGATTTCGCGCGCATGGTGATCGACCTCGATCGCGAGATCGCGTCGGAAGAGCAGCGCTCGGGCATTTCCGACCCGAGCCACTATGCCTATCCCACCTTCGCCAGGGCCGCAGCGTCACGCCGCGACAATCTCAAGCGCTCGTCCGGCGAGCTGAAAGACCAGCTCGACGAGGCCAAAGGCCTGCTTGGCGAAGCCCAGGACGAATTGAAGAAGGTGGAAAGTCTCGACGGTCGAGACAAGTTGCCCGGGATCGAAGCCGCACGGGCCGAGCGCGACATGGGCATGGGGCGACTGGCGCGCGCCTGACCAGCCAGAAAGGAGCCGGAGCACGTTTGCTCCGACTCCTCTCGACATCACGGCCCACTGGCGCAAGCCGTTGTGTCGGCTTGTCCTGCTTTGAGCTTCGGCGATTCCTCCACGTCGGCGATCAGTCGCCGGTCTGACCGGCACAAGTCGCCGGGGCCAAGTGACATACTACCTCGCGCGAACCCTTGCCTCACGACCGGTGGATCTCGCCCACCGACCCGCGATGCATCGCGTGACGGACCGGCTGAAGTCGGTAGGCGCCAGCCGCCGTCACGGTTGCACGGGGTCCGTCATGGCGGGCAACTCTGACAGGCGTCCTGTGAAGCGGTGAGCCGCTGGAATTCTGCCCCATGCGGGTGACCGAAACCTGCGGGCGTCGCTCCCATGCTTGCGCCACGCCGGTACGGCTCACTCTGGCATTGGGCTGGGAGCTGGCCGCGGCGTTGGTGGCGTCCGGCGTCGCAGGTTGAGGATCGACCATGCCTCGTGCGCTGCCCGGTCCGGCATTGTCGAAAAGCGCCTCTGCGCCACCGTCATCCGCGCCGGCAAACGCCATACCGACGCTTCCGACCAGCATCGAACCTGCCAATGCGGCAGTCGATGTAGAATAGCCCAGAGCACGCATGTGCACCTCCTCTGATCCTTTCCGTCCTTTGCGGAAAGGATTGTTGAGAAGAAGCCTATACCTGTACTCCCGGCCCCAGAACCCCTGTAACGTCATGGCATGACAGGGCAGACCAGCGGTCACGGCATGGAGATGCTGTCTCGCTGTTACGAACCTGTGATCTCGCATGATCGCCTTGGGGCAGGTCGTAGGGGATCTCCGAGTGGCTCCCCCTCAAAACCGGCCAGGGCTCCCTGTCGGGCGTCGACCTCGGCATTGCGGCCTATCGCGTGACAGCCTATTCAGGGCGGCTGTCAATCACGCGAGCTTCTCGGAGACACATCATGGCGTTCAAGGTTGCCGTCGTCGGCGCCACTGGCAGCGTGGGCCGCGAGATGCTCGGCATCCTGGCCGAGCGCGGCTTTCCCGCCACCGAGGTCGTGGCCCTGGCGTCCAATCGCTCGCGCGGCACCGAAATCTCCTTCGGCGACAAGATCCTGAAGTGCAAGGTCCTTGATCAGCATGACTGGTCGGACACGGACATCTGTCTGATGTCGGCCGGGGGTGAGATCTCCAAAGAATGGTCGCAGAAGATCGGCGCCCAGGGCTGCGTGGTGATCGACAATTCCTCGGCCTACCGCATGCACGCCGACGTGCCGCTGATCGTGCCGGAAGTGAATGCCGACGCCATCGTGGGCTTTCGCAAGCTCAACATCATCGCGAACCCCAATTGCTCGACGGCGCAGCTCGTGGTCGCGCTGAAGCCGCTGCACGACAAGGCCCGGATCAAGCGGGTCGTGGTGGCGACCTATCAGTCGGTCTCCGGTGCCGGCAAGGATGGGATGGACGAACTCTTCACCCAGACACGAGCTGTCTTCGTGTCGGATGCGATGGAGACCAAGACGTTCCCGAAGCGGATCGCCTTCAACCTCATCCCGCAGATCGACGTCTTCATGGAAGATGGCTACACCAAGGAAGAGTGGAAGATGGTGGTCGAGACCAAGAAGATCCTCGACCCGAAGATCAAGCTGACCGCCACTTGCGTGCGCGTCCCGGTCTTCATCAGCCATTCGGAGGCCGTGAACGTCGAGTTCGAGGACCCGATCTCGGCCGAGGAGGCGAAGGACATCCTGCGCGAGGCGCCGGGCTGCCTCTTGATCGACCGTCACGAGCCGGGCGGCTACATCACGCCGCATGAGGCGGCGGGCGAGGATGCCACTTACATTTCCCGCGTGCGCGAGGACGCCACGGTGGAGAACGGCCTGTCCTTCTGGTGCGTGTCCGACAATCTCCGCAAGGGTGCGGCCCTTAATGCCGTTCAGATCGCCGAAGTGCTGATCAATCGCGGCCTGATCCAGCCCAAGGCCCGCAAGGCCGCCTGAGACGCACTTCGCCGTCAAGTGGCGGCCGCCCCGTGCGAGCGGTCGCCACTTGACGCATCCCTCGCCCAATGGACACTTTCATTGGTGTTGTCGGTAGGCTCAGGAACGCCCGATGCCTCCTGCACCCGCTCGGGCGCTGCGACGCGACTTCGGCTTCCTCGTCTGAACCTCTCGGCCTCGAGGCTGCTGCACGTTCGGCATTTCGGTCGACCTCAAACGCCAGCAGACCGGCTCGTCCGGAGCCCTGCTTCCACCGGCGGCGCGAGCGTCGATCAATCCGGCAAGGTGATGAGAATGGAAGGCACCGCGTGCGGATCGTGCAGGCGCAGAAGGTGGTAGCCTACGCCAGCGTCACCGATCATCAAGGTCGGACTGGGACCGCCCGAAGGTGCAGCAGACGGCCAGGCATCGCCGTCGCCGTAAAGGGTCACGAGGCGTCGGCCGAAGTTCAGCGCCGCGTCGGTCCAGGTCGGATCACCGAGAAGTTGTCCGCACGTGAGAACGATCTCTCCTAGACCGCTAAGTCCGTGGCAGAGCGAAGTATCGTGGCGGGGCACAGTGATGTTGCGCGACATCGCGGCGAGCGTGGTCGCGATCCCCCTCTCTGCCATATGCCTGTGCTCTGCAGCCGCGCCGACGTCGAGAGATGCCGCACGAGCGCGGGCCAAGGCGATACCGGAGGCGCCGTGACACCAAGCAACCTGGGATGTGCCCTGGTAATGGCCGCTCTCACGATGGAAGGGGAAGCGCACATCGATCCAGTTGTCGGTCTCCGGATCGAACAGGCTGTCCTCGTAATGCCAGGCCCCCCGTGCCGTGTGCAAGGCGAGGTCGCCGCCGGCACCGGCCGCGTGGAGTTCCAGCACCGCCAGGGCAAGCCCGGAAGCCCCGTGCGAATAGCCCGTGACCGGAGGCGAACGGAACATCGGGCCGCTGCTGATCAATGCATCCCACATGCAGGCCTCGCCGGACCAGGTTGCGGCGCGGCAGATGTCGCGGCCGCAAGCCATGGCGAGGTCGAGGCAATCCTGACGGCCGAGCCTGCGCCACAGGTGAATCAGAGGCGGGATAGCGCCGGCGTTCCCCCCCATGACGTCGATCGGATGGGGCTCGGAAAGCTTGCTGGCCGCCGTCTCGACGGCCCAGTCGAGATCCTCATCGAGTGAGGTACTGCCGACGACCTCGGCAATGCGGGCCGAGACCGAGGCGAGCCCGAGAACGCCGGAGAAATGCGACAGCGTCGACGCTGGTCCGGCGTTCCGCCGAAAACTGCGGGCAGCATGCCGCGCCGCGCCCACAGCCGTGCAGGCGAAAACATCCCGTCCGGTAATCCGAGCCAGTTCGAGAAGGAACAGGGCGATGCCACCGCTGCCCGCGTAGAGGTGCGCTCCGATAGCCCGCGAGGCGAGTTGACTGGCAGCCTGGCTAGCGTCCTCGACATCTGTTCGCGACATCCAGTTGCAGCAGTCACGGTCTTCGGCCCAGAACGCCTGCGCGCAAAGACGCTCGCCGATCCGCACCGCAGCCTCAAGGAATTCGGTCATGCCGCTGGTCCTCCCGCCTGTTTGGCCATGACGCGTCATACCGCGTAGATGTCCTGGGAACCGGCCTCGAGATACGGCATGTCGGCATCGAGCCCCGCTGCGCGCGCCAATCGTCCGAATGTTTCGGCGCGATCGAGCGGGTCGACGATCCCGTCCCGGTGGCAGGTCCAGAGCGCCGCGGCGGCAAGCCGGCACCGCGACTGGCCGAAGCTCAGACTGTCCTCCGGATCCTCGGCGAGCCCCAGCCCATCGCGCAGTCGCTTGGTGAACATGGGGACACTCGGTCTCAGCCACCGCTCGATCCGGTCGTAGATGTCGACCAGCAACGGAACCGCTCGTGCGAAGTCGTCCCGCAGGATGTAGAGGACCCCGGCGTCCGCCCGCATATAGGCTGCGGGGTCTCCAACCACCTTTGTGCGGAACGGCACCCGGGCGCCGTTAAGAGTTCCCGTGGCGGCCGCCATGTAGGGGACCGCTCCTTCGACCCGGAGATGCCAATAGAGCCGCACGACGCGCTTCGTGCCTTCCCGGTCGGCGACGAGCAGGCTGTCGAGGTCGCCCAATCCCATGTAGAAGCCGGCCACGAGGTGCCGCATTTCCTTTCCCACGAACACCGAGCAAGGGCGCCCGGCGTGGCTCGGGCGGTGCAAAGGCCTGACGCTATCGCGGGGCGCCCAGAATTTGAGATCGCCGCGTTGTACGACGAACTCGGTTTCGCACTCCTCGATCAACTGCCACCCGTTCTCCCAGGTCCCCTGCCCGCTGTTGGCGGACGACAGAGCGTGGACGAACTCGCGGCGTTCCGTCTGGCTCGATGCTGCTCCAGCCTGGTCCGGCTGAGGACGGATGTAGAATTGTCGATACAGAGCCGACTCGACAGCGGCCAACATTTCGGTAGGCGGTTCGCCAAGACCATTCGGCAGGGCGCACGAGGGACCGGGTGCCATGATGGCGAGAACATCGGGATGATGCGCCATCACGCGGCCCACTCCACGCGGGACATCAACCGGAACAGCTGAACCTGGGCGAGATACGGGTCGGCCAGCAAGTTGCCGCTGAGTTGGAGGAGCAACGCCGAGGCGGTCGGGATGCTGTCCGACATCTGAGCCATCTCGAAGGCGGTCTGGATCAGGCGTGCACCGCAAAATCGCACGGCCTTTAGACAGAGCGCATTGAACGCCGCCGCATCGATCCGGGAGAGCGTCGCATAGCCTTGTGCCATCGCGCCAAATGCGGGCTGCACAGCGGGCCAGGGCCAGATCGCGCTGGTCACCATGGCGTCGACGGACTCCGCGGGAGACATGGTGTTGATCCAGAACAAGACGAGGTCCTGGAGGACGCCGGCAAGGTCCCAGGCCGGATCACCGATCTGGACGAGTTCCCAGTCGACCAGCTTCACCTCGGCGGCCCCGCTTCCGTCCGGCTTCGGCACGACCAGAATGTTGTCCGCCTTGATATCGCCATGGATCAACCCGGTCGGTCGCCACAGGTCGGTGAGGCTGTCGAGCCTGCAAACCAGCTCCGGCTGGCTCTGCACGATGCGAAGGATCTCGAAATTCGCCCGGCTCAGCGTCGCCACGAGATCCGGCGTAGGCCGGTGAGCTCGCAAGGCCCAGGGCGTCTCTGACCGCAGGTGGCCTTTGAAGACCTGCAACTCGGACGAGTCGCTCCGCATCGCATGAAGGCTGGCGAGGATCGATCCCAACCTGGAAAAGACGAGGAGCGGAACATCGGGTGGCGTGAATCTGCGGATGTAGTTCCAAAGCGTGAGAGCGCCCGGCAGGAAGGCGATGAGGAGGCGCCGGTTCTGCTCATCCAGCGCGATGACGCGTGTCATGGCGGCGATCAGATCGGCCTGGCCGCTCGCTTCGGCAAACCGGTAGAATGCCCCCTCGATGCCGAGCGACAGGTCGGCACCTTTCACGGCGGCGTCGACCTGCTTGATTAGCAGACTCGGGGCTGCACCTGCGTGGGTGACGATGATATTGGGATTGCGTCTGGTCGCAGTGGTCACGCAGAGATCATCGAACAGAATCGCCTCCGTCGTGACGAGGCCTCGCTCGAGAAGGTATTTTGCTGTATTGTCGACGTTCAACATCACGATGTTTCCAACGAGGAGAAGATTTGCTTTCGTCCTCTTAGGCACGGCGCGCGCGACCTTGAACAGTGTTCGCCTCTGTCTAGGTCTCGGTCGGGCGCGAACGCCCGACCGGCGTTAGTCGAGTCGGTAGGCGACTAGACAGATTGGCGGCACCTGAGCTGGCTTTGTGTGCTCTCTCTTCCAAAGAGCACCATCGTCGAGAGCACTCGGGCCGTGTAGACCCTCTGGTTGCAAGCCAACGGCAGCCGGCTTCACCAATGAGTTACGAGGGCGAGGATCAGCGGCCCGCGGCCGCGCTGGCGAATGTGCAGCCCGCCGTCCACAGAGTACCGCAACAGTCGACGTTGGCCCCTGCCTGACGCGGAGCCGCTGCAGCACCGCTGCCGAAGGTGCAGCCCGCCGTCCACAGCGTGCCGCAACAATCAGCGTTCGCACCCGCCTGACGGGGCGCCGCCGCAGCGGCGCCGCTCGGGAAGGTGCAACCTGCTGACCAAAGCGTGCCGCAACAATCGACGTTCGCACCCGCCTGACGCGGAGCTGCCGCAGCGCCGCTGCCGAAGGTGCAGCCCGCCGTCCACAGCGTACCGCAACAGTCCACGTTGGCTCCCGCCTGTTGAGGGGCCGCAGCAGCCCCGCTCGGGAAGGTGCAACCTGCTGACCAAAGAGTGCCGCAACAATCGACGTTCGTACCCGCCTGACGCGGAGCTGCCGCAGCGCCGCTGCCGAAGGTGCAGCCCGCCGTCCACAGCGTACCGCAACAGTCGACGTTGGCGGCCACCTGTTGAGGAGCCGCAGCGGCCCCGCTCGGGAAGGTGCAACCTGCTGACCAAAGCGTGCCGCAACAATCCACGTTCGTACCCGCCTGACGCGGAGCTGCCATAGCGCCGCTGCCAAAGGTGCAGCCCGCCGTCCACAGCGTGCCGCAACAGTCCGCGTTGGCTCCCGCCTGTTGAGGGGCCGCAGCGGCGCCGCTCGGAAAGGTGCAACCTGCCGACCACAGCGTGCCGCAACAGGCGACCTCGCTCCGAGAGGTTACGCCGCCAGACAGCGATCCCGATGCGATCGGGCCTGAGAGGAACGACGCGGGGCCAGTCCGTGTCGCCATGGCCACCTGCTCGACCGGGGTGTCGGCGGCGAGGAATACAATCGTTGGGCCATTCTCGTCGTCCTTGCTCGCGCTCTCGCTTGCGATCACGGCCGACTTGGGGATCTCCCAATAGCGATCGAAAGAGAGGTTGGCGTAGAGCCTGATCCGATCGTCGTGCTTGGAAGGACCGACATAGCCGACAAGCACAACCTTCTTCGTCGGACTATCGATCTCGGGAAGGAGCTTGGCGACGAGTGGATGGGTCGGAATATCAGGCGACTCAGAGGCGCTTGGTAGGTCCATCTCTGGCATGATTTGCTCCCTGCTGGCTGTGCGGCAGACCCGAGCATGATTGCGGGCCCCCCGTTCTGAAACCATCAGTTGCAGGTGCCGTCAAGAGAATTTGCTATTTATACGTGCTTATTTTGGCTTTTGCAACCTAAGAGCTATATGGCTGCTTTCCGTTGTCCTCGCGGCATCCTCTCGAACGAAGAAGGGCGGCTCCAAGCCCGCCCTTCTTGCTCCTTCAATCGACGCGACGGGTCAGTTCGGCCGCTCGAGGCACATGGCGATGCCCATGCCGCCTCCGATACAGAGCGTCGCCAGGCCTTTCCGGACATCGCGGCGCTGCATCTCATGAAGCAGGGTCGTGAGAACCCGGGCCCCCGAGGCGCCGATCGGGTGGCCGATCGCGATGGCACCGCCGTTGACGTTCACGATGGCGGGATCCCAACCCATGTCCTTGTTGACCGCCAGAGCCTGAGCCGCGAAAGCCTCGTTGGCTTCGACAAGCTCGACGTCCTTGACGGCCCAGCCAGCTTTCTCCAGCGCCTTGCGCGATGCCGGGATCGGGCCCGAGCCCATGATGGCGGGATCGACGCCGGCCGTCGCCCAGGAGGCGATACGGGCCAGCGGCTTCAGCCCGCGCCTCTCTGCCTCCTCGGCGGTCATCAGCACCACGGCGGCGGCGCCGTCGTTGAGGCCCGAGGCATTGCCGGCCGTCACCGACCCTTCCTTGGAGAAAGCGGGCTTCAGCTTCGCCATGCTCTCGAGCGTCGAGCCGTGACGGATATACTCGTCCTGGTCGACCACCACGTCGCCCTTGCGGGTCTTCACCGTGACGGGGACGATCTCATCCTTGAAGCGCCCTTCCTTCTGGGCCGCTTCCGCCTTGTTCTGCGACGCGGTCGCGAACTTGTCCTGGTCCTCGCGGCTCAATTGCCACTTGGTGGCGACGTTCTCCGCCGTATTGCCCATATGATAACCGTTGAAGGCGTCCGTGAGGCCGTCCTTCAGCATCGTATCGACGAACTTCAGGTCGCCCATCTTCTGGCCCGACCGCAGATAGGCGGCATGGGGGGCGAGGCTCATCGATTCCTGGCCGCCCGCCACGATGATCTTGGCGTCGCCGTTGGCGATCTGCTGCAGGCCGAGCGCCACCGCGCGCAGTCCCGAGCCGCAGAGCTGGTTCAGCCCCCAGGCGGTCTTTTCCTGGGGGACGCCGGCCGCCATGGCGGCGATCCGCGCCGGGTTCTGCCCCTGCCCGGCCTGCAGGACCTGACCCAGGATGACCTCATCGACGTCCTCGGGCGCCACATGGGCGCGCTCCATCGCAGCCCTGACGGCGATGGCGCCGAGCTCGTGGGCGGGAGTGTTGGCGAAGGCGCCGTTAAAGGATCCGACGGGCGTGCGGGCGGCTGAAACGATGACGATACCGGTGGGCATGGAGGCTCCTTGGGTTCCTGGCTCGAAAGCTCCATCGCCCCGGCGGATCCACTCCAGCGCCGATCGAAACGGCCGGGCGGAGCGCCTGGGCTGGCGCGGGGACCGCGCGGGTTTGCCTCTTTTCCGGACAAGCGCAACGGCCGCGCTCACGGATCGGGCAGCCGTTCCGGCCATGACCGCGTGTTCCATCCTATGTGGAAACAACCGCTGCCAGGAGCAACTCCAAAATCATGTTCCCCCGCCCGCTTGTTATCCCTATCTTCGACCTGACGCGGAGTCGGCACGGTCGAGAGCGGGTGGGATGATGACGGCGGATGCCAAACAGCCGGTGACGGTCAAAAAATATGCAAACCGTCGACTCTACAACACCGAGACCAGCACCTACGTGACGCTGGAAGATCTCGCCCTCATGGTGAAACGGGGCGAGGATTTCGTGGTCTTCGACGCCAAGACCGGCGACGAGATCACCCGTTCGGTCCTGGCGCAGATCATCTTCGACCAGGAGGGCAAGAGCGGGCAGAGCCTGCTCCCCATCTCGTTCCTACGCCAATTGATCCGCTTCTATGGCGACAGCATGCAGATGCTGGTGCCGAGCTACCTCGAATTCACCCTCGACAAGCTCACCAACGGCCAGCACGATTTCCGGGAACAGATCGAGGCCTCCTTCGGCGCCAAACTGCTACCCGGCGGCACCCTGCGCAATCCGATGTTCGACCAGCTCGAGGATCAGACCCGCAAGAACATGAAGATGTTCTCGCAGGCGCTGACCATGTTCAACCCCTTCACCGGGCCATTGACGCCGCCGGCCACGCCCGAGCCGGAGCCCGCCGCCAAGGCCGACGACCTCGAGACGATCAAGCGCGACATGGACGAGATGCAGAAGCGCCTGGAGCGACTGTCCACCAAGCCATGACCCTTTCGCGCCGCGTCGCGCTGCAGTAGGAACGACCCTCCGTCCTTCCACCCGACGCGAAGCCGAATCCATGATTGCACGTCCCCGCATCCTGTCCGGCGTCCAGCCGACGGGGAACCTCCACCTTGGCAATTACCTCGGCGCCATCACGCGCTTCGTGGAACTGCAGACAGACCACGACTGCCTCTATTGCGTGGTCGATCTCCATGCCATCACGGTGCCGCAGGACCCGGCAAGCCTCGAGGCCACGACGCGTGAAGTGACGGCGGCCTTCATCGCGGCCGGGATCGACCCGGTCCGTCACGCCATCTTCAACCAGAGCCGCGTGCCAGGCCATGCCGAACTCGCCTGGGTGTTCAACTGCGTGGCGCGGCTCGGCTGGTTGAACCGCATGACCCAGTTCAAGGAGAAGGCCGGCAAGGACCGGGAGAACGCCTCGGTGGGTCTCTACGCCTATCCCGTGCTGATGGCAGCAGACATCCTGCTCTATCACGCCGATGCGGTTCCGGTGGGCGACGACCAGAAGCAGCATCTGGAACTGACCCGCGACATCGCGACGAAGTTCAACAATGACTTCGCACTGCGCATCGCCGAACGAACCAACCGGGATCACTTCTTCAAGCTCCCGAAGCCACTGATCCAGGGTCCGGCGACCCGGGTCATGAGCCTGCGCGACGGCGCGAAGAAGATGTCGAAATCGGATCCGTCTGACAATTCGCGCATCAACCTCACCGACGATGCCGACACGATCGCCGGCAAGGTACGCCGCGCCAAGACCGATCCCGATGCCCTGCCCTCCGAGATCGAGGGGCTGGCGGGCCGGCCCGAGGCCGACAACCTCGTGGCGATCTTCGCCGGCCTCGCCGGACGGACCAAGGCCGAGGTCCTGCGCGACCATGGCGGAAGCCAGTTCTCCTCCTTCAAGGCGGCGCTGAGCGACCTCGCGGTCGAGCGCCTGTCGCCTATCGCGTCCGAGATGCGCCGCCTCAAGGCCGATCCTGGCTATATCGACCGGGTCTTGAAGAGCGGCGCCGATCGCGCCGGCGCCATCGCCGAGAAGACGATGCGCGACGTAAAGGGGATCGTGGGACTTCTGGCCTGAAAACGGACGAACATCGACGACGGGAGCGAATAGCGCGACGGTCCCGTCATGGCCAGCCTGACTCTGGACGAAGGGAGGGACATCGGCACCGCCGCGATCCGGCGGGTGCTTGGCGACACGTTCACGACGGTCGAGGTCGCATTGGGTTCGGAAGGCCGGGCCGCCTCCCGCTTCACGATCCGTTTCCCTACTGAACAATCATGGCGTCGCGCATCGGCCCATCAGGCCACGATGAACGGCGCCATCATCGACGCCCTCCATTCGCGCGACGAGGAGCGTTCCGACCTCCTCGCTCTCTTGCTCGGCGGCGGCCGGAACTGAGGCTCGCCGAACTCTCACGCCGCCTGGATAAAGCTCTCCAGCACCATCTTGCGGCCGGCCTTGTCGAAATCCACTGTCAGCTTGTTGCCGTCCACGGCCGCCACCGCGCCGGGTCCGAACTTCTGGTGCATGACACGCGCGCCGACATTGAAATGCGCAGCTTGCGTCGATTTTGCGATCAGCTCGCCCTCGATCACTCCCGGCAGGCGCGTCACCCCGGAGGTCGCGCCGGCGCCGTTGCGCTGCGCCCGTTGCCAGCCCGGCGTCGCATAGGACGAGGTGCCGAAAGTCTGTACATTGTCGAAGCGCGACGGCCCATAGCCCGAGCGTTTCTCGCGCGCGTTCTCGGCGACCTCGACATGCTCCTCCGGCAGCTCATCGAGAAAGCGCGACGGGATGGTGGTCTGCCACATGCCGTGAATGCGGCGGTTGGTGGCGAAATAGATGAAGGCGCGGCGCTTGGCGCGGGTGATCCCCACATAGGCGAGCCGACGCTCCTCCTCGAGCCCTGCCTTGCCGTTGTCGTCGAGCGAGCGCTGGTGCGGGAACAGCCCCTCCTCCCAGCCCGGCAGGAACACCGTATCGAACTCCAGCCCCTTGGCGCCATGCAGCGTCATGATGGACACGCGTTCGCCGGTGTTGGCGCCCTCCGTGTCCATGACGAGCGAGATATGCTCCAGGAAGGACACGAGGTCGGGAAACTCCTCCATGGAGCGCACGAGCTCCTTCAGGTTCTCGAGCCGCCCCGCCGCCTCGGCCGAACGGTCCTTCTGCCAGAAGTCGGTATAGCCGGATTCCTCGAGGATCCGTTCGGCGAGCTCGGAATGGGGGAGCGTGCCGACAAGCGCCCGCCAGCGCGCGAAATCCGACACCAGCGCCCGCAGCGTCTGGCGCTGCTTCGGCTTCAGTTCGTCGGTCTCGACCATCATGGCGGCGGAAGCGGTCAGCGGCAGGTCGCGGTCGCGGCCGAAGGCCCGCAGGATGCCGATGGTGGAATCGCCGAGGCCGCGCTTCGGCGTATTGACGATGCGCTCGAAGGCGAGGTCGTCGTCGGGGCTCGCCACGACGCGCAAATAGGCCAAGGCGTCGCGGATTTCGAGCCGTTCGTAGAAGCGCGGACCACCGATGACGCGATAAGGAACCCCAAGGGTGACGAAGCGCTCCTCGAACTCGCGCATCTGGAACGAGGCGCGCACCAGGATGGCGATCTGGTCGAGCGAATGCTTTTGCCGGTGGAGTTGCTCGATCTCCTCGCCGACCTGGCGCGCCTCTTCTTCCGAGTCCCACACGCCGGAGACGCGCGGCTTCTCGCCGGCCTCGCCCTCGGTGTAGAGCGTCTTGCCGAGCCGGTCCTCGTTGCGGGCGATCAGCCCCGAGGCGGCCCCCAGAATATGTGCGGTCGACCGGTAGTTGTTCTCGAGCTTGATAACCGCGGCGCCGGGGAAGTCGTGCTCGAAGCGCAGGATGTTGTCCACCTCGGCGCCGCGCCAGCCGTAGATCGACTGATCGTCATCACCGACGCAGCAGAGATTGTGACGCCCCTGGGCGAGCAGCCGCAGCCAGAGGTACTGGACGACGTTGGTATCCTGGTACTCGTCGACCAGCATATAGCGGAAACGGTCCTGGTACTGCGCCAGCACGTCCGGGTTCTCGCGAAACAGCCGCAGGCATTCGAGCAGCAGGTCGCCGAAATCGGTGGCGTTCAGCGTTTTCAGCCGCGCCTGGTAGGCGGCATAGAGCGTGGCGCCCTTGCCGTTGGCATAGGCGCCGGCCTCGCCGGCGGGCACGCGGGCGGGATCGAGCCCGCGGTTCTTCCAACTGTCGATGAGATGGGCGAGGCCGCGCGCCGGCCAACGCTTGTCGTCGACGTTCGCGGCCTGGAGCACCTGCTTCAGCAAGCGGATCTGGTCGTCGGTGTCGAGGATGGTGAAGCCGGATTTCAGCCCGATGAGTTCGGCATGCCGGCGCAGGATCTTCGTCGAGATGGCGTGAAAGGTACCGAGCCAGGGCATACCCTCTCCGCCGGGCCCGAGCAGCGCTCCGATGCGCTCCTTCATCTCGCGTGCGGCCTTGTTGGTAAAGGTGACGGCTAGGATGTTATGGGGCTGCGCGCGACCTGTGGACACGAGGTGGGCGATCCGGGTCGTGAGGACACGCGTTTTTCCGGTGCCGGCGCCCGCCAGGACCAGCACGGGACCATCTGCGGTCTCGACGGCACGGCGCTGCTCGGGGTTAAGGCCTTCGAGATAGGGAGCCGATATCTGGACCCGGGCCCGATCGGCGATGCCGCCGGGGCGCGGAACGGGCGCCAGCGGGGCGGACACCGGCTGGGCGGAAGAGACGACATTGGCCAAAGGCGACTCCTCGGGACTGGCCCTGCAGGGGCCAATCCGGCGCGGGACAGGAACAGAAGCCGAACCTTTAAGCGTATCCGGCGCGGGAGTGAAGGGGCCTGCATCCGTAGCGGAAAGGGCCGGACGAAGTCCGGACCTGCGGCGACGTCGGTCATGACCCTCCCGACCGGCCCGGTACATTCGCGTTGGCCGGCTCTGGAGGAAGGAGCGATCAGTCGGCTTTGAGGTTGTCGGCCGACATCTTGCCCGAACGGCGATCAGCAACGAACTCGTAGGAGATCGTCTGGCGATGTCTCGCCGCTGGAACGCTGGACGACAAGCGTCTCAGGACCAGAGAAGCATCTCCCGTCAAGAGCTCGAGCCGCACCGCAGCGGAAGTCAGGGACTGCGAAAGATTGCGGCTCCACAGACGCTGCAAAATGCGCTACCAGCGTACTCGGAGCTTCGCGGCTCTCTGCGGGTGTGGTGGAACTGGTAGACGCGCCGGACTCAAAATCCGGTTCCGCAAGGAGTGTCGGTTCGATTCCGACCACCCGCACCATGTCTTTTGCGGTCCCATGGCGACCGATATCGAGGATCGTGTCGGCAGGGCCGTTGCCGCTGAGGTCAAGCCCGCGTAACATCGGGTAGAACGACGTCGGCGCCAGACCGACGCGGCGGCTCAGCAAAGCCTGCCCCCGAGAGGAAGACGTGATGGCCGACGGACACGCCAAGCCGAACCACGATTATCACATCCTGCCGCTGAGCCCTTGGCCCTTCGTGGGCTCGTTCAGCGCCTTCGTGATGGCGATTGGCGGCATCGCCTGGATGAAGCACATGCCTCTCCTCGGCGCTCCGATCGGCCCCTACGTCTTCGGTGCCGGACTTCTCGGTGTGCTTTACACCATGCTGTCCTGGTGGAGCGACGTCGTCCAGGAATCGAAGCAGGGCGACCACACCCGCGTGGTGCAGATCTCGCTCCGCTACGGCATGATCCTGTTCATCGCCTCCGAGGTCATGTTCTTCGTCGCCTGGTTCTGGGCCTATTTCGACGTCAGCCTGTTTCCCGGCTTCTCCAGGCAATTCCTACGGACGGAATTCACAGGCGGCCACTGGCCCCCCAAAGGCGTCTCGACCATCGACGCCTTTCACCTACCGCTGTTCAACACTCTGATCCTGCTGACCTCCGGTACGACGATCACCTGGGCGCATCATGCCATGCTGCTCGGCGATCGCGCCTCGGTGAAGAAGGCGCTGCTGCTGACGGTGCTGCTCGGCCTGCTGTTCACCGCCGTCCAGGTGCACGAATACAGTGAAGCGCCCTTCGCCTTCCACAATAGCGTCTACGGCTCGACCTTCTTCATGGCCACGGGCTTCCATGGCTTCCATGTCATCATCGGCACGATCTTTTTGGCGATCTGCCTGATGCGGGCCAGGGCAGGACAATATACCCCGCGCCGTCACCTCGGCTTCGAATTTGCCGCTTGGTATTGGCACTTCGTCGACGTGGTGTGGCTGTTCCTCTTCGTCGCCATCTATGTTTGGGGATCGTGGGGCGTCGCCACCACGGGTGCGGCGGGCTGACATCATCGCGCACCCTGGCAGCGGCGAGGTCCGACAGGCCAGTCGGTTAGGGAGGTCCACGTCATGGCGTTCAGCGACTTCCCGCCCGTCTCGCCCGTGTCGGCGGCGCTCTTCGGGCGCTGCCCGCATTGCGGCCAGGGACGGCTTTTCAAGGGTTTCATCGATGTCGCCCCGTGTTGCACGGTGTGCGGGCTCGACTTTGAATTCGCCGATGCCGGCGATGGCCCGGCGGTCTTCGTGTCGTTTGGCGCGCTGATCGTGGTGGTCGGACTGGCGCTGATCATCGACGCCACCTACGAACCCCCGATATGGCTCCTGATGCTCATCCTGCTGCCGCTGGTCCTCGTTCTCTGCCTGGGGACTCTCCGCCCCATCAAGGGGTTGATGATCGGCCTGCAGTATCGCAACAAGGCGGAACAGGGCCGACTCGCGCCTTGAGTGGGGGTGCCGGCGTCGACCGTCCTGCGCAGGCCCGACGATCGTGGCTCATGTTGGTGCCGCCCGCCATCGTGACGCTGGTCGTCGCCGCGGGACTCATCGGACTTGGCGTCTGGCAGTTGCAGCGTCTCGCCTGGAAGGAGGCGCTGATCCGGACCGTGTCGGAACGCACCGTCGCGCCGGCGGTCCCTCTGCCGCCGAGCCGCGATTGGGTGGCCCTAACGCCGGACGTCTACGAATATCGTCGCGTGGCCGCTACCGGCCATTTCGAACATGCGAAAGAAGCTCACGTCTACCGACCGCTCATCACGGCACGCGGACCCTTTCACGGGCTTGGCGATCTGGTGGTGACGCCGTTCCGCCTTGCGGACGGCGGCACCGTCCTGGTGAATCGCGGCTTCGTCCCGAGCGACCGGATCGATCCCACGCTTCGCGCGACCGGCCAGGTTCCGGGCGAGACGACCGTCACGGGCCTCATGCGCTCCCCGCAGGCGCGCAACGCCTTCACGCCCACCGACGATACGGCCCGGAACCAGTGGTTCACGATGGACCCCGCCGCCATGGCGAGCTTCTTTCGAATCGAAGATGCCGCGCCCTTCGTCATCGACCAGGATGCCGGCCAGGCGCCGGGCGGACTGCCACAAGGCGGCGAGACCGTGCTGGAATTCCCCAACAGCCATCTCTCCTACGCACTGACCTGGTTCGGGTTGGCGCTGGCTCTCCTGAGTGTGTTCACCACCTGGGCCTGGCGGCAGATCCGCGACTCGTGAAGCTTAGGGTGCGACTCCTCGCCCTAGAGCGTTGCAGGAGGCTGCCCGGCCAGAATCGAGCGCGCCATTTCGTTGACCAGGGATGGCGGGAGATCGAGGCCGCCGAATTTCCACGTCAGGCCGACGAGATGCATATGGACGCCATAATGGTCGTCCGCGCCGTGCAGACCCTCGACCGGGATGACGAAGTCTTTCGGCTGGTCGAAGTAGGATCCCGTGATGGCCTCGACCAAGTGACCATCGAAAAGCGCTGTGAAGTTCGGCAAGTCGCCCTTCACGGAGATCGGCTTGCCGCCGAGGCTGACCTCGTTGATGTGACCCTTCGATAGCAGAGCCATGATGTTGTCGGTAGTGAGCAACTGCGCCACGTAGGGGTCCGCCACCGTGGTCACGGCGGCACCCGCGATGCTGCGCTCGAAGGACCCCATCTTCTTGCCCTTGCCCGTCGTATCGAGGTAGGCAGCGGCGATCTGTCGGGCTAGCGATCGGCGCAGGCCATCGACGTCGACCCGACCGATTACCTCGGCGGCATCTCCGTCCCGAGCGGAGCTGGCGAATCGAGCTGCTCCCACCAGCGGCCAGGACCAATAGCCCAAGCCCAACACCACGATCACGCCCACGATCGTCAGCCATCGCCTCATCGGGCTCGGTTCCTTCGCTCTCGGTGTCCGCACGAGCCTGCTCTGCAGCGCTGGCGAGCCTTGCTTGGCCCCTGCTTTTCTCCACACGGAGAACCGCAGGCGCAGGAGCCGAACCACGCCGGACCTGCTACGAGGCCCGTCTGTGCGCGTCCGGTGTGGAGGAAACATGGCTGAACCGGTTTCGGCGCCCCTGACCACACGCTTCGGATGCCTGGACGCTCTCCGCGGTTCAGCACTGTGCGGCATGGTGGCCTACCATACCGATTGGGATCTCGCGGCACTCGGGTGGCCGGTGACGAATCCTGCCGGCTCGCCCGCCTGGACGGCCTTCGGAAACCTCGTGGCGGCCATCTTTCTGGCGGTGTCTGGAGCGGCGCTGGTCCTGGCACGCTCGAAAGGGTCCGCTGCGGCCCTGCGCCGGCTCGTGGTCGTCGGTCTGGCCGGAGCCGCCGTCACGGCTTTCAGTCTTTGGTTTGCGCCAGACGAACCGATCCTGTTCGGCATCTTGCAATGCCTCGCGGTCTCCAATTCCGTCGTTCTGGCGATTCTGCATTGGCCGGCGTTTATGAGGCTCGGGATAGCCGCCATGGTCATTCTGCTTCCGGCACTCTGGCGCTCGGTCGCCTTCGACGGTTGGCCGCTCGCCACCTTCGGACTCGGCACCCGGTCTCCGCCGACCCTGGATTTTCGGCCCCTGCTGCCCTGGATAGGCGCGGTGCTGGTCGGCACGGTCGTCGGCGAGGCTTTGCTCCGCAGCCCGGCACGCAGCGGCAGAGGATCGCTCTCACTCGTTGGCTTGCGCTGGCTCGGGCGCAACAGCCTCGCCGTCTATCTCCTGCACCAACCGTTTCTCTACGGAGCTTTAATCCTCATCGGCCTGGCAGTTGGTGCTCCTGAGCGAGACGCGGATCCCTTCACCCTTCAATGTCGATCGGACTGCTCCGCGACCGGAGCTGCGGCGCGGCTCTGCAAAGCGGCTTGCGCCTGCACCGCCGAGCGCCTTGCCGGAGAAGCCGCCTCGGCGAGCGCCAGGGGCAGCGGGCTCACGTCCGGTCACCTCGACGCCCTCGGGGCGGCGTGTCGGAAAGCTGGCGGAGGATAGCCTTCAGCCGTTCGGTCCCTGCTCTTCGAGCTGCTTCATCAAAGCCAGGAACCGGTCGGGGATGGGCTGCTTCACCACGTCGTCGTAAACGGCACGGAGTTGTCGGCCGATATAGGCTTGCACGTCAGCCGTCCCGGGACGGGCAGCATCACCGTCTGCTGCAGCGTCGCCACCCCCCTCGATCACCTGGCCGTTGTCGCGGACCGTCGTAGCGTCCGGATCGACCTCCAAGGCACGCTCTTTCTCGCTCTCTGGATTCATCGTCGATTCACTCGCCCTCGCCCGCATCGTACCGCGGCTTGCGATCCGGTTAGCCGCGGACTAGTCTCGCCCTCGACGGAAAGGCCGCGGACTTGACTGTCCTGCTCGGCCATCGCGGTTTGAGAACGCCTCACCAAAATAAACGTTCCAGTGACTGAAACTTAATTCCGATAGCGCGTTAATTAGTGGGTTGTTGTGCGCTTCACGACGATGGACTGAGGTTAGAATGTCGATTTCACAGGCGATTGCTCCGCATCTCCCACAGCTGCGGCGCTTTGCGCGGGCCCTGACCGGCAGCCAGAAGAGCGGCGATGCCTATGTGGTCGAGACGCTCGAGGCCATCGTGGCCGACCCCAGCAATCTCGAGGCGGGTTCCGACGTCCGCTGTAATCTCTATAAGCTTTTCCTGAACCTGTGGCGCTCTGTCGCCGTCAACACCCTGAGCGATCCGGCGCTGACCTCGGCGGACGAGATCGGCACCACCCGTCGCCTGGAAGCCATTTCGACGATGCCCCGTGTGGCGTTGTTGCTGACTGCCCTCGAGGGGTTCGACATCCAGGAGGTCGCCCGCACGATCGACAGCACGGTGGACGAGGCGAGGCGCTTGCTCGAGGCGGCCAACGCCGAAATCGCTCTGCAGATTTCCACCGATGTCCTGATCATCGAAGACGAACCGCTGATCGCGCTCGACCTGCAGAACGTCGTCGAGGATCTCGGTCACAAGGTCGTCGATGTCGCCCGCACACATCGCGAGGCGCTGAAGGCGGTGCAGCATCATCGCCCTGGCCTCATCCTGGCGGACATCCAGTTGGCAGACGGGTCATCGGGCCTTGAGGCCGTGAACGAGATCCTTGGAGCCTTCGAGGTCCCCGTGATCTTCATCACGGCTTATCCGGAGCGCTTCTTGACAGGTGCTCCCCCGGAGCCAGCCTTTCTGATCGCCAAGCCTTTCTCGGTCGAGACGCTGCGTGCCGTCATCAGCCAAGTGCTGTTCTTCGATCGCCGTTCGCATCGCCGGTCGACCGGATCCCAGGCAGCGGCCCGCGCCTAAGGGTCTCCTGCGAGGCAACCCGCAGGCTTCGAAGATGGGATGAAAGCGGCAGAAAGCTTCTTTCACCCACGTCAGTGACCGGATTGTAGATGATGTCTTCAGCGCAGCCAGTCGGCGCCGAGATGGCCCGCTGCAAGGATGGCTACGAGCGCTGCTCGGCATTCCTCGGCTTCCTAGTCTCCGCTGTAAGATCAGACGACAAGTCCGCATCGCACTGCTCGGAATTCTCCACAAGTCATCTCTAGTTTTCCATAACCATCTACCTGTGGCACTAGGCTAGGCAGGTTCTTTCCGCCGAGTCCGAGAGCTATAGTCGGCGGGAGGGTGATTCGCCCGCTTCCATCGTGAGCCTCTCGAGGTCTGCGCGGGCTGCGGGCAAGGGGAGAGTATGGGGCGAGGCTCGCTCCGATCCCCGCCCAGAGCACGATGAGTACCTCCGCATGTCACTTCTTGTCGCCTTCGAGCCTCCCCGCGCCGAACATCCCGTTGATGTCGTCGAGCGTCTCGCCGCGATGCGGGAATGGTCGTTCGACCGGGAGGATGAAGACGAGATCTCCATTTCGGTGGAGGGCGCCTCCACCGACTATCACGTGGCCTTTACTTGGCTGTCGGATCTCGAGGCCCTGCACGTCGGCTGTGCCTTCGATCTGAAGGTGCCGGACCGGCGCAGGATCGAGATCCAGACCTTGATCGCCTTGATCAACGAGCAGCTCTGGATCGGTCACTTCGATCTCTGGAGCAAGGAGAACGTGGTGATGTTCCGCCATGCGCTGCTGATGTCGGGCGGCGCCGACCCCGATGGACGTCAATGTGAAGCCATTCTGAAGATGGCGGTGACGGCCAGCGACCGCTACTTCCAGGCCTTCCAGTTCGTCCTCTGGGCGGGCCGAACGGCTCGCGAGGCGCTCGACGGCGCGATGTTCGAAACACAGGGCGAGGCATGAGCTTCGCGACGGCCGGAGACGGAGCATGATGGCCGCGGAGCGAGGCGATAATGTGCTGCTCGTCGGCGCTGGCCGTATGGGTGGCGCCATGCTGCGAGGCTGGCTCGACCAGGGGATCTCCGGATCGCGTATTTCGGTCGTCGATCCTCATCCCTCGGACGACATGCCTAGTTTCTGCCGAAGCCACGGCGTGTCGCTCAATCCCTCAGGTCATACGCCTGTCGACGTTCTCATCCTGGCCGTGAAGCCCCAGATGCTCGATGCCGGCGCACCGGGGATCGAGCCCTGGGTGGGGCCGGGCACCGCCGTCGTCTCCATCTTGGCAGGACGGACGCTCGCCGATCTCGCGAACCGCTTTCCGCGTGCCGCCGGATGCGTCCGGGCGATGCCCAACCTTCCCGCCGCCGTCGGCCGCGGTGTGACCGGCCTCGCGACCGACGGACGTCTCGACTCCCAGGCGCTCGACCGGATCGAGCGCTGGCTCGGAGCCATCGGACTCGTCGAGCGCCTGCCCCACGAAGATCAGATCGACATGGTCACGGCCGTATCTGGGTCGGGGCCGGCCTATGTGTTTCTCCTTGCAGAGGCCTTGGCCCAGGCGGGGGAACGCCTGGGCCTCGCGCCGGACCTCGCGGCCCGGCTCGCCCGGGCGACGGTCGAAGGGGCCGGAGAACTGCTGTATCGCAGCCCGGACATATCGCCAGCCACTCTCAGGCAGAACGTCACCTCGCCGGGCGGCACCACGGCAGCGGCGCTCGCCGTTCTGATGGCAGACAATGCGCTGGGGCCGCTTCTCGACAAGGCCGTGGACGCTGCCTTTCAGCGCGCTCGGGACCTCTCGCACTGAGCGCGAGACGACGCGACCCGGCTACGCCGACCGAGTTCGACGCCGACGTGCGCATTCGCCGCCGCGGGGCAATTTGGAGACCGTGCGATGCGAGCCCACTTAAGCTAGACCTGGAGAGTGACGCCCGTTCGGCGCCTATCGCCGGTGATGCCCTTGTGGCCGATCAGGAGACTAACGATGACCCCCGACGAACGCAGTGCAACCGGCGCAGCCCCTTATACGGATTCGAGTGCCGTCGCGCCCGCGCCGTCCGTCAAGGACCGGATCATCGAGGCACTGATGGAACTCTCGGCCGAGCGCGAATGGGATGATTTCGGCCTCAACGAGATTGCCGCGCGAGCCGGGGTGACCCTGTCCGAGTTCCGGGATGCGTTTCCCTCGAAAGGCGCGATCCTTGCGGGCTTCGCCCGCAAGATCGATCACATCGTTCTCGGCCAAGTCGGTCAGACCCTGGCCGACGAGGCGCCCCGCGAGCGCGTCTTCGACGTCCTCATGCGCCGGCTCGATGCCATGGCGCCCTACAAGCTCGGGCTTCAGGGCATCGTCGAACACGTGCGGAGCGACCCCTTGACGGCGGCGGCGCTGAACGGCGTCGTCGTGAACTCGATGCGCTTCATGCTGGCGTCGGCCGGTGTCGATGTGACGGGCAATATGGCGGCCTTGAAGCTGCAGGGCTTGGCGGTGGCGTGGGGCCGGGTGCTCGACGCCTGGTTCGAAGACGAGGATCCCGGACAGGCCGGCACCATGGCGGCGTTGGATCGCGAATTGTCCAAGGGCGAGACATGGGTCGGACGGCTCGACGATCTCGATCGCCTGGTCTCCCCCTTGCGCATCATGGGACGTGCGCTGATGGATGCGCGTCGCCGCTCCCGTGAGCGCAAACCCGTCAAGAGAGCCGGCGATGCGGACGACCTGAATGCGGAGATCACTCTGTGATGGCGACCGGGGTCGAACCCGTTGCCGATCTCGCCTCCTATGAGGACTTCCTCCGTGTCGACATCAGGGTCGGCACCGTGATCGAGGCGGTGCCCTTCCCGGAGGCGCGCAAGCCTGCCCTGAAGCTCGTTATCGACTTCGGCCCGGCGATCGGACGGAAGTCGTCCTCTGCCCAAATCACGCACCACTACGATCCTGAGACTCTGGTGGGTCGACAGGTCTGCGCCGTGGTCAACTTCACGCCGCGGCAGGTCGGACCTTTCATGTCCGAAGTGCTGACGCTGGGATGTCCCGACGACGACAACGAGGTCGTCCTGCTCACTCCGGCCATCCGAATTCCCGACGGCGGTCGCCTGTTCTGAACCACTTCCGCGTCGGGTGAAGGCGCTCACGCCTTTATTCTGGTCCATTCCTCGTGGAAGAGACGCTCGGTGAGGTGGGGCGCAACGCTCGCCCGCTCGCCTTGACGCTCGAACCGCTGTTCCGATAGTGGTTTGCACGCCATCGGGCCGCCCGGAACTTCTCGGGTTCACATTTCGCGGAGCCAGGATGCGTAGCACCCAAGTCATGCCCACCTTCCAGTCGGGTCCGGCACCGGAGCGGGCCTGGGTTCGCGAATGGCGCTTGGCCGGCTCGGATCTGGTGCGCTGCTTCAAGGGATGGCATGTTTGGGCGTTGCTGGGCGTCAGCGACATTCGCCTTCGTTACAAGCGTTCGCGCTTCGGTCAGTTCTGGATCACGCTGAGCATGGCCTGCTTCGTGGCCGGTATCGGCGCTGTCTACGGTGGCCTGTTCCATCAGAACATCCACGATTACATTCCCTATCTCGCCGTCAACATGACAATCTGGACGTTGATGTCGACAACGATCTCGGAGAGCTGTCAGGCCTTCATCGAGGCTGCTCCCTATTTGCGCCAGGAGGCTTTGCCGAAGTCGACCTTCATCATGCGGGTCATGGTGCGCAACATGATGGCGTTCGGACATAACCTCATCATCATCCCGGTGATCTTCATCGTATTCCTCTACCCGGTGGGTTCTGTGGCATTCCTCGCCTTACCCGGCTTGATGCTGGTGTTGGCTGGGGTATTCATGGCGTCGATCAGCTTGGCGCTGCTGTGCACACGTTTCCGCGATATGCCGCAGATCGTGGGTAATCTCCTGCAGCTGGCCTTTTTCGTGACGCCCATCATGTGGCATGTCGAGCAGCTCGGCCCGAATGCCTTCTACGTCGAGGTCCTGAATCCCTTCGCGGCCTTCCTACGGGTCGTGGCCGAGCCGTTGCTAGGTCACGTTCCCGCACCGCGGACGTATCTTACGGTGCTGATCTCTCTCTGCGTCCTGACCGTGATTGCCTGGCCTGTCTTCGCCAAGTTCCGCGCTCGCATCGTCTATTGGCTGTGAACGAGGGTTTCTGACGTGGCTTCCATCGAACTCGCCGACGCTTCGGTCGAGATCCCCATCTTCAATTCCCGGGGACGATCGCTGAAGACGACGCTGGTCCGCCGGGTGGGTGGACAAGTCGAGGCGGACGACAACGACGTCGTGACGGTCAGGGCCCTTCGGCACGTCGACCTGTCACTGCGACCCGGCGACCGGCTCGGGCTGATCGGCCACAACGGCGCCGGCAAGTCGACGCTGCTGCGCGTCTTCGCCGGCTCTTATGAGCCCTCGACGGGCCGTGCCGAGATCGCCGGCACGGTATCGTCCCTCATCGACATGGAGATGGGAATGGATCCGGAGCTGACCGGAGCCGACAACATCATCCAGCGCGGCGTCTTTCTCGGAATGTCGCTGAAGGAGGCGCGGCGCGCCATCCCATCGATCGCCGAATTCTCGGAGCTCGGCCCCTATCTCCATTTGCCGATGCGGACCTATTCCTCCGGCATGCGGATGCGTCTCGCCTTCGCGACGTCGACGACCCGGCATCCCGACATCCTGCTGTTCGACGAGATGATTTCCTTCGGCGACGCGGGTTTCGCTGCCCGAGCCAAGGCACGGCTCGATGCCATGATGGACAATGCCAAGATCCTCGTCCTGGCATCGCATGATCTCAGCTCTCTCCAGTCCTACTGCAACCGTGCCGTCATGCTCGAGGCCGGCTACATCGTGGCACAGGGCAGCGTCGACGACGTTTGGGCGCGCTACATGGATGGGGTGAAGACCGTGGTATCGGCAGGCGAAGTATCGGCCGACGGCTATGATGACGTGATCGACTCGCCCGAGCTTCAGGAGCAGGAGATTCTTTCGGCCGGGTTGCCGAACTGACGCCGAAGCGGGGCGGGTTGCATGAGCCTGGCACGCAAGATCGCTTCGGCCGCTACGATGCTGCGGCGCAAAGGCTGGGGTGAAACCGCCGACTTGACCCGTCTGCGCGCGGCCGAACTGTATCGTGCTCATCGACGGGTCTCGACCGATCCGGTCCTGGTCGCTCGCATGGTCTCCGCGGTCCTGAACCGTCGGAGCTTCGTCTCGAGCATCGCCTTGCTGCCCGAGCAGATGGTCGGCGTGCGGGCCACGGTGCTGCGATCCTACATTCGGCATCGCTTCGCCGAGGCTGCGGTGCAGGCGCAAGCGGGTGACGAGCTGCACCCGGTCGAGGTCGTGATTCGAGCCGACTGCCTGCTGAGCACCTGGGACTTCAGAGCCATCGCGGCCGCCATGCCGGCGTGGCGCGCGATCGTTGCAGGCACGGCCTTCGCGCAGCGCATCGATCAGACCGGGCGGCGCGCCGCGTTGCGCCTGGGCCAGATTGGCGAAGCGGCCCGCGATATCGATACGATCGGAGACGACATCGGGGCACTTGTCCTACGCGGCGAGGTTTTGGATGCCCAGGGATGCATGGATCAGGCGCGCAACGCCTTCGAGGCTGCCATCCGGCGCGATGGTACCGATCCCGATGCTCGCCAGAGCTATGGCTTCCACCTCCTGAAAGCTGGCAGGGTTCGCGATGGGCTCGCGAGCTGGAGCGTCGCCGATACGCTGTTCGGCACCTATCCCCTGCGGCGTCACCGGCCCCACTGGTCCGGCGAGAGCCTGGGCGGCCGGCGCCTGATGGTGCTCTTCGAGCATGGTCTCGGCGACATGATCCAAGTGGCGAGGTTCCTGCCGCGTCTGCTCGATCGCGAACCGGGCGCCACCGTGATGGCTCGTCTACCGGCTCCCTTGCTCGGCCTTTTCGCCCGCACGTTTCCCCGGGTGCGCTTCGTCTCGGAGGACGAGCGCGAGCCGGACTACGACGTCTTCGTCCCGTCGATGCAGCTTGCGGCCGTGCTCGACGCCGCCGACCTCGCGCCACGCAGCCTCTACATCGACCTAGGCGCCCCTGCACCCCGGCCACCCGGGACGCGGCCCCGGGTCGGCGTGTGCTGGCGGGGGCATCCGCGCCAGTACGAGTTCACCCGTTCGATCCCGCTCGACCTCTTCGCCCAACTCTTCGCCGCCCGCGACGTCGATATCGTGGTCCTGCTTCACCGTCCGACTGCTGAAGAGACGGCGCGGCTCGCCTCCGAGCCCAATGTCTCCGCGCCGCCGATCGACGATTTCATCGATCTCGCGGCGCTCGTGGCGTCCTGCGATCTCGTGATCTCGGTCGACACCGCGGTCGTGCATCTCGCGGGCGCCGGCGGTGTACCGACGCTTCTTATGTCCCGCCCGGACGCCTGCTGGCGTTGGGGTGCAGAGGGTTCGTCGGGGCCCTGGTACGACAGTGTCGAAGTGCTCCGCCACGACGGCGACATGGACTGGCCGCGCCTGCTGGACGAAGCGGGCAGGCGGATCGCGGCGCTGGCCCGAGCTCCGGTCGCGGCGTGACGTCGTCGGGCGAAGTCACCGACGGACCGTGGCGGGTGTCGCGTCAGTTCAGGGTTGCAGTGCTGGCCGGGATCGGCGATCTCGGGGCAGCCGCTGCAGCGGCGCGTCTCGGCTCGGCCCTGACGGCCGCGGGGCTGCCGCTCGCCGACGCCCGCGCGGTGCCGCCCGGCGGCTTGCGGGCCTCTCTCCAGCGAGCGACGGCGACGGGCATCGACCTTCTCGTCGTCGATCCGCTCACGCTGGTCGACCCTTCCATCGTCGGCGCGCTCCGCCGATTCGCGGATCGGGATCCGATGATCGCCGTGGCTCAGCCGCGCTTCATCATCCCGCCTGAGTCCTATGTCCCGGACGAAGGCGAAGACACCGATTATGTCCTCGTGCCGGACCCGCGCTGCGCTTACGTGAAGGCCTCCGCCCTGGCTGCCGCCGGAGATGATGCCGCTACGCACCGCGACATCGACGACCTTGTCGGTCCGCTCATCAATCTGAATCGCGTGGGCTTTCGCGTCGCCGTGGCGCGATGGCTGATCGCGACGCATCCGGAGGGATCGTCCGGGACTGCGGACGACACGCTACCGGAGGCCTGGCGCCCGGCACTCGCCCGGCATCTTGCGTCAGCCCCTGCCTTCGCGGCGACCTTGATGGAGAGCTTGTCCGAAGGGGTCGATGGCCGGCGGGCCGTGGCCTTCGACCTGTCCCACGCCGGCCCGAGCCATTCCGGCACGACTTGGCTGGCCCGGGCCTTGGTGAGCCGCGCCGCTGCCGGCTGGCGGGATATTGACCTGCACGTAATCGCCTCACCGGCAGCCTTCGCGTTCCACTTCGGCGATCTCGGGACGGCGGTAACCCGGATCGATCCCGCCGACACCAGGATCGTCGCAGCCCTGATCCGCATCGGCCAGCCTTTCCTCTGGAAGGAGATCGACACGGCCGCGCGGCGAGCCCCCGTCCTGATCCTGTTCATGCTCGATACGATCGGGCTCGATTGTCAGCGCGACGCTCCCGACGAACTCGACGCTCTTTGGCGCTTCTGTCTCGCCGAAGCGGATGGCCTGCTGTTCAACAGCGCCTTCACCGGCCGGCAGTTCGCGCGCCGCTTTACCCTGAGACCCGACATGCCGGCACTGGTATCGCTCCATTCGTTGGATCTCGCCGACTATCGAACGGGCGCCGTACCCGAGGCGCCGGCGGACGGGGCGATTCTGCTCGTCGGCAACGCCATGCCGCACAAGCGGCTGAAGCACACGGCGTCTCTCCTCGCCGGTGCCGCGCTCGGGCGCCCCCTGATGGCGCTAGGACTTGCACCGTCAGAGGTGCCCGGCTTCGACGCCCGGCCCTCGGGGCGCGTGACACCGGACGAGATGGCGGCGCTCTACGCGGCGGCGCGGGTCGTGGTCTATCCGTCGCTCTACGAAGGCTTCGGCTTCCCCATTCTCGATGCCCTCGCGCATCGGCGGCCCATCCTGGTGCGGGATCTTCCGTCCTATGCCGAGATCGCCGCAGGCCTGCCCGAACGAGCCAACATCCATCATTACGTCGACGATGACGATCTGCTGAAGCAACTCGTCGAGCCTCCGGTCTGGACGGACGAGCGTACGGCCGGCCCCGTCCGGCGGTGGGACGATGCCACTGGCGAGCTGCGCCACATCCTCGATGTGGCACTCGCCGGTGCGAGCCGGCAGCGCGTTGTCGGCCGCATCGACGCGCTGCGGGGTCGTATGAGCTACATGCGGGCTCGGGCCTTCAGCGACGCGGTCGGGGCCGACGACCTCGATCGCCTGGCCGGGCTCTCGGGACGTGGCGTGCAGAAAACCGTCCTATGGCTCGGCCGTCACGTGCCAGGGACGCGTCGGCTCCTGGCCGCGATCCACCGCGGCCTCGACCGGCTGCGCGGTCTCGGCCGCTGAGCGGGTGCGCCGTCTCCTCCCTTCAAGCTTCCGCTCTCGTCTGGGCGTCCTCGGCCGCCGGGCCTTCGCGGACCTGGCGGGGCCGCTACAGCCGGCCGTCGCCTCCGGTCGCGTCCTGGCCATCTGCCACTGCCACTATCCCGACCTCGTGCCTGAACTGGCGACCCAACTCCTCTCGCTGCCACGCGGCGCCGAACTCCACGTTTCGTCGAGCGACACCGCGGTCTTCGGCGCCTGGGACATCTATCGGGCCCGATCGAGGGTGCCGATCGTCTTTCATCCCGTCGAGAACAGGGGGCGGGACATGCTGCCCTTCTTCACCGTGGCCCGTAACCTGGCGCTCAGGCCCGACGCCGCGATCCTCAAGATTCACGGCAAGCGCTCCGCCTACTCCGACCGGGGGAACTGGTGGCGACGGGACACGTTGCGCGGATTGATCCCGGGTCCTTTCGCGGCGCAACGCGCCCTGGCCCGCTTCGCCGCCGAGCCTCGCCTCGCGCTGATCGGGGCGCCGGGGTCGTTCACCGCCAATGCGATCTACTGGGGCGGCAACCGCGCCGCGGTCACGCGATTGATGCAGGACATCACCGGGCGCGCCACGAGGGAGGAGGATCTCGGCTTCGTGGCGGGCTCTATGTTCTGGATCCGCGGCGCCTATCTGACGGAGCTCCTGCCCCACATCGATGAGGCCGCCTTCCCACCCGAACCCATCGACCAGGACGGCACTTATCCCCATGCCATCGAACGGGTGATCGGCATGGCGGCCCTGGCCCGGGACTGGCAGATCGGTGAAACCGGCCGTGCGGCGCCCCTCACCCGCGAAGCCGCGCGTGAGCGGACCGTGGACTACATCTGATGCGTCTCGTACAGGCGGGTCTCAGGTCCGGAGTCGGGCGAGCCGCCTTTGGGCTGGCCTGAAATCGAAGCGGCACGGTGCCGTCGAATCCGACCACGAGCCCCGATCGGTGACACGGCAGCGGCCCCCTCGTCTATTCGGCGGGCTTCAAGCGGCGGCTCCAGCGAAGCGCCACGGCGGCGAGGTCGTCCGGTCCGAACGGCTTGGTCAGAATCTCGTCCATCCCGGCGGCGCGGCAGAGATCGAGCTGCTCGGGAAAGACATGAGCGGTCAGGGCCACGATCGGGACCGTTCCGGCTGATCCTGGCAGTGCGCGGATCAGGCGTGTCGCCTCTAGTCCGTCGAGCACGGGCATTTCCATGTCCATCAGGACCAGCGCGTAGGTATGCCGCGCGACGGCCGCCACGGCCTCAGCCCCGTCGGTCACGACATCGATCGCAGCGCCGAGGGGTGCCAGCATCTGCGTGACCAGCTTCTGGTTCAGGGGCACGTCCTCGGCCAGCAGGATGGTATGGCCTCGCAGAATGTCCCGTCCCGGAGCACGGCGCGGCCGCGGCACCGTGGCCGGTTGATCGAGCGCCTGCGGCAGCGACAGGGTCACCAGGAACCGCGTTCCGATTCCGGGCGAGGATTCCACCTCGATCGTGCCGCCCATCGCTTCGAGCAGCGTTTTCGAGATAGCGAGTCCCAAGCCGCTGCCGCCAAAGCGGCGAGCCACGCTACCATCAGCCTGGACGAAACGGTTGAACAGGCGCGGAATGCCGTCGCGGGCGATGCCCATGCCGCTGTCCTCGACCGTAAACAGAAGTTTCACCGACCCCACGTGCTCCTGGTCCTGGCCAACCGCGAGAGACGCCAGCACGGTGCCCGAACTGGTGAACTTCACCGCATTCGAGAGCAGGTTCAGGAGCACCTGTCGCAAGCGGTCGGGATCGCCGAGCACCAGCTCCGCCGCGTCATGCGGAACCTCGCACGACAGGCCGAGGCTTTTCCGCTCTGCGTCGGGGCGGACCATGGCGACACAATCTTCGAGAAGCCGAGCGGCCGAGAAAGGTCTTTCGTCGAGCCGCACGGTGCCTGATTCGAACCTCGACACGTCGAGTACATCGTTGACGATGCTGAGCAGTCCTCGACCCGCCTCTTCGATGCGCTCGACATTGCGCCGCGCGACGTCACCGGGCCCCGAGTCGTTTTTCAGGAGGTGGGCGAAACCCAAGATCCCGTTCAGCGGCGCGCGAAGCTCGTGGCTCATATCGGTCAGCAGGCGAGATCGAACCTCCGTGTCGGCCTGAGCGAGCTGCAATGCGCGGCCGCCTTCGATCAGGTCACGTGCGATGGCGGCCAGCGCCTCCAGCCGGTTCAGGGTCTCTGGAGAGAAAGCGATCCGCGAACCACGGTCGAGAACGATCAGGATGCCCATGATGGCCCCGTCGACCGAGAGAAGCGGCGCCGTCGCGAGAAACCGCGCATGCGGCAGACCCGTGATCAACGGATGATGGTGGAGTTCACCTTCGGCGGCCGTGTCGAGGATAACGCGGGAGACGGGCTCCCAGAGCCGTGGAAGCATCGGCCAGTCCAACGCAGCGCTCTCGAAGCCAACAGCCGCCTTTAGCCGCATTCGGTCGCCGTCGATCGTAGCCAGGAGGGCGGCAGACGTCCCGGCCACGTCGGCGGCAAGTGCGGCCAATCGCTCCAGAGCCGCCTCAGACGGAGCGGAGGTCGGGCCCGGCGCCGACAGATCGTCGCGCCGCTTCCCCTCCGCCGTCCCGGAACCATCATTCATCGTGAGTTGCCTGCAACGCGGACACCCGTCCTGGACCGTGATTTAGCGCCTGCCTCGCTCGTCGTCATCGAAACTCCGTGTTGAAGCCGGATCCCTCCCACTTTAACAACGGTCAAATGGTCGCAGAAAGCGTAAAGCGTCACGTTCCTCAACTGGCGGTGAACGCTCCGCCCGATCCGGGCCACGACAGCCTCTCAGATAGAGCTTCGGCCGGTTCGGCCGAGGGGCGATATCGCTCGAAGTTGGTCCGGCGCAAGGCTATCGTCAGAAACTGCAACGGCGGCGCGCCGGGCCGGCCTGTTCCTGACCGAGTATTTTCAATGCGTGACGCTAGTCTCGATCGTTTGGTGATCGCTACCCACAATGCCGGCAAGCTCGCAGAATTCGCGCAGCTGCTACGTCCCTACGGCGTCGAGGTCCTGTCGGCCGGCGACCTTGGCCTTCCGGAGCCGGAGGAAACCGGAACCAGTTTCGCCGCCAACGCCCTTCTCAAGGCCGAAGCCGCGGCGCGAAGCTCCGGCCTTCCGGCGCTGGCGGACGATTCCGGTCTCTGCGTCGACGCGCTCGACGGAGCACCTGGGATCTATTCGGCTCGGTGGGCAGGTCCCGGCAAGGATTTTTCTGCCGCAATGGCGCGCATCGATGCACTGCTGGCGGAACGCGGCGCCCACGACGAGGCCTCTCGTCATGCCCGCTTCACGGCAGCGCTGGCCCTCGTCTGGCCGGACGGCAGGATCGAAGCGGTCGAGGATCACGTGGAGGGAACGATCGTCTATCCGCCGCGCGGCCCGGCCGGCTTCGGCTACGATCCAGCGTTCCGTCCCGACGGACATGATCGCACCTTCGGCGAAATGTCGGCCGAGGAGAAGCACGGGCTTCCGGCCGATGGCGGGAGAGCCTTGTCCCACCGGGCCCGCGCCTTCCAGACTCTCGCAGCACGGCTCTTCGGCCCGGCCTCACCGGACAGGCCCTCCGCGGTCCACGATGACGCGTGACCCGCGGGGGCGGGCCATGCCATAAGCCAGGAATGAGCGCCCTCGGCACACCCGACCCCGGATTTGGCATCTACGTCCACTGGCCGTTCTGCCTGTCGAAATGCCCCTATTGCGATTTCAACAGCCATGTCCGCCAAGCGCCCGTGGACGAGGCCCGTTACCTCTCGGCCTTCCGCCAGGAGTTGGCGCATCGCGCCGCGCTGACGCCGGGCCGCACGGTTCATTCGGTGTTCTTCGGAGGTGGCACGCCCTCGTTGATGAATCCCGCGACGGTTGGCAGCATCATCGAGGCCATCGCGAGCCATTGGACGATCGAGCCCGGCGCCGAGATCACGCTCGAAGCCAACCCGACCAGCGTCGAGGCGACCCGTTTCCAGGGCTATAGGGCCGCGGGGATCAACCGTGTGTCGCTGGGCGTGCAGGCCCTGAACGACCCCGATCTGAAGGCGCTGGGCCGGCTGCACACCGCCGCCGAGGCTCTGGCGGCGGTGAAGATCGCCGCGACCCATTTCGAGCGGTTCTCCTTCGACCTCATCTATGCCCGCCCGGACCAAACACCCGCGCAGTGGAAGGCGGAGCTCCACAGCGCCATCGACCACGCCGCCGAGCACCTGTCGCTCTACCAACTGACCATCGAACACGACACGATGTTCGAGAAGCTCCACAAGGCCGGCAAGCTCGTTGTACCGGATGCCGAGCAGGCCCGCATTCTTTGGGAGGTGACCCAGGAACTGACGGCGTTACGCGGCCTACCCGCCTACGAGGTCTCGAACCACGCGAGGCCCGGCGCGGAATCCCGCCATAACCTCGTCTATTGGCGTTACGGCGAATATGCGGGCGTCGGGCCCGGCGCTCATGGCCGGATTCTAACGCCGTCGGGTCGGCGCGCCCAGTCGACCGAACGGCATCCCGAGATGTGGCTGACCGTGGTCGAGGGCGAGGGCCATGGCCTCGTCGCCGACGAAGGCCTCTCGTCCGAGGAGCAGGGCGACGAATTCCTGCTGATGGGGCTCCGGCTTCAGGAAGGCATCGATCCGCAGCGCTTCGCCGAGCTGGCCGGACGGTCGCTCGACAGCGGCCGCGTCGACAGCCTGATTGCCGAGGGCATGGTGGAACGGGGCGCGAGCGGCCAACTGCGGGTCACGCGCGAAGGCTTCCCAGTGCTCGACATGGTGGTGGCCGACCTCGCGGCCTGACGACACGCGCTCCGCCTGGCGTATGCCGTCAGATCCGCTCGATGCCGACGGTGTCGAGCCGGGCCACCGCGTCCGCCACCCGGACGCCACGGATGATCCGGTTCGGCACGAGGTCCGCCAACGGCACGAGCACGAAGGCGCGGTTCAGAACCTCGCGATGCGGCAACGTCAGTAGATCGGTGTCGAGGTCGTCCTCACCACGGTAGAGGATGTCGATGTCGATGACGCGGGGTCCCCATCGCATTGTCTCGTATCGGCCGAGCGCCACCTCGACGGCCTTGATTCGACGCAGCAGATCGGTAGCCTCGAGCTCCGTCTCTCCCACCGCACAGGCGTTGACGAACCAGTCCTGTGGTACTCCGCCCCAGGGCGGGGTTCGGTAGGCCGGCGACAGGCGCAGGTTTCGAGCGATCCCCGCCGTCTCCAACAGGCGCCCGGCGCGGGCGACGTTGTCGATTTTGTCCCCGACATTGCTGCCGAACTGAAACGCGACCTCGACGGCGGAGCTGTTCACGCCTGCGGCTCCGCATGCCGGACCGCACCGAATACTTTCAGGGCCGCCACATGGTCGGCCACGTCGTGAACGCGAAAGACCGTCGCCCCCGCGGCTGCGGCGGCGAGATTTGCCGCCATCGTCTCGATGCCGCGCCGCTCGACCGGCGCCCCCGTGATGTGACCGAGGAAGCGCTTCTTCGACAGCCCCACCAGAATCGGAAGGGCGAAGGTCGCGCGAAGGCGGCCGATGGCCCGGATCGCATCGAGCTGCTGGTCCTGGGTCTTACCGAAACCGATGCCAGGATCGAGCATCAGGCGATGCCGGGCGACGCCACGTTCGGCCGAGCGGGCCAGCGACGCTTCGAAGAAGCGCAGCATGTCCTCGGCGATGTCGATCGCGGGATCGATGACCTGCCGGTTATGCATCAGCACCGCGCCGGCCTCGTGGGCCGCAACGGTCTCGGCCATGCGCGGATCGCCTTGAAAGCCCCAAATGTCGTTGACCACGGCTGCTCCGGCCAGGAGGGCGCGATGCGCCAGCTCGGACTTCGTCGTGTCGATCGAGAGCGGCACCCCGGCCTGCTCGGCCAATGCCTCGACGACCGGGCCGACGCGGCGCCATTCTTCATCGAGCGACACGGGCGTGAAGCCGGGCCGGGTCGATTCACCCCCGATGTCGAGAATCGCGGCTCCCTCCTCGACCAAGGCTAGGCCGTGGGCCACCGCGTCGGTTTCATGACGACCACCGTCCGAGAAGGAGTCCGGCGTAACGTTGAGAATGGCCATGACCGGCCAGAGGGTATCGGCCTCGCCGAGCAGACAATCGAGGCGTAACGCGGTCGTGGACTTCAAGCGCTCAATCTCAAACGACATGAGACCCGGCGGTCTCGTTGCTGGCGTTAAGCCAAAATCGCCAGCGGAACCGTCGATGATAGCAGGACCCGCTCTCTAGACCAGTCACGCGCAGGTGGGAACCGCCGGGACGGACCCGTCCGCCGAGGACAGTCTCCGCGGGACTCAGCGCCCCGCCAGCGCCATGACGGATTTCTCGCGCCGCCGCTCGACCGAGGATGGTATGCGCAGGCTTTCGCGATACTTGGCCACCGTTCGGCGAGCGATATCGATGTCGGCGGTCTTGAGCTTCGCCACGATGGCATCGTCGGAGAGCACGTCGGACGGGGTCTCGGAATCGATCATCTGCTTGATGCGGAAGCGCACCGCCTCGGCCGAATGGGCGGCACCGTTCATGGTCGAGGCGATAGAGGCCGTGAAGAAATATTTGAGCTCGAAGATGCCGCGCGGGCTCGACATGTATTTGTTCGACGTCACACGCGATACTGTGGATTCATGCATGCCGATCGCGTCCGCCACGACCTTCAGGTTCAGCGGCCGCAGATGCTGGACGCCATAGGCAAAGAACGCATCCTGCTGGCGGACGATTTCGCTCGAGACCTTGAGAATGGTGCGGGCGCGCTGTTCCAGGCTCTTGGTCAGCCAATTGGCGGTCTGGAGGCAATTGTTGACGAAGCTCCTGTCGGCTTCGCTCGCGGTCCCGCGTGTGACGCGTGTGCGGTAGGTCTGGTTCACAAGCACGCGCGGCAGGACATCCGTGTTGAGGTCGACCAGCCAGGAGCCGTCGGATGCGGCCCGGATGTACACGTCGGGCACGACGGTCTGCACCGGCCCGCCGCCATAGGAGCGGCCAGGCTTGGGGTCGAGCCTGCGGATCTCGCCCACCATGTCGGCGAGATCCTCGTCGTCGACGCCGCAGATCCGCTTCAACGCGGCATGATCGCGACGGGCCAGAAGGTCGAGATGACCGATGAGGGCCGCCATCGCAGGATCGAAACGGTTCCGCTCCTGCAACTGCAGCGTCAGACACTCGGCCAGCGACCTGGCGCCTACCCCGGTCGGATCGAAGGCGTGGATCTCTCGAAGAATACGGTCGACGCGCTCGACCGGAACACCAAGACGGTCGCCGATCGCGTCGAGCGGCTCGGACAGGTAGCCCCCATCGTCGATCGCATCGATCAGGCTGTGGCCGATCAGCCGGTCCACCGGATCCACCACGGCGAGCAGCAACTGGTCCGCGAGATGATCGTGGAGCGAAGGCAGCGCCGCGACATAGCGTTCGAGGCTCGATCCCTCCCCGTCGGACGAGGCCGGGGCGCCGGTCCAGGAGGTTGCCGAGAGACCCATCAGGTCGCCGGACAGGTCGGAGGATGGAAGCGGCCGCTCGCCGTCGAAACTGTTTTCGAGCTCGGTCCCGAGCCCCGCCTCGAGCGCGCCACGATCGGTGGCGAATTCGTCGCTGGTCCAATCCGACTCGATCGGATCGCCGCTCGGAGGCGCTTCGATCGGCATCTCGTGCTCACGCGGGTCGGGTCCCTCTTCGACCCGTTCGAGCAAGGGGTTCCGTTCCAGCTCCTCCTCGATGAAGGAGGCGAGTTCGAGATTCGACAACTGAAGCAGCTTGATCGCCTGCATGAGCTGCGGCGTCATCACCAGGGCCTGGCCCTGGCGCATCACGAGCTTCGCCGAAAGCGCCATTCAGTGTCTGTTCCCAGGGTGCCTACCCTGGTGAGCATAACATGGATCCCGGCAAAGACACTGCCCTGCACCAATCCGGCCCAGGTTTTGCTTAACCAATTCGCCGCAGCGTCGAACCAGCTACATCCGGAAATCTTGGCCGAGGTAGAGCCGGCGCACGTCGGGGTGGGCCACGATCTCGTCGGCGGTCCCTTCGGTCAGGACGTGGCCGGAGTGGATGATGTAGGCGCGGTCGATCAGGCCCAACGTCTCGCGCACGTTGTGGTCGGTGATCAGCACGCCGATGCCACGCTGCTTCAAGTGTCGGACGAGATCCTGGATGTCGCCGACCGCGATTGGGTCGATGCCGGCGAAGGGCTCATCGAGCAGCATGAAGGACGGGTGGCCGGCGAGAGCCCGCGCGATCTCGCAGCGCCTGCGCTCGCCGCCCGAGAGCGCAATGGAGGGCGCCTTGCGCAACCGCGTGATCGAGAATTCATCGAGCAATTGGTCGAGCTCGCGGTCGCGCTGCTTCTTGTCGGGAACGGTGATCTCGAGCACGGCGCGGATGTTGTCCTCCACATTGAGGCCGCGAAAGATCGAGGCCTCCTGCGGCAGGTAGCCGATGCCGAGCCGGGCGCGGCGATACATCGGCAGTCCGGTCACGTCGTGACCTTCGAGCTGGATGATGCCCTTGTCAGGTTTGACGAGCCCGGTGATCATATAGAACACTGTCGTCTTGCCTGCGCCATTGGGCCCGAGCAGCCCGACGGCCTCGCCGCGTCTCACGTTGATCGAGACGTCATGGACGACCTTGCGGCCCTTGTAGGCCTTGCCGAGGTTGAACACCCCCAGCATGCCCTCGGGAGACAGGTCGCGGCGGCTGCCCGGCGCCATGTCCCAGGCGGGATCGCCAGCGTAGAGGTCGTCGGCCGCCTGTTCGTCAGCGTAGATGGCCGAGGAAGGCTGGTCGAGGTCCAGCGCCGGGTCGGGCCAGGCACCGTCGGCTAGGTCCTCCGGCAGCAGACTGTCGGCGACCGGCGGATCCGACGCCGCGGGTCTATCGTCGAAGCGCGGCTCGTGCCGAGATGGCGACACAGGAGCCGCAACCGCCACAGGAACGGCGGATCGGGAAAAGAGACGCTTCAGGCCTTGCGGCCTGGAACTGGTTTGCACCACGATGCGCGCTCGTCGCTTCACTGCGCGGCGTCGAGGTCGTGCGCGACGGCATCTTCACCGCGACGAGCGTTTGTCATCTTGCCCTGCCGGGGCGCGGGCGCGGTCTTGAAAGGCGCGCTGGCTTTCGCAGGGGCCGGAGCCCCAGGTGGCCCACCGCTGCCGGGCGTGAAGACGCTCGATACCCGGCCGCCATTGGTCTGGCCGGAATAGACCTGGGCCTGGCCGGAGGTCATGTCATAAACGAGCCGGTCGCCCTGGGTCACGTTGGTTCCCTGGCTCAGCGTGACATTGCCGTTGAGGTAGACCTTGTTCTCGGCCTTGTCGTAGGAGGCGTGGTTGCCGGTCCCGACCTGATCCTTGGAGATCAGCGTCACCGGGCCGTCGACTTCCATGTGGCGGACCGAACTGCCCTGCCCCGGAGCCGTGGCATCGGCGGGCGCCGGCGTGGCGGGCGCGGTCGCGCCGCCGGCCCCGGGCTGGTCCCGCTGCAGGTCGATGTTTAACACCGAGCCCTTGAGGGTGGAATCGCCCTGAATGACCACGACGTTGCCGGTGTAGATCAGCTTGTTGTCTTTGTTGAGGAAATCGAGCTTGTCGGCCGTGATGTTGACGGGCTCCTTGGAACCGCTGCCGGGCAACAGCGGCACGCCGGCCGCAGCCTTCTTGGGCCCCGCATCGGCGGCGACGGGCTTCTTCGGTGCATCGTCGCCGGGAAGCGACAAAGGCTTCTTCAGCTTCGATGTCGCCCAAGCCTCCGAGCCGGCTCCCAGGAGCATGATCGACGACGAGGCTGCGGCGAGCAGAACCGCCGCGAGGACGTTAGGAAAGGCGCGTCCGATCACTGTCCGGTTCCCTTCAGGCTGGAGGCCGTTTCGGTCGCGGTTGCGGCCGGAGTAACGGTCGTATGGACGTGACCTTCGAAGATCGCGTGACTGCCGTTGTCGGTCATATGCATGGAATCCGCCGTCACGGTGCCGGTGGTCATCACTACGGTCAGAGGCTCGCGCGTGTCGACGAGTCCGCTTTTGAACTCCACGAAGGCACTGAGCATATGCGCGTCGAGCCCCTTGTCGCTCGTGAGATGAATGGCGCTCTTCAGCTGCATGGTCTCTTTGGAACTGTCGTAGAGACCCGTGGCCGAGACGATGTGTACGATGCTCTGATCGGCCATCGTCACATGAGCGTCGATATCGTGCAGTTCGAGGAGATTGGGCGTCTTGGCATCCTGCACTGCGGCGCTCGCCACGAGATCGTAAGGGCGACCGTCGCTTCTGAACCCCGTCAGCTTGGGATGCTGCATGGTGACCCGGCTTCCACTGAGCCCTACGCCGTCGATGGTGACGCCCGGAATGATGGCGCGAAACGGATTGAAGAAGGCGAAGCCGATGATCGCTACCGACCCCAGAACGGCTCCCGACAGGACCAGGCGGCGCAGGAGACGTACGCGGGCCGAATGACGCCCCGCTATGCGAAAGGCGTCGACACGCGCACCGGCAGCGTCGAGCGGACTGCCGACGTCCGCCCGCGACGCCCGTCCGGGTGCGGCAGGCCGACCGGCTGGGGTGGCGTAATCAGTCATGCGCTCGCAACAGGATGAACAATGCCCGAGCGAAAGCCTAGCTCCGCCCGCATGGCCAAGTTATGGCCGGAGGCACGGGTTTCGCATAGCGGAATGGTGCGAGGCTGGACCCGCCCCGGCACTACTCGTGCGCGAAGATGTCGTTGTCCGGCCAACCGATCAGATCGAGATGCGCGCGCGTCGACAGGAAATCGAAGCACTTCTGCGCGACGCCGTCCCGCCCCTCGCGAACCAGCATGACGTCGAGCTTGGCCTTGAGGGCGTGCAGGTGCAGCACGTCCGAGGCCGCATAGGCGACCTGGGCGTCGCTCAGCACGTCGGCGCCCCAATCCGAGGATTGCTGCTGCTTCGAGATGTCGACAGCCAGCAGTTCCCGGCATAGTTCGCGCAGACCGTGCCGGTCCGTGTAGGTCCGCACCAGTTTCGAGGCGATCTTGGTGCAGTAGATATTCTCCGTCATGACGCCAAAGGCCTTGGCCATCACGGCGATGTCGAACCGCCCGAAGTGGAACAGCTTCTTGATAGAGGCGTCGGCGAGCAGGCGCTCGAGGTTCGGCGCCGAGGTCTGGCCCTTGGCGATCTGGACCACATCGGCCGAGCCGTCGCCGGTCGAGAGCTGCACTACGCAGAGCCGGTCGCGATGCGGCTTCAGCCCCAGCGTTTCGGTGTCGATGGCGACGCTGCCGCCCGCCCGGTAGTCGGGCGGCAGGTCGCCCTTGTGCAGTCTGATGGCCATGTCGGCTTTCGTTTTCAATCCGGCCGTCGCGGGCCGGCGCCGACCTTAAAGGAGGTGCGACCCGGGGGGAATAAGGCGGCGTGACCGCGCTGGATCTTTGCAGCGGAAGTCCTTGGCGCGGGGCGACCCACTCATGATAGGGGTCGCCCGGTGACGCCGTAGCGTCAGCCGGGGTGTCAGACCCCATCGTTTGGGGACCTTCACCGGATCATGCGCCTGACCTTCGTCCTCGCCAGTACGATCGGCGTCGCCCTGGCGGTCGCCATCGTAATTTTCTACGGCTGGCAGCCGATCGTCGAGGCCGTCGCGGCCGTGGGCTGGGGCGTCGTGCCGGTGTCGCTCGTTCGGATCGGCGAAGCGGCGGGCGCTGGGCTCTGCTGGTGGCTGCTGCTCGATCGTCAGAACGGGCGCAATTTTCGCGCCTGTCTGCTGCTTCGCTGGGTTCGCGAATCCGTCAACGTCCTCCTGCCCGTGGCGCAAGTCGGCGGCGAGGTCGTCGGGGCGCGCCTCATCACCTTCTGGGGCGTTTCTCAGAGCCTCGCGGTCGCCTCCGTGCTGGTGGATCTGCTGGCGCAGACCGTCACGCAATTCGTCTTCACCCTGATCGGTGTGGCGCTCCTGGCCGGCCACGAGGGCGGTGCTCCCATCGTGAGATGGGTGGGGCTCGGCCTGGCCCTGCTCGGGCCGGCGTTGGGCGCCTTCTACGTGGCGCAGCGTTACGGGGGCGCCCGCCTCGTCGACAAGCTGCTGCGCCATTTCACCGACGATCCGCAATGGGCGACAGTCGGCGGCAGCCTCAACGCCATCAACGGGCAATTCTCGAAGCTCTATGACCGTCGCGGTCGCGTGTCGGCCGTCTTCGGCATCCATTTCGGCATCTGGTTCTTCGGCGTTCTGGAGGTCTGGATCGCGCTACGCTTCCTGGGCCACCCGGTCTCCTACGGCACGGCCCTGGTTCTGGAGAGTCTAGGACAGGCCGTGCGCGGGGCCGCCTTCGTGGTTCCGGGCGGCATCGGCGTGCAGGAAGCCGGTTTCGTCGCGCTCTGCGCGGTGTTCGGCATTCCTGCGCCCGTGGCCGTCGCGCTGTCGCTGGCCAAGCGGTTCCCCGAAATCGTCCTGGGACTGCCCGGCCTGCTGGTCTGGCAGGGACTGGAAAGCCGCCGCATTCTGGTGAGACAAGAGTCGACGCGCGTTTCGGAGGCGAGTGGCCACGGAGCAGACGCCGATCGCGAGGCAGCGGATGCCGAGGGGTCGAGCCGAAGCTTCCATCTTCCTCCGGTGGGGTCGTCCAGGGCGGATCGGTGAGTCCGCGTGACGAACGAGCCAGCCTTCGAGGCGAGGATCGGGAGACGATCCGAGCGTCCTGGCAGTTTCGAGCGGCGGCGCGCGACGATGCGGCAGGGTCCGAGAACCCGATAACGATAGAGAACAGATGTTGAAGACCATTCGACGGAGCGCTGCCGTCTGTCTCGGCGCCGCTCTCATGCTGGGTAGCGCCGGCGGCGCTTTCCCAGCCTCGCCTCAGCCCGGCCCACTCGCGGCGGGCGACGCCATCGTTCCGCCAACCGTCGGCGCGAGCGCGGCCGATCCGGCGGCGTTGGTCGTTCAGGACTTCTACGTGGCCCTGTTCGACAGCATGCGCCACGCCAACGAGTGGCACATGCAGGGCCGCTACGACCACCTTTATCCGGTGATGATCAAGCTCTTCGACGTCCCCGGGATGACGCGCCTCGCCGTCGGGCCGGAATTTGCCAATCTCTCCACCGACCAGCAGGCGGCGTTGCGCGACGCCTTCGGCAAGCTGCTCGTCGCCACCTTCGCCAGCACCTTCGACGACTTCAAGGGCGAGACCTACGCGGTCGATGCCGACGTGGCGGCGCGCGGTCCGGACAGATTCGTGAAGTCGAAGTTCAACGGCGCGGGCGCGCCCGTCGACATCAACTACCTGCTGCGCGGCAAGGGGGACGACTGGCGCGTCAAGGACATCTATCTCAACGGTACCATCAGCCAACTCGCCACCTGGCGGTCGGAATATGGCTCGACCTTTCAGACCGGCGGCTTCGACGGGCTGATGGCCGCCGTGAAGGCCCAGACCGACAAGGACATGAAGGCATTCTGATCGTCACTGCCCTCCTGCTCCTCCTGGCCGGGGCCGGCTGCGCCTATGCGCTGCTGGCCTCCTGGCTGGTGGCGCGCGGCTTGTCGCCCGCCCCCCGGTTGGCTCGGACCGCGGAGGCCGCCGGAAGGCCGGGCGTCAGCCTTCTGAAGCCCCTCCATGGCGGCGAGCCGGATCTGTACCGCAACCTGCGCTCCTTCGTGGTCCAAGATTACGATGGGCCCGTCGAGGTGATCTTCGGCGTGTCGCGCTCGGATGATCCCGCCGTTCCGCTCGTCGAGCGGTTGATCGCCGAGTTCCCGGACCGCAACCTGCGGCTCGTCGTCGACGATCGCCGCCACGGCACCAACGGCAAGGTGTCGAACCTCATCAACATGGCGGAGCGGGCGAGCCGACCCGTCCTGGTCTTCGCCGACAGCGACATGCTGGTCGAATCCGACTACCTCGACCGGGTCGTGACGGCGCTCGATGCGCCCGGCGTCGGTGCCGTGACCTGCCTCTACCGCGGCGTGGCGATTTCGGGCCTGTGGTCGCGGCTCGCCGTGCAATGGATCGACCACCATTTCCTGCCCAACGTCATCGTGGGCATGGCCTTGGGGCTGGCCAAGCCCTGCTTCGGCTCGACCATCGCGCTCGGCCGCGACACGCTCGACGCCGTCGGCGGCTTCGCGGCTTTCCAGGATCGGCTGGCCGATGATTACGCGGTCGGCGAGGCGGTCCGGGCGCTGGGCCTCACCGTCTCCGTGCCTCGCGATCTGGTGCTTGGCCATACCTGCACGGCCGACAGTTTCGCGGCGCTGATGCGTCAGGAACTGCGCTGGTCCCGCACCATCCGGTCGGTGGATCCCGCAGGCTTCGTCGGGTCAATCGTCACCCATCCCATTCCGCTGGCCACACTGGCCGCGCTGCTGTCCGGGTTCGCGCCCGCAACCCTGGGGATGCTCGCCGCATCTGTGACATCCCGGTTACTTCTGCAGATTATCGTCGGGCGGGCGCTGAACACGGGAACGAAAAGCCTTATTATCGGCCCTGTCCGCGATTACGCGGCTTTCCTGGTCTTCCTCCTCGGCTTCTGGCCCGGTTCGATCGACTGGCGCGGAGAACGCTTCGCGCTGCGACACGATGGATCGATGACGGCGCCCGACAAAGCAGGTTCTTGATGCGCACTCTCTTCCTCCAGGCTCCTTCCTTCGACGGCTATGATGGCGGCGCCGGCGCGCGCTACCAGATGAAACGCGAAGTGAAATCCTTCTGGTATCCGACCTGGCTCGCCCAGCCGGCGGCGCTCGTCGAGAATTCGAAGCTGATCGATGCGCCGCCGCACAAGCTGAAGTTCTCCGACATCGCGCCTCAGGTAAAGGATTACGACATGGTCGTGATGCACACCTCGACGCCGTCTTTCGACAGCGACATCAAAACCGCGCAGATGCTGCGCGACCTCAAGCCCGACCTGAAGATCGGCTTCGTCGGCGCCAAGGTGGCGGTCGAGCCGATGCAGAGCCTCGAAGCCTGTTCGGCGCTCGACTTCGTGGCGCGCGAGGAGTTCGACTTCACCATCAAGGAAGTGGCGGACGGCCGCGACTGGTCGAAGATCGACGGCATCACCTATCGCAACAACGAAGGCGTCATCGTCGGCAATGCGGATCGCCGCATCCTCGAGAACATGGACGAGCTGCCCTTCGTCACGCCGGTCTACAAGCGCGACCTGCAGATCGAGAACTATTTCGGCGGGTACCTCAAGCACCCCTACATGTCCTTCTATACGGGCCGCGGCTGCAAGAGCCGCTGCACCTTCTGCCTGTGGCCGCAGACGGTCGGCGGCCATAATTACCGCGTCCGCTCCATCGGCCATGTGATGGACGAGCTGCGCTACGCCCGCGCCGCCTTCCCCGAAGTGAAGGAATTTTTCTTCGACGACGACACGCTGACCGACAACCTGCCCCGCATCGAGGCGCTGGCGAAGGAGATCGGCAAGCTCGGGATCACCTGGTCCTGCAACGCCAAGGCCAACGTGCCGCGCGACACCCTCAAGGTGCTGAAGGACAACGGTCTGCGCCTGCTGCTCGTCGGCTACGAGTCGGGCAACCAGCAGATCCTGCACAACATCAAGAAGGGCCTGCGCACCGACGTCGCGCGCCGCTTCACCAAGGACTGCCACGAGCTCGGCATCGTCATCCACGGCACCTTCATCCTCGGCCTGCCCGGCGAGACCAAGGAGACGATCGAGGAGACGATCAACTTCGCCAAGGAGATCAATCCCCACACGATCCAGATCTCGCTGGCGGCGCCTTATCCCGGCACCTTCCTCTACAAGCAGGCGATGGAGAACGGCTGGCTCTACGACGAGACGCAGGACCTCCTCACCGCGGGCGGCACCCAGATCGCGCCGCTCTCCTACCCACATCTCAACCACACCGAGATCTTCACCTCGGTGGAGGATTTCTATCGGCGTTTCTACTTCCGCGCCCCGAAGATCGCCTCGATCGTCGGCGAGATGGTGCGCAGCCCCGAGATGATGAAGCGCCGCCTGCGCGAGGGCGTCGAGTTCTTCCGCTTCCTGCGCGACCGCAAGGAAGCCGCCTGATCCAAGCTCTCCTTCTCCCGTCAACGGAAGAAGGTGGCCGGGCGAAGCCCGGTCGGTTGAGGGAGCTTCCGACGTTTGGGCTCCCCTCATCCGTCATCGCCCTGCGATGACATCTTCTCCCGCAATCGGGAGAAGGGCAGTCCTGCACAATGCCCAAACACCTCATCGTCACGGCCGACGATTTCGGCCTTTCCCCCCAGGTCAATGCTGCCGTCGAGCAGGCTCATCGGGACGGGATCCTCACGGCCGCCAGCCTCATGGTGGCGGCGCCGGCCGTCACCGAGGCGGTCGAGATCGCGCGCCGGAATCCTGGCCTGCGCGTCGGACTTCATCTCGCCCTCGTCGAGGCCCGCCCTGCCCTACCCCCATCAGAGGTGCCCGACCTCGTCGGCTCCGACGGCTGGTTCCGCCGCGACACCGCGCGGTTCGGTGCGGAGATCTTCTTCTCGCCCCGCATGAAAGGCCAGTTGGCGCGCGAGATCGCGGCGCAATTCGACGCCTTTGCGGCGACGGGACTGCCCCTCGACCACGTCGACGCCCACCAGCACTTCCACCTTCACCCGACCGTGGCCGGGCTGATGATCCGCATCGGCCGGCGATACGGCATGCGCGCCGTCCGCATCCCGGCCGAGCCCGCGTCCATCGTCCGCGCGGTCGAGCCCGGCTCGCCACGTGCCTTGCCCGCCATAACGGCACCCTGGACGCGGCTTCTCGGCCTGCGCCTGCGACGCGCCGGCTTGGCGGTGCCCGACCAGGTCTTCGGGCTGAGCTGGACCGGTGCGATGACCGAGGACAGGGTTGCCGGCCTGCTCGATCGGCTGTCCGAGGGCGTCACCGAGATCTACACGCATCCGGCGCTCGACGGAGACTACCCGGGCGCGGCCCCCGGCTACCGCTACCGCGACGAACTCGATGCGCTCCTGTCCCGGCGCGTGATCGACGCCGCCCGACGCAGCGGCGCTCTGCTCGGCGGCTACGGCGATATTGTCTGAACGGCCTTGCCGGGTGCGGCGCGATCCCTCTATCGGGGAACTGACGCGATCCACACCGGAGTTCCCATGACTCTCGACATCATCTCCGAAACCCACTGTTTCGGCGGACGCCAGATTACCGTCAAGCACGCGTCCCGCAGCACCGGGACGCCGATGCGGGTCGCCGTCTTTCTGCCGCCGCAAGCCGAACGTGGACCGGTCCCGGTCTTCTGGTTCCTGGCCGGTCTTACCTGCACCGAGGACAACTTCACCCAGAAGGCCGGCGCGCAGCGCGTCGCCGCCGAACTCGGCCTGGCGCTGGTCGCCCCCGACACCAGCCCACGTGGCGACACCGTACCCGACGACGAGGCCTATGACTTCGGCAAGGGCGCGGGCTTCTACCTCGACGCCACCGAAGCGCCTTGGTCGGCGAATTTCCGCATGCGGACCTATCTCGAAGACGAACTCCCTGACCTGCTTGCCGCCGAACTGCCACTCGACATGGGCCGGCAGAGCCTGTCGGGTCACTCGATGGGAGGTCATGGCGCACTGACGATCGGGCTGCGCAACCCCGGCCGCTTCCGCGCCGTCTCAGCCTTTGCGCCGATCGTCTCGCCGATGAACTGCCCCTGGGGCGAGAAGGCTCTGTCCCGCTATCTCGGCGAGGACCGGGCGGCGTGGCGGCGCTACGACGCCTGCGCGCTCATCGCCGACGGCGCCCGCGTGCCGGAGATCCTGGTGGATCAAGGTACGGCTGACCCCTTCCTCACCGATCAGCTGAAACCGGATCTTCTCGAGGAGGCCTGCCGCACCGCCGGCATCGCCCTCACGCTGAACCGACGCGACGGTTACGACCACTCCTACTTCTTCATTGCCAGCTTTATCGAGGATCATCTGCGCTGGCACGCAGCGCGGCTCTCCAAATGACCGCCTGAATAGCCCCCCGATGTCCCTCTATGACAGGGCCTACCTGCTGCCCTGCTGATTGGAACCAATCCAATCAGCGACCTGTTCTCGCCTTGGGGAAGGCGGCGGCACCGCAGCGGTGGTCCGGGCGTATGTGACGCTTCATGCCTTCCATCACGGAACGATGGACGGCATGAGCACATCACCCTCCTCACATCCCGGCGGGATGCACAAGATCCCCGTCAGCTTCACGCTGAACGGCGCCCTGACGACCGTGGAACTCGCGCCCTGGACGACTCTTCTCGACGCCTTGCGCAACCACCTGGGGCTGACCGGCACCAAGAAAGGTTGCGACCACGGCCAGTGCGGCGCCTGCACGGTCCTGGTCGATGGACAGCGCATCAACTCCTGCCTGACGCTCGCCGTCATGAAGGAGGGTGCCGATATTCGTACCGTCGAAGGCCTGGCCGAGCATGGTCACCTGCATCCCTTGCAGGATGCCTTCATCGAGTATGACGCCTTCCAGTGCGGCTACTGCACGCCGGGGCAGCTTTGTTCGGCCGTCGGGCTCATCGCCGAGGGTCATGCCTATACCGCGGAAGAGATCCGGGAGGCGATGAGCGGAAATCTCTGCCGCTGCGGCGCCTACACCAACATCGTTCAGGCGGTGCAGCACGTGCTCGAGACGCAGGGCGCGACTCAGCGGGAGGCCGCGGAATGAACCGCTTCGATTACGTCCGCGCCGACACGGTTGCCGATGCCCTGCGGGCCAAGGCGGCCGATGCCGGGTCCCGCTTCATCGCGGGCGGCACGAACCTGCTCGACCTGATGAAATACAATGTCGAGCGACCGACCACGGTCGTCGACATCACGCACCTTCCGCTGACCGGGATCGAAGACCTGCCGGACGGTGGCCTGCGCATCGGCGCTCTCGTGTCCAATGCCAAGCTCGCTTACGACGACCGCGTCCAGGCCCGCTTTCCCTTGCTGGCCAGCGCGATTCTCGCTGGAGCCTCGGCGCAGCTCCGCAACGCGGCCTCGACGGGTGGGAACCTGCTGCAGCGGACGCGTTGCTACTACTTTTACGATACCGGTACGCCCTGCAACAAACGCGAGCCCGGCACCGGGTGCCCCGCCATTGCCGGGGTGAACCGAATCCATGCCATCCTGGGCACCAGCGACAAGTGCATCGCTACCCACCCGTCGGACATGTGCGTGGCCCTGGCGGCTCTCGGCGCCAACGTGCGGGTGCAAGGGCCGGAGGGTGAGCGCACGATCCTGTTCGCGGATTTCCACCGCCTGCCGGGGGACACGCCGGAGCTGGAAACATCGCTGCGGTCTGACGAAATCATCCTCTCGATCGATCTGCCGCCGCAGGACTACGGGCAGAACTACACATACCTCAAACTCCGTGATCGCCTCTCCTACGCCTTCGCGCTCGTGTCGGTGGCGGTTGCCCTGAAGATGGATGGCGAGAGGGTGACGGAGGCCCGCATCGCGCTTGGCGGCGTGGCGCACAAACCCTGGCGCAGTACCAATGCGGAAGCGCTGCTCGTCGGCAAGGCGGCAGATCTCCCGGCTTTCAAGGCCGTAGCCGACCATATCCTCTCAGAGGCAGTGGGCCGGAGCGGGAACGTCTTCAAGATCGGCCTCGCCCGCAAGGCCATTATCCGTGCCCTGTCCCAGGCAGCAGCCGGCACGCCGCAGTCCCAGGTCGACAAGCGCATCCAGTGAGGATTGCCCCATGAGCACAAGACAGAACCTCGTCGGCACGGCACAGCGTCGCGTCGACGGCCGGGCCAAGGTAACCGGTGTCGCCCGCTATGCGGCCGAATTCGCCGCTACCGACCTCCTTCACGGCGCGGTCGTGTCGAGCGCCATCGCCAAAGGCAAGATCAAGCGCATCAATGCGAAGGCCGCTGCAGCGGTTCCCGGTGTCGTCAAGGTTTACACGCACGAGAACCGTCCGCGCACGGCATGGTTCGACTCCGCCTACCAGGACGAGGTCGCGCCTCCCGGCCATCCGTTCCGCGCCCTCTACTCCGACACGATCATGTTCTCGGGCCAGCCGGTCGCACTCGTCGTGGCCGACGATTTCGAGACCGCCACTTACGCGGCCTCCCTGGTCGAAGTGACCTACGACGCCGAGTCGCCCAACACCGATCTCGATATCGAGCGTCCGCGCGCCTACGTGCCTCCGAAGAAGCGCTCCGGGATCGAACCGCCGCCGAAGCCGCGGGGCCATGCCGAGAAGGCTTATGCGGCTGCGCCCGTGAAGGTGCAGCAGGAGTACCGGGTCGGTGTCGAGCATCACAACCCGATGGAGCCCCACGCCACGACGGTGGTCTGGGAGGGCGACGGAAAAATCACCGTCCATGACAAGATTCAGGGCGTGACCAACACGCAGGGGTATCTCAAGGGCGTGTTCGGCTTGTCGGACGACAAGGTCCGGGTGGTGTCGCCGTTCATAGGCGGCGCTTTCGGGGCGGGTCTTCGCCCCCAGTACCAGCTGTTCCTGGCCGTCCTCGCCGCGCTCGACCAGAAACGTTCCGTGCGGGTGGTGCTGACGCGCGACCAGATGTTCACCTTCGGCCACCGGCCGCTGGCGATCCAGACGGTGTCGCTCGGCGCCGGGATTGACGGTGTACTGACTTCGATCAAGCATGACTCGATCCAGGAGACCTCGACTTTCGAAGACTACCAGGAGAATCAGGTCAACTGGTCGGGCCTGCTCTACAAGTGCGACAACACCAAGCTCACCTACGAACTGGCGAAGCTCGACACCTACACGCCGGCCGACATGCGCGCGCCCGGTGCCGTGCTGGGTCTCTTTGCGCTCGAAGCCGCCATGGACGAGCTCGCCGTTGCGACGGGCGTCGATCCGGTCGAACTGCGCCTGCGCAACTACATCGCCGACGTCGACCAGAACACCGGCAAGGCGTTGACCAGCAAGGCTTTGCGCGACTGCTACCTCCAGGGCGCCGAGCGCTTCGGGTGGTCCGAGCGCGACGCGCGACCGCGCTCCATGCGGGACGGGCGCGAGCTGATCGGCTGGGGCATGGCGACCGGCGTCTGGGAAGCCATGATGCAGAAGACGTCGGCACGCGCTACGCTGACTGCCGACGGCAGGCTCGAAGTGGCGACGGCCTCGGCCGATATCGGCACCGGCACCTATACGATCCTGACCCAGCTCGGCGCCGATGCGCTGGGCCTCGGGATGGACGATGTGACGGCGAAGCTCGGCGATTCCACGCTGCCCTACTCGCCGCTCGAAGGCGGCTCCTGGACGGCGGCTTCGGCCGGAACGGCCGTGCAGATGGCCTGCGAGACGGTGCGGGAGCAGGTGTTCAAGCTGGCCCGTCAGCTCGACGGCTCGCCCCTCGCCAACCAGGATCTCGACCATGTCACTTTCAGTAATGGTCGCATTCTCGTCACCAACGATCCGTCACGCTCGGTATCGCTGATCGACGCCATCCGGTCTTCGAAGACAGGCAAGGTCGAGGCCGAGGAAACTGCGGAGCCTTCGGCCGCGCAGGCCAAGCGCTTCGTCTCCTACACGCACAGTGCAGTCTTCGTGGAGGTGAAGATCGACGAGGAGCTCGGTGTCGTCCGCGTCACGCGTGTCGTCAGCGCAGTTGCGGCCGGCAGGATCCTGAACCTCCAAACGGCGCGCAGCCAGATTCTCGGCGGTGTCGTGATGGGGATCGGCTCGGCTTTGCACGAGGAATCGGTTCTCGATCACAACCTCGGCCGCTTCATGAACCACAATCTGGGCGAGTACCATGTGCCGGCTCACGCCGACATCTCGAATATCGATGTGATCTTCGTCGACGAGCCGGACGACAAGGCAAGCCCTATCGGCGTGAAGGGCCTCGGCGAGATCGGCATCGTGGGTACGGGAGCCGCAGTCGCCAATGCCATCTTTCACGCGACCGGAAAGCGTGTCCGTGACCTCCCGATCACGATCGACAAGCTGCTCGACGCGTAACGCCCTTCCGATCGACAGAAGCCACGTTCGCTGCATGGCCGGCCTTGTGCCGGCCATCAGGTTTCAACACCGTGGCCCACAAGGCTTAGCGCATTCTCTCTATGTCGTTGCACCTCCCGGCGTGGATGGCAGGGACGAAGCCCGGCAATGACGGGGGAGGCAGTAGACCCCGCGGCATCTAGGGGGCGACGGCATCGGCCTGGCAGCGCAGGGGCAGAACCGCGGCCATCCAACGGGCCTGCACGGTACCGGTCGAGGGCGAAACGCCGCTGGGTAAAACCGGCACCGAAGCAGCCGCCAGGAAATCCGACAGGCGTCGAGCCTCGACGACATCGTAGCGCGCCGAGGTGACGACGCCCCCGACCAGGACAGGCCGAGCATCGCTCGCCCGCGCGACACCGGCGAGATCCCCGGCCTCGTCGACCAGCACAGCGCCTGCATCGGCCCCCTGCAGCGGCGCTTGAACGGCGCCTGCGCCGGCCGGGATCGCCGTCGCCGCCGAGAGTTGAGGCGCGGTCTTGCCCGGGACGAGGAACAGGACGAGACGCGCGGCCCCGGCCTCCATCGTCGAGAGCTTCACAGGAGCGGCGTTGCGATGGCCGGGGAGTGCCAGGATGGCGAGGCCAGTATCGCGATCCTGCCGGAGCCACGTGGCTGGCACGCCATCCACCTGCGCCTGCCGGCACTTCGTCGGATCGGACCGCGTCAGCGCAAGACCGGGCCCGATTAGAACGGCCTGTCCGGCCAGCACTCCGGCGGGAGCCGGCGGCTGAAGGAGCGGAGCAGGAATGGCAGCGGTCTGCGGTGCGGAGGCCTGATCGGGAGCGGCCGACGGGAAGGGATCGAAGGAGGCCGCTACGGCGAGCACGATCCGGTCCATGGCAGTCACCGCCGCCGGGTACGATAGCGTGAAGCCGCGGATCGCCGGACCGTCGCCCGTCGGCGTTCCGATCGCGTAGCGGCTATAGAACTTGCGATCTCCGACCTCGCCCGACACGACGATGAAGTCGGGCTTTGCCAGCTTGTAGGTGATGCGGCGTCCCGGAGCGTCGCGGGTGAGGCGCGCCAGCATGTCGTCGAGCCCGCCAGGGCTCGCTACCCGTCCGGTCGTGTCGACCACTGCACTGGCATCGGGAGCGGCATAGCGGGTGCCGTCGGGGAGTTGCGTCCGCACCGGCAGCAGCGTCAGTGGCAGGCCGATCGCCAAACCCGCGCGGCTGTCCCGCAGCGTCGCGAAGCCAACGGCGCCGCGCGCCGCGGCGGCCGTCGCCAACAGCTTGGCCCTTGCTGCAGCGGAGAGTGCGGCTTCTGGTGGTAGGCCGATCCGCTTGGCGTGGGCCAGGAGCGCATCGCGGGTGCGCGGCCCGTAGGAGCCTGCGACCGCGCCGTTGAAATCACCGGTCCAGACCAGCGCATCCTGAAGTGCGCGACGTTGGGCGTCGGGGAGCACCTCGAAGGCAGTCTTGAGCGGGTCGACGACAGAGACGGCTGGCAAGGGAGGAGCCGTCGGCGGAGCCGCGAAGGCGACATCGGCCGCGAAAGCCCAGGCCGTAAGACCGAAGCAGAGAAGAAGAGGGTAGCGCACCATCGTAGACCGCCCTCCCCGCCCGACGCCGCGCCTCAGTCGAGCCGCTTCAGCTCGACCCGGAATCGCCGCGCATTCTCGACGTAGGATTGCGCGGATCGGCGCAGTCCGTCCAGTGCCTCGGCGTCGAGCTGTCGGACGAGGCGGGCCGGCGCTCCGACGATGAGGCTGCCGTCCGGGAAGCTCTTGCCCTCGGTGACCAGCGCTCCCGCCCCGACCATGCAATTCGCGCCGATGCGGGCGCCGTTCATCACGATGGCCCCCATGCCGACCAGGCTGTTCGGACCGATGGTGCAGCCATGGACGATGGCGCGATGACCGATGGTGCAGCCCTCGCCGATCACCAGCGGAAAGCCCGGGTCGGTGTGGAGAACGGCACCTTCCTGGATGTTGGTGCGCGCGCCGATCACGATCCGCTCACGGTCGCCGCGGATCGTCGCCCCGAACCAGATACCGACATCCTCGCCGATCTCGACCTGACCGATCACATGGGCGTCGGGAGCCAGGAAGAACCTGTCTTCGGCGGGCAGGCGGGGAGCATATGGCCCGAGCGCGTGGATCGGCATTGCCGAAGCTCTCCCGCCTTCGAGCCGGTCAGGCCAGATTGGCGGGCGGCGGAGCGCCTTCGGCGGTGCGCTGGCGATAGAGACCGGCGAAGTCGATCGGGTCGATGAACAGGGGCGGGAAACCGCCGTTTCGCACCGAATCGGCGACGATCTGCCGGGCGAAGGGGAACAGCAGCCGCGGGCATTCGATCATGATCACGGGATGCACCTGATCGGCCGGAATGCCGCCGACGCGGAACACGCCCGCATAGTCGAGCTCGAACTTGAACAGGGTGGCGGCACCCTCGCCCGCCGAACCTTCGAGCGACAGGCTGACCTCGAAGTCGGTCTCGGACAGTTGCCGGGCATTGACGTTGACCTGGATGGAGATGTTCGGACCCTGCTCCTGCGGACCAAGCGAGTTCGGCGCATTGGGATTCTCGAAGGACAGGTCCTTGATGTACTGGGCAAGCGCATTGAGCTGAGGCCCCTGGGGGCCCGTGCCGTTGCCATTGCCGTTCTGCTCAGCCATCACTTGCTCCATCGCACGGTCACGGCCTTGAAGCCGGGTTCGGGCCGCCGGTATCATGCTTCTCGGACCTCGACAAGCGAGGCGCAACGCGGCCGCGCGAGAGCGTATAGTGCTGCCGCCGCTTCTCTCCGTGCTTGCCGGGTGAGATGCTTCCGACCAAATTCTTCGCCTGCGGATCGTCCCCGATGCCTCATCTCGCCAATATCGCCCTCTTCGCCGCGGCGGCGCTGGCCTTGGCCTGCACGCCGGGGCCCGACATGCTGCTGATCCTGTCGCGCAGCGTCACCCAGGGGCGGCGCGCGGGCTTCGCCTCGCTTTTCGGCGCCCAGGTCGGCATTTACTGCCACGCCGCCGCCGTCGCGCTCGGCCTGTCGGAACTGTTTCGCGCCGTACCGCTGGCCTATGATGCCGTCCGTTATGCGGGTGCGGTCTATCTCCTGGTCCTGGCGGTCTCTGCCTTCCGCTCCAAAGCGTCCAGCCCATCGGCGCCGCGCCCAACGCCTACGCTGTCTCTCGCGGCCGTGTTTCGCCAGGGCCTGCTCACCAATGTTCTAAACCCTAAGGTGGCGCTGTTCGCGCTAGCGCTGTTTCCACAATTCGTCTCGCCGGATGCCGGGCCGGTGGCGCTCCAGATCATGGTCCTCGCCACCATCCTGAATGCCGCTTGTCTCCTGGTAAACGGCGCGCTGGTGCTCGGAGCGAGCCGCCTCAGCCGAGCCGTGGCGCGGCAGACGCGCTGGAGACGCGCGCCGCAGGTCGCCCTCGGCACGGTCTTCACCGGCCTCGCCTTGCGCCTTGCGGTCGATGGTGGCCGGTAGGCTACGTCCAGCTTAACGGATGACCTCGACTAAGACACCGACTTCTGCCGCGATCTCTGGCCAGCGGCGCTCGGCCGTGAGGGCCGGGATGCCTTGAGTCAGCGCCAAGGCTAGACAGGCACGATCTCCTAGGGACAAGCCTGCCGCTCGAGTGGCAAGTCGCATCGCGCTCGAGGCACGAGCATGGGTTTCATCGAAAGGCATCACCTCGAGACCGAGCATGGAAACGGCTCGCACCGCCTCTGACAGGGGAACACCTTTGTCAGACAGCTTAGTCAGGACTTCCGCCAAGTTCGTGCTTCCCAGTAACCCGCCCTGCATTCGGTCCCGTACCTTTTCGGCGCCCGGTTCGTCGAAAAGCAAGGCCAAAACAGCTGAGGCGTCGAGAACGACGGACATCAGCCGTCCTCGTGCGCAGCCTCGGCACGGCGCTCATCGAGCAACTCGTCCACCACCTTCACTGCATTGGGGGCGAAGCGGCGCACGACAGCTTGAGCACGACGGATCCCATCATCCGCACTCTCCAGCATGAGGCGGCCCTCTTCCTCGCGGATCACGATCGTTCCGCCGCCAAGGACGTTGAGACGACGACGGAGTGCGTGAGGCAGGACGACCCGTCCGTTATCGGCGACGCTGACTGTCAGATCATCCATGTTCACCACCTTGGCGTGTGATCCAAGATTACCGCCATGGCCGCATCGCCTGCAAGCCATGGCAAATCGCTAGCCGACGGACAGCTAAGGCTTAGAGGGCCGTTGCGCGCGGCTCTCCGGCGAGTTGCTTGCGGCGGACTTCACCCTGACGGGCATGCATCCAGCCGGGATATTCGGGCGGCAGGGCGCTGACCTTATCAATCGTGGCGAGGTCGGCTTCGCTGAGCTCGACCGAGGTCGCCGCGATGTTGTCCTCGAGCTGGTCGACGCGCTTCGCCCCCACGATGACGCTGGTGACCACCTTCTGGTGCAGCAGCCAGGCCAATGCGATCTGCGCCACCGACACGCCGCGGGCCTGAGCCATGGGCTCGAGCGCGTCGATGACGTTCCAGGCCCGGTCCTTGTTGACCGGCGGGAAGTCAAAGGAAGCGCGGCGGCTGCCCTGCTCGCCCTGCTGGGTGCGGGTGTACTTGCCCGAGAGCAAGCCGCCGGCGAGGGGGCTCCAGACCAGAAGGCCCACGCCTTCGGACTGCATCATGGGGACGAGTTCGCGCTCGAGGTCGCGGCTCGCCACCGTGTAATAGGCCTGCAGCGTCTCGAACCGGGCGAGGCTCAGCCTCTCGGAGATGCCGAGCGCCTTGGTGATCTGCCAGGCCGCCCAGTTCGACACGCCGATGTAGCGGACGTGACCGTGCTGGACCAAAGTGTCCAGAGCCCGCAACGTCTCCTCGATCGGCGTCGCGGGGTCGAAGCTGTGAAGCTGGTAGAGGTCGATATAGTCGGTCTTGAGCCGCTTCAGGCTGGCCTTGCAGGCCTCAATCAGGTGAGTGCGCGAGGAGCCGCGGGTGTTGGGGCCGGGTCCCATCTCGCCGAAGGCCTTGGTGGCCACCACGACGTCGTGCCGGGCGATCCCGAGATCGTGCAGCGACTGGCCGGTGATCTCTTCGGACAGGCCCTGCGAATAGACGTCGGCCGTATCGATGAAATTGATGCCCTTGTCGATGGCCGTCTTAACGAGGTCGTTGGCCTCGCCCTGCTGCAGCGTGCCGATCTTGCTCCACATCTCGCCGTTGCCGCCGAACGTCATGGTGCCGAGGCAGAGTTCAGACACGAAGAGGCCGGTCCGGCCGAGTCTGTTGGTGCGCATGGATTTCGCCTTCCTGGTGTCGGCGCGGGGCCATCCGGTCGCGCGCCCGCAGCCGGGTCGCGCCCGGCATGCCGTGCACACAACGGCCCGACCCAGAGCCTAGGTCCCGACATCCTACGCGACGCTCACCCTGTGTAAGCGTGCTGCACGCCCCAGGGGTCGGTGACGATGCCGTCGGCCAGATAGGCGGGCCCGACCGGCACCTTGCCGTGGCCGCCCGGGATATCGAGGACATAGGTCGGCTGGCAGAGACCCGATACGCGGCCTCGCAGCGCCCGGACGAGAGCCCGGCCCTCTTCGAGCGGAACTCGCAGATGAGCGGTGCCGGGCGCGAGATCGCCATGGTGAAGGTAATAGGGCCGGATGCGCAGCGCGACGAGGCTGCGCATCAGCTCCGCCAGGACGGCGGCATCGTCATTGATGCCGCGTAGCAGCACCGTCTGGCTGACCAGGGCCAGACCGGCGTCGATTAGCCGGGCGCAGGCGGCCCGGGCGGCGGGCGTGAGCTCGCGCGGATGGTTGCAGTGCAGCCCCACATAGGTCGTCTTGCCGGAGGCGCCGAGCGCCGCCACCAGCTCCGGCGTCACGGCGTCGGGTGTCACGACGGGCACGCGCGTGTGAAACCGCACGATCTTCACGTGGTCGATGGCGGCGAGCCGGGCCATCACGGCAGCGATGCGGCGCGGCGACAGAGCGAGCGGATCTCCCCCGGTGAGGATCACCTCCCAGATGGCGGGATGAGCTTCCACATAGGCCAGCGCCGCCTCGACGGCGGGTGGCGGCAGCACGGCATCGACGCCGGGCCCGACGCGCTCGCGGCGGAAGCAGAAGCGGCAATAGACCGGGCAGACGTGGAGCAGCGTCAGCAGCACGCGGTCGGGATAGCGATGCACGATGCCCGGCACGGGGCTATGGACGGCATCGCCGATCGGATCGACGAGATCCTCCGGCCGGTGGTCGAGTTCGGCCGCGCTCGGCACGAACTGGCGAGCGATCGGGTCCTCGGGATCCGAGGGGTCGATCAGTGCCGCCATGGCGGGCGACAGCGCCACGGCATAGCGCGACGCAACCGGCATCAGCGCCGCCACGGCCTCGGCGTCGATCAGGCCGGCCGCGGCGAGTTCGGCCGGGCTGCGCAATGTTGCGTCGAGCCTCATGCCCCGACCACCGGCAGCCATAGGACCTGCTCGATCCGAGGCGCGCCGGCGGCGAGCATCACCAGCCGGTCGAAGCCGAGCGCGATTCCACTGGCCTCCGGCATGGTGACGAGGGCATCGAGGAAGTCCTCGTCGATGGGATAGACCTCCTGCCCGCGGCCGGCCCGCGCCGCCATGGCGATTCCGAACCGACGCCGCTGTTCGGCGGCGTCCGTCAATTCACCGAAGCCGTTGGCGAGTTCGACGCCGCAGCAATAGAGCTCGAACCGCTCCGCCGTGCGAGGGTCGCCGGGGGTCGGGCGAGCCAGTGCCGCTTCGGGCGCGGGGTAGAGGTCGAGCAATGTCGGGCGACCGAGGCCGAGATGCGGCTCGACGCGTTGGGACAGGATTCGGCTGAACACGTCGGACCAGTCGTCGTCGGCGGCGCAGCGCAGGCCCGCGGCCTCGGCCTGCCGGACCAAAGCATCGCGATCCGGCACGGAACCATCGAGCGTCGCCAGGAGGTCGATGCCGGCATGGTGCCTGAAAGCTTCGGCGACGCAGAGCCGTTCAGGTTCCGCGAAGGGGTCGCAGGTGCGCCCACGGTGGCTCCAGAGGCGCGATCCCGCGGCTTCGGCGGCGGCGGCGAGCAGCGCCACGCAATCCGCCATCAGCTCCGTGTAGGGCGCGCCGGCGCGGTACCATTCGAGCATGGTAAATTCAGGATGGTGGGTGCCGCTGCGCTCGCGGTTGCGGAACACGCGCGCCAGCGTAAACAGGCGCAGCTCGCCCGCCGCCAAAAGCTTCTTCATGGCGAATTCGGGCGACGTGTGGAGGTAGAGGCGGCGCGCCACCGCGTCCGGGCCGACGAGTTCGGTGGCGAAGGCTTCGAGATGCGCCTCGTTGCCGGGGGAGTGCTGCAGGATCGGCGTCTCGGCCTCGAGAAAGTCCCTCGCCGCGAACCAGCGCCGTACCGCAGCCGCCACCCGATTGCGGGCGAGGAGAAACGGTCGCCTGTCGGCGTAGACGTGAGGCGACCAGGACGGCGAGGCGGCAACGACAAGGGGCAAGCGGGAACTCGAAACTCTGGTCAAACGAGGCGAAATCGCTATGGTGCCGGCCGATTGCGACTCCGGCTTGCACCATGACCGGACCGCTTAGCAAATTTTCAAAGGTTCAGCACCCGTGAGAGTCATCGCCAGCTCGGTTCGCAAGGGCAACATCATCGAGAAGGACGGCCAGCTCTATGCCGTCCTCAGCGCCGAGTCCTTCCATCCCGGCAAGGGTACCCCCACCACGCAGATCGACATGCGCCGCATCAGCGACGGTGTGAAGATCTCGGACCGCTACAAGACCACCGAGCAGGTCGAGCGCGCCCATGTCGAGGACATGAACTATTCGTTCCTCTACCAGGATGCCGATGGCTACACGTTCATGAACGAGGAGAACTTCGAGCAGATCGTCGTCTCCCCGGATGTGCTGGGCACCCAGTCGCAGTATCTGCAGGAGAACATGAAGGTCCAGCTGTCGATCTTCAACGAGATGGCCGTCTCCGCAACGCTGCCGCAGCGCGTGACCTTTGAAGTGGTCGAGACAGAGCCCGCCATGAAGGGCCAGACGGCGTCGTCGTCCTACAAGCCCGCCAAGCTGTCCAACGGCGCCCGCGCCATGGTGCCGCCCCATATCTCGCCCGGCACCCGCATCGTCATCCAGACGGAAGACGGCTCCTACGTCGAGCGCGCCAAGGACTGAGGAAGTCCGTCCTTCTCCCATGCACCGGGAGAAGGACATCATTCCCGTCGCGCCAAGCCGATTTCGAGGCCCACCAGGAACCCCGCGAGATCGTCCGTGGCGGCATCGACGAAGGGCTCGTCGGCGCCGAGACGCTCCCAGGGCTCGCGATTGTCGTCGGCGCTGGTCGGCGGCACCACGAGAACGGTCGCCATGCCGCGCTCATGCGGCACGCGCAGGTTCTTCACGAGATCCTCGAACATCGCGGCCCGCCGCGGGTCGACGTCGTGCAGCTTGAAGAAGCGATCGTAGGTCGCGGCTTCGGGCTTGGGCACGAGATCGGCGGCCACGATGTCGAACACCGCCTCGAACCCGGCCTCGGCAAAGCCGAGCTGCTGGACGGTTCGCCGGGCATGATCCTCCGAGCCGTTGGTGAGGATCAGCTTGCGCCCGGGCAGCGCCGCGATGGCCCCGACCAGGGCCGGGTTCGGCGCCAGCGAACTGCGATCGATATCGTGCACGAAGGACAGGAAGGCCTCCGGCGCAATGGAATGGTCCTCGATCAGCCCCTTCAGCGTCGTGCCGTAACGCCGGTAGTAGTACTTCTGCAGGCCTCGCGCCGTCAGGCCGTCGATGCCCATGAGATCGGCGAGCCAGCGGGTGATCCGCTCGTCGATCATCGGCCAGACCGGACTACCAGCCGGATAGAGCGTATTGTCGAGGTCGAAGACCCAGGTGTCGACCGCAGCGAAGCGCTCCCGCACGGTGTCGGGCAGACGCTGCAGGGGTTGCAACACGCGGGTGGCGGCAGCGGCGCCGTCCAGGATCTCCCGGACGGCGATCTCACTCGGCTGCGCCGTCACCGCGTGATAAGCGTCCCGGCGCCATGGTCGGTGAGCAGTTCGAGCAGCACCGAATGGCGCACCTTGCCGTCGAGGATCACCACGCCTTCGACGCCTTGCTCCAGCGCATAGATGCAGGTTTCGACCTTGGGGATCATGCCGCCCGTGATGGTGCCGTCGGCGATAAGGTCGCGAATGGCGTCGACCGAGAGTTCCTTGATGAGTTCCTTGTTCTTGTCGAGCACGCCGGGCACGTCGGTTAGCAGCAGCAGGCGCTTGGCTTTCAAAGCGCCCGCGATTGCGCCCGCGAAGGTGTCGGCATTGACGTTGTAGGTCTCGCCGTCGCTGCCCTGGGCCACCGGCGCCAGGACGGGGATCAGTTCGCGACCCAGAACCTGGTCGAGAACGGTGGTGTCGACCTTCGAAGGGTCGCCCACGAAGCCGAGGTCGACGCCGTGGTCGGCATCGGGGTTCTCGGCATCGGGCGGCACTTCGTATTTGGTGGCCGTCACCATGTTGCCGTCCTTGCCGCAGAGCCCGATGGCCCGGCCGCCCTCGGCGTTGATGAAGCCGACGATCTGCTTGTTGATCGAGCCGCAGAGCACCATTTCGACGATTTCGATCGTCGGCTTGTCGGTGATGCGAAGGCCGTTCGAGAATGCCGATTTGATGCCGAGCTTCTTCAGCATAGCGCCGATCTGCGGACCGCCACCATGCACAACGACGGGGTTCACGCCCGACTGTTCCAGCATGACCATGTCGCGCGCGAAAGAGCGGGCAGTAGCCTCGTCGCCCATGGCGTGGCCGCCGTATTTCACCACGACGATCGTATCGTCGTAGCGCAGCATATGGGGCAGCGCCTGGGTCAGGATTTCGGCGCGTTCCGCCGGGCTGCCCTTTTCCACGTCCGTCATCGTTCAGCGATCCGTCGGCTAGAGCGCTTTCGCCTCTGGCGAATTCGCCCAGATTGAATCAAGAGCCACAAGCACGAGGCGCAACACCGGCGCCTCGACGGTCAGAGCTTTAGCGGAAGAGCGCCGCGTTCGGCCAGCAGGCGAGCGACACTCTCGCGAAGCTCGGCGATACCGGCGCCCGTCTCGGAGGAGGTGAGGATCACTTGGGGGAAGGCGGCGGGGTGCTTGGCGAGGCCTGCCACGGTCTCGGCCACGCGCGTGATGCGCTCGGCCGGCTTCAGCGCGTCGCCCTTGGTCAGGACGACCTGGTAGGAGGCAGCGGCGCGATCGAAGCCCGTCATCTGCTCGCGGTCGACATCCTTTAAGCCGTGACGGGCGTCGACCAGGAGATAGATCCGCTGCAGCGACGAGCGTCCGCGCAGGTATTGTTCGATCAGCGACGACCATTCGGCGATCATCGCCTTCGACACCGCCGCATAGCCGTAACCCGGCATATCGACGAGGCTGAGGTGGCCGCCGAGGTCGAAGAAGTTGAGTTGCTGCGTGCGGCCGGGCGTATGGGAGACGCGGGCCAGGGTCTTTCGCCCCGTCAACGCATTGACGAGCGACGATTTCCCGACATTGGAGCGGCCCGCGAAGGCGATCTCGGGTCGTCCGATCGGCGGCAGCGCTCCGATATTGGGCGCTCCCGCGACAAAGAGACATTCGCGGGCAAAGAGCAGGCGGCCTGCGTCGGCGAGGTCGCGTTCCGGCACCGCCGGAGCGTCAGCGCCGCCCTGCTCCCCGACGCCCTCCACCGTCACGCCTTCCGGGTCTTGCGGAACATGTTCGACAGGTTGTCCCACAGCTCCACCTTGGCGCCGGCCTTCTTGGCGATGAGATATTGCTGGAGCACCGACAGGCTGTTGTTCCAGGTCCAGTAGATCACCAGTCCCGACGGGAAGGTGCCCAGCATGAAAGTGAAGATCACCGGCATCCAGGAGAACATCGTCTTCTGCACCGGATCCGGCGGCTCCGGATTCATCTTCATCTGGAGGAACATGGAGAAGCCCATGATGACCGGCCAGATGCCGATGGTGAGGAAGTGGCCGATCAGCGGAACGGCACCTGGATTGTAGGGCAGCAGGCCGGCGAGATTGAAGATGGAGGTCGGATCCGGCGCCGAGAGATCGTGGATCCAGCCGAAGAAGGGCGCGTGGCGCATCTCGATGGTGATAAAGATCACCTTGTAGAGCGCGAAGAACACCGGGATCTGGATGACCATCGGCAGACAGCCCGCCACGGGATTCACCTTCTGCTCGCGATAGAGCTTCATGGTGGCTTCCTGTTGCTTCTGCTTGTCGTCGGGGAAGCGCTCCTTCAGGGCGGCCATCTGTGGCTGCAACATCTTCATCTTGGCCATCGACATGTAGGATCGGTTGGCCAGCGGAAAGAAGATCCCCTTGATCAGCACTGTGACGATCAAGATCGCTACACCGAAGTTACCGGTCAGCTTGTAGAACCAGTCGAGGACCTGGAACAGCGGCTTGGTAATGAAGTAGAACCAGCCCCAATCGATCAAGTTACCGAAATTCTTGATGCCATAGTCCTTCTCATATTTGTTGAGAACGGCCGTGACTTTGGCGCCGGCGAAGACATGCGTGGTGACGTCGGTGCTGGTGCCGGGCGCGACGGCACGGACCGGCAGCAGGGCATCGGTCTGGTAATTGTGATTGCCGTTATCGGCGAAGGACGAGAAGCGGCCCTTGTAGGCGGCATCCTGATCAGGTGCGATCACGCCGGCCCAATACTTATCGGTGATCCCGAGCCAGCCGCCGGTGCCCTCCAGCGTCCGCGAACCACCCGTCTCCTTGTCCATGCTGGCATAGGTGATGTCGGTTTCGCTATTATTGCCGATCTCGCCGACCAGACCTTCGTGCAGGACCGAGTAGTTCGACGTCACCGGCGTACCGTGGCGCGAGATCAGCGCGTAGGGCAGCAGCGACACCGGGGCCGTGCCGCCGTTGGTCACCGTATCTTTGACGGTGAACATATACTGATCGTCGACCGAGATCGCACGGTGGAACACCAGGCCCTGGCCGTTGTCCCAGGTCAGGGTCACGGGCTTGTCGGCCGTCAGCTTGTCGCCGTCGGCGGTCCACATCGTCGTGGCGCCCGGCATCGCAGCCGTCTGGCCGGCCTCGGCGATGAAGCCCGTCTCGGCGTAATAAGGGTGAGGGGCATTCGACGGCGAGAAGAGCTCGATGATCGGGCTCTGCTTGTCGGTAGTCTCGTGGTAGTCCTTCAGCGCCACGTCGTCGATGCGGCCACCCTTGAGGTCGATCGATCCCGCGATGGCGGCCGTGTCGATCACGACGTGAGGATTGGCCGCGATCGCGTCGGCACGGGTCTTCTGCACTTCGACCGGCGCCATGCCGGCGGCGGGCTGCGAAGCGGCGCCGTTAGGCGGCGAGGCCGGCGATTGCCCCGCGAGGTCCTTGCTGGCCTGTGCGTCTTGACGCGTCACGGGCGTCGACTGGCCCGGAACGGGCGTCGCGATGGGCTGAAGCTGGGCCTGCCGCTGCTTCTGCATCTGCGGATAGCCGTAGAAGAAATTCCAGCCGATGATCACCAGGATAGACAGGGCGATCGCGACATAGACGTTCTTGTTGTCATCTTTCATGGTGCGTCACGCTGCCTGGATCCGGACCACCGCCGCGTCCCGGGGGACGTCGAGGCTCCGCGAAGGAATCGTCATGGATGCGATGGAACGGCAGTGCGGCCCGACCCCCGACGCCGCGGGCCGGACGCTTTCGGCGGCCCGGACCGTTTCACCCGGCCTGCTCCGGCGTCCCCGAAACAGCGCTTGACCTCGCCGACCAGCTTTGAAAAAGGCGCCGCAAGCGCCTCGCGGCGGGCGACGATGACATAATCATGGTCGGGCGATGTCTTGAGATCGGGCGTACGCAGGGCTTCGCGGAAGCGGCGCTTGACGCGATTCCGCTCCACCGCATTGCCGACCTTCTTGGTCACTGTCAGGCCGACGCGAGGGCGAGACCCGACGTCGTCTTCGACCTTGCGGCCATACACCTGAAGGCTCAGCGACCGGCCGTGGACCCGGCCACCGGAGGACGCCCGGACAAAGTCCCGGCGGATCTTCAGCCTGGCAGGCGGGATGCTGCACGCATCGTTCGTCTGCCCGGCCCCACCATCGGGCCCGTCCGGCATCCCGGGTCCGGCGCCCGACATGGCGCTTCGGCTCAGGCCGAAAGGCGCTTGCGGCCGCGAGCGCGGCGGGCCGCGATGATCCGGCGACCGCCGACGGTAGCCATGCGCGCCCGGAAGCCGTGGCGACGCTTGCGCACGATCTTGCTGGGTTGGAAAGTCCGCTTCACTGTTCTGCTCCGTTGTCACCGGAAGGGCACCTCGCGCCCTGTGGCGTTGAACGGCGACCCTCGATCGTTCGATGGCGATTTCGCGCCGCGTCGAAACGCGCCGAAAGCCTGCGGCGACGATGCACCGACAGGCTCGAAATTCGTGGCGCATATAAGGGTCGCGCTCCGGCGAAGTCAATGAGAGCCGGAGCGCGACCCGCGCCGTCACTCAGCGAACGGCGGGAGCAGTCGCAGGAGCGACGGCAGGCGCCATCGGCCGGGCCGCGGTAGGAACAGGGCGACGGTTGGCGAGGGCGCGACCGGCCGCGCATCCGCCGACGGCCCCCAGGAGGCCATGGCCTACCGCGTGTCCGGCGATGCCGCCCACGATGGCGCCCTTGATGCAGCCCTTGGCCTCGGCGGCGGCCGGAGCCGCCAGAAGGGCGCCGGCGCAGAGGGCCGAAACGATCAGTCCACGCATGTCAGTGTCCTCGGTCGTCACGCCCGGATCGGGCGGCGCACCCCAGCGGCGCGCGTTCCCCAGATTGGAGGGGTCGCGACGCTGCGCAAGAGGATGTCGAATGAAGGATCAGTCATCCGGAAACGCGTTGTGCCCGGGCGGTGCGACCTGCAGAGCGTGTGAGCTTTACGCCGCTTTGGCGGCGACCCGACCCGCGATAGCGTCATCGAGCCCGTGGAGCACAGCGGGGCAGCCATATCGGGCGACGAGCACGCAGCCTTGCGGCACCTCGGTCCAAAGCGACCGGTCGCCATCGAGCGGCTCGGAAACGACTACGAGGTTGCCCTCGGTCTGGCGCCAGTAGAGCGTCGGCGCGCGCCCGTCCGAGGCCCAGCGGAAAGCGTAGAGGTCGGTCCCGTCCGTCAGGCAGGCGGTGAAACGGAGGGCTTCACGCAGGCCGGCCTTCAGCATCAAGCCATGCACGGCGTGCAGCGTCGCCGCCATGCCGCCGATCGGGTCCGCCTCGACGCCGTAGGCGAAGGAGGCCAGGAACAAGGCCTCGGAGTCGGTCGTGCCGGAGCGGTGGTGATAGAGATCGTCCGGGATCATCGCCTCGACCCGGCGCTTGATGGCGCAGAACTGGCCGATCTGGCCGTTGTGCATGAACATCATCCGCCCGACCGTGAAGGGATGGCAGTTGGCGCGGGCGATGGCAGGGCCGGTCGAGGCGCGAACATGGGCGAAGAAGACCGATGCCTTGACCTGATGGCACAGGTTGCGGAGGTTCTCGTCGGACCAGGCCGGTCGCACCTCGCGATAGACGCCCGGCCGGGACCGCTCGCCATACCAGCCGATCCCGAACCCGTCGCCGTTGGTGACCACCTTGGCTTCCGAGGCACAGAGCGACTGCGCGATCAGCGAATGGGCGGGCTCGGCCACGAGGGCGTCGAGAAAGGTGGGCTCACCCTGATAGGCGATCCATCGGCACATGCGGAACACCTCGCGGCACGATTGGGACTTGTCTGATCTATCGAGGATCGCGCCGGAAAAATTAACAAGCACTTAAGGATGACGAAAGTTTTAAGACGGCTGTTGCTCTGCGATGGCGTGGAAGAAAGTCCCGGTCACGCACCCGCGACGGCTTCCCGTGGGGGCCGGCACTACGCCGTAGGCGTCGGTCGCTTCGGCGAAAGCCTCGTCGCCGCCGAGGTCGAGCACAGAGGCATAGTGGAATTCGTGGCCGCGCAGCCGCGTACCGGCAGGACCGAGGGCACCGTCCCGGAGCGTCACGGCATCGCGGTAGCCGAGATGCAGCCGGCGCTTCGCATAGCTCGTCTCGACGCCGAGGAGGCCGGCCATGGCGTGACGGATCCCCTCGGCGTCGACGAGCCCCTGCCCCAGCACCATGTAGCCGCCGCACTCGCCATGCACGGGCCGGTTTCGCGCGAATGTCCGAAGCCCGTCGCGGAAGCAGGTCGCTGCGGCGATCGGGCCGGCGTGAAGCTCCGGGTATCCGCCGGGCAGCCAGCAGGCATCGCAGTCCGGCGGCGGTGGCTCGTCGGCGAGGGGCGAGAAGAAGTGAAGCTCCGCCCCGGCGGCGCGCCAGCCGTCGACGACGTGAGGATACAGAAAAGAGAAGGCGGCATCGCGCGCGATGGCGATGCGCTGCCCCGGCGGACGGAGGGGGGCGGAATGGATCGCCCCTCTCCCTTTCAGAGGCGCATAGGCAAGGGCTGCATCCTTTTCCCCCCCGGGGAGAAGGATGCGCACCACCCGCAGCAGCGCGTCGAGATCGACATGCTCGGTCACGACATCGGCGGCGGCCTCGACCCGGGTTTCGAGATCGCCGGTCTCGCCGGCCTGCACCAGGCCGAGATGGCGCTCCGGCAGCATCAGACGGTCGGTGCGCGGCACGGATCCCAGCACCGGCATCCCGACCTGCGCCATGGCGTCCGAGACGAGCCGCCGGTGCCGCTCGCTGGCGATGCGGTTGAGGATCACCCCGGCGACCCGGATCCGCGGATCGTAGGCGGCGCAGCCGGCGAGGATCGCCGCGGCCGACTGCGACTGACCGGAGCAGTCGTGCACCATCACCACGGGCCAGCCGGTCAGCGCGGCGACATCGGCGGAAGAGCCGCCCTGCCCGTCCCCGGCCGGCACGCCGTCGAAGAGCCCCATGGACCCCTCGCAGACGACGAGATCGGCCCCGTCGGCCTTCGCGAGGCTGCGCAGCAGCGCTTCCGGCATGGACCAGCTGTCGAGATTGTAGCTCGGACGTTTCGTGACGGCGGCGTGGAAGGCGGGATCGATATAGTCGGGACCGTTCTTGCGGCCGGCCACCCGCAGCCCGCGCCGGCCGAGCGCCCGCATCAGCCCCAGCGTCAGAATGGTCTTGCCCGAGCCCGATCGGGTCGCGGCGATCATCAGGCCCGGAGCGATCATCGTGGCGGCTCGATCATGCCGGGGGCGAGGTGCTGGCGCAGCGCAACGATCGACCCCACGGCGACGATGGCGGGCGACTTGAAGCCGTCGCGGTCCGCATCGGAACGGGCGGTCGCCAGCGTGGTGATCAGCACGCGCTGGCGCGGCGTCGTGGCATCGGACACGATGGCGACGGGCGTGTCGGGCGCGAGCCCCCCGGCCATCAGCCCGGCCGCGATATCGGCGAGATGCGTCATTCCCATGTAGAGGATCACCGGCAGGCCGGTGCGGGCGATCGACGTCCAGTCGCGCGGCGCGTCGGCCTTGGCGAGATGGCCCGTCATCAGGATGACCCCGGTGTTGGTGTCCCGCGTCGTGGCCGGGATCCCTGCATAGGCGAGCCCGCCGATGCCGGCCGTGACCCCGGGAATGATGCGGAAGGGCACGCCGGCGCGGGTCAGGTCGAGCGCCTCCTCGCCGCCGCGGCCGAAGACGAAGGGATCGCCGCCCTTGAGGCGCAGTACGCGTTTGCCCTCGCGGGCGAGATCGATAAGCCGTCCGGTGATGTCGCCCTGCTTCGGCGACAGTTTGCCGCCGCGCTTCCCCGCAAATTCCCGTGCCGCCTCGGGCCCGGCGAAGCCCATGACGCTGTCCGACACCAGAGCGTCGTAGACGATGACGTCGGCGCTGCGCAGCGCGTGCAGCGCATGCAGGGTCAGGAGGCCGGGATCGCCCGGGCCGCTGCCGCAGAGCCACACGGTGCCGGGCGCGAAATTCGGCAGGGCGCCGGCGGCAGCGAGGGTGGCGAGCGGATCGGTCACGGCCGGCAATGCGTTTTCCTTTGTGCGGGCGATGCCGCAGCATACATGATCGGGCGATGACCGAAGCCCCCGTCACCCTTCGCCGCGGCTGGACCACGGGCGCCTGCGCCTGCGCAGCGGCGCGGGCCGCCTTCGAGGCACTGCATGGTGCGGGTTTCCCCGACCCCGTGACCATCACGCTGCCGGGCGGCGCGCGTCCGGCCTTCGCTCTGGCGCTGGGAGAACATGGCGAGGATTTCGCCCGCGCCGGCATCGTCAAGGATGCCGGCGACGATCCCGATGTCACGCATGGGGCGCTGGTGGTGGCGACCGTGCGCGCGGCGCCGTCGGGCACCGGCGTCAGCTTCCGCGCCGGCGAGGGCGTCGGCACGGTCACGCGCCCCGGCCTGCCGATCCCGCCCGGCGAGCCGGCCATCAACCCCGTGCCGCGCAGCATGATCCGCGCCACGATCGCCGAGGCCGCAGCAGCGCTCGGTGTGTCCGGCGATGCCGAGGTGGAGCTCTCCATCCCAGGCGGGCTGCTGCTGGCCGAGCGCACGCTGAACGGACGGCTCGGCATCGTGGGTGGCCTGTCCATTCTCGGTACGACCGGCATCGTCGTGCCTTACAGCTGCGCGGCCTGGATCGACACGATCCACCGCGGCATCGACGTGGCGCGAGCGCTCGGTCTCTCCCATGTGGCGGGCGCGACCGGCAATACGTCGGAGGTCGCCGTCCAGGCGCTCTACGGGCTCGACGAGCCGGCGCTGATCGACATGGGCGATTTCGTCGGCGGCATGCTGAAGTACCTGCGCCGCCACCCGGTCGCCCGCGTCACCGTGGCGGGTGGCGTTGCCAAGATGACCAAGCTCGCGCAAGGGCTGCTCGACCTCCACTCGAAACGCGGCGAGGTGGACCGCATCTGGCTCGCGGAACGCGCGAGGGAGTCCGGCGGCGGGGAGGCCCTCGCGAACGCCGTGCTGGGCTGCAACACGGCCGCCGAAGCCTTTCAGCTTGCGGAAGCCGAGCGGGTCGACCTCGGGGCCGTCGTGGCCGAGCGGGCGTGGGGGACCGCAGCGGCCTGCCTCGGACGGGGCGAGGGGCTCGATATCGTGCTGTTCGACCGGACAGGGCGGCTCGTGGCGCGGGCCGGCTAGAATCATCGTCACGGGCCGGTGCCGCCGCGGAAGCGCCGGTGATAGTCGGCGTCGTAGAGCGCGCTGCTGCCGAAGTCCTGGGCCGCGAGGGTGCGGCCGACAAGGATCAGCGCCGTCCGCTCTGCCGGTTCCGCGGCGAGCTGCGCCTCGATCGAACCCAGCGTGCCGCGCAGGATCCGCTCCTCGGGCCAGCTCGCCCGAACCACGACGGCGACCGGCATGTCGGCGCCATGCAGCGGCGTGAGCTCCGCCACGACGCGCCCAAGCGCATGGATCGACAGGTGGACGGCCAGCGTGGCGCCGGTCGCGGCGAAGGCGGCCAGCGTCTCGCCCTCGGGCATGGCGGAGGCCCGCCCCGAGGTGCGGGTGAGCACCACGGATTGCGCCACCTCGGGCAGCGTCAGCTCGGCGCCGAGCGCAGCCGCGGCTGCCGCGAAGGCGGGGACGCCGGGCGTCACCGTATAGGGGATATCGAGCGCGCGGAGTCGGCGCAGTTGCTCGCCCATGGCACTCCAGATCGACAGGTCTCCGGAGTGGAGCCGCGCCACGTCCTGCCCGGCCGCAGCGGCGGCGGAGAACTCCGCCACGATGGCGTCGAGGTCGAGCGGCGCCGTGTCGACGATCCGCGCGCCCGGCGGGCAATGGTCGAGCAAGGCACGCGGGACCAGCGACCCCGCATAGAGGCAGACGGGACAGCGGGCCAGGAGGTCGCGGCCGCGCAGGGTGATGAGGTCGGGCGCGCCCGGGCCGGCGCCGATGAAGTGAACGGTCATGGGTCAGGCGTTCCCGACGATGCGACCGGTTGCACCCGGTCCGCCCCTCCACCACGCTGCGCGTGGTGGAGGGGGCCCGACCGGGTGCCACAGGTCGGATCCGATCCAACTGCGATCGCGCAAGTGGCGTCGGCGGTGGCGATGCGCGTCACGAGAAGCCGGGCGCCCGACCCCGCCGCCGCCAGCGCGGCCGCTTCCGCCACCGACGGGATGCCATGGCAGGCGCGGGCGGTTTCGGACTCTACGGTGATGCGGTCTCCGGTTCCAGCCAGGGCGGCTTTCGGCAGGATCCGCACTGGCAGGCCAAGCAGTGCCGCGGCCTCGCGCAAGGCCGGGCGATCTTTTTCGGCAATGGTGACGAGACTGGCGGGAAGACCGGCGAGCTCCGGTGGCAACGAGCTCAGCGCATCACGCACCAGCGTCGCCAGCGTCTCGGCCGTGGCGGCCATGCGAAAGCCGACCCCGATGGCGAGGTCTGCCGTTCTCTCCTCCGGGCAGTCCCCGCCTTGGCTTTGGATGTCATCGCTCACGGCTTCACCCAGGACCACATCGTCACCGGCATGGCAGGGCGCCAGCCGTGGAAGCCGCCGACGGCATCGGCCTGGGCGTGGCCCAGCGTCGTCAGCGCACCGCCGTCGCTCCGAAACCGTGCGATCAGCAGCGCCTGGGTCTCGATGGTGACGGCATTGACGACGAGCCGGCCGCCGGGCTTCAGTGCCGCCACGCAGGCCTCGAGCACACCGGCTCCCGTCGCGCCACCACCGATGAAGATGGCATCGGGTGCCGGCAGTCCGGCCAGAGCTTCGGGTGCTGCACCCTCCACCACGGCAAGATCGGGGACGCCGAGCGCCGCAGCGTTGCAGCGAATGCGCGCCGCACGGTCGGGATTGCGCTCGACCGCATGGGCGCGGTTCGATGGACAGGCCAGCATCCACTCGATCGCCACCGACCCCGACCCGGCGCCTATGTCCCACAGAACGTCACCGCGCCGCGGCACGAGCCGTGCCAGGGTCACGGCACGGATGTCGGCCTTGGTGATCTGCCCGTCGTGGTCAAAGAGCGCGTCGGGGCGGCCCGGGACCAGGGACAAGCCCTCGCCCGACCCGGCGACCTCGATCCCGATCGTGTTCAAGGCATCGATTTCGTCGAGCGCGAAGCCCTCCGCGACCACTCTCCGAATGCGCTCGCGCGGGCCGCCCATGGCTTCGAGGATCGTCAGGGTCGAGGCGCCGAAGCCGCGCCCGCGCAGCAACGTCGCCACCTGGCCCGGCGTGGACTCATCGGCGGAGAGCACGAGAATGCGGGCGCCGGGTCGCAAGGCGGGGACCACCGTCTCGATCGGCCGGCCGCAGAGCGACAGGGCTGTGCACTCCTGCATCGCCCATCCGAGCCGGGCCGTGGCGAGCGAAAAGGCCGAGGGCTGCGGAAAGCAGCGCATCTCGGCCGCCGGCACGATGCGGGCCAGCACCGCGCCCACGCCGTAGCAATAGGGATCGCCGCTCGCCAGCACCGCCATCGACGTTCCGCGCCGCGACAGCAGGGTCGGATAGGTGCCGTCCATCGGCGAAGCCCAGGGCAGAGTCTCGGTGTCGACGGGCCCGAGAAGGGCCAAGTGCCGCCGACCGCCGACGATCAGAGAGGCTTGCGCCAACGCCGCCTGCGCCGCAGGAGAGAGACCCGCGCGCCCGTCCTCGCCGATGCCGACCAGCGTCAGCCAGGGCGCGACGCTCATCGCAGACCTCCGATGCCATGAAGCTCCTGATCCTCGGCGGTACTACGGAAGCCTCCAGCCTCGCCCGCGCGCTCGCCAATCGCACCGACCTCGAGCCAATCCTGTCGCTGGCGGGACGGACGATGTCCCCCGCCCTGCCCCCGATCCCGCATCGGGTCGGCGGATTCGGCGGGGTTGCGGGTCTCGCCGGCTATCTCCGGCGCGAAGCGGTCGACGCCGTGGTGGATGCCACGCACCCTTTCGCGGCGCGGATCTCGGCGAATGCGGCGGAGGCCTGCACGACCCTTGGCCTGCCGCTGATGGTCTTCTCCCGGCCGCCTTGGTTCGCCGGTCCACACGATGACTGGACCTTCGTGGCCGACATGGACGAGGCCGCGCGGGCGCTCGGCGACGCACCCCGGCACGTTCTGCTGACCGTGGGGCGTCTCGACCTCGCGGCGTTCAAGGCGATGCCGCAGCATCACTATCTCGTCCGGACCATCGATCCGCCGCAGGGCGACGATCTTCCACCCGACCACATGCTGATCGTCGGCCGGGGCCCGTTCCGCCTCGACGAGGAACAGGCGCTCATGCGCGACGAGCGGATCGAGGTCTTGGTGACCAAGAACAGCGGCGGCACCGCGGCGGCGGCCAAGCTCGAGGTGGCGCGAATGCTGGGCGTTCCCGTCATCGTGGTCGAGCGGCCGCCAACTGCGGCCACACGGAACGAGACCGGCAGCCTCGCCGAGGTCCTGGACTGGATCGAGGCGCGACGCCGAACGCCTCCCCTCTCCCTTGTGGCTACTGGGCTCACATAACTCGGCGGTGTGCTGCCGGGGCTCCCCTCTCCCTTGTGGAGAGGGGCTGGGGGTGAGGGTCGCGACGTCCTTTCCATCATGCGGGTTCCGGAGCCGAGACCACCTTGCTCGCTCTTCCCGACCCTCACCCCTTACCCCTCTCCACAAGGGAGAGGGGAGACGGCCGGCGTCGCGGTTATCGACATGTGTAAATACGGTAGCTCCCTCGTGGAGAGGGGGTGGGAGTGAGGTTCGGCTAGCGCAGGCCAGGTCCTGCGGATCTCCCGATCCGGATGTCTCCGAGGGGACGTCCCGACCCTCACCCCCCGCCCCTCTCCACAAGGGAGAGCGGAGCCGCGCCAGACCGAGAGACGTCGTGGCGTCGATCACGGTTTCGCCCAGCCGTAGCTGCGCGGCGACAGCATCCACCGCCGGCCTCCCTCTCCCTTGACCCAGCGCGTCTCGCTTGACCCGACGACCACCAGCGTCGCCATGTCGACCAAAGCGGGATCGGCCTCGGCGAGGCTGGTGAGATGGATCCGCTCGTCGGGCCGGCCGACCGCGCGGGCGAAGGCGACCGGCGTCGCGCCATCCGTCAGCCCGCGCAGATGCGCGAAAGCCTCGCCGAGGCGCCCCGGCCGGGCCTTCGAGGCGGGATTGTAGATCGCCAGGACGAAGTCGCCCTCGGCTGCGGCCGTCAGCCGGCGCAGTACGATCTCCCAGGGCTTGAGGTTGTCCGACAGCGAGAGGACGCAAAAGTCGTGGCCCAGCGGAGCGCCGAGCCGCGCCGCCGCCGCCTGCATGGCCGAGAGGCCGGGTACAACCCGCAACGGCACGGCGCGAAAAGCGGGCTCAGCGTCGAGCGCCTCAAAGACCGCCGCCGCCATGGCGAAAACCCCCGGATCGCCGCCCGACACGACGGCGACACGTCGCCCCTGCAAGGCCAGTTCGAAGGCCTGGCGGGCGCGGTCGATCTCGACGCGGTTGTCGGAGGCGTGGCGGGCAAGACCCGGCCGCTCAGGCACGCGCGTCACATAGGGAATGTAGCCGACGAGGTCGGTCGCTTCGTCGAGCGCCGCCTGGGCTTCGGGCAGGAGCCAGTCGGCCGGCCCCGGGCCGAGGCCGACCACGGCGAGGGAGCCCGATGGGGTAATCGGTCTCATCGCCACTCGTCTCCCCTTCCCGTGTCATGGCCGGGCTCGTCCCGGCCATCCACGGCGTGCCGCTCCTCGTCCCGTCGTGGTCCAGGCCTCGCCTCTTTGCGTCCCGCAGCAGAACGGATCGGCGTGGGTGGCCGGGACCAGGATTGGATCACGGCCGTCGTCCCCGGCCGGGGACGAGGACCATGGAGAAATAAGGCGCCGCGTCGTCCTGCTTCTCGATCAGGGGTATGACGACCTCGGCCGCCATCGTGCCGCGTTCGACATAGACGGCCCGCTCCAGCAGTCCCGCCTGGGCCAGCGCCGCCCGCACCTTGGGCAGGTTGCGGCCAAGCTTCATCACCACGGCGGCATCCGTACGAGCGAGACCGTCGCCCAGCGACGCCGCGTCGAGCGTCCCGGGTAGGACGGTGAGGATGTCGTCGCCCCAGGTCATGGGTTCGCAGGCCGCCGTCCAGCAGCCCGACATGCCGGTGACGCCCGGCACGATCGTGCAGGGGAACCGCTCCCTGAGCCGGATGTAGAGATGCATGAAGGAGCCGTAGAACAGCGGGTCCCCCTCGCAGAGCAGCGCCACGTCGCGACCTTCCGAGAGATAGCCGGCCAGGCGCTCCGCCGCCTCGGCGTAGAAGGCCGCGAGTTGCGCCACGTAGTCCGGATGGTCGAAGGGGATCTCGACCGTCACGGGATAATGGAGCGGCAGTTCCTCGACACCCGTCCGGATCCAGCGATCCGCGATGGTACGGGCGTTGCCGCGCCGGCCCCGCTTGGCGAAATAGGCGACAACCGGTGCCGTCTCGAGCACCCGCACCGCCTTGACGGTGAGGAGCTCGGGATCCCCCGGCCCGAGGCCCACGCCGGTCAGGCGGCCGAGGCTCATTCCTCGTCGCTCGCCAGCGCATTGACGGTCGCGGCCGTCATGGGGCTGCCGCCCTTGCGGCCGCGGACCACGAGGGCCGGGACGCGACCAAAGGCGAGCAACGCTTCCTTGGACTCCATCGCGCCCACGAATCCGACCGGCATGCCGATGATCGCGGCCGGCAACGGCGCGCCCCGGCCGATCATTTCGAGAAGGTGGAACAAGGCCGTCGGCGCATTGCCGATCGCCACCACGGCGCCGGCCAACCGGTCGCGCCACAGTTCGACGGCCGCGGCCGTGCGGGTCGTGCCGAGTTCGGCGGCGAGCCCCGGCACGCGGGCGTCGTTCAGCGTGCAGATCACGTCGTTGCCGACCGGCAGGCGGCGGCGCGTGACGCCGTCTGCCACCATGCGGACGTCGCAGAGTACGGGGGCGCCGGCCCGCAGCGCCGCCTTGGCGACCGCCACGGCGCCGGGTGTGAAGCGGATGTCGGCCGAGGCTTCTACCATGCCGCAGGCATGAACGATGCGGACCGCGACAGGTTCCTCGACGGTGTCGAAGGCGCGCAGATCCGCCTCGGCCCGGATCATGGCGAAAGACTTGGCGTAGATGGCGGCGCCGTCGCGGATGTAGTCGTAGCTCACGGGTGGCGGTCCCAGCTCAACGTCGTCTTCAGCAGGCGATAGGCCTCTCCGGCGTCGAGCCCCGACGCTACGGGCACATCGGCCGCAGTCCCGTCGGCCACCAGAGCGTAGCGCCCCTCCGTGCCGACGAGCGTGAGGGAGGCCGCGCCCGGATGGGCACAGCCCTTGGCGCAGCCCGACACGTGGAGCGCGATACCCGTCGTGCCGTGTCCGGGACCGAGCAGTTTCGCCCAACGGGCCGCGTCGTCGAGCACCGGCGTGGTGCCGCGGCGGCAGCCAGGCGCGCCCGCACAAGCGGCGACGCGCAGCCGCGGGTCGGCCGGGTCGACGATAAGGCCAGCGGCGGCACAGGTCTCGGCGAGACGGTCGAGGGCAGCGGGAGCGAGATCCGGCACCAGGAGGGCGCGCCACGGCGTCATCCGCAGTTCGCTGGCGCCGGAGCGCCGGGCACCGCGGGCGAGAGCATCGAACTGCGCCGCGTCGAGCCGGCCGAAGGGGGCTGCGACGCCGAGGGTCCCGGCAACGGCGAGGCGACCGACGCAGTGGGGCATGGTCGGCGAGGGTGGTGGCTCCGTCGCCCCCTCCACCGTGCTGCGCACGGTCCCCCTCCCCCAGTGGGGGAGGAGACGGACCCGATCCGCTGCGTCTCCTCCCCCACTGGGGGAGGAGGACCACGCGAAGCGTGGTGGAGAGGGCGAACCCGGGTGGAGACTATCCAGACCCACACCGGCAAAAATCTCGGCAGCTCCGACCGTCTTCACGAGATCGCGCATCCGGTGCAGGCTGGGATCGACAGCCGAAGCCGCGACGAAGCCCCGAGCAAGCCGCAGCGCCACGGCCGACACGTCCGACGCCGAACAAAAACTCACAACACCGTCGTCCCCATCGAGCCGCAGTGCGAAGCCTCCGTCCCGTGTCGCCTCGAACCGCAGATCGGCCGATACGTCGCCGAGCGGCATCGCGCCCCCGTCCGACACCGCGATCCCAAACTTCGACGGCAGCACGTCGAGCCCCTCCGCCCCGGCCAGCGCGGATTCCAGCGCCGCGACCGTCGGGCGAATGTCGAACAGAGCCGCAGGATCGAGCCCTATGAGCGGGCTCGCCAGAAGATTGCGGCGCGCTTCCGCCCCGGCGTCGGCGTCGAGCAGGCCCATGGCGTCGAGCTCGACCGTCAGCGCCGGGAGGCTCGCCTCGGTCACGCCGCGGATCTGCAGATTGGCCCTTGCCGTGAGGTCGAGTAGCCCGTTGCCGTGCCGCGACGCCGCGGCCGCGATCCCGATCGCGCGCGCCACCGGCAGCGCCATTCCGCGCGGCTTCACCCGCACGATCAGCCCGTCGCCGCTCAACATCGGGCGGAGTGCGCCCGGGCACCAGCCGACGCGCAGTTCGTCTGCGGCGCTCATGCGGCCTGCCTCAACTCGGCCAGAATGGTAGCGGTGGAGTTGCGGCGCGACCGCCAGTAACCACGGTCCTGCGCTTCGGCGAAGCGGTCCGCCGTGGCACGGGCGGCGGCGGGATTGGCGTCGACCATGAAGCCTCGGACGGTGTCGTCGCCGAGCGTCGCGTCAAAGAGAAGGTCGAAATGCCGGCTCGGCGCGGCGTCGGAGGTGGCGGCAAAGCAGAACAGCGCGTCGACCGTCTCGGCGATCTCGGCGGCGCCGCGGAAGCCGTGGCGCATCTGCCCGGCGATCCAGCGCGGATTGGTGGCCCGGGCGCGCACCACGCGCGCCACCTCTTCCGACAAGGTTCGGACCTTGATGGTGCCGGGCACCGTGGCATCGGCGTGGTAGAGCGCCGGCGAAGTGCCGAGCGCGGACGCGGCGGCCGCGAAGCCGCCCTCATGCTCGGCGAACGTGTCGGAGGACAGCACGTCGACCTCGGGCAGGTCGGCGACGTGGAGATAGCTATCGGCCTGCGCCACGCGATCGCGGAAGCCGGCCGAGGCATGGGCGGCCGCATCGACGCCGCTATAGGCGTGGGATGTCCCGGCAAGATAGCGCTCGCCGAGTTCGGCCCGGGTGTCGAAGCTGCCGGCCGACACCGACCGGGCGAGGCCGAGGCCGTAGCGGTCCGGCGCGCCGCCGAAAACGCGGTCGGGCGCGCCGGCGCCGGCGCGCCGCGCCGCAGCGAGCGGGTTGATGTCGTCGTCTTCGTCGAGCGCCGCGACGGCCCGCGCGGCGGCATCGAAAAGCGCGATCTGCTCCGGGAACGTGTCGCGGAACAGGCCCGAGATGCGCAAGGTGACGTCGACGCGCGGCCGCTCCAACCGCGCCTCGGGCAGGATCTCGAAGCCGTCGACACGGGTCGACCCCCCGTGCCAGCGCGGCCGCACCCCCATCAGGGCAAAGGCTTGGGCGAGGTCGTCCCCGCCGGTGCGCATCGTGGCGCTGCCCCACAGGTCCATCACGAGGCGACGCGGCCAGTCGCCGTGATCCTGGGCGTAGCGGTTGGCGAATTCGGCGGCCGAGCGCAGGCCGATCTCGTAGGCGGTGCGGGTCGGCACTGCCCGCGGATCGACGGAATAGAGGTTACGTCCGGTCGGCAGCACGTCCATCCGCCCCGCCGCCGGCGAGCCGGCCGGGCCCGGCGCGACGAAGCCTCCGTCGAGCGCCTGGAGCAGGCCGGCCGTCTCGGCCGCACCACACGCCGCGAAAGCCGTCCCGCGCGCCTCATCCGCCGCGCCGAAGACATGCAGCCCATCGCCGATGCGGGCCTCCTTGATGTCGCAGAGCCAGCTGTCGAGCGCGACCAGCGCGGCTTCCTGATCCACCTCCGGGCCGATCCCGCAATCGGCGGCGAGCCCGCTGCCGCGCGCCTGCTCCAGGATCGCCTGTCCAAGCAACCGGGCGCGCCGGGCATCGAGGCCCTGCGCCTCGGCATATTCGTCGAAGAGGGCCTCGATCTCGGCCGTCGCCCCATGGGTTCCGGCGGCGACGAGGGGCGGCGTCAGATGCCCGACCGTGACGGCGCCGATGCGGCGCTTCGCCTGGGCGGCCTCGCCGGGATCGCTGACGATGAACGGGTAGACGACCGGCACGGCGCCGAGCACCGCCTCGGGCGCGCAGGATGCCGAGAGCGCCACGGCCTTGCCGGGCAGCCATTCCAGCGTGCCATGGGTGCCGAGATGGACCAGGGCATGGATCCGTTCGGCCTCGCGCAGCCAGATGTAGAAGGCGAGATAGCCGTGGCGCGGCGGCAGAGCTGTGTCGTGATAGTCGACGCGGCGGTCGCCGCCATGCCCCCGGTCGGGCTGCACCGCCACGACCAGTGCGCTGGCGCGATGGATGCGGAACGCGAAGGCGCCGTCCAGGATGTCGGGATCGGCCGCGGGGTCGCCCCAGCGCGCCGTCACGGTGTCGCGGAAGGATGTGGGCAGGCGCGCGAAGGCTTCGGCATAGGCGTCGAGCATCAACGCCGGGGTTGGCCGCCCCGCGGTGAGATGGGCCATCGTGGCGGCGACATCGGTGATCGGCGCGACGCCATAGCCCGCCTCGGCCAGCGAGGCCGCGATCCCGGCGAGGCTCGCCGGAGCGTCGAGCCCGACCGCATAGCCGCCGCGACCCGCCTTGCCGGGATAGTCGGAAAGGATCAGACCCAGGCGGCGCGTGGCGCGTGGCGTCCGGCGCAGCCGCGCCCAGGCGACGGCGAGATCGGCCACATGGGAGATGCGGCCGAGGTCCGGCCGGTGGAGGACGGGCGAGAATTCGCGCTCGGCGTCCGGCGCGCCGGCCTCCTTGAAGGAGACGGCGCCGGCCAGGATGCGGCCGTCGACCTCGGGCAGGACGACATTCATGGCGAGATCGGCGGATCTCAGGCCCCGGTCGCTCGCCGTCCAGGCGTCGCGGGTGCTTCCCGACTGGATCACCTGAAGAACGGGGACGCCGGCTCGATCCAGCACCGTGCCGTCCTCGCCGCGGCGGGCCGAGAAGGCGGTGGTGTTGAGCACCACGTCGGGCGCATCGGCGACGAGCAGCGCCGCCAAGGCTTCGGCGGCCTCCTCGTCCTTGAGGCTCGACACCGCGAAAGCCGTGACCCGGGCGCCGCGCGCCTGCAGCGCATCGGCGAGCGCTTCGACGGGCGCGACGTCGCCGGCCAGCAGCGCCGAACGGTAGAACGTCACCAGCGCGTGGGGCGCCTGCCTTTCTCCCCTTTGGGGAGAAGATGGCTCGGCGGAGCCGAGACAGAAGAAGGGTTCGGAAGCGCCCATGATCCCCTCATCCGGCCGCTTCGCGGCCACCTTCTCCCCCGAGAAGAGAAGGGCAGCAGCGGTGAACGGCGCCGCCGAACGGCAGAGGTCCGGGACGACGAAACCCGAGGGCAAAGGGGCGGGCTCGCTCCACTCCACGTCACGCCCGATGCGCGACGCGACGAAGCGCATGGCCTGACGCAGGTTCTCCGGTCCGCCCTCGCGGAAGAAGCGCCACAGCCGACGCAGATCGTCTTCCGGCAGGGTCGAGAGGGCGTCGAGGCGCGGGTCGATCTGCTCGCAACCCGGCACGGCGGCGAGGTGAAACCCATGCCGCCGCGCCGCCGCGCCGAGTTCCTCGAGCCCGTACCGCCAGTAGTCGAGGCCACCGAGGATCCGCACCAGCACCAGTTGCGCCCTGGCGGCGACCTTATCGACGTAGAGATCGACCGAGAACGGATGCTGCAGCGATTTCAATCCGGCGACTCGCAGGCTCGGAAGCCCCGCGACGCCCTCCACCGCGCCCGCCAGCGCGACGAGGTCACCGTCCGAGAAGGACAGGACCACCACGTCGGCCGGCGTCTGGGCAAGGTCGATTGCCGCCGGTTCGGCGTCGAGTGTTCCTTGAGCGAGCGGCAGGAGGTGCATCGACCTTTATCCCGGCCTCACGCGCCAATGTCGATCGCGATAGCGGCCTGATCGAGCCCCTTTTCGCCGATGACCACGAGCCGGCCATGCCGCGCCTCGCCGGTACCCCAGGCGCGGTCGAACTGCTGGCGGAAGCGCGTGCCGACACCCTGAACGAGAAGCCGCATCGGCTTGCCGTCGACGGCCAAGAACCCCTTCATGCGCAGCACGTCGTGCCGCTCCGCCACCAGGCCGAGCTTGCGCAGGAAAGCGTCGGGATCGGCGAGCGGCGGGACGTCGAGCACGAAACTGTCGAAGTCGTCGTGGTCGTGCCCTTCCTCGGCGTCGTGGTGAGAGGGGCGGTTGGCCAGGTCGTCTTCCGCGGCGGCCGAGATGCCGAGCAGCACATCGACGTCGATCCGCCCTTCGCGCGTCGAGACCATCTTGACGGCGCGGGGGATGGCGGCGCGGATCTCGGCCGAGACGGCCTCGAGCCGCTCCGGCGAGAGCAGGTCGGCCTTGTTCAAGACAATGAGGTCGGCGCAGAGGAGCTGGTCCTCGTAGACCTCCTCCAGCGGATTGTCATGGTCGACCGAACCGTCGGCGGCCCGCTGTGCCGCGAGCTTGGCCGGATCGTCGGCGAAACGCCCCTCGGCGACGGCCGCACCGTCCACCACCGCCACGACACCGTCGACGGTGACGCGCGAGCGGATCGCCGGCCAGTCAAAGGCCTTGACCAGCGGCTTCGGCAGGGCGAGGCCGGAGGTCTCGACGATGATGTGGTCGGGTCGCGGCTCGCGGGCCAGCAGCGCCTCGATGGCCGGAATGAAGTCGTCCGCCACCGTGCAGCAGATGCAGCCGTTGGCCAGTTCGACGATATTCTCCTCGGGGCAGGATTCGATCCCGCAAGAGCGCAGGATGTCGCCGTCGACCCCGACATCGCCGAATTCGTTGATGATCAATGCCAGACGGCGGCCATGCGAGCCCTCCAGGAGGTGGCGGATCATGGTGGTCTTGCCGGCTCCGAGAAAGCCGGTCACGACCGTCACGGGAACCTTGGCGAGCGGGGTCATGCGGCTTGTCCTGCATTGGCGAGCGGTGGCACGCGGGCCACGACGCCCTTCTTGATGGGATCGGCGCGAAGCTTCCAGGGGATCAGCCCATCCGCGGTGGCGCCATAGAGGCGGGCCGCTTCGGCGACGACGGCGGCGGAGCCCTCGGGCAGGAGGTCGCCGTAGACATAGGTCCATTTGCCGGGCGCCGCGAAGGAGACCGTGCAAGGGCGCCGGCAGACGCTGAGGCATTCCACCGGTACGACCGTGTGAGCCGTATCCGGCCCGAGTTCGGTGACCAGCGCGTCATGGAGACGGCGGCCGGCGCGGGTCTCCGACAGATCGCCCTCGGCCCGACAGGTGACGCAGACGTAGATGGTGGTGTCGGCGCTCCGAGGCGCGGTCGCCGTGTCCTGATCCTGCATGGATGAATCGCTCCCGCCTGCCTGCCTCACCGAGGGACGGGATGAATGCGTCCAGCGGAGCGATCCGCCGGATGGCCAGCCACGAGGCCGGACAGGTCCCGGGGCACCCCGCCCGGCACACGCAACCATCGCTGCACCGTCTCGGTGGACGGCGGCGCCAGCACGGCAGGTTTCCTGACTCGCGGATCGAGCGCCGGGATCGTCGCCTTCCCGAACCGCAATGGGAGCGGTCCAGTGGCCTCGTGACGATCCGACTTTCCGCTTACAGTTGCGGGGGCAGTTCCGGCCTGTCGCACCCTCGAGGGATGCGTCCGGTATTCCCATCCGGCCCCCATGACGGGCGCCGGCCTCCTCGCGGAGGACCAATGCTGTCCCGATCCATAGAACCGGTGACAGGAGAGGTCAATTCTGGTGGGCGAGGCCGGTGGACGCGTGAAGCGTCTCAGGAAACCGCGGCTCCGGGCTTCCCTTCCGGGCCGCTTCGCTTCAAACTGTCACGGCGGCGCTGGATGATCCGCGAAGCCCTGGGGAGGTGTTCATGCGCCGGTTCGCCGCCACGATCACGCTCATGTCGCTCCTGGGCGGCTCGGCCCTGGCCCAGCAAGCGGCGCCCCCTGCGCCAAACCGCGCGGCCGTCGCCCCTGCGTTGTCTCCGGCCAAGAGCTTCGACAAGCCCGATCTCGCCGAGGATCTCGTCCGGATCAGGACCCTCATCAAGGCCGAGGACGGTCCGGACGCAAAGGGTCACGTCGCCGCCGAGTTTTTCGCGGCGGCCGCCAAGGCGCCGCCCGGATCCGAGGCTGCGCTCAAGGGCTTCGCCACCGCCATCGCGGCGGGTCGCGACGATAGCGCCGTGTGGCTCGCCCTCGCGGTGGCGGCCGACGGCGTCTCGGCGGTTCTTCCCGACACCGACCCGCGCCATGAGCAACTCGCCGGCTGGGTGATGCCGGCCGCCTACCAGGCCTACCAGCGTGCGACGACGCGGCGCGACGAGGCAACGGCCCTTGCGGTCGGTGCCGCCTCACTGGAGCGACGGGAGGCATGGCGCCCCGCCCTCGATGCCTATCGGGCCAGCCTCGCCGCCGCCGACGACCCGAAGCTGCGCGTCACCTATGAGGCCCTGCGCGACGCGCACGGGTTCCACATCGCCGATTACAGCGTGGATGCTGATGCCGCGACGCCGCGCATCTGCGTTCAGTTTTCGGAAGACCTCGCAGGCAGCGCCGCCGATCTCGCGCCCTTCGTGACGGTCGAGGGCCAGGCGCGGCCCGCTCTGTCGGTGGGCGACAAGCAGCTCTGCATCGAAGGGCTGGCGCACGGGCAGCGCTATCAACTGACAATCCGCAAGGGATTGCCCTCCCCGGTCGGCGAACGCCTCGCTAAAGCCGCCGATTACGACGTCTTCGTGCCGGACCGCCCGGCGCGGATCGCTACCGTCGGCCGCAACTACGTGCTGCCGCGCGTCGGCGCGGAGGGCATCCCGATCCTGTCGGTCAATGTCGACGCGCTCGACGTATCGATCCTCCATATCGGCGACCGCAACCTCGTGGCGACGCTGCGCGCCGGCAATTTCCGCGATCAGATCGCCGGCTACAGCTTCAAGCAGCTCTCCCAGGACGAAGGCCGCATCGTCTGGACCGGAAAGCTCGATGTCGCGTCGAAGCTGAACGAGGACGTGAGGAGCGCCTTCCCGGTGCGCGAGGCGGTCGGGACCCTGGCGCCCGGCGTCTATGTCCTGCAGGCGCGCGTCCACCGGGACGGTGCCGCAAGCGACGATGACGACAGCGGCAACGACGGGACCAGCGCCACGCAATGGTTCGTCGTATCCGATCTCGGGCTGACGTCGGTCAGCGGCACCGGGGGTATCACGACCCTGGTGCGATCGCTGGCCAGTGCGGCGCCGGTCGCCGGCGTCGAGGTCAAGTTGCTGGCCCGCGACAACGAGGTCCTCGGCACCACCACGACCGCCGCCGATGGCGTGGCGCGCTTCGACCCCGGCCTGTCGCGCGGCGAGGGCGGCGATCGGCCCGCCGTGCTGACGGCGACGGGCCGCGACGGCGATTACGACTTCCTGGATCTCTCGGCCGCGCCCTTCGACCTGACCGACCGGGGCGACAAGGGGCAACCCGCCAAGGCGGGGCTCGAGGCCTTCGTCTATGCGGAGCGGGGCGTCTACCGCTCGGGCGAGACGGTGTTCCTGACGGCGTTGCTGCGGGATGGTGCGGGTGCAGCCCTGCCCGGCGTGCCGTTGACGCTCGTCCTGTCGCGGCCGGACGGCGTCGAGAGCCGCCGCGTCCTGCTGCCGGACGCCGGCCTCGGCGGGCATTCGCTGGCCCTGCCGCTTCTCGCCGACGCCGCCTCGGGCACGTGGAGCGTCGCCGTTTACGCGGACCCGAAGGAGAAGCCGATCGGCGATACGACGTTCCTGGTCGAGGATTACGTCCCCGAGAAGTTGGCCGTCGAGCTGAAGCCTCTCACCCAGCAGCTCCGCCCGGGCCAGGCGGCCGAGATCAAGACCGAGACGCGATTCCTCTACGGTGCGCCTGGCGCCGGGCTGTCCATCACGGGCGACAGTACCGTCCAGGCGGCGGACGAGTCCGTCTGGCCGGCCTTGAAGGGCTACCAGACCGGCCTCACCGACGAGAAGGTCGAACCCGCCACGACGCAACTCGACGATGCCGTGACCACCGCGCCGGACGGCAGCGCGACCGTGTCTGTTCCGGTCGCCGAAGTTATGGCCACCCGGCCGCTCGAGGCGCGGATCGCGCTTCGCGTCGCAGAGCCCGGCGGCCGATCCCTCGAGCGCGGCGCAACGATCCCGATCCTTCCCAAGACGGGCCTGATCGGCGTGAAATCCGCCGTCGCCGACATCCCCGATGGCGGATCGGCCAGTTTCTCCGTGGTCACGGTGGACAAAGCGGGTCAGCGGTCGGCGGTCTCGGGGCTGCATTGGCGCCTGTCGCGCGACGAGCATAACTACCAGTGGTACAAGGACGGCGAGGGTCATTATAATTTCGAGCGCGTGGACAGCACAAAGCTTGTCGCCGACGGAACGCTCGCCACGACGGTCTCGGCTCCGGCCGCGATCGCCTCCCGGACTGTCTACGGCCACTACAAGCTCGATCTCACGTCGGACGATCCGAACCTTCCCGGCACGACGGTGAGCTTCGATGTCGGCTTCTCGGGCGAGGCCGGCGCCGATAGCCCCGACCTGCTGGAGGTCAGGCTCGACAAGGCCGACTACCGCGCGGGGGACACGCTGCGGGCCACCGTCACGTCGCGCTTCGCCGGTCATGCCACGATTCTCATCGGCGACACCGAGGTCAAGGCACGGCGCGAGATCGATCTCGTCGTGGGCGACAACAGCGTCACGCTACCGGTCGACGGCGCCTGGGGCAGCGGCGCCTATGCGCTGGCCCTGGCGCATCGGCCGCTCGACGCGCCGGCGAAGCGCATGCCGGGACGGGCCGTCGGGCTCGCCTGGTTCGCGGTGGACGGCGCCGCCCGCAACCTCGATGTCAGGCTCGATCTTCCCGCCACGGCGCGGCCCCGGTCGTCGCTGCACATTCCAGTGACGCTGGTCGGCCTCAAGGCCGGAGAGGCCGCCGAAGTCACGGTCTCGGCCGTCGATGTCGGCATTCTCAACCTCACCCATTACGAGACGCCGAAGCCCGGCGCTTTCTTCTTCGGGCAGAGAACGCTGGGGCTCGACCTTCGAGACCTTTACGGTGGCCTGATCGACGGGCTCGGGCTCGCCGCCGGCGCCATCCACCAGGGCGGTGACGGCGGCGGCGTCGACGGTTCGGCCGAGAAGCCCACCCAGGCGCCGCTGGCCCGCTATTCCGGCATCGTGCCGGTCGGGCCGGACGGCACCGCCACGGTCGACTTCGACATCCCGGCCTTCAACGGCACGGTGCGGGTCGCGGCCGTGGCATGGTCCAAGTCCGCGACCGGCAGCACGCAGGCCGACGTCGTGTTGCGCGATCCCGTGGTGGTGACGGCCTCGCTGCCGCGCTTCCTCGATATCGGCGATCGCGCCCGGGCTCGGTTCGACATCGACGACGTCGAGGGACCGGGTGGTACCTACCGCCTTGCCGTGACGCCTCGCGGCCCGTGGTTCATGCCCGCTTCCGCGCTCGACCAGACAGTGGAGTTGAAGCCCGGAGCGCGCTCGAGCCTCGACGTGCCGGTGACGGCGGCGGGCCTCGGCACCGCGGCGCTGACGGCGCGGCTCACCGGTCCCGGGGGGCTCGATTTGACCCAGGATGTGGCGCTCGGTGTCGAGCCCGGGGCACCGGCCGTCTACCGGCGCGACATCCACCCGCTGCAAGCGGGGCAGACGCTCACGCTGTCGAAGGATCTCCTGGCGGAGTTCGTTCCGGGATCGGGCAGCCTGTCCGTCGCGGTATCGCCCTTGGGCGAGATCGACGTGCCGGCCCTGCTTCTGGGCCTCGACCGCTATCCGGTCGGCTGTTCCGAGCAGATCGTCAGCCGCGCGCTGCCGCTGCTCTATGTGGACAAGCTGGCGCCGCCCCAGGACCTCGCCATCGACGGCGACCTCCATCCGCGGCTCGCCGACGCGGTCGCCAAGCTTCTTGGACGGCAGACGACCGAGGGCGGCTTCGGCCTCTGGTCGGCCGAGAGCGGCACCGGAGACGCCTGGCTCGACGCCTATGTGACGGACTTCCTCACCCGGGCGCGAGAGGCCGGCTATGCGGTCCCGAGCCGGGCCATGGATGCGGCGCTCGACCGGTTGCGCAACACGCTCTCCAACGGCGTGGACGACCGAAGCGCGGCCTCGGAAAACCGCAATCTGGCCCTCGGCTATGCCGCCTACGTTCTGGCGCGCAATGGCCGGCCGGTGATGGCGGACCTGCGCTATCTCGCGGGACAACGGCTCGAAGCTCTGGCGACACCGCTCGCCAAGGCGCAGCTCGGCGCCGCGCTGGCGCTTCTCGGCGACCGTACGCGGTCCGCCACCGTCTTCGCCGCCGCCACGACGGCGCTCGCCACCGAGCCGGATGCACGGGACTACCGGGAGGATTATGGATCCAAGCTCCGCGACTCCGCCGCCGTGCTGGCCCTGGCGGCCGAGTCGGGACTGAGCGCGGCCTCGGCCAAGGCTGGAGACGTCCTGTCGGACGCCCAGCGCTCGCCCTATCCGCGCAACACGCAGGAACAGGCCTGGCTGGTGCTGGCCGCCCAGGCCCTGGAACGCCAGGCGAGTGGCCTTCTGCTCGACATCGACGGAACCCGGCACATCGGGCCCTACTACCGCGCGGTCTCGGCCGACCGGCTCGACAACCAGCCGCTGGCCATCGTCAATGGGGGGCGCGATCCGATCAACGTGGTGGTGACGACGTCGGGGCAGCTGCCAAGGCAGGAGCCCGAGGCCAGCCAGGGCTACGTGATCGAGCGGCATTATTACAAGCTGGGTGGCCAGGAGGTGGACCCGAGCCATGTGGCGCAGAACGACAGGCTCGCGGTGCTTCTCAAAATGACCGAGGTCAAGGCGACGCGCGCCCGCCTGCTCCTGACCGATCCTCTGCCGGCGGGCTTCGAGATCGACAATCCCGCACTGGTTCAGGACGGCGCGGTGCCGAACCTTCCCGGGCTCGATATCGACGCGAAGGCGACCCACACGGAATTTCGCGACGACCGCTTCACGGCCGCCTTCGAGCGCTCACCCGAGGATCTACCGGAGTTCAGCGTCGCCTATACGATCCGGGCCGTCACGCCGGGCCTGTTCGTGCATCCGCCAGCGGTGGTCGAGGACATGTATCGGCCCGAGCGCTTCGGGCGGAGCGGCAACGGCACCGTCGAGGTTCAGGCCGCCCACTGAGCGAGCGGCGCATCGGCGGCAGGCATGCAGGAGGTCGCCAGATCTGGCGGGCTCGTGAAATCGAATGTCGAAGCCGACCGGGTCGGCTCTACCGGCCGATTCGATCCCGGCCGTAGTAATCGAGGCCGGCCGCGTAACGGAACAGAATGCCGATATCCTCGGCGAAGCCGGCGAGCATCACGCGCAGGCCGACGTCTTGCGTCCGGGTGCGGCCACGACGACCGGCGCGGGCATGGACGGCCGATTCGAAAGACTGCGTGGCCTCGCAGCGGGAAAAAAACGTCATGACCGGACCTCGTCTCACAAAACTCGTTGATGGGCCGCCCGCGTGAGAGCCGCGAACGCGCGTCGCATGTTGAGACGATGCCGCCCCGCCAGCGTCATGACGCCTCCCGCATGGTCTTAACGGAAATCTTCCGCCTCATTATGGCCGAGGCGGCCACTATTCGCGGCGGATCCATTACCTGTTGTTTCTGGATCGCAACGAAGATGTCGTTGGTAACCTTCGCCCCGTAAGGTTGACGAAAGCTAAACGTCGTCGGACGGCGCGCGGAAACCAGAGCGTGAGCAGCAAGTCAGGGCCGGAGCCGAGACGCTGGCCGGCATCGGCCGGCGACGGGAGACCGGGCTTTGTCCAATCCTGTTGACGATGCGCCCGAACTGGGGCGAGATCTGGAAGGCAGATTCGGAAATGACATGTCGCTGCGACCTGCTGCGTTGGTCATCACCATCCCAAGGAGCTTGCATGAAGAAGCTGGTCGTCGGCCTCGTCGCCGCCATCGCCCTGACGGGCGCCGCCCGCGCGCAGGAGAAAACCGTCAGGATCGGCACCGAGGCCGCCTATGCGCCCTTCGAGTTCAAGGACGACAAGGGCGAGCTGAAGGGCTACGAGATCCAGCTCGGTAACGCGCTCTGCGCCGCCGCCAAGCTGAAGTGCGAATGGGTGAACCAGGATTTCGACAGCCTGATCCCGGCGCTGAACGCCCACAAGATCGACGCCATCCTGTCGCAGATGTCGATCACCGACGACCGCAAGAAGGCCGTGGACTTCACCAACCAGGTGACGGTTGCACCCGCCCGCTTCGTCGCCAAGCAGGGCTCGGGCATCACCGACGACCTCGCCTCGTTGAAGGGCAAGACGATCGCGGTGCAGAGCGGCACCACGCACGAGAAATACGTGACCGAGAAGCTGGCCGGCATCGCCACCCCCAAGGTCTATCAGACGCAGGACGAGGCCTTCCTCGACGTCGAGAATGGTCGTGCCGACGCGACGCTGGCCGACGCCACCATCGAATACGATTGGCTGGACAAAACCGGCAAGGCCAAGGGCTTCGCTTACGCCGGCAAACCCCTGCTCGACCCCGTGATCTTCGGCGACGGCACCGGCATTGCGGTGCGCAAGGGCGACACCGCCCTGGCGACCTCCTTCAACACGGCCCTCTCGACGCTCGGCGCCAACGGCGAGTTCAAGAAGATCAACGACCAGTACTTTCCCTTCGACATCGTCGGCTCCGGCGCAGCGAAGAAGTAAGGCTTACCAGGGACCCGAGCGGGTCGGACCCGGTCCGCCCCCTCCACCGGGCTTCGCTCGGTTCCCCTCCCCCGTAAACGGGGGAGGAATACCGAGAGCGTCGGGCTATTCCTCCTTCGCGAAGCGAGGAAGGGGGATCGGCCGAAGGCCGGTGGAGGGGGCGGGCCGGGTCCGACCGCTCGAATGGATTGAAGCTCGTATCACCGCGCCTGTGTAATCTGACGGACCTGCCCGTCCCGATCCTCCGCCGCCCATCCCAAACATTTAGGATCCATGTTCGACCTCTACGGTTTCGGCGCTCAACTCCTGCAAGGCGCCGCCGTGACGCTGGAGGTCGCCGGCCTGTCGCTGATCTTCGGCGTGGCGCTCGGCATCCTCGGCGCCGCCGCCAAGCTCTCACCTCTCCCCTGGCTGCGCACCGGCGTCACGCTGCTGGTCAACCTGATCCGCGGCGTGCCGGAATTCCTGATCCTGCTCATCGTCTATTTCAGCCTGCCGCAGATCGTCTCCAGCCTGACCGGCACCGACATTTCCATCAGCCCGCTCGTGGGCGGCGTCTTCGCGCTGTCGATCGTCTTCGGCGCCTATGCGTCCGAGACCTTCCGGGGCGGCTTCGTGGCGGTCCCGCCGGGCCAGCTCGAAGCCGCCCGCGCTTTCGGCATGCCGCGCGCGCGCGTCTTCTCCCGCATCCACCTGCCGCAGGCCTGGCGCTATGCCCTGCCCGGCCTGTCGAACCTCTGGCAGACGCTACTCAAGGATACGTCGCTGGTCTCGGTGCTCGGTCTCGAAGAGATCATGCGAAAGGCCGACATCGCCGCCCAGGTCACCAAGCGACCCTTCAACTTCTATGTAGCGGCGGCGCTCATCTATCTCGCCTTCATTCTCCTGTCGGGTCCGGCCTTCGCCTGGCTCGAGCGGCGCGCCAGCCGCGGCCTCGCAAGGGCACCGTCGTGAACCAGCTCGGCGACCTCGTGGAGTTCATCGTCCGGCAGTCTCCCCTCTTCGTCTCGGGCTTGGAAACGACGCTGCAGCTCCTCGTGGTCTCCACGCTGATCGGTCTTCTCCTGGCCGTACCGCTAGCCCTGGCCCGCCTCTCGATCCGCAGAGTCGTCTCGATCCCGGCCACCGCCTACGCCTATTTCTTCCGCGGCACGCCGCTGCTGGTGCAGATCTTCATCATCTACTACGGACTGCCGCAGTTCGACGCGGTGAGAAGCTCCGTCTTCTGGCCGTTGTTGCGCGACCCCATGCCCTGCGCGCTCCTCGCCTTTTCGCTGAACATGGCCGCCTACACGGGCGAGGTCATCCGGGGCGGCATCCTCGCCGTTCCCTCGGGCGAGCGGGAAGCGGCTCAGGCCGTCGGCATGCCCTACGGCCTTATGCTGCGGCGCGTCATCCTGCCCCGCGCCTTTCGGATCTCGCTTCCGGCCCTGTCGAACGAGGTCGTCCTGCAACTGAAGGCGACATCGCTCGCCAGCACGGTGACCTTGATCGATCTCACGGGCGTCGGCCGCCGCCTCGCCGCCAAGACCTATACGACGGAGGGGCTCTATGTGGCGGGCGCCATCTACATCGTCCTGACATTCGTGCTGGCGCAGGGCTTCCGCCTTCTCGAACAGCGCTTCAACAGCTTTCAGCGGACGTGAGCGTCCTGTCATGCCGAGGCCACAGTCCCGCTTCGATCGTGCGGGCGGAGCCGCCACGGCTTGACCGGGGAGACCGCCGCGCGCCATCCTCCGCAGACACATTCGCGAGGAGCAGACGGACGATGGCACGCGCATTCCGAGCCTTGGCTCTGACCCTCGCCCTGACGGGTCTCGCCGGGGCGGCGCTCGCCCGTCCCGTCGTACCGGCCGAAAAGCGCTACGAGGATTACGGCGGCGACCTGCCAGCCTGCAGCGACACCGACATCCTGTCGACCATTTCGTCCCGCTTCGCCCGCAAGGAGTCGGAGTACTGGAACACGTCGCTCGAGATCGTCAGCTTCGATCGTGTGAAGCTGCTGGCCGCGCGGCCCTGGGGTCTCGATCACATCCCGCGTAACTTCTGCACCGCGCGAGCCCTGCTGAACGACAATTCCTACCACGACGTTTCCTATTCGGTGGCCGAGGACCAGGGCATGATCGGCTTCGGCCCCGGCGTGGAATGGTGCCTCACCGGCCTCGACCGCGAGCTCGCCTACGCGCCCTCCTGCCAATTGGCCCGACCCTGATGCGGGCGAAGGTTGCGGCGCTGCTCCTGGGTCTCGCGGCGGCATCGCCCGGCGCGGCCGAGACGGCAGCGCCGGGAGCCTTCGACTTCTACGTCCTCTCGCTGTCCTGGTCGCCGGGCTTCTGCGCCACCGGAGGCGACCAGAAGGCCAAGGACCAGTGCGCCGCCGGCAGCGGGTTCGGCTTCGTGGTGCACGGGCTATGGCCCCAATACGAGCACGGCTTCCCCGGCGACTGCGGGCCGGCGGGACGCAGCCCGTCGCGCCAGGCGCTCGACACCGTGAAGGGTCTCTACCCCGACGAAGGCCTGGCGCGCTACGAGTGGCGCAAGCACGGCACCTGCTCGGGCCTGAGCCCCACCGACTATTTCGCCTCCGTCCGCCGCGCCCGCGATGCCGTGACGATCCCGCCGGCCTTCCAGATTCCGAAGGCCGAGCAGACCTGGGCGCCGATCGACGTGGCGCGCGCCTTCTCGGCTGCCAATCCCGGTCTGCGCACCGACGAGATGGCGGTGACCTGCCGAGCCGGCGATCTCGAAGAGGTCAGGGTCTGCTTCAGCAAGGACCTCAAGGGTTTCACTCCCTGCCCCGAAGTGGCCCGCGCCTCGTGCCGCGCCGCTGGCGTGACGGTTCCTCCTGTCCGCTGACCTCTCGGTCCGGGGCGAGTTGCGGCGGAATGTCGAGTCTCTGACTGCTTAGAAGAACGCCTTTGAGCCACGGCAAACAGGCTGAGCCTGAGACGAGCTAAGGACAAACGCGCCTTGGCGCAAAACTGGAGCGGGCGAAGGGATTCGAACCCTCGACCCCAACCTTGGCAAGGTTGTGCTCTACCACTGAGCTACACCCGCATCCGTGTCGCCCGGAGGCGACGAGATGGTTTTTGACGCAGATCGGGGCGGAATGCAAGCCGTCGGAACGAGGTTGTCGACATCTCCGCTGCAAACCTTGCTGCATCGGCAACGAACCTGTCGATGCCACGTTCATGTCGGGAGCGGAAATCGGGAGGGTCGGATGAGGCGTTGGCTTTCTAACTTGATACTGATCGGCCTTTGCATCGCCGTGCCGGTAACGGGCGTGCAGGCGCAGACCCCCGGTGGGCAGACGGGCGGGACCAGCGGCGGGACGGGATCGGCCAGTTCGAACGGTGGCCAGGGCGACGCTGGCGGTACGGGTCAGACCGGGGTCAAGACGCTCGGCAGCGGCAAGGTTGTCACCACGCCACCCGCGGTTGGATCTTCGACAGGCGGCGTGAGCGGGAGTTCCGTCGTGGGCTCTGGCGCCAACGGCAACGGTGGCGTGGCCACCGGCAAGACACCCTGATCGCGATGTCGGATCCGAGGCCGATGGCAAGGGAAGACGGAGAGCGACGAATGGACCGGATCAGCGCGACCTTCAAAGGGGCGTGTGCCGCCGCCCTCGTGTTGCTGATCGCGGGAGCAGCATGGGGCGCCCCGGTCGACAACAGCTCGCGCCTTCCGGACGGCGGAAGCACCAAGGACCTCACCAATCCAGGGAACGGCGGCGTGGCCGGAACGGGACTCGGCGGCTCGACCGCGGGGAATGGTGCGACCAGAGGCAAACCGGTGTCCGCGTCCACCGTCGGCACGCCCGGCGCGCCGGGCACCGGGACCAGCGTCAAAGGTTCAGCGGGAGAGGGGATAGACGGTCAGGGCCGGTCGGACGGGATCTCGACCGGAGGCAGCAGCAAGTAGTTCCACGTCCGACGCGCGTCTCCCCGCGCCTTCAGAAATGCTCTTCCTGCGGTGCCTTCGCCTTCAATTCATGACGCATGATCAACGGAACCTGCGACAGGGCGAAGATCACGGTCAGCGGCATGGTGCCGAAGACCTTGAAGCCCGACCAGAAGACGTCGCTCTGCGTCCGCCACACGATCTCGTTCAGTGCTGCCAGCACGAAGAAGAAGATGCCCCAGCGGAACGTCAGCTTGCGCCAGCCGGTTTCGTCGAGATGCAGCGCCGAATCCAGCACGATCGGTAGCAGCGGCTTGCCGAAGTAAAGCCCGCCCAGCAAGGCCGTCCCGAAGATGCAGTTGATCACGGTCGGCTTGATTTTAATGAAGACCGGATTGTCGAAATAGAAGGTCAAAGCGCCGAAGAACAGCACCGCGATGGCGGTGACGACCGGCATGATGGGCAGACGCCGGGTCAGCGCATAGGAAGCGGCGAGCGTCACCACGACACCGACCATCAGCACGCCCGTCGCCACATGCAGCCCGTAGCGCCAGGAGGCGACGAAGAAGCAGCCCAGCGGCCCGAGTTCCAGGAGCAGCTTCAGGGTCGGGTCGATCGTCCTGCCCCGTGGGGTCTGGGGTGGCACGGGGGTGCCTTGAACGGGCGGCCGGTCTTCGATCGTCGTCATGAGTAGCCTATGATGGGAGCATCGCTCCGATAGCCGCAAACGGCCGCTTCTTAAAGCGACCATCCCGATCTTTTCATGGCTCGCCCGGCAAGGACCGCTCGAGCCCCGCGATGGCGCGCGCGAAATCCCGCGCCGCGAAGGGCTCGAGATCATCGATCCCCTCGCCGACGCCGATGAAATGAACGGGTAGCGCGAATCGCTCGGCCACGGCGGCCAGAATGCCGCCGCGGGCCGTTCCGTCGAGCTTGGTCATCACCAGACCGGTGACGCCCGCCACCTTGGAGAAGATCTCGACCTGGCTCAAAGCGTTCTGGCCCACCGTAGCGTCGAGAACGAGCAGCACGGCATGGGGCGCGCCGGGCTCCGCCTTCTTGACGACCCGCACCACCTTGGCGAGTTCATCCATCAGCTCGGCCCGGTTCTGCAGCCGGCCCGCCGTATCGATCAGCACGACGTCCGATCCGTTCTCGCGCGCCTCCTTGATGGCGTCGAAGGCGAGACCCGCCGCATCGGAGCCCTGCGGCCGCGAGACCACCGGTGAGTTCGTCCGCTCGCCCCAGATGCGCAACTGCTCGATGGCGGCGGCCCGGAACGTGTCTCCGGCGCCGAGCGTCAGGCGTTTGCCCTCTGCCGAGAGCTTGGCGGCGAGCTTGCCGATCGTGGTCGTCTTGCCCGATCCGTTGACCCCCACCACCAGCACCACGAAGGGTTTTTGAGCTGCGTCCACCACGAAGGGGACCGCGACCGGCGCCAGGACGTCTTCCACCTCGCGCGCCAGGATGGCCTGGACCTCCTCGGGGTCGATGCCCTTCTCGTAGCGGCTGCCGCGCAGAGCCCCGGTGATGCGGGTCGCCATGGCGAGCCCGAGATCGGCCTTGATCAGCACGTCTTCGAGGTCGTCGAGCGTCGCCGCATCAAGCTTGCGCTTGGCGAAGATGCCGACGATGCCGTCCTTGATCGACGAGGAGGAGCGCGACAGCCCTCCCGTCAGCCGGGACCACCAGCCGCGCAGCTGCGGCTCCTCGGACGAAGCGGATTGCGAAGCCGCTCCGTCTCCAGCGGGTGTCGGGATCTCGACGACGGCCGGCCTCTCCACGACCGGCGCCGGCGGTACGGGCTCGGCGATGGTCGGTAGGAGAGGCTCAGCATCGAGGGCAAGCCGCACCGACGCGGCGGGTATCGGGTCCGGCGTCGGCACGAGAGGCGGCAGGTCGTGGACCGCCGGCAAAAGCGCGACCGTTTCGGGAGGGGCCTGCTCGGCTGCGGGAACCGGTTCGGGGGTGGGTTCCGGTTCGGGCTCGAACGCCACGCCGCCGAATAGCCGCTTGAAGAACCCCGGCTTCTTTCTGTCGCCCTGATCGTCGTCGCCGGCCATCGATCTCGTCGTCCCTTGCACCCACGCGGCTCGCCACGCCGTCCCGGTTCCGATAAGCCTTTCCCGGTGCAGCCGATAGACCTCATCCCCCGCCTTCTCTACCGCGACGCCCTGATGCTGGTGCTGGACAAGCCCGTCGGCATCGCGGTCCATCCCGGCCCGAAGGGCGGCGACAGCCTGGACGCGCATTTCGACGCGTTGCGCTTCGGCCTGCCGCGCGTCCCCGCCCTGGCGCATCGGCTCGACCGCGACACGTCGGGTTGCCTCGTGCTCGGGCGCCACCGCAAGGCGTTGCAGAAGCTCGGGACGCTGTTCAAATCCGGGCGGATCGAGAAGACCTATTGGGCCGTGGTCGAAGGCTCGCCCGAGGCGGAGTCCGGCACGATCGACTTGCCGCTCGGACGACGCGACGCGACGCGGGGCTGGTGGATGCAGGTCGATCCGGCCGGACAGGCCTCCGTCACCGATTGGCGCGTGCTGGGCCGGGCGGCGGGGCGAAGCTGGCTCGAACTGAAGCCGCGCACCGGCCGCACGCATCAGATCCGCGTCCATTGTGCGGCACAGGGCTGGCCTCTGCTCGGCGACGGCATCTACGGCGCGCGAGACAGCGGCGAGACGCTGCATCTCCTGGCGCGGGGCCTCTCGGTGCCGCTCTACCCCAGCCGTGCCGCCATTGCGGTGTCTGCGCCGGTGCCACCGCACATGGAGCCGGCGCTCTCGGCGCTGGGCTGGGTGCAGGAGGAGACATCGACCTCGCCGGACGCGTCCGACCCGCCGCCGTCGCGAGAGCAGCCAGTCAATACGAAAGCGACGTCGATCAGCGAGGGCTGAAAGCTTCTTTGCTCTACGAGCCGCGCTCCGGCCCGAAGAAGCAGTAGACCGTGCTCTGCGTTCCATCGTCGTAATTGCGGTAGAAAGCCTACCAGCTCCCATCCGGAGAGGGCATTAACTTGTTGTCTGTGATGATCCGCGCGTAACCATCGAGCTTGTAGCCGGCCGGTGTCACGTAAACCTGCTCATCGGATAGTTGATGTGCATCGGATAGACCGCAACACTGTGCCTTGATCCAAGCAGGAACCGGATCGCCATTGCTCCATTGGTCGTGAGCCAAGGCCAATGGACTATGTCGAATGATAAGAAAGAGGCTGATCACCGCCGCGATTGAGTATCTCACAGGGCTCGATCTCCACGACCCTGGTCGTCTCGCCCCCGGACTGTCTACTCATCTTGTCGCATTGGACATGCGACGTGAACGCTACAAGTCTATGAGGATCTGCGCGACTACGAGTGGCGAGCGTCCGTCGCTGATGGCATGCCGCCCTGGCGGCAAACGTCAGGGTTTTCAGAGGAGGCCACCATGGCGCCCTTCACAGCGCCAAGCCTACCCGCGTCTATCGGTCGTAGGAGCTGCGGGAATCGAGCACCAGCCGTAGGCCCCCGTCTGGATCGACCCAGCGCCTATCGACCCAGCGCCTCGCCGAGAGGCTTGGCGACTAGAGCCGTCGCCGCTCGCCTTGGTTCGCGGCCGCGGCTCTAGCTTCTTTTTTTGACGAGCATCTTCACGCGACCAGGTGACCCTAGCTGATCGCGATCTGCTCTCGCTTGGCGTTCGATACGAAGGTGTCGAAGGAGACGCTCGTCAGATTCGCTTGAGGGAGAGGGCCTTGCCCTTCTTGGGCTCGTTCATCCAGGTGCCGTCTTCCTGGTGGTCGAGCGCGGTCGTGTGTCCCTTGCGGGCCGTCAGGACCAGTTTGCCGGCTTCCATCTGCCAGCCGATGGGGTCGAAGATCACGATGCCCTGGTCGCGGCAGGCGGGCGCGAGCCGCGCCTTGAGGGTCACGCCAGGGCCGCGCGCCTTGTCGTCCAGCGTCACCATGCAGCCCGTGTCGCGGGTCTTGTCACGCAACACCGCAAAGCGGCCCGCGACCTCGGCGGGCTTCTCCGATGCCGCATTGACCTTCTTGACGGCGGCGACCGGTTTTGCGGTCTCCCCCTGGGCGATCCCGGGGGCAGGACCGGTCTTGTCGGAGACCGCGGCAGCCTCCTTATCGAGGGCGTCGCGTCCCTTGCCATCGGCAGAGGTCAGGATGAGGCGTTCGCCCTGGGGGCTCGTCGTGCGAAAGCCCTTCCCATCGGCGTCGAAGGCCAACAGCGTGTCGCCGCGGGCGTCGTCGAAATGCAGCCCTTCGCCGAACTCCGACCAGGTTGTAACGCCGGCGAGGGCCGGAAAAGCGCGATGGCATCCGGGCGGCATGGCCACCGATGCGCCGTGCCCCGCCGCTTCCGGGCGAAGCGTCAGGCGACACTGCTTTTCGCCTCCGTCGAGCAACAGCGTCCAGACGGTCGCGGAAGCTGGAGCGGCGGCCGCAGCGGACATCACCGCCGGCACGGCCGCAAGGACGGCCGCAACCCCAAGAGCCGCGCGGCGAATCGTGTTCATCGTATCGGGCCCTGTCATGATAGTGTCGGCGTTCGGGGAACCGTCACCGCGGGCTCGACGCCGGCGGTGACAATCCTTGGAAGAGATGGAAGCGTCCGGCCTTATGCAAAGAGGCCCGGCCGCGTCATCGGGTGGTCGGTACGGCCTTGTAGCTTCCGCCCCAGGGCGTCTCGGCGACGGGAGTCAACGGCGGCTGGCCCGACGCCCAATGGCTGATGTTGTCGACGACGAGTTGTCCCATGGCGTTGCGCGTGTGCTGCGACGCCGATCCCACATGCGGCAGCAAGACGACATGGTCGAGGTCGAGCAGAGCCTGAGGCACTTTGGGCTCTTCGGCAAAGACGTCGAGCCCGGCACCGAGGATGGTCTTCGTCTGCAAGGCGTCAATCAGAGCCGCCTCGTCGACGACGGAGCCACGTGCCACATTGATGAGAATACCGCTCGGGCCGAGCGCCTTCAGGACCGCGGCATCGACGAGGTTGCAGGTCTCGGGACCGCCGGGCGTGATGACCACGAGGATATCGCAGGCTGCGGCGAGGCCGACCAGGGTCGGGTGATAAGGGTAGGCGACGCCGGCCTGCTGGTTGCGGCCATGATACATGATGGCGAGACCAAAGGCCTCGGCCCGCTTCGCGACGGCCTTGCCGATCCGCCCCAGGCCGACGATCCCGACCGTGCGACCGCGTAGCGTATGGGTCAGCGGGAAGGCGCCATCGATCCACTTGCCCGCTCTGAGGTGACGCTCGGCGGCCGGGAGTTGGCGCACCGCCGCGAGCATGAGGCCGAGCGTCGTATCGGCCACCTCCTCGTCGAGCACGCCCGGCGTGTTGGTGACGACGATGCCATGATTGCCGGCCCAGACGGCATCCACGGCATCGTAGCCCACCCCGAAGTTCGACACGATTTGCAGCTTGGGAAAGCGCTGCAGATAGGCACCGTCGACCCTGACATGTCCGCCGACCGCCAGGGCACCGACCTCGGGCGCCACTTTCGCCAGGGTCGCCTCGGCGTCCTCCGCCTCCCAGAGCTTGACGAGTTCCACCTCGCGGGCGAGGCCCTCGACGACGAGCGGTGCCATCCGGGCAGGCATGAGAACGAGAGGACGGGCCAAGAGATCACTCCGAAATGCGGAAAGGAGAGGCATGATGCGGCAAGGTCGAATACGCGACAATCGCGATAGATCGCCGGTCGCTTATCGGGACGAACGCGGCGCGATCATCCGCCGGTGGCGAATCCTGGATAGAGCGTCATGCCGCCATCGACGAAGAGGGTCGTGCCGGTGACATAGTCGGAGGCATCGGAGGCCAGCCACACGGCAGCGCGGGCGATGTCGTCCGGCTCGCCGATGCGCTTGTAGGGGACGAGCGTCATGAGATCCGAATAGGCCTCGGGGGTCGACCAGGCCGCCGTATTGATGGGCGTGCGGATCGCACCGGGACCGATGGAATTCACCCGCACGAAATGCGGGGCGAGCTCCTGAGCCATGCTCTGCATCAGCATGAGGATGCCGCCCTTCGACGAGGCATAGTTGACGTGTCCCGCCCAGGGGATCTGCTGGTGCACCGAACTCATGCAGATCATCTTGCCGGCGGCGAGCGACACGTCCTTGACGACACCGCGCCTGAGGAACTCGCGCGCCGCAGCCCGCTGGCAGAGGAACTGGCCGGTGAGGTTCACCCCGATCACCGTGTTCCACTGTTGCAGCGTCATGTCGATGAAAGCAGAATCCTGCTGCAAGCCGGCATTCGACACCGAAATATGCAGCGTTCCGAATTCCTTGATGGCGGCCGCATACATGGCGTCGACCTCGTCCTCCTTGGAGACGTCGGCCTTGAGCACGATGGCCTTGCGGCCGAAGCCTTCGATCTTGTGGGCGACCTCCTCGGCGGTTTCGGGGTGGGTCACGTAATTGACGGCGACATCGGCACCCGCCTGGGCCAGGCCTAGGGCCACCGCCTCGCCGATGCCTGAATTGGCACCCGTCACCAGGGCTGGCTGGCCGGCCAGCACCGGGTGATAAGGAATCTTTGGGACCCTGGCGGCATCGAATTCAGCCGGTTGGCTGGGCTTGTCCTGGGCCTGCTTGGCATCGCTCATGGCTGTCATCCCCGCACAACGGCCGCGGATAGCCGCGGCTCGGCGCGCTTTTAACGATCGGTGACGCGAGGCGTTCCGTCGCGGGATCACGCGCAACCTCGTCGGCTCCGGGCGAAGCGCCGCCTTCCCTCACCGGGTCCGAACAGCGGGATGCGGGTTACCGGCGCTGTTCCGCGTGTTACAGAGAGACAAGCTTCAGGCATGCCGGCGACCCAAGGCGTGCCGGTCGATGAGGACCACCATGAACGACGGCTCCAGCGCCCTGAACGCCCGCCTCGGCGAGATCACGCAGCGCATCGTGGTGCGCAGCCGGGAAACGCGGGACCGCTATCTCGACCGGATCGCCAAGGCCGCCGAGGCCGGCCCGCGCCGCGCCCGGCTCGGCTGCGCCAACCAGGCCCACGGCTTCGCGGCCTGCGGCGTCAGCGACAAATCCATGTTGCGCTCCGGAACGGGCGCCAACCTCGCCATCGTGACGGCCTATAACGACATGCTCTCGGCCCATCAGCCCTACGAGGGCTACCCGGAGATGATCCGCCGCGCCGCGCGCGAGGCGGGCGGTGTCGCGCAGGTGGCGGGCGGCGTCCCTGCCATGTGCGACGGCGTCACCCAGGGCGAGGCCGGCATGGAGCTGTCGCTGTTCTCGCGCGAGGTCATCGCGCTCTCGACCGCCGTCGCCCTGTCGCACCAGACCTTCGACACCTCGGTCTATCTCGGCATCTGCGACAAGATCGTGCCGGGCCTCGTCATCGGGGCGCTGAGCTTCGGCCACCTGCCGGCGATCTTCATTCCGGCCGGACCCATGACGTCGGGTCTGCCCAACGATCAGAAGGCCAAGATCCGACAGCTCTTCGCCGAGGGGAAAATCGACCGCGCGGCGCTGCTCGAATCCGAAGCCGAGTCCTACCACGGCCCCGGCACCTGCACCTTCTACGGCACGGCCAACACCAACCAGATGATGATGGAGATCATGGGGATGCATCTCCCCGGTGCCTCCTTCGTCAATCCCAACACGCCGATGCGCGATGCCCTGACGCTCGAGGCCGCACGCCGCGCGCTCGAGATCACGGCGCTCGGCAACGACTACACCCCGATGGGGCGGATGCTCGACGAGCGGGCCTTCGTCAACGGCATCGTGGGCCTGCACGCCACCGGTGGCTCGACCAATCACACGCTGCACATCGTCGCCATGGCGGCGGCGGCCGGCATCAAGCTGACCTGGCAGGATTTCTCGGACCTCGCCGACATCGTTCCGCTGCTCTGCCGCGTCTATCCGAATGGCAAGGCCGACGTGAACCACTTCCATGCCGCGGGCGGCATGGGGTTCATCATCCGCGAGTTGCTCAGCCACGGACTGCTGCATCGCGACGTCGAGACGATCTTCGGCCATGGGCTCGACGCCTACACCAAGGAGCCGGCGCTCGGTGCCGACGGACAGCTCGTCTGGCGCGACGGGAGCGAGCACTCCGGCGACGAGACCGTGCTGCGCGGCGTGGCGGCGCCGTTCCACGCCACGGGCGGACTGAAGCTGCTCGACGGTGGCCTCGGCCGCGCCGTGCTGAAGACCTCGGCGGTGTCGGCTGATCGCCACGTCATCGAGGCGCCGGCCCGCGTCTTCCACTCGCAGGAGGCTTTGCAGATGGCCTTCAAGGCAGGAGAACTCACCGGCGACATGGTGGCGGTGGTGCGGTTTCAGGGCCCCAAGGCCAACGGCATGCCGGAACTGCATAAGCTGATGCCGCCACTCGGCGTGTTGCAGGACCGCGGCCATCGCGTCGCCCTCGTGACCGACGGGCGCCTATCCGGGGCTTCCGGCAAGGTGCCGGCCGCCATCCATGTGACGCCCGAGGCTGCCGAGGGCGGCCATATCGCCAAGGTGCGCGACGGCGACATCGTGCGCATCGATGCTGTCACGGGCCGGCTCGACGTGCTGGTCGACGCTGAGGAGTGGGAGGCCCGAGAGCCCGCCACCTGCGATCTCGAGGACTCTCACTGGGGCTGCGGCCGCGAGCTCTTCGCCCCGTTCCGCGCCGCCGTCGGTGCGGCGGATTCGGGGGCGACGATCTTTGGGTGAGTGCTGTCCTTCTCCCGTCACGCGGGAGAAGGATTGGCGTTCTACTTCGCCAGATGAGCGTCGAGGAACCGTGTGATTTCGCCGAAGACCTCCTTCGTCAGCGGTGCCTGAGGGTCGAAGAGGTACTGGGCGTGGGAGATGCCCTCGTAGACCTGGAGCTCCTGCACAACCCCGGCCTCCCGCAGCTTCTGCTGGGTCCTGACCGTGTTCGACAGAAAGAGGTCGCGGGTGCCGCTGGTCAGGATGGTCGGCGGCAGGCCGTGGAAGTCGCCGTAGATGGGCGAGAGTTGCGGATCCTTGAGATCATGGCCAGCGGCATAGAGCCGGGCCGCGTGGGTGAGATAGCCCCCGTAGCTGACCAGCACGTTGTCGACCCATTCGTTGGTTTTGTAGGTGTCACCGGTCTCGGTCATATCGGACCAGGGCGTGCCGGGTGCGATGGCGCCAGGCAGCGCCACGCCCTCGCTCTTCAACCGCAGCATCAACGCCAGCGTCATGCCGCCACCGGTGGAGGTTCCGACGACCGCCACCTTGCGCGGATCGGTCTCCGCGATGACCGCCCTGTAGGCGGCATCGGCATCGTCCATGGCGGCCGGATACGGCGCGTCGGGCGGCATGCGGTAGTCGACGGCGATGACCTTGTAGCCGCCATAGGCCGCCATCAGCATGGCCTCGGCGGTGCCGGATTCCCCCGGGCCGTAGACGTAGCCGCCGCCATGAATGTTGAAGATCACCTGGCCCCGGTGCGCTTCGGGGATCGACGATGGCGTGAGAACGAAGCCCTTCACGCCGCCGATCGTCGTGGGCTCGATCGACACGCCAAGCGCTTCCCGGGCCTTGGCGAGGCCGGGCAGCGCCGATGTCGCGAGCCGATCGATGAGCGCCCGCCAGGCGGCGGCGTCGGGCGGGTTCGCGTCCCAGGCCAGTGCGCGATAAGGCGCGGCGACGAGAGCTCTCGTGGCGGCATCGACGTCGTCGGGCACGGGGATGATCTTCGTCGGCACCGAGCGCGGGCCTGATGCTCCATTGGCGGCGTTCTGAGCCGCTGCAACTGCATCAAAGTCCGGGGTCGCGGCGCCGGATGCCGTCTGGGCCCGGGCCGAGGTCAGGAGCGCGGCGGACAGAACGAGCGAGCAGACGGTCGCGCGCAGAAAAGCCAGCATATGTCGTCCTGAACTGTCGGAGAGCGGAAGGCCGAGGCCCGCGGCATGCTATGCGCTGCGAAGGAATCCGCGGCAAGGATGAGGCGGCATGGAAAGCCAGGCGACGATCGAGGCGCGGCGGACGGTCCGGCCCACCCTCATCGGGGTCGCGGCGATCCTGCTCTGGGCCGCGCTGGCCCTATTTACGGTCGCGGCGCGCGGTCTGCCGGCCGTCGAACTCCTGGCGTTGAGCTTCGGCGTCGCCTTCCTGGCAGGGCTCATCCTCCTGGCGGTGCGAGGTCCTGCGGCGCTGGCCGAGTTGAAGCAGCCTCCGGCACCCTGGCTCCTCGCCTTCGGAGGCCTGTTCCTCTACCATGCCCTCTATTTCTACGCCCTGTCGGCAGCGCCGCCCGCGCAGGCGAGCCTCGTCGTCTACCTCTGGCCGCTGCTCATTGTGCTGCTCTCCGCCACCCTACCGGGCGAAAGCCTGCGACTGCGCCATCTCGTCGGAGCGGCGTTGGGGCTCGGCGGTACCGCCATGATCATCCTGGGGCGGAGTACCGAAACTGTCGTGGGTGGGTCGGCCACGCTGGGCTTCGCGGCGGCTTTCTGCTGCGCCATCGTCTGGTCGAGTTATTCGGTGCTGAACCGGCGCTTCGCCGCCGTACCCAGCGCCATGCTGGTCGGAGTCTGCGGCGCCGTGGCGGTTGCGGGGGCGATCTGCCACGTCCTCGTCGAGCCGAGCGTGGTGCCGAACCCTGGCCAATGGGTAGCCGTGGTGTTGCTCGGCCTCGGCCCAACCGGCCTCGCCTTCCTGGCCTGGGACCATGCCACCAAGCACGGGCGCCTACCGGTGCTCGGCGCCCTGTCCTATCTGGCTCCACTGGTCTCGACGCTGCTTCTGATCCTCACCGGCCAGGCGGAAGGCAGCCTCATGCTGATCGCGGCCGCAGCGCTGATCATCGGCGGCGCCGTCCTGGCGACGGGACTGCCCGCGCGGTCGTGAGGGTCAGGCCGTCTCGGCGCTGAACTCGCCCGTGGTCTCGTCGAGGTCGATGAGCCGCATGGTGAGATCGGACACTTCGTAGACCGAACCCTCGGCCATGGCGTCGCCCGTATCGTTGGCGCGGCCGATCACGACCTTGAACAGACCCTCGGCATGGTCGCGCGCCAGCACGAGATCGCGAATGCGCTCGCGGTTGCCGCGCTTGCTGCGCCAACTGTCGAGGTCTGGCGCGTCGTAGAGGTCGTAGCGGACACCGCCGCCCGGAACCTCGCGCAGCTTGTCGGCCCAGAGCGTGACGACGATCGTGGTTTCGTCCTCGCTGTGCCCAGACCAGGCCCAGCGCTCGTTCTTCAGGACGGCCCCGAGGGCCGCATAGGCTTCGACTTTTCCGACCATGGTTCAGTTGCTCTCGACGATCGGGTTCACGCCATCACGGCTTCGATGAGGAACGGTCCCTGTTCCTCGCGGTTCAGGGCATAGTCCAGCACGGCGTGAAACCCTTCCGCGCTCTCGACAGCCGCACCCTCGACCCCCATTCCGTTGGCGAGCGACACCCAGTCGATGGCGGGATCGTCGAGCTGCATCATGCGCCGTGCGTTGTCGCCGAACTGGTTGACGCCGACGTTGCGCATCTCGCGCTGCAGGATGGCGTAGGATCGGTTGGAGAAGATGATCGTCACGACATCGAGCTTCTCGCGCGCCTGCGTCCAGAGACCCTGCACGGTGTACATGCCGGAGCCGTCGGCCTGCAGCGCCACGACCTTGCGCCCCGGCGAGGCCAGCGCGGCTCCGGCGGCAGCGCCCGGCCCCATGCCGATCGCGCCGCCCGTCAGCATCAGGTAATCGTGCGGCGGCGCGCTCTTGAAAAGGTCGAAGACCGAGCGCGCGGTCGTCAGCCCCTCGTCGACCACGATGGCGCCCTCCGGCAACAGCATCGCGATGGAATGCGACAGGGCGGCGTCGGTGAGGTCGCCCTCGGGCACGCCCTCCAGCGCGGCCGGCACGGAGACCCGCAACGGCGTGCGGGCGCCGAGCCGGTCGGCCAAGGCCTCAAGCGCCTCGCCCAGCGCTTCGCCGGGCTCCGCCATGAGCAGAGCCGTCGCGCCCTCCGGCAGCAAACGGCTCGGCTTGCCCGGATAGGCGAAGAAGGCCACGGGCTCGGGCGCACCGACCAGCACCAGGACATCGAATTCGGCGAGGCACTTCAGCGCAAGGTCGATCGCATAGGGGATCTTGGTCACCGGCACGCGGCCGCGGCCCGCCTCGAGGCGTGCGATCTGCACCGGCGACAGGAGCTTGGCACCGGTCGCGGCGGCGATACGGCCTGCCGTCTCCAGAGCGCCGGCGCGCAGGGCCATGTTACCGAGCAGGATGCCGGCGCGCGGTCCCGCGTTGCGGATGGCCTCGGCGGCGGCGGCGATGCGCTCCTCCGCGACGGCGCGGGGCGCCGGGATCGTGGCTGGTCTCACGTCGCCCGCCTCGGCGATCTCGCCCCAGGCGCTGTCGGCGGGCAGGATCAGCGTGGCGACACCGGGGTGGGTGCGGGCCGCCACGATGGCGGCCTCAGCTGCCGCACCGACATCGGCCGGGCCGGTGCAGCGGCGCAGCCAATGCGACATGGGGCGGGCGAGGCTGTCGATGTCGCTCGTCAGCGGGGCGTCGAAAGCGAGATGGTAGCCGGCATGATCCCCCACGACATTGACGATCGGGGTGCGGGCACGCCGCGCATTGTGGAGGTTGGCCAAGCCATTGGCGAGGCCGGGCCCGGTGTGGAGCAGCGTGGCGGCGGGTTTGTCGGCCATGCGGGCGTAGCCGTCGGCCGCCGCCGTCACAACCCCCTCGAACAGCCCTAAAACGCAGCGCATTTGGGGACGGCGGTCGAGCGCCGCCACGAAATGCATTTCCGACGTGCCCGGATTGGCAAAACACACGTCGACACCATTGCCGAGCAGCGTATCGCACAGGCGGTCCGCTCCGTTCATGGCCTTCTCCTTCCCGGCAGCACCGGTCTTCGATTCAGGGCAGCGCCGACGCGCGTTGCCTCGCTCCCTTTTAGCGCCGATGCTCGGGGCCGATGCAAGCGGGAGGGAGAACCGTGGTGACCCTGGGGCTGACGGGCTCGATCGGCATGGGCAAGTCGACCACGGCGGCGATGTTCCGGGATGCCGGCGTCCCGGTCTTCGATGCCGACGCCTGCGTGCATGCGCTCTATCGCGGTGCCGCCGTAGAACCCGTCGAGGCGGCCTTCCCGGGCGTGACCCGGGACGGCGCGGTGGATCGCGAACTGTTGCGCCAGCGCGTACTCGGCGATCCCGCCGCGCTGCGGCGCCTCGAGGCCATCGTCCATCCCCTGGTCCGCGACCAGCGGACGGCCTTCCTGGCCGGGGCGCATGCGGCCGGAGCACCGCTCGTGGTCCTCGACATTCCGCTGCTCTACGAGACGGGCCAAGATGCGGCGGTCGATGCCGTCGCGGTCGTGTCGGCCCCCGAGCCTGTGCAGAAGGTTCGTGTCATGGCCCGCCCCGGCATGACCGAGGCGCGGCTTTCCGCTATCCTCGCCCAGCAGGTGCCGGATGCCGAGAAGCGGGCGCGGGCGCGTTTCGTGATCGAGACCGGCGCGGGACTCGCCGAAACGCGGACCCGGGTCGCCGAGGTTATCGCGGCGCTGACGACGGAACAGGACGGCTGATGCGCCAAATCGTGCTCGATACCGAGACCACGGGGCTCGATCCCAAGACGGGCGACCGCCTGTGCGAGATCGCCGGGATCGAGATCATCAACCACATCCCGACCGGCGCCCGCTATCACGTCTTCATCAACCCCGAGCGCGACATGCCCGAGGGGGCCTTCAAGGTGCACGGGCTTTCGGCCGAGTTCCTGGCCGCGCATCCCGTCTTCGCGCATCACGTCGACCAGTTTCTCGACTTCGTGCGCGGCGCGAAGCTCGTGATCCACAATGCCGAATTCGACATGCGCTTCATCAACCACGAGCTCGGGCTTTTGAAGCGCCCGCCGATCGGCATGGACGACGTCATCGACACGCTCGCCATGGCGCGCCGGCGCCACCCCGGCGCGCCGAACTCGCTCGACGCGCTCTGCGGCCGCTACCGGATCGACACGTCGAAACGCGTCAAGCACGGCGCCATGATCGACGTGGAGCTGCTGGCCGAGGTCTATGCCGAACTTTCCGGCGGCCGGCAGACCAGCTTCGGGCTCGGGCCGCGCACCGTGCAGCAGCAAGGCATCGGCACGATCGCCGTCCCGCTGCGCCGCCCTGCCCCGCTGCCGTCAGCGCTCTCGGGCGCCGAAGAGGCCGCGCATGCGGCTTTCGTCGAGGGGATGGGGTCAAAGGCGATCTGGCTGCAATACGGAATGGCGCCGGAGCAGCAGCGGGCGGCGGGATGACACTGCTTGGGCTCGGGATTGAGTGTGAAAGCTCTCACCCGATCCCGTCTGCCGGAGACGCATAGACACTCATGCGGCGCGATCCTCGACCCAGGCGGCCGACGACAGGCCTTGTGCCAGATGGGCGATCAGCGCCGTGACGCGCGCAGGCCGGGGCTCGCCCGGCGGCGTGACGAGATGGAGGGCGATGGGCGGCGGCGACCAGTCCGGCAGGACGCGGACCAGCGCTCCGGATTGCAGCGCCTCCCAGACGAGGAAGTCCGGCTGAACCGCCAGGCCGAGCCCGGCCAGGAGCGCAGGAACGAGCGCATCGGCATTGTTGGCCCGCAGCGCGCCGGAGGGCACCACCATAGCCTCGCGCCCGGCGTGGTCGACGAAGCGCCAGCGGTCGGTCGTCGGTAGATAGGCGTAGCCGAGACACGAATGGCGGGCGAGGTCGTCGGGATGGTGAGGCGCCCCGTGCCGATCGAGATAGGCCGGGGCCGCAACGAGCGAACGGCGGACCGCGCAGAGTTTCCGCGCCCGCAAGGACGAATCCGGCAGCGCCGCGATGCGCAGACCGATGTCGAATCCCTGGCCGACGAGATCGACCACGGCGTCGTCGAGATGCAGGTCGACCGAGACGGCGGGGTGCCGCGCCAGGAAATCCGGCAGCAACGGCGCCACATGCATGATGCCGAAGGACATGGGCGCGGCGAGGCGCACCAGCCCGCGCGGCTCCGCGGCACCGGCACTGGCCCGGGCCTCGGCGGCTTCGCCGTCGGCCAGGATCCGCGCCGCCCCCTCCCGAGCCTCCAGCCCGGCCGGCGTCAGGGACAGCCGGCGTGAGGTACGGTTGAAGAGCCGGGCGCCGATCCGAGTTTCCAGTCGGCCGACCGCCTTCGATACGGTGCTCTTCGACACGCCGAGATCGGCTGCGGCCCGGTTGAACGACCCCGTCTCCGCCACTTTGGCGAAGACCGCCCAGGCTTCGAAATCGGGTAGGCGCATCGGCGCACTCCTGGAAACGATGTGTTTCCATCGTTTCTGTTTCACCGCGACGAGGCAAGCCCCAGATTGCCGGTATCGGCAGGCCGCCCAAAGACACGCGGCCTAGCCAGGGAGACGAACCATGTCCCAATCCGGCCTTCACCACGTCACGGCCTTTTCCGGCCCGGCTGCCCGTAACATCGACTTCTGCACCAATGTGCTCGGGCTCCGGCTCGTCAAGAAGACCGTCAATTTCGACGATCCCGGCACTTATCACCTCTATTACGGTGACGAGACCGGCCGGCCCGGCACCATCCTGACCTTCTTTCCCGTGGAGCACGCGGCGCCCGGCCGCGTCGGCCTCGGCGAGACGCAGGAGACGGCGTTCCGGGTGCCCCGCGCATCGATCGGCTGGTGGACCCACCGGCTCCTCTCCAGGGGGGTCACGCACGAGGCCCTGGTTCAGGTCTTCGGCGAGCCGGTGCTGCGCTTTCGCGATCCGGACGGCATGATGCTGGCGCTGGTCGGCGTGGCGGAGGTCGGCGAGGCTCCGGCCTGGAGCGGCGGCGACGTGCCGGCCGAGCATGCCATCCGCGGCCTGCACGGCGTGACGCTGCTGCTCGGAGAGGCGGGGCCGACCGCGGCGGTGCTGACGGATGTCTTCGGCTTCCGTGAGGCCGGACGAGAAGGCTCGGCGACGCGCTTCGTCGGCGGCGCCCCGCTCGGCGCCGTCGTGACCCTGCGCGCCGTCGGCAACTTCCTGCCGGGTCGCACCGGTGCCGGCTCGGTTCATCATATCGCTTTCCGGGCCGCCGACGATGCCGCGCAAGCCGCGATGGCGCACCGGCTCGGCGGGGAGCACGGGTTGTCCGTCACGGAGCAGCGCGACCGGCAGTATTTCCGCTCCGTCTACTTCCGCGAGCCCGGCGGCGTGTTGTTCGAGATCGCCACCGACTCCCCCGGCTTTGCCGTGGACGAGGCGGTCGAGGCCTTGGGCCAAGGGCTCAAACTGCCGGCCGGGCTCGAACAGCACCGCGCCGCCATCGAGGCGGCGCTGCCCAAGGTGGCGTGAGGTTGGTCCGAGCAACCGGCCTAGCCTTACCCGGGTCGCCCCCTCCACCACGCTTCGCGTGGTCCCCCTCCCCCGCGATGCGGGGGAGGGGGACCGGGCGAAGCCCGGTGGAGGGGGCTGAAGCCGGGCTCGGCCGCTCAACAGAGCCTGCCAACGAATTCGACGAGAGGGAACCGACCATGACTGACACCCTCGCCCTCGTGCATCGCTTCGAACCCGGCCGGCCCGACCGACCACCGGTGCTGCTGCTGCACGGCACCGGCGGCGACGAAGCCGACCTCCTCCCGCTCGGCCGTGCGGTGGCGCCGGGGTCTCCTTTGCTGTCGCCGCGGGGCGCCGTGCTGGAGAACGGCATGCCGCGCTTCTTCCGGCGCCTCGCCGAAGGTGTCTTCGACGAGGACGATCTTCGCCGCAGGGCGCAGGAGCTCGCGGCCTTCATAACGGCAGCCCGCGAGCGCTACAGCCTGGCGGCGCCACTGGCGCTCGGCTTCTCCAACGGCGCCAATATCGCGGCGGCCGTGCTTCTGCTGCATCCCGAAGTCCTGGCGGGCGCCGTCCTGTTGCGGCCCATGGTGCCGTTGGCCGTTCCGCCGGCCGCGGATCTCACCGGCCGGCGGGTGCTGATGCTCTCGGGCGCCGCCGATCCGATCGTGCCGGCCGAGAACCCCGCCCGACTGGCGGCCCAACTCGCCGCAGCCGGAGCCTCCGTCGACCATCGCGTCCTGCCGACCCGCCACGGCCTGTCGCAAGCCGACGTGGACCTCGCCCGCGCTTGGATGGAGGCCCACTAATACGGCAGCGGTTAGGGGCAAGCTCTCGTCTTGCCGCTCCCGGTGCAAGGCTTTACGACTGCGACGCCAACCAGGGGTGCCGCATCATGACCGACGACGTCTTCGCCCAGGCCTGCCGCTACGGCATCATGCCGGTCATCGCCATCGAGGACGCCGCTCACGCCATTCCGCTCGCCGACGCGCTGGCGGAGGGCGGTCTGCCGGTTGCCGAAGTGACGTTCCGCACCAAGGCCGCCGCCGACGTCATGGCCAAGATGACGGCCGACCGACCGGACTTCATGGTCGGCGCCGGCACGGTGCTCGACCTCGATTCGCTGGCAGCGGCACGGCAGAGCGGCGCCAAGTTCGGCCTCGCGCCGGGCTTCGATCCCGCGATCGTTCAGGAGGCTATGGCGTCCGGCTGGGCCTTCGCCCCCGGCATCATGACGCCCTCCGAACTCTCCGCCGCCATCCGGCTCGGCTGTCGCCTGTGCAAGTTCTTCCCGGCCGGTACGGCCGGCGGACCGAAGGCCCTGGCCGGCATCTCGGCCCCCTTCGCCCATCTCGGGACGCGATTCATCCCGACCGGCGGCGTCACGGTCGACAATCTCGGCGAGTGGCTCGAGATGAAGGTCATCGCGGCGGTCGGGGGCACCTGGATCGCCAAGACCGAGGACATCCGCGAGGGCCGCTGGGCCGACATCACCCGCAACGCCAAGGCAGCCATCGCGGCGGTGAAGCGGGTCCGGCCCTGAGCCCCTCACTTCACGCCGCCGCCTCTTTCTTCGGCGCCGATCCCGACCGCTTCCGCTTTCGCGCCGCCGATGCCACGCGCGCCGGCGTCGACCGCGTCTTGGCTCTGGGCCTCGCCGAAGCCTCGACGATCTTCACCCGCTTCGATGCCGACAAGGCCTTCGCGGTCGCGCGCGTCGTCGATCGGCGTCATCGCGCCGGCGAGACCCTGCCGCTGCGGGGGCTGCGGATCTCGATCAAGGACCTCTTCGACGAGGCCGGCATCGTCACGACGGCGGGCTCGGCCCTGCTGCGCGAGGCTCCGCCTGCCTCCGCCGATGCGCCTGTTGTGGCCCGGCTCCTCGCCGCCGGAGCGGTTCCTTTCGGCCGTACCACGATGAGCGAATTCGCCTATTCGGGCGTGGGCCTGAACCCGCATTACGGCACACCGGGCAACGTCCGTGATGGATCCCGCATTCCCGGCGGATCGTCGTCGGGCGGCGGCGTCTCGGTCGGGCTCGGCCTGTGCGACGCGGCGCTCGGTTCCGACACCGGCGGCTCGATCCGCATTCCGGCGGCGCTGAACGGGCTCGCGGGTTTCAAGCCGAGCCAGGGCAAGGTGCCGCTCGCCGGAGGTTTTCCGCTCTCGGGCAGTTTCGACAGTTTCGGGCCTATCGCGTCGACGATCGCCATCTGCGCCGCGATCTACGCGATCCTGGCGGGCGAGCCGCGTCCCGAGGCCCGGCGCCGCGGCGTCGCGGGCCTGCGCGTCGGCGTCGTGTCGACGCTGCTGGCCGACGATCTCGACGAGAAAGTCGGCAATGATTACGGCCGTGCGCTGGCGGAGCTGTCGCGGGCCGGAGCCGTGTTGCGCGATGTCGCGGTGCCGTGCTTTGCCGGAGGGAGCAGCATCAATGCCACCATCGTGGCGGCCGAGGCCCACGCGATCCATGCCCCGCATCTCGATCGCCTGGACAGCGTCGGCGACCCGCGGGTGCTGCGCCGCATCCGCACGGGCGCAGCCGTGACGCCGGAGGCGCTGGCCGACGCGCACCGGCTGCGCGATGCCGCCAAGGCGGAGTTCGACGCCATCGACCAAGGGTTCGACGTTCTGATCGCCCCGACCGTGCCGGTGGTGGCGCCGACCATCGCGGCGGTGGAGCGCGACTTCGATCGGCTGAACGCCCTGATGCTGCGCAATGCGTCGCGGGTCAATCTCGTCGACGGTTGTTCGGCCACGGTGTCCATGGGCGGCCCCGACGGTCTTGCCACCGGCCTCATGCTGATGGGCCGCAACGGCGACGACTGGGGCCTACTGGCCATCGCGGAAGCCATCGAAGCGGTGCTGGCCCGTTCCTAGCCGCTAGCCGCCCCTTCCGCTTCTCCCCCGTCATGGCCGGGCTTGTCCCGGCCACCCACGCCATGCGGAGCCACGGCCGTCGCGGAGAGACGGTGCTGATGCTGTCGGCATCCGTCTCCGATCGTCACAGCGTAGGTGGCCGACACAAGGCCGGCCATGACGGGGTTGGTCATCGAGCAGCGTGCCGCCATGAAAAGCCCCGAATCGCTCCGGGGCTTGTCTCGTCGTCGCTGTGGCTGGATCTTAGTTGTTGCGGTTGCCCGTCAGCTGGATGAGCGCCGTGAAGATGTTGATGAAGTCGAGGTAGAGCATCAGGGCACCGTTGACGGCCTTCTTGGTGGCGACCTCGGCGGTGTCGCTTTCCCAATACATTTCCTTGATGCGCTGCGTGTCCCAGGCGGTCAGGCCGGCGAAGATGCCGACGGCCAGGATCGAGATGCCGAACTGCAGCGCCGAGCTGTGCATGAAGATGTTTACGACGCTGACGATGATCAGCCCGAAGAGGCCCATCACCAGGAACGATCCCATCGCCGTCAGGTCACGCTTCGTCGTGTAGCCATAGAGGCTCAAGGCGCCGAAGGCGGCCGCGGTCTCGAAGAAGGCCAGCGCGACCGACTGCCCGGTATAGACCAGCAGGATCGACGACAGTGACAGGCCCATCACGGCCGAGAAGGCCAGGAACATGTTCCGGGCCGAAGCGGCCGACATGCGGTCGATGCGGAACTGGAAGAAGAAGATGAAGGCCAGCGGCGCCAGCATCACCACATATCGAAGCGGGCTGCCGTAGAGCGCCACACCGAAGCTGGTGAGGTAGAAGCTGTGAAAACGCGCCGCGGCCTCGCCCGGGTCGGTGGTGACCGCGAGAAGACGGGTGCCGTAGGCGACGAGGCCGGTCAGGGCCAAGCCCAGCACCATGTTGTTGTAGACGCCCAGCATGTAGGTCCGAAGGCCCTGGTCGACGTCTGCGCCAACCCGGGCCGCGGTCCCGCCCCAGCGGGACGACGGATTGCGGTAGTCGGACATGAGATCCCCTCTGGTGACGGCGCCCGGTTCCGGTTCGCCGAACTCTGTCGGGAATATGGCTCCGGGCCGAAACGGGCACAAGAGCGGGACCCCAGCCACACTGCCCTGGGAGGTCATCCGGCCGATTAAATCTCTGTAAGCTTGACGGTTTATGCCGAAGTCAACAGGCCGCCAAGGCAGAGTCCGACCAGAATCGTCACCAGCCGGTCGAGACCCGCGGCGTCGAGCGCGATGGAATGAGGCGGTCGCGCCCAGTAGTCGGCATCGCGCACGAAGGTGATGACCTGCCCGACCATCCAGGCGCTGGCGATCGCGGCCGCCCGCTCGTCATCCTGCGGCCGAAGGCGGCGAACGATCAGGCCCGCCAGGACGACGGGCGCGAAGGGTCTGTCCCGCTGCAGGTCGCGCCCCACGGTGGTGGGCCGCAACTGCTCCCAGGCGAAGACCCGCAAATGCCGCCGGTTGGTCGGACCCTCGGCCAAGGTCTCCAGCATCTGGCGCAGAAAGCGCCGCAGCGTCTCCGCGGGAGAGTACAGCTCCACGCTTTCGGCATCGATCAGCGGCGTCGCCCCGAGCCGCTCGCGCACGGTCTCGAGCACCGCCCGATAGAGCCCCTCCTTGCCGCCGAAGTGATAGGTGATGGCCCCCTGGTTCACGTCGGCCGAAGCCGTGATGTCGCGCACCGAGGCCGCTTCGAACCCATGCTCGGCGAAGCCTTCGATCCCGGCGGCGATCAAGGCGCGACGCGTGGCCTCGGCCTGGCGAGACGGGGCCCGCGCCCGGCCGGCATCATCGGGCGGGTTCGTCACGGAATCTGCGGCACCACATGCGCCATGAGCGAGCCGCTTGTCGACGCCGTCACGGCCCAGGCCTGCTCGATCCCGGACAGGGCAGCCGGCAGAAGACGGGGAAGGACCCTGGGCAGGGACTGGATCAGCGAATCATGGTTCTCCGGCTCGCTGGCCGAGGCGATCACCGGACCCGTCTCGGCGGCCGCAGGAGCATGATGCTCGGCCGGGACGGCACGCCGGATGTCGACGCGAGCCGCCGACCGGGCTGGTTTGGCGATGTGGCCAGCGCGATCCGGAGACAGGTCCAGAGGCACCGGTGTCTCCCACGAGACGCGGCGCACCACTCCGGCACCGAGCGCAGGTTCCGATCCCGAACCGAGCGTGACGGCGGCGACCACGGGCGTCACCTGGGGCAGTGGCATCCTGTCGAGCCCGTCATAGGCGACGGGCGGCGCGGCGCGGGCGGCGAATTTGCCACCGCTGGTCAGTTCGGGCCGTGGCGCGTCGACCGGGGCGGGTTTCGGCAGGGCGGCATAGATGGCGGTGGCGACCAGCGTCGCGCCGACGGAGGCGGCGACCTGGGAGACCCACTTGGCCAGGGTTCGCGGCAGGATGGATTGCGTGCGCAGCATGGTCGGCGCTCCTCACTTCCCTACGATCGTATGAATATCATACGGTCGTTTGAGGCGAATCCGAGGTCGGCTTGTGTCGCGACTTCTCCGGCTCGGACTTTCTCACCGCGTCGCCCAGCGGCGCCACCGCGCGACAGGCTTTGCGTCGCCGACGCCGCCCCGGTACAAGCGGGGCGACCCGTCGCCGAAGCGCCCCAGAGATGACCGACACGCCCATGCCCGCAGATCCCGCCGACCGGGCCGAGACGCTGGGCGACCTCCGGGTCGAGATCGACCGCATCGATGCCGCCATGCACGAGAGCCTGATGGCGCGCGGCGCGATCATCGATCGTCTCATTGCCGTCAAGGCCAGGGCCGGCGGCGGATCGGCCTTCAGGCCGGACCGCGAGGCTTCGATGATGCGCCACATCGCCGAGCGTCACCGCGGGCGTCTGCCGCTCGACACGGTGGAAGGCATCTGGCGCATCATCATCTCGACCTTCACCTTCGTCCAGGCCGCCTATGCGGTCCACGCCGACGCGTCGGCCGGCGATGCCGCCATGCGGGACTCCGCGCGATTCCATTTTGGCTTCACGGTGCCTCTGCACACGCATGAGAGCGGAGCCGCCGTGATCGCGGCGGTGCGCGACGCCGGCACCGATCTCGGCCTCGTCCGGCTACATGGCGGCGCGACGGCCGGACCCTGGTGGCGCCTGCTCGTCGGACCCGACGCGCCCAAGGTCATCGCCCGCCTGCCCTTCGTCGAACGCCCCGACCATCCGGCCGGGATGCCGGTGCTCGTCGTAGCGATGCCCTCCATCGCCACGCCCGCCACCGAAGTGCTCCTCATGAGCCTCTGGGTCGACCGATGGCGTGACGGTATCCCGGGCGCCGTTGCGGCACTGGGCGGCGAGATTCTGGAACAGGCCGCGGCGGCCGATGGCTTGGCCCTGCTGGTGGCGGTGCCCGGCGCCGACCTCGCCTCGGGGGCGGAGCCGTCCGAAGCCGCGGTCTCAAGGCTGCGCGACGCCATCATGGCGGTGGCGGCCGATGTGCGCGTGTCCTGCATCGGCAGCCACGCGGCGCGCTACGATTTCGCCCCCGCCATTCCCGCCTGACACATCCGACTCCGAGAAGCGCACGCCATGTCGACCGCAGCCGCCATCCGCCCCGTTCCCCGCGCCGGAGTGCTCGCCATCGAGGCCTATGTGCCGGGCAAGAGTGCGGCCGCGCCCGGCGTGAAGCTGCATAAACTCTCCTCGAACGAGAACCCGCTCGGCCCCTCCCCCAAGGCCATGGCCGCCTTCACCGCGGCGGCCCAGAAGCTCGAGCTCTATCCGGATGGGGCCGCCACCAAGTTGCGCGAGGCGATCGGCAAACGCTACGGCATCGACCCGGCGCGGATCATCTGCGGCTGCGGCTCGGACGAGATCCTGTCCCTCATCGCCTACAGCTATATTGGCCCGGGCGACGAGGCGATCTACACGACCCATGGATTCCTGGTCTATCCTATCGCCATCCAGGCGGCCGGCGGTGTTCCCGTGGTGGCACCGGAGCGCGCGCTGACGGCCGATGTCGACGCGATCCTCGGCTGCGTGACGCCGCGCACCCGCGTCGTGTTTCTCGCCAATCCCAATAACCCGACCGGCACCTACCTGCCGTTCTCCGAGATCAAGCGCCTACAGGCCGGGCTGCGGCCCGACATCCTCCTCGTTCTCGACGCCGCCTATGCCGAATATGTCCGGAACAACGATTATTCGTCGGGGCTGGAGCTCGCCGCCACCGCCGACAATGTCGTGATGACGCGGACCTTCTCTAAGATCCACGGACTCGCGGCGTTGCGGGTCGGCTGGGCCTATGCAACGGCCGAAGTCTGCGACGCAGTCAACCGCATCCGCGGGGCCTTCAACGTCAACCTGCCCGCCCTCGATGCCGGCATCGCCGCCATGGAGGACCGCGACCACGAGGACGCCGCCGTCGCCCACAACGCCCATTGGGCGCCGTGGCTGACCGAGCAGCTGACCGGGCTCGGGCTCGAGGTCGTGCCGAGCGTCGGCAATTTCCTCCTCGTCGGCTTCCCGGAGAGCGGACCTCACACCGCCGTGGCGGCCGACAAGGCACTGGCTGCCCAGGGCGTTGTGGTGCGCTCCGTCGCGTCCTACGGTCTGCCGAACTACCTGCGCATGACGGTCGGCACGGAAGAGGCCAACCGGCTCGTGGCCGAAACACTCAAGCGCTTCATGGCGGACCCGTCTCGTGGCTGACCAGGAGGGCGCGGCAGGGAAGGATCCCGTTTTCGACCGGCTCTGCATCATCGGCCTCGGGCTGATCGGCGCCTCGGTGGCACTGGCGGCGCGGCGCGGCGGACGCGTGGGCCGTGTCGTCGCCTATGATGCCTCGCCTGCCGTCCGGGCGCGTGTCGCGGCGCTCGGCCTTGCCGATGAGGTGGCCGACACGATCGCCGAGGCCGTGCGTGGCACCGACCACGTCCTGCTTTGCGTGCCGGTGGGCGCCATCGGCAGCGTGGCGGCCGAGATCGCGCCCTATCTTGCACCCGGCGCGGTGATCTCCGACGTCGGCTCCGTGAAGGGTTCGGTGGTCGAGGCGGTGCTGCCGCATCTGCCGGAGGGTGTCGCCTTCGTGCCGGCGCATCCGGTGGCGGGCACCGAATTCTCGGGGCCGGATGCCGGTTTCGCGGCGCTGTTCGAGAACCGCTGGTGCATCCTCACCCCCTGCGCGGCCTCGCCCGATGACGCCGTAGCGCGGGTGCGGGCTCTTTGGGAAAGTTTCGGCGCCAAGGTCGACACGATGACGCCGGCGCACCACGACCTCGTCCTGGCCATCACCAGCCATGTGCCGCATCTCATCGCCTACAACATCGTCGGCACCGCCGCCGATCTCGAAACCGTGACGGATTCCGAGGTCATCAAGTTCTCGGCCGGCGGCTTTCGCGACTTCACCCGCATTGCCGCTTCCGACCCGACGATGTGGCGCGACGTGTTCCTCAACAACCGCGAAGCCGTGCTGGAAATGCTCGGGCGGTTCCTCGAGGATCTCGCGGTGCTGCAGCGCATGGTGCGCTACGGCGACGGCGACGGCCTGTTCGACCTCTTCACCAAGACACGCGCCATCCGTCAGTCGATCGTGGCGGTGGGTCAGGAGACGGCGGCCGCGGATTTCGGCCGGCGCGATGCCACGCCGGTCGATGCCAAGCCCGACGCGATCGAGGTGGTGAGCCTGAACAGGTGATCCCGTCAACCGAGATGGCCCTGTCGGCTATCAACCCTGGATGGCCGCCCGCTGAGTGATTGAGCTAGCCTTGGCCAATGTGTTGCCGACAGGCAACTATTGTGACGAGACTGTGTCGTGTCCGAGAGGCTAAACTACGATTAGTTCGCTCTTAGCCGCACAGCACGAGGCCACCTATGTACCGGAAGAACCTGATATCGGCCGCTCGCGTCACTCTCATCGGTCCGCTTGCAGCTGCTGTTATGGCTGCGGCAACCCCTGCCCTTGCCCAGAGCGCTCAATCGGGCGGTGACGGATCCGGTGGGTCCGACACTAATAGCACCTCGGCAAAGTCTGGCGCCAAGCAGCCTCTCGGCAACGGCGCACCGCAGGCGTCCAGCGGGGCGGCGAAGAAGCCCGCCGACGGGCCGCTTCCGTTCCTCGCGGCCTATTCGACCCTGCTGCCCGGCGGGGGTTCCTTCTCGGTCGACACCAAGGGAATCACGGTGCAGACCGTCGATAATGCGGTGAAGCTCCGCATCGGCGGCCGCCTCCAGCTCGACACCAGCGCCGCCAGTCTCAATCCACGCTCCCTCGGGCCGGCGCTCGGCGGCGGCGACGCGGACAACTTCCTTATCCGTCGTGCCTATTTCGAGAGCTATCTCACCCTCTACGACGCCATCGAGGTGGCGTTCCAATACGACTTCGCCAACGCGACGCAGCCCATCCAGGATGCCGTGCTGGCTTATCGAGGCTACGATCACGTCATCATCTCGGCTGGTAACTTCAAGGAGCCTTTCGGGCTCGACCAGCTCCGGAGCGACAACACGACCACCTTCACGGAGCGCGCGCTCACCAATGCGCTGTTCCCTTCACGCAACTTCGGCGGCGCGATCGGCACTTATGGCAGCAACTGGACGGTGACGGCCGGCGTGTTCGGGGGCAACGCCAACACCAGCACCACGACCGGCGAGACCCAGATCGAGGACAACGGCGTGTCCGGCACGGCGCGCATTACCTATGCCCCGATCCTCACCCAGGATCAGCTGTTGCACCTCGGCATCGCGGGCTCTTATCGGTCGCAGGATCCCACCAACACCAACCTGTCCTTCAGCAGCCGTCCCGAGGACCAACTCTTCGCCAAGACCCTGGTGAGTACGGGCACGCTGAGGAACGCACAGGAGACGGGTCGTCTCGGGCTCGAAGCCATTTACCAATACAAGTCCTACCGGCTCACCAGCGAATATGCCTTCGCGGACGTCTCCGGCGTGACCCCGACGGCGGCCAACGTCAACCGCGGCGACCGCTTCTTCCAGTCCGGCTATGTCGAGGGGGCCTGGGTGGTGAACGGAAACGGCCGGCCCTACCGCCTGGCGCCCACCTACGGTTCCGAATTCGCCGTGCTTCAGGGTGTGGAGATCGACGATGCGCAGCGTATCTCACGCGGCGGGATCGGTGTGTTCGAAGTCGCGGCTCGTTACAGTGCGCTCGACCTTCAGGACGGATTGACGAAGGGCGGTGAAATCGAAGACGTCACAGCCGGCGTGAACTGGTACCCGGACCGCAACATTCGCGTCACCGCCGACTACGTGCACTCCCATGCCGAACCCGCCGCAGCCTCCCTGAACGTTGCCAAGGCTGACAGCGACTCCTTCATCGGTCGGCTGCAGTTCAGCTGGTGATGCTCGCTCGATCCGACCACGCCGTCGGGTCACTGGAGAATGTCTCCGGCGACATCGTCGTGTAGCCGACATCTCAGCAAGGCCGTACTCGCACCGAGTACGGCGTGGCCTTTTTCGAGATTCAGTCCTTGTCGCCCGCCCATTTTTTGGGTCGATTCATCAACATGAAGTCCTCGGCTTCGCCTTCGTGATCTCCCAACCACCTGAGAGCAGCATCGGAAAGGCGCTGCACTTGGGTTTCTTTGTAATTCTTGTGGTCTTTTTCCAGTTGAAGACCAGTGATGATGACGAGGACACGCCTCACCTTGCCTTCGAGTCCTGCCGTTGATCCGACATGAGCCGTACGGGCAAGCGGATGGGTGAACGTCATGAATTGAGCCTCTTGGATCTAGCAAAAGGACACTTACCGTCACGACGTTGTCATAATCAAATCACTGCGATCTGTGGCGACGGTAATCGGCCTGGCTAGACGCGGTCTTTGGACGTCTGTCGCCGATTCGCAATCGAGCACGCTGACAGCGCGTGTGACGACGATCGCCGATGACGGACCCCACCGACCGCTCCTGGCATGTGCAGACCCCTGACCCACGCGCGAGATACCTCGAATGGTTCCGCGTGGTCGACGATCAGACCGCCGCACGCCTGTACAGCCCTTGCACACTTTCGATGCCTGGGCCCGCGATGGGACGGACGAAGATCACCACGGCCGCGACGCCCAGGGCCGCGACAGCGCCGGCGAGGACGAAGGCACTGGTAAAGGCTCCGGTGCCCTGCACGAGCAGACCCGTGACGGTCGGACCGATGATGCCGGCACAATTGGCGAGGGCATGAACGAAGCCGCCGACGCTGCCGATCCGGGCACTGGGAACCGTGTCCTGGATGATGGCCCAGTAGGTCCCGCCCGTGAGATAGAGGAAGAAGACGGCGCAGGACATGAGCGCCAGCGCGCCACCCGTCGTCTCGACCAGCCCCGCCAGGGCGACCGAGACACCCGCGATGCCGAGGCACACGCAGAGGACCAATTTGCGGGCCTCGAGCGCCCGTCCTGTCCGGCGATAGATCGCGTCGGTCAAAATCCCGCTCAGCGCGAGACCCACGAAGCCGAGAAGCCACGGCAGGACGCTGGCGAGGCTCATGTCCTTGATGCTGAGATGGCGTGCCTGGATGAGATAGCTCGGAAACCAGGTCAGGAAGAAGAACAGAATATAGTTGTAGCCGAAGAAGGCCATGGCGGTCGCCAGCACGGTCGGCTGGCGCAGGTAGAAGCCGAGGGGCGCCGGATCCGCCACGACATCCTTCGCGGCACGGTCCGCTTCGATGGCACGGCGCTCGTCCGCCGAGATGGTCGGATGGCTCGCCGGCGTCTCGGCCGAGACAAACCGCCAGGCGACGAGCCAGACGAGCCCCAGGAGGCCGGCCGCCACGAAGGCCGCCTGCCAGCCATAGGCCAGAGCCGCGAAGCCGACGATAGGCCCCGCGATGGCGCCGCCGAGCGGTGTGCCGCAATTGGCGATGCCGACCGCGCTCGCCGCCTCGCGGCGAGGAAACCAGGTAAAGACGATCTTGTTGTTGGTGGCCGACAGCGGCCCCTCGCCCATGCCGAACAGGACCCGGATGACGAGCAGCGATACGAGGCCCGACGCGGCCGCCGTAAGGGCGCAGAAGAACGACCAAGCTCCCATGGACAGCAGGTAGACCCGCTTGCCACCGAACCGGTCCGCCGCCCAGCCGCCGACGAAGTTGAAGACCGCGTAGCCGACGAAGAAGCTCGAGAAGACGAAGCCGAGGTCGGCCGACGACAGGCCCAGGTCCTTCTGCAGCAGCGGCGCCGCGACCGATAAAGCCGACCGATCGAGATAATTGATGATGCCGGCCAAGAACAACAGCAGCAGCACCTGATGGCGTTTCTTCACTTTTCTCTCCCTAGATTTATGGAAGCCGCGATTGTTTCGCGGTCTTGTCCGATGTCAGAGCGGCAGGTCGCGCAGGCGCGACAGCGTGCGCATCACGCCCCGGAGTTCCGCCAATCCCTTCAGGCGACCCGTTGCCGAATAACCCGGGTGATGTCCCGTCCGCCCGACATCGCCGAGCAACTCGTGGCCGTGGTCCGGCCGCATCGGGATGCGCCAGCGCGCCTCGCCGGCCTCGCGCCGTCGGCCCTGTTCGGCGAGCAGCACCTCGACCAGCGCGATCATGTCGGTGTCGCCGTCGAGGTGGTCCGCCTCCATGAAGGAGCCGTCTGGCTCCTTCATGACATTGCGCAGATGAGCGAAGTGGATCTGCGGGGCGAAGCGGCGGGCGATGTCGACGACGTCGTTGTCGGGGCCGGCACCCAGCGAGCCGCTGCAGAGCGTAATGCCATTCGCGCTGGACGGGACGGCTTCGGTGATGAAGGCGATATCCTCGGCGCTCGACACGATGCGGGGCAGGCCGAGCAGCGGCCGCGGCGGATCGTCGGGGTGGATCGCCATGCGCAGTCCGGCCTCCTCGGCCGCCGGAATGACGGCATCGAGGAAGCGCACGAGGTTCTCGCGCAGCCGGTCGCGCGAGACGTCGCGGTAGAGCGCCAGCATGCGCCGGAGGCCCTCAATGTTGTAGCGGTCGAAGGCGCCCGGCAGGCCCGCCATCACGGTGGCGAGCAACCGGGCCCGGTCGGCCGATGTGCTCCGGTCGAACCAGGCCCGGGCGCGCTCCATCACCTCCGGCGGATGGTCGGCCTCGGCGCCCGGCCGCTCCAGCATGAAGCCGTCGAAAGCCGCGAATTCGTGAGCGTTGAAGCGCAGGGCCCGTCCGCCGCCTGGCAGCGCGTGGCGGAGTTCGGTCCGCGCCCAGTCGAGCACCGGCATGAAGTTGTAGCAGATGGTCTTCACCCCGCAGGCCGCGAGGTTGCGCAGGGAGGCGCGATAGTTCTCGAACAGGGGTTCGAGGTCGCCCTCCCCGATCTTGATCGCCTCATGCACGGGCAGGCTCTCGGCCACGCTCCAGGTGAGCCCGAGGGTGGGGTCGTGGGCGATCTCGGCCTTGCGGGCCTCGATGGCCTCGACGGACCAGACAACGCCATAGGGGATGTCGTGCAGCGCCGTCACGATGCCGGTCACGCCGGCCTGCCGGGCTTCCGCCAGCGTCACGGCGTCCGCGGGTCCGAACCAGCGCCAAGTCTGCTCCATCGGGAATCTCCTTCGCTACGAGGGTCAGAAAAGGTCGGGGTGGCGGGCGGGCAGGTCGCCGACGATCTTCAGCACCTCCGCCATGTGGTCTCGCACGGCGTGCTCGGCCGCAGCGGCATCGCGATCGAGCACCGCCTGCAGGATGGTGCGGTGCTGGCCGATCAAGACGTCGATCGGCGTCGCGGCCGGCAGGCTGAGGAAGCGGATCCGGTCGTACTGGGCCTTCTCGCGCTCGATGATAGACCAGACGTTACCAAGGCCGATCGCCTCGGCGAAGCCGGCGTGGAAAGAGTCATCGAGGGCGATGAAGCTCTCCGCATCGATCCCGGCCTCGCCCTGGGCGGCGAGGGAGGCCTCGGCCAGACGGCGATGCCGGGGCGGCAGGCCCCGTTCGGCGGCGCGCCGCACCACCGCGATCTCGAGCGCCTCGCGCACGAAGCGGGCTCGCTCGATGGCCGGCAACGACAATCGGCCGACGAAACTGCCGCGCTGCGGTAGGACCTCGATCAGCCCGTCCTCGCCGAGCCGGATCAGGGCCTCGCGGACGGGGCCGCGGCTCGTCCCGAAGCGCAGGGAGAGCTCGTTCTCGGAGAGTTTCGCGCCGGGCATGAGCGCCAGGGTGACGATGTCGCGGCGCAAGGCCGCGTAGATGGCGCGGGTTGTCGGCGGCGGAGATGCCCCGCGCCCACCGGACCGCGAGCCGACCGCCGGGCGAGAGGAGGAGGCCAGGGGCTCCACGCTGGACCGGGACTTCGATTCGGCATCGCTCATTGGGTGAAGTCGAGACGCACCGTCTCGGTGCGCTCGGGGTGGCGCTCGACCCGACCAATAATAACGGCCATCCCTCGCTCTCCAAAAACTTGTTAACTAGTTACCACTCTCAATGTGCTGCGGCAAGCCTTCGCGAGGGCGGCGTCCGCGAAACGGAAACCCATGCTGCTAGACGGTGGCGCGGGTGCCTCTCTCGACGGCCGGTTGGCACGCACACACACCGCCAGCCGCAGAGACCCGTTGACGAGCAGCCGCGAGCACAGCAGGCGCGTGGTCCATCGTCGGGTGCTCGGCTGTCGTCGGCCACCCATCAGGTCGGTGAAGACCTCTCGGCCTTGGCGATCGCCGAGGCGAAGTCGCGATAGGAGTGCAGGGGCCGCCTTAGGAGCGCGGTGAGACGGGCGACGTCGCCGGCTTCCGGGAGCATGCCTTCGGTGAGGAAGCGCTCGCTCATCAGGCGCATGTCGTATGACATCCAGTTCGGCATGAATTGCCGGAGGTTCTGCTCGAATCTGGCGGTGTCGTCGCCCGGATAGGCGATCGGACGTCCGAGGACCTCCGTCCAGATCGCGGCGACGTCGGGACCGGTCAGGGTGTTAGGGCCGACGAGATTGATGCGGTCGAGCGGGAGCGGCACCGCCGACTGCTCGCGGCGGAGGAGTTCGAGGGCGGCGACTTCGGCGATGTCGCGCGTGTCGACCATCGCGAGACCCTTGCTGCCGATCGGCATCGGATAGATGCCGTATCCGGTCACGACATCCTTGATGGTGAGATCATTGTCGATGAAGTAGGCCGGTCGAAGGATCGTGGCGTTCAGGCCCATCTGCTCGATCATGCGCTCGACCACGAACTTGCCCGCGAAGTGCGGCACGTTCACGTAGCGGTCGCTGTGGATCACCGACAGGTAGACGATCCGCTCGATGCCGGCCTCACGAGCGAGGTTGAGGGCGATCAGCGCCTGGGTGACTTCGTCAGCCGACACGGCGTTCAGCAGGAAGAGCGTGGACACGCCCGAGAAGGCACTTCTGAGCGCATCGACATCGAGCAGGTCTCCCTGGGCCACGGCGACGCCCGCCGGGACCTTGGCCTTGGCGGGATCGCGAACGAAGGCGCGGACATCCGCGCCGCGCCCGACAAGGTGTTCGACAACGTGGCGGCCGACGGTGCCGGTCGCGCCGGTAACAAGGATGGTCATGAGGATCACTCCGGTTGGTAGGACACCCCTGAAATGATCGATCCACATTCGGAGTGACAGACGCTATCTCTGGACAGACCGTCTCGCCGGTGGAACGCATGGATCTCCTCGCCCTCACAGACTTCAATCTCGTCGCCCGGTACGGCGGGTTCGGACGCGCTGCGCGGGCGACCGGGCGACCGAAGGCGACCCTGTCGCGCCGGGTCTCGGATCTCGAGGCCAGACTCGCCCTGCGTCTCTTCGAGCGCGGCGCTCGCGCGCTGACGCTCACCGAGGAAGGACGGGCGCTCTTCGAGCGGACTGCGGCCCTGCTGACCGAACTCGACGAGACCGCGGCTTCCATCGCCTCGGGTGCGGAGAGGCCGCGCGGCAGGCTGCGCATCAGCGCGCCCTTGCTCTTTTCCCAGACCGCGATGGGACATCTGGCGGCCGAATTTGCGCTGTCCTATCCGGAGGTTCGGCTCGAGATCACGACGGATGATCGCGCCGTCGACATGGTCGAGGAGGGCTACGACCTGGTGATCCGGGTCAATCCGGATCCGGACGACAGTCTCGTGGGGCGGATCTTCCTGCGCGATCGGTTGGTCGTCGTGGCGAGCCCGCGCCTGGCCCGTCCCGCGCCGCCTCTCGCGGTTCCGGTCGTCGTCCGAGGTGCCGATGGTGGCGTCGCCGCCTGGGACATCGTCGCGCCGACCGATCGATGCCGCATCACGATCGATCCGGTGCTTCGCCTCTCGTCGCTCGTCATGGTTCGCGATGCCGTCCGGGCCGGCGTCGGAGCCGGGCGCCTCCCGATCTCGCTGGTGAGCCACGATCTGGCGGCCGGGACCCTGGTCCATTGGGGCGATGTCGACGGGCCGGACATCGCGCTTTGGGCGCTCTACCCGTCGCGACGGCTGCTGAGCGCTCGAGTGTCCGCCTTCCTCGACCATCTGAAGACGGCCTTCCCGTTGGGAACGCCAGACGAGCTTGCGGCCTATATCGGGCCATAGCGCATTCAACGAGTCTCGGCGCTCAGCCTACCGCCCGATAACCCAGGTTTTGCGCCAACCGCAGCAGATAGCCGTCGGGATCGGCGACGATCAACTGGCGCTGTCCGGTCTCCTCCGCGGCGACACGGTACCACGTGTCCTCGACCGGCATGAACAAGGGCCAGCCGGCTGCGGCGAGCCGCGCCAGGATCGGGGCGACGTCGCCGACCGTGACCTGGAGATTGACGCCATTGCCGAGCGGCGTCGCGAAGGGCCGGGTGAGCCAATGGCGCGTCTGCGGGCTGTATTGGTCGAGCATGAGTTCGGCGCCGCCGAGGTCGAGATAGGCGAAGCCCTCCTCCGGCCGGTCGTAGAGAATTTTGAAGCCGATCAGGTCACGCCAGAAGGCGAGGCTCCGGCCGATGTCGGATACGGTGAGTTCCGGAACGAGTTGGGCTCGTCCCCGAACGGAGTTTCGGTCGTCGTTCGGGCGAGCCGCCACGGATGCCAACTCGTCAGCCACCGCGCGGCAGGTCCAGCAGCGCCGAGAGCACCGACACGGAACTTCGCGACGCCGCCGGATCGCCGCTCGGCGCATCGGCGGGATCCTCGATCTCGAAGCGGTCCGATGGATCGCAGCGGGGGCGCCTTCGGTCCTTGTCGATCTTGGCCTCACGCTCGGCCCGCTGAAGCGGAGTGATCACCGGAACGGCAGAGACCGGAAAAGCGACGACGGGCACCAGCATGATCGGACCATCTCCGAGGCGAAGAGGCAGTCTGGCGGTGCAGCACTGGACAAAGCATTGACGTGAGGATCGACGGACGTCGGTGAACGGCGGAGCCGCCGCGCTTTCGGAGACATGGTTAACCACGAGTTTCCGCTGGCGCTGCGGCAGCCGCGGAGGCTCGCTCGACGAGTTCGCGCCTCAGCGACGGGACGGCATGGTCGATGAAGGCCCGGAGCACGCCGCGCTTGGCGCGATCGGCATGGAACACCAGATGCGCCGGCGTCGGCGGCGGCTCGAAGGGCTGGAGAAGGCGGACGAGGCGGCCCGCCGAGATGTCGTCCGCGACCTGGTAGGAGCGCGCACGGATCAGACCCTGCCCGCGCAGCGCCGCTTCGATGGCGGCGGCGGCATTGTTGACGCTGAGCCGCGTCCGGACGCGGACGGACCTGACCCGCATACCTTGCCCTGGCGCCTGGTTGAATCCCCAGAGTTCGCCGTCTCCTTCCCCGTTCAGCCCGATGCAATCGTGGCGATCGAGATGGTGAGGGGCCTCTAGCGTCCCGGCTCTGGCCAGATATTCCGGCGACGCGCAGAGGCGCGTGCCCACCTCGCCGATCCTGATCGCCTTCATCGTCGAGTCGGGCAGCGGTGCCAGACGGATTGCGAGGTCCACGCCTTCGCCGATCAGATCGACAACCCGGTTCACCAGGAGGACGCGAGCCGTCACCTGAGGGTGTCGGCGCAGGAAGGTCTCGAGCAGCGGCATCACCTTCAAGCGTCCGAAGAGTTCGGGCGCCGTGAGCACGAGGCCGCCCTGCAACGGCCCCTCCGAACTTTCCGAAGAGACCTCGCCGAGCCGCGTCAGCACATCGCGCCAGATCGCGAGATGCCGATCGCCGGACGGGGTGAGGCTGAGCTTGCGCGTGGAGCGCCTGAGCAGCACCTCGCCGGCCTGTTGCTCGAGGACGGCCAGGGCGCGCGTCACGGCCGCGGGCGATCGGCCAAAACGCCTTCCGGCCGCCGCGAGGGAGCCCTCCTCCACTGCAGCGACGAACAGTGCCATCGCGTCGAGTCGGTCCATCGTTTCACGATCCGCAATCGAGCCGGCCGGAATGGAAGCGTTCCGGCGCATCACGAAACGAATACAAAGACGGCACCGTCAAGCCGGGCGTGCGCCGCCCCGTCGTCGCTCTCCGAAGCCCGACCCGGCGACCCAGCCTCATCCTTCGAAACGAGGATCATTCGATGTCAGACATTCACTATCGCACACAGGCGGTCGGGGACGTGGAGGTCTTCTATCGGGAGACCGGCCCGGCCGACGCTCCGGTCATCCTGCTGCTCCACGGATTTCCGACATCGAGCCACATGTTTCGTGACCTCATGCCCGCACTGTCCGACCGCTACCGGCTGATCGCGCCCGACCTCCCCGGCTTCGGACTGACCAAGGCGCCGCCGCGCGGGAGCTTCACCTATAGTTTCGACGCGCTGGCCGAGGTCGTCGGCGGCTTCGTCGACGCGATCGGGTTCCAGCGCTACGCGCTCTACATTTTCGACTACGGCGCGCCGACGGGCCTTCGCCTCGCCATGAAGCATCCCGAGCGCGTGACGGCCATCATCACGCAGAACGGAAACGCCTACGTGGAGGGATTCAGCAAGGACTGGGCCCCGTGGGAGGCCTATTGGCGGGAGCCCACGCCGGCCCACCGCGAGGCGACGCGCGCGTCGCTGTCCGACGAGGCGATCCGCTTCCAGTACGAGCATGGCGCACCTTCCGGACGGGTGTCGCCCGACGGTTCCATGCTGGACATGTTCTACATGCATCGCCCGGAGGCGGAAGAGATCCAGCTCGACCTCATCTTGAGCTATCGGACCAACGTGGCGCTCTATCCGGACTTTCAATCGTACTTCCGCCGGCACCGTCCGCCTGTCCTGGCGGTCTGGGGCAAGAACGACCCCTTCTTCCTGCCGCCCGGCGCGGAAGCCTACAGGCGGGACGTCCCCGACGCCGAGATCCACCTCCTCGACGCCGGCCACTTCGCGCTGGAAACCCACCACCGCGAGATCGCCGACAAGATCAGAGAGTTTTTGGGACGGAAGCTCGCCTCGCAGTAGCAGTATGTGCCTTGAGGCATTCGACCATCGGACGCTACTCGAGAGGCAATTGTACTCGCTCTCGGTAGCGGCACGCCGAGCGAGGCCGCTTTCCTTCCCCGGAATTGGGAAGGACGGCTATCCAGGAACCCACTATGGCCTTGGAGAAAGATCCGCACGGCGCGAGACACCCGGCTCGCAGCGCGGCGATCTCACGGAGAGGCGAGGCGCAGCAGATGCGCCATATCTCTGAAGAAGACCCGGAGATGCGCCAGCGGGTCGGAGCGCTGCAGGCGCTTGTTCATGTAGCTGTCCCAGGTCAGGCGCTGGATGTCGGGGTCGCGGCAGAGTTTGACGAAGCGTTCGCGCATGCCGTCGCTGCGGTACCAGACCGCCTGCATGATGCCGAGGATGAAGAAGACCCGCCCGTGCTCCTTCATGAAGCGCTTGCGGGCCTGCGCCAGGGCCTGCGGTCGCCCGGTCTCCAGGAACTCCGCCACCGCGTCGGCGGCGAGGCGGCCACCGAGCATCGCATAATAGATGCCTTCGCCCGAGGCCGGCGCCACCACGCCGGCGGCGTCGCCTGCCAGAACGAGGTCGCGACCGTTGTCCCAACGGCGCAGCGGCTTCAGCGGGATGGGCGCCCCCTCGCGCCGCAGCGTTTCGGCCTCGGCGAGCCCCACATCGGCGCGAAGCCGCGCCACGGCATCGCGCAAGGCGAAGCCCTTGCGGGCGCTGCCGGTGCCGACGCTGGTCGTCGCGCCATGCGGGAAGATCCAGCCGTAGAAGTCGGGCGAGACGGTGCCGCGATAATGCACATCGCAGCGGGCGGGGTCGAAGGCGTCACGCGGCGCCTCGGCGGGGGAGGATACGATTTCGTGATAGGCGAAGACGCATTTGACGCGTCCTCCGCCCTTCACCTCGGCCTTGGCAATCGCCGAGCGGGCCCCGTCGGCCGCGACTACGCTGCGGGCGCGAAGCTCCGCGACGGACCCGGGCGTGGCATCTTTGGGCCGGTAGCGGATGACTGCGGTGCCATCCGGGTCCCGGTGTAGGGCCTCGACGGTGCCTGAAATGCGCTGCGCCCCGTGCGCGGCAGCCCGCTCGCGCAGCCATTCGTCGAAATGTTCGCGGTCCACCATGCCGACGAAGCCACCGTCGATGGGCATGTCGACGTCGCGGCGCTTCGGCGACACCATCCGGGCCGCGCGGATGCGGGCCACGAGGAGCTCCGGCGGGATATCGAAATCGGCGATGCAGCGAGGCGGGATGGCGCCGCCGCAGGGTTTGATGCGGCCGGCCCGGTCGAGCAGCGCGACCGAGAGCCCGCGCCGGGCGAGGTCGTCGGCCGCGGTGGCGCCCGATGGGCCGCCACCCACCACCACGACGTCGAAGTCTGGTTTCATGGCGTCACCGGAATGAGAGGCGCCCGCGCGGGCCATGCCGTGCCGGAGGGCACCGCCGCCACGACGAGCCGCGCCGAGAAGAGGAAGAGGGCAGCCTCGGTGGCGAAAACCGCCGCATAGGCCGGGGCTGGCGACCCGACGAGGGCCGTGACCAGATCGACGAGGCCCGGCGCCGCCACGGCGCCGAGGCCGAAGGCCAGCGCCTGGGCGCCTCCGAAGAGGCCCATGCGGAGCCCCGCGTGACGGGGGCCGTCGGCGCCCGCCAGGGCCAGCATGGCGCCGATGGCTGAAACCGCGAAGGCGCCGTTGCCGAAACCGAGCAGCGCCACGACGGGGCGCAGCGGAAATCCCGACGCGCCGAGGCCCCCCGCCAAGGCGAAACAGAGGAGCACCACTCCCGACAGGCCGCAGCCCGCCATGGCGCAGGCCCGTGACAGGCCCGGATACCGGCGACCCCAGACGGCCCCCGCCAACGCGACGGCCAGCATGCCGACGAGGGCGCCGCCGTGCTGCAACCCGCTGAGCCGGGTCGTCTCGGCGGGCGTCAGGCCGAGCAGGCGACCCGCGAAAGGATCGAGAACCAGTTCCTGCGATCCATAGGCGAGGGTCGAGGCGAAGACGAAGAGGGCGAAGCGGCGCGCTGCAGGCTGGGCCCAGACCAAGCGCAGCGCCGCTCCGAACGGAGCCCGCTCGACCGGGCCGGGGAGCGCCATGAGGCCGGGCGCGCCTTCGAGGCCCGCCATGGCGAGCGCCCCGATGCCGAGAGCCACGGCCGACACGCAACCCATGACGGCGACGAGCCTCGGATAGGAGAAGGGCGACAGGGCACCTCCCGCGACGCCGGCCGTGACGGCGAAGCCGGCGATCATCATGATCCAGAGGATCGCGGCGGCGGTGGAGCGGCGCTCGGGCGCGACGCGGGTCGCCGCCAGGGCCAGAAGCGAGGTGCCGGCGGCGCCGACGCCGAGGCCGACCAGGCCATACGAGACGACAGCCGCCGCGAGTCCGGGCAGCGGCGCGACGCTCATCAGCGCCACCGAGAGGGCGGCACCGAAGCCGCCGAGGGCCAGGGTCGCCAGGCCGCCGAGGATCCAGGGCGTGCGGCGCCCGGCGCCATCAGCGCCATGGCCCCAGCGCGGGCGAAGCATCTGAACGGCGTAATGCGTAGCGACGAGCCCGCCCGGCACCACGGCCGGCAGCGCGAGTTCGACCACCATGACTCGGTTGAGTGTCGTCGTTGTCATCACCACCACGGCGCCGAGTGCAGCCTGGACGAGCCCCAGCCGGACGATGCCGGACCAGCCGAGCGGGGCGCTCACCCGACCACCAGGCTGCGCACCGCGACGGCACTCACCATCATGCCGAGGACATAGAGGCTGGTGCCCGAGGCATTGTACCAGGGCGCCTGCTTCTTCGGGTCGGCGAGCAGGCGCGGCATGAGGGCGAGTTGGACCAGCGTCAGCACCATGATCACCAGGGCCGGGACCGGGCGGCCCCAGGCGGCGAGCAGGACCACGATGGCGATCTGCGGGACCAGCATGACCGCGCAGGCGACCCGGGCGGCGGTGGCGACGCCGAGTTGAACCGGGAGCGAGCGGATGCCCATGCGGCTGTCTCCCTCGACGGCCTTGAAATCGTTCAGCGTCATGATGCCATGAGCGCCAAGGCTATAGAGCAGCGCCAGCGTCAGGATGCGGCCATCCGGCCGCGTGCCCGCCACCACGGCGGCGCCGGCGAGCCAGGCCAGGCCTTCGTAGGACAAAGCCACGGCGGCATTGCCGAACCATCCGTTGGCTTTGAGACGCAACGGCGGAGCGCTGTAGGCCCAGGCGAAGGCGCACCCCAGCGCCGCGGGTAGCAGCACCCAGGGGCCGAATGCGGCCGCTACAACCAGCGCCAGAGCCGTGGTGGCGATCGCGATGCCGAGACCCCAACGGCCCGGAATGCGGCCCGACGGGATGGGACGACCGGGTTCGTTGATGGCATCCACGTGGCGGTCGAACCAATCGTTCACGGCCTGGCTGGCGCCGCAGAGCAATGGTCCGGCCAGAAAGATGCCGCCCAGCGCCAGCCCCGCTTGATGCGGCAGCGACAGGCCGCCCGACACGAGCCCGCAGCCGAAGGCCCACATGGGCGCGAACCATGTGATCGGCTTCAGCAGCTCGACCACCGCCGCCGGGGCGGGGCGGTCGACCGGAACTGACGTCAGGGCTGAGTGTCTCTGCATGACGGAATGCTGAGACAGAGCCGTTGCTATGTCAACTTTATTGGACACTTTTGGCGGCTGAGGTCAGCTTCGATTGAAAAGCTCAGCGACGATGGCAGCGATCACGATGACGTGATGGTGCACCGCACAGGCATTTCCTCGGCAGTCGACGAAGCCTCTGAGTCGAATAGCACCGGTCTGCTCAATCCAAGGTAGGTGGTGCCCTGCTCTCGTACGTTGTGTCTAGGCAGCTTCGTCAGGTCGGTGCGCCGATACCTAACCGTCGTTGGCGGGATCCGAGGGAAGATCGCCGATGCCATAGCGGCGGAGCTTGGAATAGAGGCTCTGGCGGCTCAGCCCCAGCATCTCGGCCGCGGAGGCCCGATTGTCCTGCGTCACCGCCAGGGCCGCTTCAATGCAGAGCTCCTCGATGATGTCGGTCGCCTCGCGGACGATATCGCGCAGCGGCACGCGGCCGACGAGGTCTGTCATCTCGCTGACCGGACGCAGCGGACGCCGCTGATCGCCCAGCACCGAACGTTCGGGTGTAACGGGCCGGAACAGGAAGGCGTAGACGCGCTTGGCGTCCCGATCGGACACCGCGGCGGTCAGTTCCACGTCGCGCACCGCCCCGTACTGGCCGCGCAAGACGGTGGCATAGCGGCGGATGGAGCCGTTGTCTTGAAGCCGAGACGTCAGAACGTTCACGTCAACACCGTGCCGGCCGACAAAACGGGCGAGCGACTCGGAGCGGATCTGGTTTGCGGTCGCGACGTCGACGAGATCGAGGAAAGCCTCGTTGGCCTCAATGATGTCGAGATCGGCCCCGGCCGTCACCATGGCCTCTGGAAGGTGGGTCAGCACCCCCCAACTGTCACCGAGCGATGGCGCGCCGGGCCGGGCCTGGCCGGCGGGAGCGACGCGAAGTAGCAGTTGCGCGGTGCCTCCGCCACGCAGCAGCCACAGGCCCAGGGACACGTCGGAGGAGGTCAGGCGAAGACGCAGGCCCTCGGCCTTGGCCTGGCCCAGCGCCCGCGCCTCCGCCACCGCATCCGCCACCGCGGCCGCTTCCTTGTCGGCGAACAGATCGTCCAGCGTCTCGCCGACGATGCGGCGCGCCACGCGGTGTAGCAAGTCCTCGGCGGCCGGGTTGACGCTTGTGACCTTGCGGGAGACCGCATCGGCGATCAGCATGGGCTCCGTCGAGGTCTGAAACAGCATGCGGAACTGCGTCTCGGCGCTCCGATAGAGCGCATAGTCGCGTTCGACGGTGAGATTGATGTCGACGAGTTGCTGCTGCAGGCGCGCCAGACCGCGCAGGTCGCGACCCAGCACCACGAGTTGGCCGTTCTTGGGCAGGCGAACCGCCACGTAGCGGACCGGCAGATCCTCGCCGTCGAGGATGTGGTTGATCTCCTGCCAGTTCAGCCCGTCACCCGCCGTGGTGGCGAGCATCGCCCGGACTTTGCCGCGGCTCTCCGCCGTGACGACCTCCTCGAGCGAGCGATCGACCCAGGCCGCCAAGGCGCGTGCCGCAAGGTCGGCATCACCGATCGACACGTCGCGCACGATCCCGGCCGAATCGATGACGAGCGCGATGTCGCTGCTGGCGGCCACCAGTTGCGAGAATTTAGCCGGCCCTAGTTCGCCGAACAGAGCGTCGGGCGACCGAAAACCGCCTTGGGAGGGCTGAAGGACGGGAGTTCCGATCAAGGAAATTGCCTCTGGGGACTACGGGGCACGAACAAAGATGCGTGCATGTGACCTTACCCTACGACAATGTCATCTCTCGACAATACGAAACACCAAGGGGTTCAAACCTGTCCACGGATCGGCGCGGTGGGTGCCGTCTGTCCGGACAGGGCCTCCGCCATCTGCACGGCCTCCGTCGCGTCCGAGGCAACGGCATCGGCACCGATATGCTTCTGAAGCTCCGGATCGATCGAGAAAGCGGCCCCGCCGGCCAGGATCGTGACGCCCTGGTGGAGCGAGGCGCTGCGCAAGGCCTTGATCTGCCGCGGCAGAGCTTCGGCGAATCGATCGTTGGCGACCGAGAGACCGATGGTGGTGAAGCGTTCGGCCCTGACCAGGATCAAAAGTTCCTCGAAGGCGATACGGGGTTCGAAGGTCACGTCCCATCCGGCACGGCGAAAGAAGGCCGCCACGACCGATAGGCCGAAAATATGCTGCTCGCCCCAGACCGGGGCCAACAACACCTTCTTGCCGTGGATGATCCCCGTCTGGTCGCCCTCTAAGTCAGGGCCCAGGGCCCGCATGATACCTTGAAGGCGGCCAAGGCCGGCGGTGACGTCAAGAAAGCTCAGCTTGTCCTCGAGCCAGAGGTCGCCGAGGTGGCGGGCCGCCGGGGCCAGCAGCTGAAGCAGCACGGCTTCGATAGCCATGCCTTCGGAGCGCAGGATGTCGACATACTTGATCAGACTCGGGACGGAGGCGGTCAGCACCAGTTCGGCGAAGGCCACGACCTGGGCTGGCGATACAAGGACGGGCGGGTTCGCCGCCGCGCCGGCGTCGCCGCCCTTACCGATCTCGGACAAACGCGGCACGACGCGGCTGAGGATGGTTTTGCGCAACTCGCGCCGCCAATCCGAATGGCCAATCAGGGGAAGCTCGTGCTCCCTGCCGCGCAAAGGTTGTTGCGGCGGCTCCGGCAGCTTCCTGTAGCCCTGCTGTTCCATCACCGAACCTCTCCCCAACGAGGCAGCCGGAGGTCACGTTAGAAGGCCGATTAGCGGGTGCAAAGTCTACCGTTCGGCAGAATTGACGCACCCTCGGCGGCGGCGGGAACTTTTCCCAGCGCCTGACTTCGACTTAGCATCTCGTCGGTCGGTAGATCTGTCAACTCGAACCGTCCGGCGGCACGCAAAAGTGTCAAGCTAGCTTGACATGCATTGAGGCCGGCTTCAGTCTTCTCTCGCGTCAGAGCGGGGGGAGGGTGTCGGGATGAGCGAGAGAGGTGCGAAACGCCCGCTCTACACGGCCGAACAGCGCCGCCGTCGCGACAAGTCCCGCTGGACGCTGGTGCAGGGCATCCTAGCGCCGCTGCAATTCGCCATCCTGCTGGTGAGCCTTGGCCTTGTAGGCCACTATCTCGCCAGCGGCGACGGTCTCTGGGCCGCGACGGTTTCGGTGCTGGCCAAGACTGTGGCCCTCTACGCCATCATGATCACCGGCTCGATCTGGGAAAAGGCCGTCTTCGGTCGCTATCTCTTTGCCCCAGCCTTCTTCTGGGAGGATGTCGTCAGCATGCTGGTGCTGGCGCTGCACACCGCCTCCGCCGCGATGTTGCTCGCGCAACTCGGCAGCCCCGAAGCCCGCTTCGTCGTGGCGCTGGCCGGCTACGCCGCCTATGCGGTCAACGCCGCGCAATTTCTCCTAAAACTCCGCGCCGCCCGTCTCGAGGCGGGCGGTCAAGGGGCAGCGACCGCCACGGCTCCTGCCGGGGGCTTCGCCTGATGAATGCCCTCGCGCCCCCACCGTCCCGCGGCTGCTCCGACGCCCCGGTGCTGCGCCAGCGCGGCCAGCGCGAGGTCTTCTGCGGTCTCACCGGCATCGTCTGGCTGCATCGCAAGATCGAGGATGCCTTCTTCCTCGTCGTCGGCTCGCGCACCTGTGCGCACCTCATGCAGTCCGCGGCCGGCGTCATGATCTTCGCCGAGCCGCGCTTCGCCACCGCGATCCTGGAAGAGCGCGACCTCGCCGGCTTGGCGGATGCCAATGAGGAGCTCGACCGTGTCGTGGCCCGCCTTCTCGAGCGGCGGCCCGACATCAAGCTGTTGTTTCTCGTCGGCTCCTGCCCCTCCGAAGTCATCAAGCTCGACCTGTCGCGCGCGGCGCTGCGTCTCAACCGCGCCTTCGGTCCCGACCTGCGGGTGCTCAACTATTCCGGCTCGGGGATCGAGACGACCTTCACCGAAGGCGAGGACGCCTGTCTCGCCGCGTTGGTGCCCGAGATGCCCGCGCGCCCAGCCGAAGCCGGCAAGAGCCTGCTCGTCGTCGGCACCTTGGCCGATGTCGTCGAGGACCAGTTCCGCCGCCTGTTCGGCGCCATGGGCATCGCCGACGTCGCCTTCCTGCCCCCGCGCCGCGCAGGCGCCCTGCCCGCCGTCGGACCGGAGACCCTGGTCCTCCTGGCCCAGCCCTTCCTCGCCGAGACCGGGCGGGCGCTGGAGGAGCGGGGTGCCAAGCGCATCGGCGCGCCCATGCCGCTCGGCGCCGAAGGCACGTTCCTCTGGCTCGCCGCCGCCGCCGCCGCCTTCGCCACCGACCCGGCACTTGTCGAGGCCGTCACCGCAGCGCCCCGAGAGCGGGCCGCCAAGGCCCTCGCGCCCTATCGCGAGCAGCTCGCCGGCCGTTCGATCTTCTTCTTCCCCGACTCGCAGCTCGAAATCCCGCTGGCTCGCATGCTGGCGCGCGAGCTCGGCCTCATCCCGCTCGAGGTCGGCACGCCTTTCCTGCATCGGCAGCATCTCGCCGACGACCTGGCGCTGCTGCCGGCCGGAACCATGCTCAGCGAGGGCCAGGACGTCGACCGGCAGCTCGACCGCTGCCGGGCGCTGGCGCCCGACCTCGTGGTCTGCGGCCTCGGCCTCGCCAATCCGCTCGAGGCCGAGGGCTTCGCCACCAAATGGTCGATCGAGCTTCTCTTCACCCCCATCCAGGGCTTCGAGCAGGCGGGTGATCTCGCCGCACTCTTCGCCCGGCCGCTGCAGCGGCGCCTGGCCCTGAAGGTGTAGCGCCATGCAGCTCTCCGTCTGGACCTACGAAGGACCACCCCACGTCGGGGCCATGCGGGTCGCCACCGCCATGTCGGGCGTGCATTTCGTGCTGCACGCCCCCCAGGGCGACACATACGCCGACCTGCTCTTCACCATGATCGAGCGGCGCGACCGGCGTCCTCCGGTCACCTACACGACCTTCCAGGCCCGCGACCTCGGCGCCGACACGGCCGAACTGTTCCAGACGACGCTGCGCGACGCCCATGCCCGGTTCGCCCCGCAGGCGATCCTCGTCGGATCGTCCTGCACCGCCGAGCTGATCCAGGACGATCCCGGCGGCCTCGCCCGCGCGCTCGACCTGCCGGTGCCGGTCATCCCGCTCGAACTGCACTCCTATCAGCGCAAGGAGAATTGGGGCGCGGCCGAGACCTTCTACGCCCTGGTGCGGACCCTGGCGGGCCGATCGGAGACGCCCCGGACCGACGCCCGGCCCCGGTGCAACATCCTCGGCCCGACGGCGCTCGGCTTCCGCCATCGCGACGACGTCGTCGAGGTGACGCGGCTTCTCGACAGCCTCGGCATCGTGGTCAACCTCGTGGCGCCGCTCGGCGCCTCGCCGGCCGATCTGGCGCGCCTCGGCGACGCCGACTTCAACGTGGTGCTCTACCCCGAGATCGCCGGAACGGCGGCGCGCTGGCTGAAGAAGACCTTCGGCCAGCCGATGGTCGAGACCGTGCCGATCGGCGTCGGGGCGACCCGGCGCTTCGTCGCCGAGGTGGCGGCGCTGGCCGGGGTCGATCCCGAACCGGTCCTGGCCCAGGCCGCGTCCCGCCTGCCGTGGTTCTCGCGCTCGGTCGATTCCAACTATCTTACGGGCAAGCGCGTCTTCGTTTTCGGCGATGCCACGCATGCCATCGCGGCGGCCCGGGTGGCGCGCGACGAGTTCGGCTTCGCGGTCGTGGGGCTCGGCTCCTATTCGCGGGAACAGGCCCGCGACGTCCGCGCCGCCGCCGCCGAATTCGATCTCGAAGCGCTGATCTCCGACGATTCGCTGGAGGTCGAGGCCGCCATCGTGGCGGCTCAGCCGGAGCTGCTGCTGGGCACCCAGATGGAACGCCACGTGGCGAAGCGCCTGCGCATCGCCTGCGCGGTCATCTCGGCACCGGTCCACGTACAGGACTTTCCGGCCCGCTATTCGCCGCAAATGGGGTTCGAGGGGGCCAATGTCCTCTGGGACTCCTGGGTCCATCCGCTGATGATGGGCCTCGAGGAACATCTGCTCGGCATGTTCCGCGAGGACCGCGAGTTCCACGACGATGCCGCGGCCTCGCATTTGGGGGCCTCGATGGCTGGGGGCGAGCGTCCCGACGCCGCTTCCAGCCTCGATGACGCTCCCTCACCCCCACCCCCTCTCCACAAGAAAGAGGGGAGCGCCTCCGTTTTGCTCGAGCAGGCCACGACCTCCTCGATCGACTGGACCTCCGACGCCGAGCGCGAACTGAAGAAGATCCCCTTCTTCGTGCGCGGCAAGGCGCGCCGCAACACCGAAGCCTTCGCTGAACTTGGCGGTCTCGCCGAGATCACCGTGGAGACGCTTTATGACGCCAAAGCGCATTTCGGAGGCCGATGACATGGCCCCCGTTCGCCTCGTCATCGTCACCCTGAACAGCCACGTCGCAGTCGCGGTGGCCTCGGCCGAGCGCCGCCTGCAGGCCGAGATTCCCGGGCTCTCCATTGCGCTCCACGCCGCCACCGACTGGGACCGCGACCCCGCCTCGCTCGACCGCTGCGTGGCCGACATCGGGCAGGCCGACATCGTCCTCGCCAACATGTTGTTCCTGGAGCCCCATATCCAGGCCGTGATGCCCGCCCTGGTGGCACGGCGGCCGAACTGCGACGCCATGCTGTGCTTCATGTCGGCTGGTGAGGTCGTGCGCCTCACTCGCGTCGGCAAGTTCGCCATGGACGGGTCGAACGGCGGCGGCATGATGTCGTTCCTGAAGCGCCTGCGCGGCAAGGCTGGCAAGCCCGCGACCGACGGCGCCCGGCACAGCGCCGACTCGGGCGACAAGCAGATGGCCATGCTGCGCCGCCTGCCAAAGATCCTACGCTTCATTCCCGGCACCGCCCAGGATGTGCGCTCCTACTTCCTGTCCATGCAGTTCTGGCTGTCGGGCTCGGAGGAGAACTTCGCCGGCATGGCGCGGCTGCTGGTCAACCGCTACGCTTCAGGCCCCCGTGCCCACCTGGTCGGCCGCGTCGGCGCGTCGGCACCGGTCGACTATCCCGAGATCGGCCTCTACCACCCCCGCCTGCCGACCCGCATCGCCACCACGGTCGCCGAGTTGCCCGACGCCGGGACGGCCGGCACCGTCGGCCTCCTGGTGCTGCGGGCCTACATCCTGTCGGGCGACACCGGCCATTACGAAGGCGTGATCGCGGCGCTGGAGGCGAAGGGTCTACGCGTCGTGCCCGCCTTCGCCAGCGGTCTCGACAACCGGGGCGCCGTGCGCCGGTTCTTCCTCGACGGCGGCAGGCCCACGATCGACGCGCTGGTCTGCCTCACCGGTTTCTCGCTCGTCGGCGGGCCGGCCTACAACGACGCCGCTGCAGCCGAGGACATGCTGGCCGAGCTCGACGTACCCTGCATCCAGGCCCAGGCGGTCGAGTTCCAGACCGTCGAGGACTGGCGCACCTCCGACACGGGCCTGTCGCCCGTCGAGGCCACCATGATGGTGGCGATTCCGGAAATCGACGGATCGGTCGCGCCGATCGTCTACGGCGGCCGCTCTCGCACGGCGGGCGAAGGCGGACACCGCCCGATGCGGGCCGACGTCGAGCGCTGCAATATGCTGGCCCGCCGCGTCGCCCGCCATATCGCGCTGCGCCGCTCGACCCTGGCCGAGCGCCGGATCGCCGTCGTGCTCTTCAACTTCCCGCCCAACGCGGGCGCCGCCGGCACGGCCGCCTTCCTGTCCGTGTTCCGCTCGCTGCTCAACACGCTGCGCGCCATGAAGGCGGAGGGTTACACGGTCGACGTGCCCGACAGCGTCGACGCGCTCCGCGCTCGGGTGCTGGAAGGCAATGCCGCCTGCTACGGCATGCCGGGCAATGTCGAGGTCAGGATCGGCGCCGAGGACCATGTGATGCGCGAGACGCATCTCGCCGAGATCGAGGCCCAGTGGGGCCCCGCACCGGGCCGCGCCCAGGCCGATGGCCGCCACCTCTTCGTGCTCGGAGCCACATTCGGCAACGTCTTCGTCGGCCTGCAGCCCGCCTTCGGCTACGAGGGCGACCCGATGCGGCTGCTGTTCGAGCGCGGCTTCGCCCCCACCCACGCCTTCTCGGCCTTCTACCGCTACATCCGCGACGACTTCGCCGCTCATGCGGTGCTGCATTTCGGCACTCATGGCGCGCTCGAGTTCATGCCCGGCAAGCAGGTCGGCCTCACCGACTCCTGCTGGCCCGAGCGGTTGATCGGCGACCTGCCGAACCTCTACCTCTACGCCTCCAACAACCCCTCCGAGGGCGCCATCGCCAAGCGCCGGTCGGCCGCGACGCTCGTCAGCTATATGACGCCGCCGGTCGCGACCGCCGGGCTCTATCGCGGCCTCGTCGACCTGAAGAGCATGGTCGAGCGCTGGCGCGGTCTTCCCGGCGACGCGACCGGCGAGCGCGCCGAACTGGCTCCCGCCATCCAGGCTGCCGCCGCGGCCCTCGACCTCGCCGCCGAGACGCCGGCCTGGGACGATGCCTCCGTGCCGGAAGTCGAGGCGCTGCGCCGCGCCGTCGAGGAACTGGAACTCACGCTGATCCCGCACGGCCTTCATGCCGTCGGCGAGCCTCCCTCGGTGGAGGCCCGTGCCGACCTGCTCGCCACCATGGCCGAGATGGCGGGAGCGGAGGTGCCGGGCCGGGCCGCCATCGAGGCCATCGTGACCTCGCCGACCCTGCCCGCCGACGACGCTCCCGATCAGATCCGCGAATTGGCGCGCATCGACGCCCTGCTGCGCGTCGACCATGAGCTGCCCGCACTGATGCGGGCCCTCGGCGGCCGCTTCATCCGTCCCGCCCCGGGGGGAGACCTCATCCGCACCCCCGCGGTTCTACCGACGGGCCGCAATCTTCATGGCTTCGATCCCTTCCGCATCCCCTCGGCCTTCGCGGTCAGCGAGGGCACGCGGCAGGCCGAGCAGGTGCTGGCCCGCTACGCGTCGGAAAGCGCGGCCATGCCCGAAACCGTAGCCTTGGTGCTGTGGGGAACCGACAACCTGAAAAGCGAGGGCGGCCCTATCGCGCAAGCGTTGGCGCTGCTCGGCACCAAGCCGCGGTTCGACAGCTTCGGCCGGCTCTGCGGCGCGGCGTTGATCCCGCTCTCCGACATGAGCCGTCCGCGCATCGACGTGCTGCTCACTCTGTCCGGCATCTTCCGCGACCTGCTGCCGCTGCAGACCACGCTGCTGGCCGAGGCGGCCTGGCTCGCCGCCACGGCAGAGGAGCCGGAGGACTCGAACTTCGTCCGCAAGCACGCCCTGCGCTATCAGCGGGATTGCGGCTGCGACATGGAGACGGCGGCGCTGCGCGTCTTCTCCAACGCCGACGGGACCTATGGATCCAACGTCAACCTGCTGGTCGATTCCGGCGCGTGGCAGGGCGAGGGCGAACTCGGGGCCGCCTTCTCGAACCGGAAGAGTTTCGCCTACGACCGTCGCGGCAAATCGAGCCGCCAGTCTGCCCTCATGCAGGCGGCGCTGGCCGATGTCGATCTCGCCTATCAGAACCTCGAATCGGTCGAGCTCGGCGTCACCACCATCGACCATTATTTCGACTCGCTCGGCGGCGTATCGCGCGCCGCTGCCTCGGCCCGGGGCGGCAAGCCGGTGCCGGTCTACATCGCCGACGCGACCCGCGGCGCCGCCAAGATCCGTTCGCTGACCGAGCAGGTGGCGCTCGAGACCCGTAGCCGCTCCTTGAATCCGAAATGGTACGAGGCCATGCTGGAGCACGGCTCCGAAGGCGTGCGCCAGATCGAGAGCCAGGTCACCAACACGATGGGCTGGTCGGCCACGACCGGCCAGGTCGACCCCTGGGTCTATCGCCGCCTTGCCGAGACCTTCGTGCTCGACGACGCCATGCGGGAGCGGCTCGCGAGCCTCAATCCCGTCGCCTCGGCTCGCGTCGCAAACCGGCTGATCGAGGCGCAGGAGCGCCATTACTGGACCCCGACCGAAGCCGAGCTCGACGCGTTGCGCGCCGCCGGCGACGAACTCGAGGACCGGCTCGAAGGCATCGCGCCATCCGGCGCCAGCATGGGAGTCGCCGCATGACCGCTCACGACAGGGCGGCGCTGGCCGCCGCTGCTGCTTCACCCTTGGCGGCGCAAAACGCCCGCCTCGACATCACCGCCCGGGCCGGAGTCAGCGCGCCCGCCATCCGCCGCGCCCCTCCGAGCCGCCGTCCGGACGGAGACGGCAGCGTCCAGGTCCGCATGGATGCCAAGATCGAGGGCGCAAAGGTCTTTGCCGTCTACGGCAAGGGCGGCATCGGCAAGTCGACCACCTCGTCGAACCTCTCGGTCGCCTTCTCGAAGCTCGGCAAGCGAGTGCTGCAGATCGGCTGCGACCCGAAGCACGATTCCACCTTCACCTTGACCAAGAGCCTGATCCCAACCGTCATCGACGTGCTGGAATCCGTCGAGTTCCACGCCGAGGAACTGCGGCCCGAGGATTTCGTCGTCGAGGGCTACAACGGCGTGATGTGCGTCGAAGCCGGCGGGCCACCGGCCGGCACGGGCTGCGGCGGCTATGTGGTGGGCCAGACCGTGAAGCTCCTGAAGGAGCACCACCTGCTCGAGGACACCGACGTCGTCATCTTCGACGTCCTCGGCGACGTCGTCTGCGGCGGCTTCGCGGCTCCGCTCCAGCACGCGGAGCGCGCCGTTGTGGTCACCGCGAACGATTTCGACTCGATCTTCGCCATGAACCGCATCGTGGCGGCCATCCAGGCCAAGTCGAAGAACTACGACGTACGGCTCGCCGGCGTCATCGCCAACCGCTCGGCCGGCACCGACGAGATCGACCGGTTCAACGAGGCCACGGGCCTGCGCCGCTTGGCCCATTTCCCCGACCTCGACGTCATCCGCCGCTCGCGCCTGAAGAAGGCGACGCTGTTCGAGATGCCGGACTCGCCCGAACTCGACGCCGTGAAGGCCGAATATCTGCGCCTCGCCGCGACGCTCTGGGCCGGCACGGTGCCTTGCGAGGGGCGTGCGATGCGCGACCGCGACATCTTCGACTTTCTGGGATTCGACTGATGAGCGCCCTGATGGCCGAAGATCGGACATACGAGGACCGCAGGTCGCAGATCGAGACCTATTTCGACCGTACCGCGGCCGAGACCTGGCGGCGCCTGACCTCGGACGCGCCGGTCTCGCGGATTCGTGCCACCGTCCGCGCCGGTCGCGACCGGATGCGGGCTGCCCTGCTCGGGCGCCTCCCCGCCGACCTCACGGGCCGTCGCCTCTACGATGCCGGCTGCGGCACCGGAGCCCTCGCCATCGAAGCGGCGCGACGCGGCGCCGAGGTCGTGGCGGTCGATATCTCGCCGACGCTCGTGGGCTATGCCCGCGAGCGCATGCCGAAGGAACTTCCCGGCAGCATCGACTTCCGCTCCGGCGACATGCTCGGCGCCTACGGCCAGTTCCATCACGTCGTCGCCATGGATTCGCTGATCCATTACGACCTCGCCGACACGGTCCGCATGGCGGGGCGGCTGGCCGCCATGGCGGAGGAGAGCCTGCTTTTCACCTTCGCGCCCCGCACCCCGGCGCTGGCCGCCATGCATGCCGTCGGGCGGCTGTTTCCGCGCGGCGAGCGCTCGCCGGCGCTGGTGCCGGTTCAGGAGCGGGCCCTGCGCCGACGCCTTGCCGCTGCACCAGAGCTCGTCGCCTGGCGCGCCGGCTGGAGCGAGCGCGTGGTCAGCGGCTTCTACACGAGCCAGGCCGTGGAGCTCGCGCGCCGATGAGGATCTCGCCGCTGGCCACGCTCGGTCGCCTCGCCGCGACGGCCCTGCCCTTCGCCGATGTCGGCACGCCCGACCTGCCTCTCGGCCGGCTGCTGCGGCTGTCGCTGTTCCAGGTGTCCGTCGGCATGGCGATCGTGCTGATCCACGGCACGGTGAACCGCGTCATGGTGGTGGAACTCGGGCTGCCGACATCCCTCGTGACGCTGCTGATCGCGCTGCCGCTCTGCTTCGCGCCCCTGCGCGCACTCATCGGCTTTCGCTCTGACAATTACCGCTCGTCGATCGGTTGGCGCCGCATCCCCTACATCTGGATCGGCACGCTGCTGCAGTTCGGCGGGCTGGCACTGATGCCCTTCGGGCTCCTGGTGCTGAGCGACGGCATGCCGGGCACCGCCACGGCCGGCAAGATCGGCCTTGGCCTGTCGTTCCTGCTAGTCGGTGCCGGGCTCCACACGGTGCAGACCGCGGGCCTCGCCCTCGCAACCGATCTCGCCCCTCCCGAAAGCCGCCCCCGCGTCGTCGCCCTGCTCTACGCCATGCTGCTCGTCGGCACGGTGATGAGCGCCCTGCTCTTCGGCTGGCTGTTGCGCGATTTCTCGGCCACGCGGCTCATTCGCTGCATCCACGGCGCCGCGGTGGCGACCTTCCTCTTCAACATCGTCGGGGTCTGGCACCAGGAACGCCGCACCGCGCTACGGCCCGGCGATACCACGCCCGCTCCGACGCTGCGCGCCGCCTGGCGCGGACTTGACGCCCGCCGCCGCCCGGCACGGCTGCTGACCGCGCTGGCGCTCGGGACGGCCGCCTTCGGCATGCAGGATATCCTCCTCGAACCCTACGGCGGTCAGGTCTTCGGCCTGTCGGTCTCCGGCACGACCTTCCTCACCGCCGTCATGGCCTTCGGTACGCTCGGCGGTTTCGTCCTGGCGGCCCGCCTGCTCGGGCGCGGCATCGACGCCCATCTCATCGCCGCGCTGGGGCTTTTTTCCGGCATCCCGGCCGCCGCCGCCATCGTCTTCGCGGGCCCTCTCGAAAGCCCCGCTCTGTTCGATGCCGGAACGCTGGGCGTCGGTTTCGCGGGCGGGCTCTTCGCCGTCGGCACGCTGACCGCCGCGATGGCGCTCGGCGGAGACCTTCGCAACGGATTGGCGCTCGGCCTCTGGGGCGCCGTCCAGGCCACGGCCGGCGGCACCGCGATCGCGATCGGCGGAGCTCTGCGTGATGCCATGGGTCACTGGGCCGCCTCGGGCGCCTTCGGCCCGGCGCTCGGCGAGGCTTCGGCGGGCTACGGCCTCGTCTACCACGTCGAGATCGTCCTTCTTTTTGCCGGTTTGGCGGTCATCGGCCCGCTGGTCCGCTTCCCTCCCGCCGCCCGCCGGGCGGGTCGCGATGCCCCTTTCGTCCAAAAGCCCGTCTGAAGCCCGCGGAGGTCCCCGTCCATGGTGCCGCATGTCTCGTTCACGCAGCAGTTCGATATCCCCGAATTGCTGTTCATCCTCTTCCTGCTGTTCTTCCTGGGGCTGGTCTACCACCTGCGCCAGGAGGACAAGCGCGAGGGCTATCCGCTCGAAACCGATCCGATGGACCGGTCGCGTCCGCGCGTCGCCGTGGTGGGTTTTCCGCCCATGCCGAAGCCCAAGATGTTCCTGCGCAAGTTCGGCGAACCCGTCTTTGCGCCCGGCCCGCGGCTTGAGCGCGACCTCACCGGCATCGCAGAACGTCTCAGCGACTTTCCGGGATCACCCATCGTGCCGACGGGCGATCCGCTGGTCGATGGGATCGGCCCGGCCTCCTACGTGCTGAAAGAGGAGGTCCCCGACCTCACATGGCACGGGACGCCCAACATCCTGCCGCTGCGCAAGCTTCCCGAACATGCGGTCGAGGGCAGCCAGACGAGCCCCATCGGCCTCGAGGTCATCACGCGCGACCGCATCCGGGTG
>JBPBQY010000043.1:0-228368 GCA_050920985.1 Janthinobacterium lividum | reverse complement strand
ACCCTCACCCCTTACCCCTCTCCACAAGGGAGAGGGGAGATGGCCGGCGTCGCGGTTATCGAGAAGTGTGAATACGGTAGCCCTTGTGGAGAGGGGTTAGGGGTGAGGGTCCGAAGGAGCCAGCAAGGCGGCCCTCGTCACGGCATCCACAACTTGCGGAAAGGATGTCGCGGCCCTCACCCCCGGCCCTTCTCCAGAAGGGAGGGGAGCCCCGGCAGCCCACCGCCAAGATATGTGAATCCAGTAGCCTTTTCAGGGGAAGGAGGCACCAGCGGCCTTTACGGCCCGGCGCGCCATGACGCCGATGAGATGCGCGCGATAGGCTGCGTCCGCGTGCATGTCGGAGTTCAGCCCCTCCGGAGAGGCCTGGACGTTGGCAATGCCAGTCTCGGAGAAGTCGGCCTGCAGCGCCGCCTCGAACTCCTTCGCCCGGAACACGCCCGAGGCTCCGGCGCCCGTGACCGTGACCCGGACCTCGCTATCGGCGCGCTCCGCCACGAAGACAGCCACCATGGCGTAGCGGGAGGCGGGATTGCGGAACTTCTCGTACCCGGCCCGCTTCGGGATCGGCCAGGCAATGGCCGTGATGATCTCGCCCTCTTCCAGCGCCGTCTCGAACAGGCCCTGGAAGTAAGCGTCGGCGCCGATCTCGCGGCGATCGGTGACGATGGTGGCGCCGAGCGCCAGGGCCGCCGCGGGATAGTCGGCGGCAGGATCATTGTTGGCGAGAGACCCGCCCATCGTCCCGCGTGCCCGCACCGCCGGATCGCCGACGATGGCCGCCATGCCAGCCAGCGCCGGAATGGCGGCTCGGAGAACGTCGGAGGTGGCGATCTCGCCGTGGCGCGTCATGGCGCCGATGACGACGCGGTCGCCCTCCCGGCGAAGACCTGAGAGGGTATCGCGCAACGCCCCGAGATCGATGATGTCGGAGGGGCTGGCCAGCCGCAGCTTCATCGCCGGCAGCAAGGTCTGGCCGCCGGCCAGGAACTTCGCCTCGGCATGGGCGGCGATGAGCGCCGTCGCGTCCGAAACGGTCGAGGGCCGATGATAGTCGAAGGCGTACATGGAGAAGCTCTCCGAAGCCGAAGATGAAGGGTTCGAGATGAGCGGCGGCTACTCCGCCGCCATCTGCATCGGCCTGCGCCGGATGGCGCGCCAGACCGCGAGAGGCGTCGCCGGCATGGCAATGTCCTCGTGGCCGAGCGCATCCGTGATGGCGTTGATGACGGCCGGGGGTGCCGCAATGGCGCCGGCCTCGCCGCAGCCCTTGATGCCGAGCGGGTTCGACGGGCAACGCGTCTCCGTCGTCTCCACCGAAAACTGCGGCAAATCGTAGGCCCGCGGCATCTGGTAATCCATGTAGCTCGCTGTCAGGAGCTGCCCGGAACTGTCGTAGACCGTGCCCTCGTAGAGCGCCTGGCCGACGCCCTGGGCAATGCCGCCATGCACCTGCCCCTCGACGATCATCGGATTGATGAGCACGCCGAAATCGTCGACCGCGACCCAGCGCTCGATCCGGGTCACGCCCGTGTCGGGATCGATCTCGACCTCGCAGATGTGGACGCCCGACGGGAAGGTGAAGTTGGTCGGGTCGTAGAAGGCGCCCTCCTTCAGTCCCGGCTCGAGCTCCTGGCCGTTGAACTTGTGCGCCACATAGGCCTGCAGCGCCACGGAGGCGAAATCGATGGATTTGTCGGTGCCCTTGACGGTGAACTTGCCGTCCTTGAACTCGATGTCGCCTTCGGCGGCTTCGAGGACATGGCCGGCGACCTTGCGAGCTTTGGTCTCGATCTTGTCGAGCGCTTTCACGATGGCCGACATGCCGACCGCGCCGGAGCGCGACCCATAGGTCCCCATGCCCATCTGCACCTTGTCGGTGTCGCCATGGACGATCGACACGTTGTCGATCGGAATGCCGAGCCGGTCGGAGACCAGTTGGGCGAAGGTCGTCTCGTGGCCCTGGCCGTGGCTGTGGGACCCCGTCAGCACCTCGACGGTGCCGACCGGGTTCACCCGGACCTCGGCCGATTCCCAAAGGCCCACGCCGGCGCCGAGCGAGCCGACCGCTGCCGAAGGCGCGATCCCGCAGGCCTCGATATAGGCAGAGAAGCCGAGGCCGCGCAGCATGCCGCGCCGCTCGCTGTCCGCCCGACGCGCCGGGAATCCCGCATAGTCGACGGTGGCGAGCGCCTTGTCGAGCGAGGCCGCGTAGTCGCCGACATCGTAGCACATGATGACCGGCGTCTGATGCGGGAAGCTCGTCACGAAGTTCTGCCGACGAAACTCGGCCGGATCGCGTTTCAGCTCGCGCGCCGCGACTTCCATCAGCCGCTCGACCACGAAGGTCGCCTCGGGACGCCCGGCACCCCGATAGGCGTCGACCGGTGCTGTGTTTGAATAGACGGCGTCCACTTCGACGTAGATTGCGGGGATGTCGTATTGGCCCGAGAGCAGCGGAGCATAAAGATAGGTCGGCACGGACGACGAGAACGTCGACAGATAGGCACCGAGGTTCGCGATCGTATGGACACGCAGACTGAGGATCTTGCCGTTGGCGTCTGTGGCGAGTTCGGCGTGGGTGACGTGGTCGCGCCCATGGGCATCCGACAGGAAGGCCTCACTGCGATCCGCGGTCCATTTCACCGGGCGACCGACCTTCTTGGCGGCCCAGACGCAGACCGTCTCCTCGGCGTAGATGAAGATCTTGGAGCCGAAGCCGCCGCCGACATCGGGAGCTATGACCCGCAGCTTGTGTTCGGGCGCGATGCCGACGAAGGCCGAGAGGACCAGCCGCGCCACATGGGGGTTCTGGCTCGTCGTATAGAGCGTGAAGCTCTCGGTGCCGCTGTCATAGTCGCCGACGGCGGCCCGGGGCTCCATGGCGTTGGGGATCAGCCGGTTGTTGACGAGGTCGATCCTGGTCACATGGGCGGCCCGGGCGAAGGCGGCCTCGGTCGGCTCCTTGTTGCCGAGGTGGAACTCGAAGACCGTATTGTTGGGGGCGACGTCGTGAACGGGCTCGCCACCCACGGTTCGGGCCGAGGCGGTGTCGACCACGGCGTCGAGCACCTCGTAGTCGACGACGATCTTCTCGGCGGCGTCCTTGGCCTCGGCGGAGGTCTCGGCGATGACGACGGCGACATGGTCGCCGACGTAACGCACCTTGCCCTGCGCCAGGGCCGGATGCGCCCCGGCCTTCATAGGCGAGCCGTCCTTGGAATGGATCATCCAGCCGCAGATCAGGCCACCGATCTTGTCGTCGGCGAGATCCTGCCCGGTGAAGATCGCCACGACACCCGGCGCCGCAGCCGCCTCGGCCGTGTCGATCGACAGAATGCGGGCATGGGCGTGGGGCGAGCGCAGGAAGACGGCATGGGCCTGACCGTGCCGGTTCACATCATCGACATATTGGCCCTTGCCGGTGATGTACCTTTTGTCCTCGCGACGGAGGACGGGGGCGCCGATGCCGGTTGCACTCATGGTTTCCTCCGAAACGTGGGCGAGCCGGGCGGCTGTTCTGGCGGTCTCGGGCCCATATGGCCGTCGACGCGCCGCTCCGGCGAAGACGTGCAGGCGAGAATCTATTCGGCCGCGATGGCGGAGATCTCGGCGGGTACCGCCATGGCGGCGGCGCCCGCCGCCACGGCCTTGACGATGTTGTGGTAGCCGGTGCAACGGCAGATGTTACCTTCCAGCTCCTCACGGATCGTGTGCTCGTCGAGGTGGTGACCCTTGCGAGCCACGAGGTCGACGGCCGTCATGATCATGCCGGGCGTGCAATAGCCGCACTGGAGGCCGTGGTGCTGGCGAAAGGCCTCCTGCATCGGATGGAGGTCCGCGCCGCGGGCCAGCCCCTCGATGGTCGTTACCGCGGCTCCGTCGCAGGAGAGCGCGAGCGATGTGCAGGACTTGATGGCGCGACCGTCGACGTGAACCACGCAGGCGCCGCATTGGCTCGTGTCGCAGCCCACATGCGTGCCGGTCAGTCGGAGATCGTTGCGGAGAAGATCGACCAGCAACGTGCGGGGATCGACGTCCCGCCGCACAACCTTGCCGTTCACCGTCATGGAGACCGTGGGCATAATCCCTCCCCGCGCTGTTCCTCATTCCGGGCGTCATACTCGCCGCGGACGGGATGTTTCGCGCAGTCTGGAACGGCTCCAGACGGGGGTCAAGCTGATGTTGGCGTTAGGTCTAGGTGAGGCCCTCGCGGCGGATCATCCGGCCAAGACTTGAAAGGTTACCTCACCCAAATTCCAAACCAGCACACGACGAGAGCCGTCACAGCTGGAGCCGGCACCAGGGCTCAGGCGGCCGGGACCGCTGCCTCCGCATTTCGCGTCCCGCCTGCTTCAGCATCGGCGCATTCCGCCGCGAAGCTGGCGAAGAACTGGTCGGCGGTCTTCTTGGCGACACCGTCGATGAGCCGCGCTCCCATTTGGGCGATCTTGCCACCGACATTGGCCTGGACGTCGTAGCGCAGCAGCGTGCCCTCGGGCACTTCGGTCAGGGTGACGTCGGCGCCGCCCTTGGCGAAGCCGGCGATCCCACCCTCCCCGGCCCCGCTGATGCGATAGCCGTTCGGCGGGTCGATGTTGGTGAGTTCGACTTGGCCTTTGAAGGTAGCGCTGACGGGTCCGATCTTCATCTTCACTGACGCCGTGAACGTATTGTCGCCGGTGCGCTCCATGGACTGGACACCGTTGATGCAGGCCTTGAGCACATCGGGGTCATTGAGCTTGGCCCAGACGGTCGCTCGGTCCGCCGGCAGCGTGACCTCGCCCTTCATCTCCATCGCCATGGCGTCGCTCCCCCAATGATGCTTTTCTGTCGCAGGGAAGCTTAGCCTTCGGCCTCGCTTTGGCAAGGCGTCAGGCCGGTACCCCTTCGCCCTGCCGTGCCGCGGCCTGAGCCGCCACGAGCTCGGCATCCTTCGCCGAGACGGTGGTGAAGGCCGGCCGGGACGTCACCCGCTCGATATAGGCGGCGATCAGCGGCGTCTTTTCCACGACGCCGAACATCGTCAGCCAGTTGAGAGCCGTCCCCCAGAGCACGTCGACGGCCATGAAGCTCTCCCCGAGCAGATAGGGACCGCGCGCCAGTTGGTCCGTCACTGTTGTCAACGTCGAGGCATAATCTCCATAGGGCGACATGCCCTGTGGGCCGGGTTCGCGCTTCAGGGCGCGGTCCACGCAGGCGGGCTCGAAGCTGGACCCGTAGAAGGCCATCCAGCGCAGGTAGGGCCCGCGCAGAGGGTTGCCGATGGCAGGAGCGAGTCCCTTCTCGGCGAAGTGATCGGCCAGGAACAGAAAGATGGCGACCTGCTCGGTGACGAGCGCGTCGCCGTCGAGCAGCGCCGGCACCTTGCCCATCGGGTTGATGGCGAGGAAGGCCGCGCCGCGCTGCTCGCCGGACTTCCTATCGAGGACCTTGACGTCGACGTCCGCCCCGAGCTCCTCCACCAGCACCATGGCACCGGAGGAGCGCGTCTGCGGGCAATGATAGAGGGTGATGCGGCTCATGGGCGTGTCCTGTTCAGCGCTTCAGCGCACGATGACGTTGGTGAACTGCCAGGGATCGTCCTGGTCGACATCTTCCGGGAAGAGGATCCCGCGCCCGTCGGCCGGCGTCCAGTCCGTGTAGGCGCCGATCATCGGGCCGAGATAGGGTGTCTGCACCTCGAGGCAGCGCCGGAAGTCCATCTCGTCGGCCTCGACGATGCCGGCCATGGGGTTCTCGATGGCCCAGACGACGCCGGCCAGAACCGCCGAGGTGACCTGCAGGCCAGTGGCATTCTGGTAGGGGGCGATGCGGCGCGTCTCCTCGACGGAGAGCTGCGAGCCGAACCAATAGGCGTTCTTGCCGTGGCCGTAGAGCAGGACGCCGAGTTCGTCGATGCCGTCGACGATCTCGTCTTCCTGCAGGATGTGGAACTTGGGCTGGCGCTCCCAGGCGTTGCCCGCCATCTCGTCGAGCGACAGAACGGCATCGTCGGCTGGATGATAGGCGTAGTGGCAGGTCGGCCGGTAGACGGCCTTTCCGTTCTCCGTCACCGTCAGGTAATCGGCGATCGAGATCGCTTCGTTGTGGGTCACCAGGAAGGCGTGCTGTGGCCCGGCGGTCGGCGTCCAGGAGCGGACGCGGGTGCCGGCGCCGGGACGCATGAGGTAGATGGCGCAGCCGGGGCCGAAGTCGTGGTGGCGGCCCTCCGGAGGCAGCGTCTTCTCGTGGGTGCCCCAGCCGAGTTCGGCCGGCTGCAGGCCCTCGGAGACAAAGCCTTCGACCGACCATGTGTTGACGAAGGTGCCCATGGGCTTCGGGGTCTTGGCGCGCTGCGTGTCGCGCTCGGCGATGTGGATCCCCTTGACGCCAAGTGCCTGCGCGAGCCGGCCCCAGTCCTCGCGGTTCTTCGGCTCGGGCGTGGCATGGCCGACGGCCTCGGCCACGTTCAGCAGCGCCTGCTTGACGAACCACGACACCATGCCGGGATTGGCGCCGCAGGTGGAGACGGCGGTGGGCCCTCCCGGGCGGCGTCGGCGCAGGTCCATCAACGTCTCGCGCAAGGCGTAGTTGGAACGCTGCGACACCGACAGCCGCGTGTCCGTGTAGAAGCCCGGCCAGGGCTCGACCACGGTGTCGATGTAGAGGGCGCCGATATCCTTGCAGAAGTCGATCAGGTCGACCGAGGAGGTGTCGACCGAGAGATTGACCACGAGGCCCTGCTCGCCGCCCGCCGTCAGCAGCGGGGTGAGGACCTCGCGGTAGTTCTCGCGCGTGATGGAGAGCTTCTCGAAGCGGAGGCCGCGCTCGTCGAGCAGATGGCGGTCGGCATCGTCGGGGGCGATGACGGTGAACTTGGCCTTGTCGTGAGCGATGTGCCGCTCGAGCAGAGGCAGCGTGCCCCGGCCGATCGAGCCGAAGCCGATCATCACGATGGGCCCGTCGAAACGGGCGTGGACCGGGTGATCGGTCATGGAAGCTCCTCGGTGCAGTTCGGTATCAGCGCCATAGACCGAAGGGGGCCGTCACGGTCAAGCGGCGGCGACCGTCATAGGGCCGCGCGGTCACAGCTTAGGAGATGGGGCCTTGGACTGGTCCTTCTGCATCTCCGCCAAGACCTCCTGGGCAACGGTCTTGCCCCAATCCTGCCCGACGGCGAGCATGCCCTTGGCGATCTCCTGCTGCTTGCCGAGGAGATGCTGACCGGTCGGAGTCCGATAGAAGGCGAGAAGGTTGGACAGGTCTTCGTCGGAGAATTCCCTGGCGTAGACCTTGGCGACGAGATCCACGAAGGACGGGATCTCCTGGTTGAACCGGTCCTGGAAGCGCTGCACAAATTTGCCGATCTGGGCTTCGCTGGCAGCGCCCTGCTGGCCTATGAGCGTGCGCATCTGCTGCACCATGACGGGCATGACGGCCCGCATGTTCTCGCCCGCGTGGGCGACCTCGACGACCTGGCGGGCAAGTTGCAATCGGCTCGCGTCATCCGCCAGCGCCGCCGGTGCGGCAGCGGTGAGGGATAGGGCGACGAGTATGGCGGCGATCCAGCGCATAGTGTCCTTCCTGGCGCGAGCGCATGCGGCCCCGATGCCACATGGACCCACGGTGGAGAACGCTAGGCGGCGAGAGCGACGTTCGCAAGAACGGAACAGACCCGCAGCGGTTGAGAACCTGTTCGATCAAGCCGCCCGGCGGAGAGGCTCCTCACCTCGGCGCTCCACGATGAGCCCCGTTGCGACGACCCGACCCTCGGCTCCCGCGAGGGCGGCAGGCCGGAGTTCGAGGCCGAGGAAACGTGCTTGCTCGACAGGTCCCGGCAGGACGAGGTGCTCCACCGGCGCGCGCGAGAAACCGAACCTTGCGTAGTAGGGCGCGTCGCCGACCAGGATCACACCGCCGTGGCCGAGCTTCGCAGCCCGCCGCAGGCCATGAGCGATCAGCGCGCCGCCGATCCCGGCCGAGCGATGGCTGGACGCCACCGCCAGAGGCCCCAGCATCAGGGCCGGCATGCGGCCGCACTCCACGTGCCAGAAGCGCAAGGTGCCGACCACGGCGCCGCCGTCGAGCGCGACAAGGCTCAGTCCCTCGGCCGGGGCGCGCCCCTCGCGCAACCGCTCGCAGGTCTTGGCGAAGCGCGACGGGCCGAAGCTCGCATCGAGGAGCGCTTCGCGCGCGGCTTCGTCCCGAGGCCGCTCGTCACGGAGGCGGAAGGCCGGGGCGGCAGGGCTCAGGAGAGCGGCCGCCGTGAAAGCGGGGAAAGCTCGAATCACCATCGGAGGGCGTCCTCATGTCGACGCGCACGGGGGCGGCCGCCAGGAAAAGGCGGCCGGACGGTTCGGTCAGACGCTACGCCCGGCCAAACAGCCGGACCGCGTTTCAGATGACGTAGGACTTCAGCGGCGGAAAGCCGTTGAACCCGACCGCCGAATAGGTGGTCGTGTAAGCGCCGGTTCCCTCGATCAACACCTTGGAGCCGATCGCCAGCGACACCGGTAGCTCGTACGGCTCCTTCTCGTAGAGCACGTCGACGCTGTCGCAGGTCGGCCCGGCAATGATGCAGGGCTCGGTGGCATCACCGTCGAACTCGGTGCGGATCGGATAGCGGATCATCTCGTCCATGGTCTCGGCGAGGCCGTTGAACTTGCCGATATCGAGATAGACCCAGCGCATCCGGTCTTCGTCCGACTTCTTCGAGACCAGTACCACCTCGGCCTCGATCATCCCGGCATTGCCCACCATGCCGCGGCCCGGCTCGATGATGGTCTCGGGGATGCGATTGCCGAAGTGATGGCGCAAAGCCTCGAAGATCGCCTCGCCGTACTGGCGAACGGCCGGAACGCTCTTCAGATACTTGGTCGGGAAACCGCCGCCGAGGTTGACCATCTGCAACGCGATGCCGCGCTCCGCCAGATCCCTGAAGATGGCAGCAGAGGCCGCGAGAGCGCCGTCCCACATGCGCGGGTTGCGCTGCTGCGAGCCGACGTGGAACGACAGGCCATAGGCCACGAGGCCCAGGCGATGCGCGTGTTCGAGCACGCGGCCGGCCATGTCGGGCGCGCAGCCGAACTTGCGCGACAGGGGCCATTCGGCGCCCGAGCCGTCGCAAAGGATGCGGCAGAACACCTTCGCACCAGGGGCCGCACGAGCGATCTTCTCGACTTCGGCCTCGCAATCCACGGCGAAGAGCGACACGCCGTAGGCATGGGCGCGGGCGATGTCGCGCTCTTTCTTGATCGTGTTGCCGAAGGAGATGCGGTCGGGCGACGCGCCGGAGGCCAGGACCTGCTCAATCTCGACCACGGAAGCCGTGTCGAAACAGGAGCCGAGCTGCGCCAGCAGGTCGAGGACCTCGGGCGCAGGATTGGCCTTCACGGCGTAGAACACGCGCGTATCCGGCAGCGCCTTGGCGAAGCTGCTGTAATTGTCCCGCACGACGTCGAGATCGAGCACCATGCAGGGCCCGTCTTCGGTGCGGCGGCGGAGAAAGTCGACGATACGGTCCGTCATGGCGGCATCCCTTTTGGCACCGCAAGGCGCCGAAACTGACAGGAAAGGGTGCGGGGACATGAGTGTTCGGTCGCTCACGCTGTGGAACGCGCGAACGGCGAAGAGCATGGCCAACCGCGACCGGCCGGACCGTCGACCCGCGCGAAAACGCGGACCGGCGACGCGCCGATCTGATGCTGCGCCGTTGGCTCGACACGCCACGGCCTGAGCCGTTTCGTGAAAGGCCACCGATTGGACGGGAAAGTCCCATCCGCACGCCCGGCAAGAAAGACAAGCCTCTTCGGTACGCCGACCTTTGGAGGGTCGACAGAGACGAAAAAGCCCGGTCCGTCGTTGCTTTAAGTCGCGTCCCCCGTTTGAGACGGGGTTCGCCGGTTCGCCTCCGGCTGCCGGTTGGAACTGACGGTTTATCGGCCTCTTGTCCGAACCCCGCCAACCGACACACGACCACAGGCACGTGCGAAATTGGGCAAGACGACTGATAGGGCAAAACGGCCCTTCCGCACAAGCGTTTTCTGCGCGCCATCGTGCAGCAGCGGGGCTCGCACAAGCTTCGGAAAGGCTTGGTGAATCGCGAGTTCTCCCGAATGCGCTGGCGGCTCCCGAGTTCGACCCCTCGGTGGTCGCGCCGACGCGGCTTATATGTGCCGCGACAGCGATCCCACGCGACGCTTGGAGGTGCCCCATGCCCGACGACCATCAGAGCCTGCGCATTGCCGTTCTCGACGACTATCAGGGCCTCGCGCACGACCTTGCCGATTGGTCCAGCCTCGCGGGTGCGGAGGTGGTGGCCTTTCACGACCATGTCTCGGACGACAGGGAGTTGGCGGCCCGTCTCGCGCCTTTCGACATCCTGGTGCTGATCCGTGAGCGTACGCCGCTCGGGGCCGACCTCATCGCCGCCCTGCCCCGGCTGAAACTGGTCGTCACCATAGGCCTCTGGAACGCCGCCATTGATGTCGCGGCCTGCGCGGCGCGCGGCATCCCGGTCTGCGGCACGGCCGGCGGCGACCCGGACGCCACCCCGGCCCTGGCCTGGGGTCTCGTTCTCGGCGTGACGCGCGGCATCGCCCGCCAGGCGGCTTCGGTCGCGGCCGGTGGCTGGCAGATCGGGCTCGGCACCGACGTCAAGGGCAAGACGCTCGGCATCCTCGGCCTCGGCAAGATCGGGCGGCGCGTGGCGGAGTTCGGCCACGTCTTCGGCATGCGCTGCATCGCCTGGAGCCAGAACCTAAAAGCCGAGGATGCCGCCGCGGTCGGAGTGGAGCGGGTCGATAAGGACCGGCTGTTCCGCGACGCCGACGTGCTGACGATCCATCTCAAGCTCGGGGATCGCACGCGCGGCCTTGTGGGGGTGCGGGAACTCGGCCTCATGAAGCGGTCCGCCTATCTGGTGAACACGTCCCGCGGGCCGATCGTCGACGAGGCGGCGCTGATCGACGCTATACGCACCGGCCGCCTCGCCGGGGCGGGGCTCGACGTCTTCGATACAGAGCCGCTGCCACCAGCCCACCCGTTCCGCACCATGCCGAGCGTGCTGGCGACCCCGCATATCGGCTACGTGAGCCGGGCCACCTACGAGGCCGCGTTTCCGCAGATTGTGGAGGATATCGCGGCCTGGATGCGCGGTACGCCGCTCAGGGTGTTGGAGGGGTAGACGCGCGGCACACGATGCGGCTCCGTCGTGATAGTCTCCACGGCGAACCTGGGGCATGACCGATGGCACCACATCAGGGTGACGATCTCGACAATGCTTTGGATGCTCGGTGCCGGGGGGCCGTATCCGCCTACAGGCTCGACGCGTTCGACAACGTCGATGTTGCGCGCCTGCTCGGCCGGAAGAGGCTGTCGCGGGAGGACGCCCGCTGGATCGCTCGTCACCTCATGGAGAACGGGCGGGCCCTCGCGGCCTACAGCGAGGGACAGGCCATCCTGGCGGAGGCCGGCCGTGCCGGTTGATGGACTGCAGCGCCGGGTGGCCACGCTGCTCAAGCCCAATCGCTCGCGAACGTCCTTCGTCGGCGGCTCCAGCGTCTTCAACGCCACCTTTCCGCGACGGTCCGAAGACATGGACGTCTATGCCCATGTGCCCATCGGCGATGTAGCAGCGCGCGACGCCGCGACGCTACGTGGTGCCGGGCTCCAGGTCGACATCGACGACCGATTCTACGGCTTCAGCGTCGAAGCGCTGGTGAGCGATGGGCGCGACGCCACGAAGGTCGAGTGGAACGAAGCGGACCGCGACCGTTTCTTCCCCGTGATGGAGGATGCGACCTTCGGGTGGATTCTGCACCGGGCCGACCTTGCGGTGCAGAAGCTGATCGCGGCAGCGTCCCGCCGCAAGCCGCGAGACGCCGTCGACGTGGTGCTGATCGACATGCTTCACGCGCCCGTAGCGCTTTTCGCCATCGCGGCCCCGGCCAAGCTCGGGACCGTGTCGCCGTTACGCATCCTCGACCGGGTGCTCGAGATCGCCAATGGTCATCCGATCGCCGACTACGAGGCATTGGACCTCGACCGGGCTGACATGCCATTCCCGATCGGTGATGTGAAGCTGGTGCTCGCGGACCGCCTCGACGCAGCCCGCCGGCGCATCGTCGAGTCCTGTCCATCTGCCGTTCCGGGCCACCTTTATGTCGATGCGGTAACGGGTGATGTCGCCCTCCCGACCCTGGATCGGATCGCCGCACTCGTCCCACGCGGCTTGTCGGAACACGGCGCCTTCGGAGCGATCGGCACGACCGACATTCGAGCCTGGAGAGACGATGCGACCGGCCGGGATCGCTGAGGGGCGGCTTCCTGGCTCACTCCACCCGCAGCGCCATGTCGTCCCGGTGAACCAAAGCGGAGCGGCCGGTCGCTCCCGTCAGCCTTTCGATGTCGCGGCTGTTGCGGCCGACGAGCAGCGAAGCCTTGTCGCTGTCGAAGGCCGACAGGCCACGGCCGAGTTCGTTGCCGAGGTGATCGAGGATGCGCAGGCAGTCGCCCCGCGCGAAGTCGCCGGTCACCACCACGACGCCGGCGGGAAGCAGGCTCGCCCCCTGCCCGAGCGCACGGGCGGCGCCCTCGTCGATCACCAGCGCGCCGCGTGGCTCCAACGTTCCGCCGATCCAGACTTTGCGGGCGGTGCGCGGATTGGACGGCGTGGTGAACCAGGTGCAGCGCCCGCCATCGCGGATTCGGCTGACCGGCTGGAACACGCGGCCGTCAGCGATGACCATGTGGGTGCCGCCGGCGGTGGCGATCTTGGCAGCCTCGACTTTGGTCCGCATGCCGCCGCGCGAGTCGATGGAAGCGGCGCCACCCGCCATGGCCTCGATGGCGGCGTCGATCCGCTCGACGACCGGGATCAGCGTGGCGCTCGGGTCGAGGGCAGGCGGCGCGGTGTAAAGCCCATCGATGTCGCTCAACAGGATCAGTAAATCGGCCGACGCCATGGTGGCGACTCGGGCCGCCAGACGGTCGTTGTCGCCGTAGCGGATCTCGCTCGTCGCCACCGTGTCGTTCTCGTTGATGACCGGCACGGCCTTGAGCCCGAAGAGCCGCTCCATCGTGGCGCGCGCGTTGAGGTAGCGGCGGCGCTCCTCCGTGTCACCCGGGGTGATCAGCACCTGTCCGGCGGTGAGCCCACGGGCGCCCAGCACCTCGGCCCAGGTGCGGGCCAGCGCGATCTGGCCGACCGCCGCCGCCGCCTGACTGTCGTCGAGCTTCAGAACTCCCTGCGGCAGTTTCAGCACGCGGCGCCCGAGCGCGATGGCGCCCGACGACACGACCGCGACGTCGGCGCCGCCCCGGTGCAGCGCCGCGATATCGTCCGCGAGCGCTTCGAGCCAGGCCTGTTTGGGCGTTCCGGCAAAGGCATCGACGACGAGCGACGAGCCGACCTTGATGACGACGCGACGAAAGCGATCGAGGGTCGGAACAGTCGATAAGATCATGAGGCCTGAACACAGAGGCGAGCGAGGTGGCGCCTTCGCGCCCGGCGTCGGCTTTGTCAAGCAACCCCCACCGAGGCGAGACGTTGCGCCTCGAGGCTACCGCCGGAGAAGAGACAATGGACGATCCCCATCACCTCCAGCGCTTCGTCGACGCGCAAGCGCCCGTCTTCGAAGCCGTCATGGCCGAATTGTCGTCCGGGCGGAAGCGCAACCACTGGATGTGGTTCGTGTTTCCGCAGATCGCCGGCCTGGGGTTCAGCCCCATGGCGCAGCGCTACGCCTTGAAGTCGTTGGCCGAGGCCAAGGCCTATCTGGCGCATCCCCTCCTCGGAGATCGGCTGCGGCGCTGCACCGACCTCCTGCTCGCTCTGGAGGGCAAGGGCATCACGGCGATCCTGGGCTCGCCCGACGACATGAAGTTTCGGTCCTGCATGACGCTCTTCGGACGCGCCGCTCCGGACGAACCGCGATTCCGGCTCGCGTTGGAACGATACTTCGCAGGTGTGCCCGATCCCGCCACGCTTGAACGGTTGTGACGAGCTCGCTCCAGATCTTCGTGCGGCTCAGAACCAGCCCTTCACCTTCAGCCAGACGATCGGAACCGTGACGCTCAACAGGACCAGCAGCAGGCCCCATTGATAGCCCCAGGCCCAATCGTATTCCGGCATATTCTTGAAATTCATGCCGTAGAGGCCGACCACGAAGGTCGGCGGGATGCCGATCACCGAGGCCACGGTGAGCAACTTGAAGGTGCGGTTCTGCTCGATGTTGATGAAGCCGAGCGTCGAGTCGAGCAGGAACTGCACCTTGTCGGTCAGACGGGTCTCGTAGTCGCCAAGGGCGGCCACATCCTGCTTCAGGACTTCGATGCGCTCGCGATGCGCCGCGGAGATCCGGTCTCCACCCTTGTTGGACAGGAAGGCCAGGAGGCGAGAAAGCCCGAGCAGGCTGTCGCGCGCGTGGGAGGTCGTGTCGCCGCTCAGACCGACGGTCTGCAGCGTGGAGGCGAGGCGACGTTCGATCCGGGCCGGCTTGTGGTCGCCGCCGAGATTCGCGACACCGAAGATCTCCTTCGACACGCCATCGAGTTCGGCTCCGACCGCTTCCATGCCGTCGGCCATGCGGGCGATGATGCCGTCGAGCAACCCAAGCAGCGCGTCCACGGGCCCGTCGAGCGGCGGCCCATTCCGACAGCCCGACACGTAATCGGTGAAGCTCTTCAACGCATGCGCGCGGATGGTCACCAGCCGGTCGCGACCGAGCACGAAGCCCACCGGGATGGCATGGACAGACCCATTCTCGCGGTAGAGCACCGGGGTCGACATCATCAGGACATCGCCCTCGACGACCAACCGACTGGAGGTCTCGATCTCGGCCAACTGGTGAGCGCGTGGAAGGACGAGGCCGGTGGCCTTTTCGACCCGGTGGTCTTCCGCATCCGTCGGATCAATGAGATCGACCCAGATGACGGTGCCGGGCACCGCCAGGGGCTCGGATCCGCCAGGGACCTCGCAGGACGAAACGGTCGAATCATAGAACGTGATCATCAGAGGCTTTTGCCGCAGCAACGGCAACGATGCCATGACGAATGAGCCGAAGCTCAGGTTTTCTTCGACGGTCTCCGGATGGCGCGCCGCTCACGGCCGTCCGTTCCCTTGTCGTTGAGAAGCTTCCGGAACTCGTCTCGCTTCTCGTGCACCGAGGCGATCACCAGACCGGCCGGTACTCCCATGTCGACGAGAGCGGCCTCGCTGAGCTGCAGGCTCGCCTCGATGGTTTCGGGCACGGCATCGGTAGCGCCGAGGTCGTAGAGACGGCGAGCCTGCTCGGCGTCCCTCGCCCGGGCCACGATGGTCAGGTCGGCCCGTGCGCCCCGGGCCGCCGCGACGACATCCTCGGCGACCCTAGGGTCGTTCAGCGTCACCACCAAGCCGCGAGCGGTATCGAGCCCGCATTTTTCGAGCATCTCGTGACGGCGCGCATCGCCGTAATAGACCGGAGCTCCCGCGTCGCGTTCTCGCCTGACGAGAGGCGAGTCCCCGTCGACCGCGATGAAGGGGAGGTCGTGAAGCGACACCATCTCGCCGACGAGACGACCGACCCGGCCGTAGCCCACGATGATGACGCGGGCCTCGCCGTCGTCCGGAGGGGACTCGGCAGGGAGCGACGCCGCGGCAGGGCGGCGACCGATACGAGCGCCGAGCCGCGCGAGCAGCGGAATCAGCATCATGGAGAGCGTGATCGCCACCGTCGCGTAATGCACCACCGCGTCCGGCAGGAGGCCGGCTGCGGCAGCCTGCGCGACGAGGACGAAGCCGAACTCGCCCGGGGGCCCGAGAAGAAGCGCGACCTCACCCGCCGTGCCCCGCGGGAGGCGGAACAGGCGGGCCAGGGCAAAGACCAGCACGGCCTTGATGGCGATCACGCCCACGCACAGAGCCAGGATGAGGTCGGGCCTCGCCACGATGGCGGAGAGGTCGAGCCCGACCCCCGTCGCCACGAAAAACAGGCCGAGCAGAAGTCCCTTGAAGGGCTCGATGGTGACTTCGATCTCGCGGCGGAACTCGGTCTCGGCGAGGAGCAATCCGGCCAGAAACGCACCGAGCGACATGGAGAGACCGCCCGCGACCGCCACGGCACCCGTGCCGATGACCACAAGGAGACAGGCCGCCATGAAGGATTCGGTCGACTTCGTTGCTGCCACGACATGGAACAAGGGCCGTAAGATCAGACGTCCCAGGAGAACGATCAGCGCCAAAGCCAGCACCGCCGGCCCGAGCGTGAAGAGGAGCTCCATGCCGATGCCGCCCTCGCGCGGCGACGACAGAGCCGCCACGGTGAAGAGCAACGGCGCTACGGCGAGATCCTGGAACAGCAGCACCGAGAAGACCGTGCGGCCGGCCGACGAGTTCAGGTGTTTCCGCTCGGCCAGGACCGGGACCGTCACGGCGGTGGAAGACAGGGCGAGAGCCAAGCCCAGCACGATCGCGCCGGGTGCCGGCACGCCGAGCAGTGCAGCCGGCAACCCGATCAGCACGGCGCTTCCGCCGACCTGCAGCGCCCCGAGACCGAAGACCAGTCGCCGCATTCGCGACAGGCGCTCGAACGACAGTTCGAGTCCCACCATGAACAACAGGAACACGACACCCAGTTCGGCGATTCCATCGAGCCGGTGCGTGTCGGTGATCGCCAGCGCCGACAGTGGTGGAACCACCTGGGCGAGACTGCCGAGGCCGTAAGGACCGAGCGCCACCCCGGCGATGAGGAATCCGAGGACCGGGCTCACGCGCAGGCGGCCGAACAGCGGCACCGCGATGCCCGCCGTGCCAAGAAACAGCAGCAACTCGCGTGTGCCGTCCGGAAAGCTCTGCCCCGCCATGCTGCTCCCGTCCCGGGCCAGTCGCGCTGGAGCCATCATGGCTGCGGCGGCACCGACCCAACCGGGCAAACGCTCCGGCTTCCCGATCCGATGCAAAGGTTCGGGAGCCCTGGGAGCTAAATGCCGTCGAGCGCCTTTCGCAGCGCGCGAAGATCGGCCCAGGCATATTTCTTGTGAGCGGGCTGGCGCAGCAAATAGGCCGGATGCAGCATCGGCATCGCCCGCACGACGCGTCGGCCGGTGTCGTAGTCGTGCCAGCGCCCGCGGAGCCGCATGATGCCCTCCTTGGAGCCGAGCAGGCTCTGAGCCGCGGGACCACCGAGGCAGATCAGGAAGTCCGGATCCGCGAGATCAATCTGCCGCTCGATGAAGGGCCGGCAGATCGCCACCTCTTGCGGGGTGGGCGTGCGATTGCCCGGCGGTCGCCACGGGACGACATTGGCGATGTAGACGTGGCTGCGATCGAGACCGATGGCGGCCAGCATACGGTCCAGGAGCTGGCCCGAACGCCCGCAGAAGGGCCGGCCCTGCCGATCCTCTTCGGCGCCGGGCGCCTCCCCGACCGCCATGACACGGCCGCCCGGTGTTCCGTCCGAGAAGGCGAGGCGTGTCGCGGTCGCCTTCAGGCTGCAGCCTTCGAAAGCCTGGAGCGCCGCTTCGAGGTCGGCGAGAGTTTGGGCTGCACCGGCGGCGTCGCGGGCCGACCGCGCGGCGGTGTCGGCCGACAGGGCCGCCGCACCGCCGATCAGCGGTGGGGCCGCAAGTCCGGGGAGCAGGCCGTTTCCCGCGAGGCCCGACGGGGCGCGGCGGCCAGGCTCGGCTGATCCTTCGGACGCCTCCGGCTCCGGTCGCGGCGCCGAAGCGGCGGATGTGGCGGCGGCCGCTTCGGCGAAGCGGTCGTGAGGCTCGGCATCGATCGCGATATCGACGCCCATGTCGACGTACCAGCGCAGAAGCGCTTCGAGTTCGTCACGTGTCGCGGCATCGGGGATCATCCCCCGTCTTATCGTCCTTCGGATCGCGGGAGTAGCCCGTTGCCGCGCTGGGCTACGACGGACGCTCGTCGCCTGTCGCCGTCAGAAGTCGGTCCACTCGCCCTTCACGGCGGCTTCGAGCTTGCGCGCCGCGCCGCCGGCGCGCACTGCGGCGAGGACGCTGCGGGCGCGGGACGGCGCGACCGGCGCGGTGACGAGCCGAGGCCGGGGGACCAGAACCGCGGGTGCGGGATCGACGAAGGTTCCGAGGCCCCGGAAGGCGCCGACGAGCTTAGCGAGTTCGGCGGTTTCGGCCGCGAGACGATGGCTCGCCGCCGTCGACTGTTCCACCATGGCGGCATTCTGCTGAGTCATCTGATCCATCTCGTTGACGGTCGCATTGACCTCCGCGAGCGAGCCGGCCTGTTGCTGGGCCGAGGCGGCAATCTCGCCGACGAGCCCGTCCATTTCGCCGACCTGTGCGGCGATTCGGTTCAGCATCTCGCCCGTCCGGGTGACGAGGCCGACGCCGCCCGTCACTTCAGTCGACGAGGTGGAGATCAGACTCTTGATCTCGCGGGCCGCATCGGCCGAGCGCTGAGCCAAGGCCCGCACCTCTGATGCAACGACGGCAAAGCCCCGGCCCGCGTCGCCGGCCCGGGCAGCCTCGACGCCGGCATTCAGGGCCAGGAGATTGGTCTGAAAAGCGATCTCGTCCACGACAGAGATGATCTGGCCGATCTCCTTGGACGAGGTCTGGATCCTGTTCATAGCGGCGATGGCGTCCCCCATGACGGCGCTCGATCGCTCGGCGGCATTTCGCGTTTCCGCCACGACGCCGCGGGCGCGACCGGCACTCTCGGCCGTCTGCCGCACCGTTGCCGACACTTGGTCGATCGCCGCCGCGGTCTCCTCCAGAGAGGCTGCCTGCTGCTCGGTGCGGCGCGACAGATCGTCGGCCGCACCGGCGATCTCCGAAGCTCCCCGCCCCATGCTGTCGACGTGGGACGCGACCCCGATCAGGGCCTGCTGCAACGCCGCCACGGCACCGTCGAAATCGTCGCGCAGCACGCCGTAGTCGGGTGCGACATCGCCCTTGATGCGTGCCCCGAGATCACCGGCCTTGAGGGAGGCGAGCGCCTGAGCCAGGCTGTCCAGCACGGTACGCTGATCGTGCCCGCGGGCCTCGAAGGCGGTCTCGCTCGCGCGAAGGCGGGTGTCGAGCTCGACCTGATGGTTTTTCGACGCCGCGTGCAGGGCGTTGCGCTCGAGTGCTGCGTCGCGAAACGTCTGCATGGCGCGGGTGATACGTCCGACGCAATCCTTGTAATCGGTGAACCGCACGGGGCTGTCGAGGTCGCCGCTGGCCAAGGCCTCCATCCGGAGCACCGTGGTGACGTAGGGCGTGCCGATGCAGCGCGTGAAGATCATCGCCAGTCCAGCGATGACGACGAGTTCGACGGCCAGTGCGATGAGTGTGTCGGTCCGGAGCGACTGTACGGCCAGTCGCTGGACCGGGTCGGACAGTGTGTCGACGAGGGCCGACTGTTGCCATCCGACAGCCGCGGTCGCGAGTGCCGCCACGACGCCGACGAGCCCGAAGGCAAGAAGCAGCTTCCGCTTGATGGGAGCATCCCTGACATACCAGCTGAACATAACGCCGCCGAAGTTTGAGCCAATGTGTCGAGTTAGCACTGTATAGCGTCGAGAAAGGGTTAATGACGGCCGTTCGACAGACGAATCTGCTTGGGTCTGCTCGACTGTTCCGATGTGTACTTCTTCGTGACTTGACAATGGTGCAAGTCGGCCAAAGACGGGCGGTCCTGTCGCGACCGGACGATGTCTTCCGAGAGAGCGTCAGCCTTGTCGCCAACGTCGCATCGCATTTGCACCGGGTGGCCACGCTGGCTAGATAAGCTTCAAGAGATCAAACAGGGATCGACAGCGGAATGGTGGAGGTCAACGGCGCGGCGGAGGCTTTCGAGGAGCCGGCGCGCGAGGCGATGGAGTTCGACGTCGTAGTGGTGGGCGCTGGTCCGGCGGGTCTGGCGGCGGCGATCCGCCTGAAGCAGCTTCAGCCCGACCTGTCCGTCGTCGTGCTGGAAAAAGGCTCCGAGGTGGGGGGCCATATTCTGTCGGGCGTCGTCGTCGATCCGGTCGGGCTCGATTCGTTGCTTCCCGAATGGCGCTCCCATGCCGACCGCCCGCTCACGGTCGAGGTCACGGACGACCGCTTCTACTATCTCGGGCCGGCCGGCGGCATGCGCCTGCCCAACGTCCTCATGCCGAAGCTGATGAGCAACCACGGCAACTTTGTGGGCTCGCTGGCCAATGTGTCGCGTTACCTCGGACGCCAGGCCGAGGCGCTCGGCGTCGACATCTACCCCGGTTTCGCGGCGGTCGAGGTGCTCTACGGCGAGGCGGGCGAAGTCGTGGGCGTCGCGTCGGGCGACATGGGTGTCGGCAAGGACGGCGCCATCACGGAGGCCTACACGCGCGGCATGGAGCTGCGGGCCAAATACGTGCTCGTGGCCGAAGGCGCGCGCGGCTCGCTCGCCAAGGGCCTGATCAGCCGCTTCAAGCTCGACGCCGGCCGTGATCCGCAGAAGTACGGCATCGGTCTCAAGGAGCTCTGGGAGGTTCCGGCCGCGACGCACCGGCCCGGCCTCGTGCAGCATTCCTTCGGCTGGCCGCTGACCAACCGCACCGGCGGCGGCTCATTCCTCTACGGGATGGAGGACAATCTCGTCAGCGTGGGTTTCGTCGTCCACCTCAACTACACCAATCCGACGCTGTCGCCCTTCGACGAATTCCAGCGGTTCAAGACACATCCGATGATCGCCGATACCCTGGCGGGCGGGAAGCGCATCGCCTACGGGGCCCGCGCCATCACCGAAGGGGGCTGGCAAAGCGTGCCCAAGCTCAGCTTCCCGGGCGGCGCGCTGATCGGCTGCGCGGCGGGCTTCGTCAACGTGCCCCGCATCAAGGGCTCGCACAATGCCATCCTGACCGGGATGATGGCGGCCGAACATGCGGTGCAGGCCCTCGATGCCGGCCGCGCCAACGACGAACTCACATCCTACGAGGAGGCGTGGCGGTCCTCGGCGGTCGGCACGGACCTGAAGCGGGTGCGCAACGTCAAGCCGCTGTGGTCGAAGTTCGGCACCCTGCCCGGCGTGGGCCTCGGCGGCCTCGACATGTGGTGCAACCAGCTCTTCGGCGCCTCGCCCTTCGGGACGCTGAGCCATGGCAAGCCCGATTACGCCACGCTGAAGCCGCTCTCCGAGGTGAAGCCCATCGCCTATCCAAAGCCAGACGGCGTGCTCAGCTTCGACAAGTCGTCATCGGTCTATCTCTCGAGCACGAACCACGAGGAGAACCAGCCGGCTCACCTCGTGTTGAGCGATCCCACCATCCCTATCGGTCGCAACCTGCCGCTCTACGGCGAACCGGCCCGGCTCTACTGCCCGGCGGGCGTCTACGAGGTGGTCTACACCGACGAGGCGGCGGAGACCGAACCGCGGTTCCAGATCAACGCGCAGAATTGCGTGCACTGCAAGACCTGCGACATCAAGGATCCGTCGCAAAACATCACCTGGGTGCCACCGGAAGGCGGCGGCGGCCCCAACTACCCGAACATGTAAGAGAAACGCCGCGCGTCGTCAGGAGCAATCCTTGGCGACGCGGTCGAGCGCCTGGCCGAGGCCGCTGAGCGAATAGGCGTCGGTCGCGACCGCGCCCTTGCTGCTCGGTGCCTTCACGACGAGGCGGCCGTGCTTCTTCATCACCCCGATGAGAGCGGTCTCCTGTGTGGAATCTTTCATCCAGGCATTCTGGCCCTTGGTGACGAGGTCGAAATTCGTCGTGCCGACCTCGGCCTTGGCGTCGCCGCTGCCCTCCTTGAGGGGTAGGCCCATGATCACCGAGACCTCGTTCTTCACGTGCTCGCCGGGACGGGTCGATATGAAGATGTAGCCCTGGTCCCGCTTCAGCGCGGTAGGGGTCCGCTCCTTGGGCTGCGCCAGCGCGTAACAGATCTTGCTCTTCGGGCCCTGCGCCTCGTAGGCCCCCCAGTCGCCATAGGAGCCGACCAGGGTCGGCTTGGCGGAAAGCGCCTCCTTCTTGGTTTCTGCAGGCTTCTCGGCGGCTTTGGCGGCGATGGGCTTCTTGTGGCTCGCCGCGAGAGCCGGGGCGACAAACGACAGCGCCAGGACGGCCGAACACGCCACGATCGAGAAGCCCTGTCCCTTCAGCACACGGATCATGAAAGTTACCCCCTCGCGGTCGGACGCTGATTGCCGGCACAGCCTAGCGTGCGATGCGTAAACATTTACCTTCCCCTCTCATGACCTAAGGTCACGGCGGAATTCGGGTCGAGTGTTGCGCAAAAGCGTCGCGTGACACGGCGCACCCGTCTCGAATGGCTCGACAGCCGCTCCGCACCGGGGCAGCATCGTGTCTCGGCCGGGCGCGAGCCCCGACGGAGAGCGGTGGCGTTGGATCTGAACAGCATCGTCGAAGTGGTCGAACGGCCCGATCGGGCTCACCTCGCGGCCTGGCGGCCGGGGGATGCCTGGCTCGGGGGCGGAACCTGGCTCTTCTCCGAACCGCAGCCCGACCTGACACGCCTGCTCGACCTTCGCGGCTTCGGATGGACACCGCTCGCCGCCGACGCCGAGGGCCTGACCCTGTCGGCCACCTGCCGTATCGCCGAGCTCGAACGTTTCGCTCCACCGCCGGAGTGGTCCGCCGCTGGACTGATCCCGCTCTGCTGCCGCGCGTTGCTCGGGTCCTTCAAGGTCTGGAACGGCGCCACGGTCGGCGGCAACATCTGCCTTGCACTCCCGGCCGGACCGATGACGGCGCTGGCGGCGGCGCTCGACGCCTCCTGCCTGATCTGGGGCCGCAACGGCGACCGCGTGCAGCCCGTGACGGACCTCGTCACCGGGGCCGGCCTCACGTCGCTCGCGCCCGGCGAGATCCTCCGACAGATCCACCTGCCGGCTGCGGCCCTGCGCCGGCGCGCCGCCTTACGGCAGATCTCCCTCACCCCGCAGGGCCGTTCCGGCGCGCTGCTCATCGGCACGCAAGACCGCGACGGACGTTGCCGTATCACCGTGACGGCTTCGACGACCCGTCCCTTGGTCTTCGCCTATCCCACTCTTCCGGATCGAGCGACGCTGCTCGGCGATCTTGCGGCCCTGCCCGACGACGTCCTGTTCGAAGACGTCCATGGCCGCCGCGCCTGGCGCCGCGCCGTCACGGCGCATCTCGCCGTCGAAATCCTCGACGAACTGGGCGTCTCATGAGCTTCAGCGTCAACGGAAGCGTCACGGAAGCGGAACCGCGCCCGGGCCAATGCCTGCGCACCTTCCTGCGCGACAACGGTTGGTTCGGCGTCAAGGAGGGCTGTGACGCCGGCGATTGCGGCGCCTGCACGGTCTGGCTCGACGGGGAGCCGGTTCACAGCTGCATCACGCCGGCCTTCCGGGCGCGCGGCTTGGCCGTCACAACGATCGAGGGGCTTGGCGCCGCGGAGGCTCTCCATCCGATGCAGCAGGCCTTCCTCGACGCACAGGGGTTCCAGTGCGGCTTCTGCACCGCCGGGATGATTATGACGGCTGCGGCGCTGAACCAGGGCCAGAAGGCCGACCTGCCAGCAGCACTGAAGGGCAACCTCTGCCGCTGTACCGGCTATCGCGCCATCGCCGACGCGATCGACGGCCATGTTCATGCGGATGGCACCCGCAATCTTGGTGCGCCGGCCGGCCCCGCCGTCGTCACGGGGGCGGCCCGCTTCACCGCCGACGTGGCGCCGGCCGGGCTGCTGCACGTCAAGCTGCTGCGCTCGCCCCACCCCCATGCGCGGGTCGTCTCGATCGACAGGAGGAGCGCACTGGCGCTCCCGGGCGTCGTGGCGATCCTGGATCACGCCGACGCGCCGACGACCCTGTTCTCGACCGGTCGGCACGAGATCGATGCGGACGATCCATTCGACACCCGCATTTTCGATACGGTGATGCGGTTCCGCGGCCAGCGCGTCGCCGCCGTGGTGGCGGAGAGCGAGGCGGCCGCCGAGGCAGGCTGCCGCGCCCTCGCGGTCGACTACGAGCTGTTGCCGGCCGTCTTCGATCCCGAAGCCGCCATGGCGCCCGGCGCGCCCCTGCTCCACGCCGACAAGGGCGAGCACTCCGGCATCCACGATCCGTTCCGTAACGTGGTGGCGGAGTTCCATTCCGCGATCGGCGACGCCGAGGCCGGCTTCGCCGCGGCGGATGCCGTGCACGAAGCGATCTACCGGTCGCAGCGCGTGCAGCACGCCCACCTCGAGACGCACTGCGCCATCGCCTGGACGGAGCCCGACGGAAGCCTGACCGTCCGCACCAGCACCCAGGTGCCCTTCCTGACGCGGCGGGCCCTGGCTGGTTTGCTCGGTCTGCCCCTCGACCGCGTGCGCGTGCTCTGCGAGCGCGTCGGCGGCGGTTTCGGCGGCAAGCAGGAGATGCTGGTCGAGGACGTGGCCGCCCTGGCGGCGCTGCGCACCGGCCGCCCCGTCAAGCTGGAGTTCACCCGCGAGGAGCAGTTCACCGCCGCCACCTCGCGCCATCCGATCACGGTCGGCATCAGGATCGGGGCACGACGGGACGGGACGCTGACCGCCATCGCGCTCCGCGCCGTCTCGAACACCGGCGCCTATGGCAACCATGCCGGCGGCGTGCTCCACCATGGCTGCGGCGAGTCGATCGCCGTCTACAACATCCCGGCCAAAACGGTGGACGGCTTCGCTGTCTACACCAACAGCGTGCCGGCAGGCGCCTTCCGCGGCTATGGCCTGAGCCAGCTGATCTTCGCCGTGGAATCGTCGATCGACGAACTCGCTTGTGGCCTCGGCATCGATCCCGTCGAGATGCGGCGGCGCAACGTCATCCGCCCCGGTGACCTCATGATCGGCACCTCGACCGATCAGGGGGACGTCGAATACGGATCCTACGGCCTCGACCAGTGCCTGGATCTCGTCCAGGAAGCTCTGGCGCGCGGCACGGCCCTGCCGGCGCCAGCCAGCGCCTGGTCCGTCGGGCGCGGCGTGGCGCTCAGTATGATCCACACGATCCCGCCCCGCGGACACTTCGCCGACGCCGGAATCGTCCTCCGGTCCGACGGGCGCTTCGCGCTCCGTGTCGGAACTGCCGAATTCGGCAACGGCTCGACCACCACGCATGTGCAGATCGCCGCCGAGGCCCTGGCGGCCAACCCCGGGGACATTGTCATCCGACAATCCGACACCGCGGACGGCGGCCACGACACCGGGGCCTACGGCTCGACCGGACTCGTGGTGGCGGGCCGCGCCGTGCTGCGCGCCGCGGAGGACCTGCGAGCGCGGATCCTGGCGGCGGCGGCGGATCTGTTCGGCCCCGCAGCCTGGCGCCTCGCCCCTGGCGCGGTCGTCGACGGCACGCGTCGGCTACCGCTGTCGGAGATTGCGGCACGCGCCGAGGCAGCCGCGATCCATCTCGAGGGCACCGGTCGCTTCGACGGAACGCCGCGTTCCATTGCCTTCAACGTGCAGGGATTCCGGGTGGCGGTTCATCGCGTCACGGGAGCGATCTGCATCCTGCAGAGCGTCCAGGCGGCCGACGCGGGTTATGTCGTGAACCCGATGCAGTGCCGCGGGCAGGTCGAAGGCGGCGTCGCCCAGGCGATCGGCGCCGCGCTCTACGAGCATCTCGACATCGACGACGAGGGTCGGGTGACTACGCCGGTGTTCCGGGCCTATCACATTCCGGCTTTCGCCGACGTCCCGGTCACCGAGGTCCTTTTCGCCGAAACGCACGACCGGCTGGGGCCGCTCGGCGCCAAGAGCATGAGCGAGAGCCCCTTCAACCCTGTGGCTCCGGCCCTGGCCAATGCGGTGCGCGATGCCACGGGGGTGCGCTTCACCGAGCTCCCGCTGGCGGCGGATCGGATCTTCGAGGCCGTGAGCGCTTCAGCACCGTCTCCCGCCAGCGTGGCGAGCCACGCGAGGCGAACCAGAGCTTGATTCCGCCCGCCGCTCGGCTGCTCCGAACGGCCCGGGCGGCGTCACTTGGCTCGCCATGGTGCGATCGCCGCCTATCCCATATTCTCCTTCACCTTCTCGACCAGTCCCTTGAGCGAAAACGGCTTGGCCAGGAAGTCGTAGACGGCGCCGTCGGGCAGGTTGCGCTTGAAGGCGTCGTCGGCATAGCCCGAGACGAAGATGACCTTGATGTCGATGCCACGCTTGCGTAGTTCGCCGAACATCGTCGGACCATCCATTTCGGGCATCACGACATCCGAAACGATAAGGTCGATGGCCGGCTGGTCCGGGTCGAGCGCGATATCGAGTGCCTCGGCGCCCGACGCCGCCTCCACGACCGTATAGCCGCGCGACGTCAGCGCCCGTGCCCCGAAGGCCCGCACCGCATCCTCGTCCTCGACGAGGAGGATCGTGCCCCGTCCGGTGAGGTCGTTCGAGACCGGCTTGGCGACGTCTTTCTTGGGCGCCTCCTCGACCGGTGCGGGGCGGTGGCGCGGCAGGAAGATGCGGAACACGGTGCCGCGTCCAACGATCGAGTCGCAGAAGATGAATCCGCCGGTCTGCTTGATGATGCCGTAGACCATCGACAGGCCGAGGCCCGTGCCCTTGCCCACCTCCTTGGTGGTGAAGAAGGGCTCGAAGATCTTGGGCAGCACGTCCGCCGGAATCCCCGACCCCGAATCCTCGATCTCGATCAGCACGTAGTCGGCCGGCGTCAGGGTCTTTTCGCCGAAGGCCGCCACCTCGGGTTCGGGCACGTTGCGGGTCCGGACCGTGATGCGGCCGCCCTCCGGCATGGCGTCGCGCGCGTTGACGACGAGATTGATGACCACCTGTTCGAGTTGATTCACGTCGGCGCGAACGATCCACAGGTCGCGGCCGTGGTTGACGTCGATCTCGATCTTCTCGCCGACGAGGCGGCGCATCATGTTCTGCAGTTCGGCCACCACGTCGCCGAGCTGGAGATCCACGGGCTGCAGCGTCTGGCGGCGCGAGAAGGCCAGGAGCTGGCGGACCAGGCCCGCGGCCCGGTTGGCATTCTGGCGGATCTGCATGATGTCCTGGAAGGACGGATCCGTCGGCCGGTGGTTGGACAGCAGCAGGTCCGAATAGCCAATGATGGCGGTCAGCACGTTGTTGAAATCATGCGCGACGCCGCCGGCAAGCTGTCCGATAGCCTGCATTTTCTGCGCCTGGGCAAAACTTTCCTGCAGGGTCCGCTGCTCGGTGGTGTCGAGAGCGAAGATGTCGACCGTCGAGCCCTCGTCGCCGCGAGCCTCGTTGCCCGATACGAAGAGTCGCACCGATCGATCGCCCGTTCCACTCAGCGTCGCGTCGATGGGCGGGATGTCGCCTCGTCCCTGTGCGGCAGCTTCGACGGCGGTGCGAAGCGCGGCCTGATCGCTCTCCGACATACCCGCGTAGATCGAGCGGGCGCCTCCCCGCATGGCATCGCCGAAGAGGCGCACGAAGGCGGCGTTGGAGCGCAGGATGGCGCCGGAGCCATCGAGCGACGCGATAGCCATCGGGGTAGAGTTGAAGAAGCGTGCGAAGCGCACTTCGGCGGCGCGCAGGTCTTCGGCGGGCTCCTCGCCCGGACCGCGGCTGATCACCAGGGTCCGCGAGGGTCCCGGCATGCGATCCTCCGCGAAGGCGGTGCGATGCAGCAGCCGAACCGGCAGGCTCTGGCCGCCGCGGCGCCTGAGATCCACGTCGAATTGCTCGGTCTTCACCTCGCTCGGCGCGCCCGGCACGGCCGACAGCATGGCGGCGCCATCCCCGGCCAGAATGTCACCGAGCTTCAGCCCGCCCGACCCGACCTGCGCCAGATCGTAATCCAGCCATTCGGCGAGAGTGGCATTGAGATAGGACAGGCGGCCATCGGGCTCGGCCGAGAAAAATCCGGCGGGCGCATGATCGAGGAAGTCGATCGCGTGCTGGAGTTCCTGGAATACGTTCTCGTGCCGCTCGCGCTCGCGCGTTACATCGGACACGCTCCACAGCACGGCACCTCGGCGACCTGCTCGGTCGAGAGGCCGGACCTTCACCCGGTACCAACCCACCGCCGCTACACCGTCGAGGGCCGGCGACAGGCGGATCTCCTCGGCGGCTCGGCGATTGTCGCGCGCCGCTTGGGCGAGACGATACACGGCCTCCGAGATCTCGGCCGGTCCGGAGAACAGGCGTTCCACGGGGCGGAGTTGGCTCACATCCGACGCGCCCGACATCGCGAGGTAGGTCTCGTTGGCGTAGAGGAGACGCGAATCACCCTCGGTGACCAGGAGTCCTTCGCTGCCCGAGTCGGCGATCAACTTGGTGAGGTCGTTGCGGGCCGCCGTCCCGGAGAATTGCAGTACACCGACGGCATAGAAGAAGAGGGAGCTCAGGCCCACGATGGCGAGGACCGCCAAAAGCCCCAGCGTGAAACGACCCGCCTGCTCCTGGGGTAGAACCGAGTAGGACGCGGCGGCCGCCACAAGAAGTACCGCGATAACCAGCACGAGCACTGGGCTGCCGGTCCGCTCCGTCCGATCGACGGCCGACGACGGCGCCTCGGTCATGTGGAACCTCGGTGGGCGGCGGACGATCGCGCGACACTGCTGCGGCGCTGGACGCGCCCCAATGACAGAAGCGGGCGAAACCGGCTATGGCGTCCTATGACGACATACGCCTTGCGTGTCGCCGCAGCGGATCGGCTCGCAGGACCATTCATCATCGTGCAGGAGCAGCCGGGCACGCTCGTACCCCGGCCGGACCTCACCCCGTTAACCATTGATTAACCTTATTGAAGCGCAAGTCGCACCTCGTGCTACAATTCAGCACTTGAGTGGGGCCTGTGTCGAGAGGCGAACAGTAGCATGCAGTCTTTGGCCACTTTTTTCGAGGACAACAAGCCTCTGGCCTATGCCGCGGTCCTTGCCGCGATCATCGTCCTCGTCTTCGTGGTGCTGCTGCTCTACCGGCTCCTCTTCGGTCGACGGTTGCGGGCGGCGACGAACGGCCGGGCACGTCAGCCGCGGCTCGGCATCGTCGATGCCTATGACCTCGATCGGCAGCGCCAACTGGTCCTCGTCCGACGGGACAATGTCGAACATCTGATCATGATCGGCGGTCCGACCGATGTCGTGATCGAATCGTCAATTGTGCGCACCCAGTCGGCCGCCTCGCCGCGCGAGAAGGACGGCTCCGGCCCGCCAATGGGGGGCTTCACCGCGTCGCCCTCGCTGGGTTCAGCCTCCGCTCCCGCATCGCTGGCGCAGACGCCTGCAGCGGCGCTGCCGCCAGCCGGCTCGCGAACGGAACCATCGATGGCGTCGCGCAACGAGCCGGCGATGGCTTCGCGAGACGAAACCTCGTCGTCGAGCCGGAGCGAGCCGGCAGTCGGTGTGCCGATGCCCTCCCCCAACGTCGAACGCGCGACCGCAGAGCGAGGTGGCGCTCGGCCGGTCGCGGTGCCGGATCCCTACGCTCCCCCGCCGCCCTTCGCTCCGGGATCCGCCGGCTCGACGGCGCAGCCTCCGCGAAACAGTGCGCCACGACCGACGAGCCTGCCGCCTCGGCCGACATCGGCTCCTCCGTCACCGCAGGGCGCGGCTCCGTCCGATCGACCCGCCGCAGCGCGGCCTCCCCTGCCCCCGCGGCCTCCCGTGCAAAGGCCACCGTTGCCGCCGCGCCCGAGCCTCGCCTCCAGCCTGCCGCCTCGCCCGCCACGGCCGCCGTTGCCGAATCGGACCGAACCGACCCAGGTCGAGAGCGGCTCGCCGATCGGTCCAGGACAGGACGATGCCGCAGCGCAGCGCAGCGCAGCAGACGTGCAAAGCGTCGGGCCGGCGACGGGCCGCACCGGGCCTTCGTCGGCTGCGCCCCGGACTGATGCGCCCGCTGGGCCTTCGCCGACGAAATCGGCCGAGATGCTCGAGTCGCTCGAAGAGGAAATGGCCAAGCTTCTCGGGCGGCCGACGCCTCGCCGCGACGGCTGACGCTTACAAGGTCGACGCCGCGCTAGTCGGGGCTGGCACACCGACCGTCAAGGCACGCCATCTCCGCGACAGACCGAGGCCTCGATCGAGGCCTCGGGTCATCGGTTTCTCGATGAAGTGGTGGACTGCGAAGGCCAGCGCGATCGCGCCGACGAAACACAGCGCGCAATAGAGCGGCACCGGGAACCTCTCGATTGGCCTGAACCGGGCCAGCAGAACGGCGAGACCCGTGAAGAAGGCGTAGTGCACGAGGTAGAGCGAATAGGATGCGTCGCCAAGCGCCTCCAATGCGCCGCGCAGTACGCCACCGCCCTGCGGAACAAAGAGTGCAGCCGCCGCGACGATCGCCAGCGCCGGCGGTCCCCAGACGAAGCCACGGGCCGGCAGCCAAGTATCGACGGAGTGGATCGTCAGTGCGAAGACGATGGCCCCCGCCGACGCCAGCGCTATGGCGGTTCGGGCCGACAGGCGGAAGCCTCGGGCATGGACTTCGGCCAGGACAATCCCGAGCACGAATTCGACGCTGTTGGAATCGGTCAGTCGCGTCGCCGGCCAGGGCAGCACAACGAACCAGCCGAGGACGCTCAGTGCCAGGAAGCCGATCGACAGCGCCCACAACGCCGTCGACCGCCTGAGCCAAAGCACGGCGGCGAAGCCAAGGTAGAAGACCATTTCGAAGTTGAGGGTCCAACCCTGCGCGTAGAACGGGAAGTCGTCACCGTCGACGTGTGGGTAGAACAGGAATGCATAGGAGGCCGCGGCCCACTTCAGCGTGTCGCGGTCGAGTGCGGCAGTCCCGGCACGCAGGGCGAGAGACGCCACCATGCAGGACGTAACCAGCCAATAGAGCGGCACAAGCCTGACGATGCGCCGCAACAGGAACAGATGCGATGCTCCCGGTTTGGCAAAAGCTGCCGCCGTGGAGTGCACCATGATGAAGCCGGAAATGACGAAGAAGATATCGACGCCGGCGGATCCTACGCCGACCCCCTCCGGCACCGAGACAGGAAACCCATGATCCGATAGCTCGTTGCCGATATGGTAGACCAGCACCATGACGGCCGCGATGCCGCGCAGGACTTGGATGTTCGACAATTGCCGCGGTGGCGCGCCGGCCTGGAAGCCGGAGCGTCGGCCGAACCCTATTCCATCCATGATGTCGCGTCTCGCCGCTTCGACCGAAGCACGACGCCATAGACGCTCGGCTTGGACATCAGCAACCCAGGCTCGGGTCGCCGATGCTGACGACAGATGATCAGAACGTGGGCATGCCGGCAGGAAGCGGGTCGTTCCGGCGATCGCCGCCGGGAGTCACCGGGGGGACCGCCCAGCCTGGAGGGTCGACGACATCGGATCCCGGACCGGCTCCGCCGCCGGCCGGATCGAGCGCATCCTCGCCGCCCACGGGCGGAAAGGCCGGAACAGCACCCGGCTCCTTGGGATCGGCCGGATCGTTCGGGTCATCCTTAGGCTTGGGCTTGTAGTCGGGGGGCAGATCGGTCGGCATGGCGATCGTCTCCGCAGGAGGGGTCGCGACCGAGCGCGATACTGTCGTCAACGCGCTGCGTCGGTTTCCGTGCCACGCGGCCCCCGGATCGCCTCTTCGAGTCAGTGCGGCTTCGGCTGCCGCAACGTGAGATGCACGTCCTGGCCGCCCAGGAATCGCAGTCCCTGATCGTAGACGGTCCGGCACGGGGCCGTGAGCATCCGCCTTTTACCCACGATGCAGGACAGGCCGTGATCCTTCGCCGAAAGGGCATTGGGGCAGAGACGCAGGGCTTCGCCGAGGCAGAGAGCCGCCGACTGCTGGAGCTCGGGCGGGATGGCGATCCGCGGGGCCGCGAAGGCCGGGGCACCCGCTGTCGCGAGGACGAGGACGAGGGATAGGATCAGGCGCATCCAAGGGTCCTAGCCCGCGCGGGCGAGCGAGGGCAAGCTGAACTGCCGACAGCCAGCGATCAGGGTCGGGGACCGTCGATGAACTGCCGGATCCATCCGGCGACCAGCGGAGCGTCGCTCGAAGCGTCGAAACTGGCGAGCATGCGGTCGGCGTCGGCGGGATCGGGGAGCCGTTCGCGCCGGAGTTCGACCAGGGCTTCCGCCATGCCGCGCTCGAACTCGGGATGGAACTGGAACGACACCGCGGTGACGCCGGCATAGACGAGCGCCGCGAAGGGCGTGAAAGTGCTGGACGCCAGCACGGTCGCGCCCGCGGGCGGCGACACCACCTGATCCCGATGCGAGGCCGCGACGGCGATCGATCGGGTCTCGTCCATCCAGGGTTCGGAAGGATTGACGGCGTAGCGGTGCAGCCCGAGGCCCCAGCCCTTGTGACTCTTCTCGACGCGGCCGCCCAGTGCCTCCGCCATGACCTGATGGCCGAAGCATAACCCGACCATCCTGGCGCGACCCTGGACGGCCCGGATGAAGGCTTTCAGCGGCTCGATCCATGGCAGGTCGTCGTAGACGCCGGCCGAGGACCCGGTGATCACATAGGCCTGATGGACGTCGGGACCGGCCGGCAACTCTCCGACGTGAACCGCATAGGTGCGATACTCATAGAGGTCGCCCAGCATGCGTCGAACCATCGCGTCGTAGCGGCCGTAACGCGTCGCGAGATCGGCCGGCGGAACGCCGGTTTCGAGGATGCCGATGCTGGTCACGCTGGTCTCTGGCCCGGGTACCGCCGGCATCGGCCGGGGGGCGTCGCCGCCCCCCGGAGATCACCCGCCTCGTATAGCCGAGATCCGCGATGTGGGAAGGATGGGATCGGAGACGGACGAAAGACTAAGGAGCCGGACAGCCTGCCATCGGCAACTCGCCATTCCGTCAAATCCGGCTGCATCGAGCGCTCGGCCCCGAACCCGAGATTGCGTCTCGTTCACCATGGAAACCCGATCACGTTGTCGGCGCGGAGAGCCATGGTAGCCTCATCCTCTCATACACCGAGGGTCATTCACCGATGGACATGCGGACGGTCATCATTACGGCGATCGAGGCCGTGGCATCCGAGCAGGGCAAGCCTCTGAAGCCGCTGGTCGACGACCTCGTCCTGCTCGACTCAGGGCTCGACTCGCTTTGCTTCGCCATTCTGGTGACGCGGCTCGAGGACGAGGTCGGCTTCGATCCCTTCACCCTGTCGGACGACGTCTACTTTCCGGTGACGCTCGGCGACTTCATCCGGTTCTATGACGATGCAGCCAGAACCCAAGCCGCTTCGACGCTGGCTGCTTGAGGCCGGGTCCCGTCCGGAGCGATCTCTCCACGCTCCGGGCCTGAGCCTCCGTGTCGACGACCTGCGCGACACGACGCGACTGGCGTCGCTGCGCGGCGCGTTGGCCGGTTGCTCCGTCCTGATCAAGACCGAGACCCAGCTCGCCGCCGCCCTGGCGCTTGTGGACCTCGACGGGCTCGCCCGCCGGGTCGTGCTGGCGCCTCCGGATCTCAAACCATCGGACCTGCCCGCCATCATGGTGGGAGCCGGGATCGATGCCGTGGTGGCCGACGGCGACCATCCGGCCCTCGACGGCAACCTCCTTCTGGCGGTGCCCGGCTCTGCCGCGCCATTGCGAGACTCCGGCGACATTCGGGACACCGAATGGGTGCTCCTCACCTCGGGTACGACCGGCCCGCCCAAGATGGTGGTGCATAGCCGCGCCGGCCTCATCGGAGCCATCGACCCCGCTGCCTCGCCTCCTGTCTGGGGCACCTTCTACGACATCCGGCGCTACGGCGGACTGCAGATCCTGCTCCGGGCGCTCATCGGCGGCGGCTCCCTGGTCCTGTCCCAGGTCGGCGAACCGCCCGCGGATCATCTGGCCCGGCTCGCCGCAGCGGGCGTCACCCACCTCTCCGGGACCCCGTCGCATTGGCGCCGTGTCCTGATGCTGCCCGAGGCCTCGCTGATCGCACCCCGCGTCGTGCGGCTGTCGGGCGAGATCGCCGATCAGGCGGTGCTCGACTCCTTGAAGCGTGCCTATCCCGAAGCCGCCGTGGGCCACGCCTACGCGTCGACCGAGGCCGGCGTCGGCTTCGAAGTGACGGATGGGCGCGAAGGGTTTCCGGCGTCCTTCCTCGACCCCGGTCGTGGCGTCGAAATGAAGGTGGAGGATGGCTCGCTGCGCATCCGCTCGACCCGGACCGCCAGCCGCTACGTCGGCAGCGATGCGGCCCCGCTGACCGATGCCGACGGGTTCGTCGACACGGACGACCTCGTCGAGCGCCGCGGCGATCGCCTTTATTTCGTCGGCCGGCGCAGCGGCATCATCAACGTCGGGGGTCTCAAGGTTCATCCCGAGGAGGTCGAGGGTGTGATCAACCGCCATGCCGGAGTCCGCATGTCGCTCGTCAAGGCCCGCGCCAATCCCATCACGGGCGCCATCGTGGTGGCCGATGTCGTGCCGGAGGAGCCGTTTCCGGCCGAGTCGATCGCAAGCAGCCAGGCGGCGCTCAAGGCCGAGATCCTTGAGCTCTGCCGCGCCACCCTGCCCCCTCATAAAGTGCCGGTGCTGGTGCGCTTCACCGAGAGCCTCGCCGTGACCCCTGCCGGAAAGCTGGCCCGCCATCATGCGTAATGTCATCGTCACGGGCGGCAGCCGGGGACTCGGTCTCGGCATCGCGCGAGATCTCGCCGCCAGCGGTCACCGCGTGTTCTCGGTGGCCCGACGCCCGAGCGACGCTCTCGCGGCGGCGGCCGAAGAGGCCGCGCGGGCGGCTTCGGGCGAGATTCACTTCGTTGCCCTCGACTTGGCCGATGTCGACGCCATCCCGGGCCTCGTCCAGGAGTTGCGGCGACGCCATGGTCCGCTCTACGGCCTCGTCAACAATGCCGGCATCGGCACCGAGGGGATGCTCGCCACGATGCACAATTCGCAGATCGAGGCTCTCATCCGGCTCAACACGCTGTCGCCCATCATCCTCAGCAAATATGCCGTGCGGGGCATGATGGCCGAAGGCCAGGGCCGGGTGATCAACATGGCGTCGATCATCGGTTCCACGGGCTACAACGGCCTGTCGGTGTACGGCGCCACCAAGGCGGCGCTCGTCGGCTTCACCAAGTCGCTGGCGCGCGAGGTCGGCCGCGTCGGCATCACGGTCAATGCTGTCGCGCCGGGCTTCATCGAGACCGAGATGACGGGCGGACTCGGCGAAGCGCAGCGCGAGCAGATCGCCAAGCGCAGCGCGCTGAAGCGGCTGGCCGAGGTCGAGGATGTCGCCAAGGCGGTCGGCTTCCTGATGAGCGACGCCGCCCGCAACATCACCGGGACGGTGATGACGGTGGACGCCGGCAACACCGCATAGCGCCGACGCTCTCGCGAGCTTAGGATCAGGTCGTGGCCGACCGGGAGTCCTACGCCGTGATGGTTCTGTGTTTTGCCGCCATGACGTTGGCGCTGGCAGCCCTCTACGTCGGGCCGCGCTGGCTGCCCCTGGGCTCCTTCACGCTCGGGCTCGTCCTCACGGCCTCGCTGTTCCTGTGGGAGATCCATAGCCCCGAGACCGGCTTCGCCATGCCATGGCTGCAGTTCTGATGACGTCGGACTCCGTCGCGATCGGGCGTCTGGCGCGGCTCGGCGATCTCGCGCTCCTCGCCCTGCTGCTGGTCATCGCCGGTGTCCTCACGGCCGCCATGGCACTGCAATACGGCTATGGCGAAGTGCCCTGCCCGCTCTGCCTGCTGCAGCGTGTGGCCATGTTCGGCATCTGTTTCGGCGTGATGCGGCATTTCCGGCACGGCGACCGGACTCGGAGCATCGGTCTTGGCCTGCTGTCGGCGCTGGCGTTGCTGGTCATCGCCGGCCGTCAGGTGCTGATCGACATCTGCCCCCTGCCCGGCCGCAGCTACGTCGGCAGCGCCGTGTTCGGCCTTCATATGCCGGTCTGGTCGGTCGTCGTAGCCCTGGCGACGATCGCCGCCTTCACGCTGCATCTGGCCGTGGTGGGTGGCGGCGGCCAGAGAGGCGCGACCAGGCCGAAGATGACCGCCGTCGCCGGTGCGGCAGGCCTCTATGTCGTGGCGCTCTGTGCCGTCAACCTCGTCTCTGCCGTCCTGCAATGCGGCTTTGGCGAGTGCCACACGACGGGGTACAGCCTGCTCTGAGCACCCGCCTGCGGATAACCCCCATGTACAGGATCAGAACGCCGCATTACAGCAAACGTGATCCAGAGATGCGCTGGTCGCTGCCGGATCGCGTGTTCTTCGCCTGCGGCGCCTGCCACATTCTGGCCCATGCATTTCTCGAAGCCCATGACGGCACGGAGCGGATCGTCTGGTGGCTGAAGCCGAACGAGGGGCTGCCAGGGCACCACATCGTCGTCGACGGCGAGGCCTGGATCTTCGACTACCACGGCTTTTCGTGCCCCAATCGCTACTGGTCCCACATGTGGCGGAAAGCGCGACAGCTCTGGCCGGGTTGGGACGCGACCCTCGTCCGGCTGCCGCCCGAGGTGCTGGTGAGCGAAACTGCGTCGCGAGCGTTCGACGCTGCGCTCTGGTTGCGAGAACCCGGTCAGTTCCTACACGACCCTTTGCCGCGCGCTCGGGCGTACGTCCAGCGGTTCTCGACGCCGTTCGACTGAACCAGAGTACCGCGCCACATCGAAGCTCTGTCAGATCCCCAGCGCGCTCCGTACCGCCACGGGCCAGCCAGCGACATCGGTACCGTGGGTGGCGAACATCGAAACGGCGAGGCGGTCCATGCCGAAGGCCACGCAGCCTGTATGGGCTACGCCGCCTTCGGCGTCGCGCAGGCCCCAGACCTCGCCAAAATGGTCCTTGTGGTTGTTGAAGCTCATGCAGGCGGTGGGCTTCTCGGCCGAGCGGACCGGGACCAGCAGCTCGAACTTCAGCGCGTCGCGCTTCTGCGCCATTGCCATCATGACGCCGACCTTGCCGAAGAACGGGTCGTTGGCCTGATCGACCTCGTAGGAGAGGCCGAGCCGGTCGGCCATGCCCTTGGCCCGCTCGATCCAGCGCTCCCGGAAGGCCGCTACCTCGGCCGGCGAGCCGATGCAGACATATTCGCGCATACGGAACGACTGGAACCGGTCGGCGTGGTGGGAGGGCTCGCGGCGGAAGCAGTCGCTGGCGACATCGAAGCGCGCGCCGCCCGCCGGCAGACGCCCGCGCTTCGCCACCAGGGGATAGACCGGGTAGCAGGCCGCCGGCGTCAGCACGAGGTCGCTGGCGTCAAGATGCTCGGTCCAGTCGTCTCCCTTGTCGAAGGTCTCGACCGCGGCGCGGATGTCGTCGTCGGTGCCGCTGAGCGCGCACATGCAGCCGAGCAGGTTGGGGAAGCTCTTGAGATAGCCCGACCGCTCCAGCGTGCGCCGGCTCATCACGGGCGGGAAGCGCAGGATCTCGGCGCCCTCATCGCGATGGGTCGTGATGAAGGCCGCGAGGCGCTCGACGACGTCCTCGTAGACCCCCTTGCGCCCATAGACGCCCGGCACGCCGGTCGGGATGAACAGCGCCTCCATGAGGCCGTTCAGGCGGTCGTCGGCCTCGTAGAAATCGTCGGTCCGGGTCGGCGCGTTCATGCCAGTCGTACTCCGAAAAAGGGGAAAAGAACCGCGTCTCAGTCCATCAGGCTGGCCGGAACCGCGCTCATCAGGGCGGGAGTCGCGAGGCTCGAGAGGATGCGGTCGTTGTTGATCATCAGCGGCGAGGAGAGCACGTCGCGCAACTGGCGACCGACCGAGCTCTCGCCGTCGGTGCGGTAACCCGAGAGGCCGCAGGCGCGCAGGCAGCTCATCACCGTGGCGACGGCCGTCTCCGAAGCCTCGACCTTGAGAAGGTTCATGGCCACGTTGAAGTCGAAGGAGGCGAAGAGCGTCTCGTCGGCGAGGGCCGCCTCGTAGCGGACAGCTCCGTCACGGACCATCATGCGCAGGGTCCGCAGAGCCGACTGGGCGCGCGTATAATGCGGGGCGCCCGGCGGCAGTTGCCCCTTGGCGCGCCGGGCCGCCGATCGGACGAAGCTCTGCGCGCGTTCGACGGCCGCGGACGCGATTCCGGCCCATACGGCGCCCCAGAGCACGTGAGCGACCGGCGTCATGGTGCGGGCATGGATGATGTCGTAGCCCACGGGGAGCACCTGCTCGGCCGTGCCTCGCGCATGAAGCTTGAAGCCGCGGCTGCAGGTGCCCCGCATGCCGAGCGTCTCCCAGGCCTGGCCGGGGTCGAGGCGATAGTGGTCTCGGAGCAGGACGACCAGCACCTGGTCGGAGCCGACCGCCTCGGCAGAGCGTCGGGCCGTGGTGACGATGACGTCGGCCTGCGCGCCGTAGGAGATGACGGTGGAATCGCGATCGAGAGCGATGGAGCCGTCGTCCAGTTCCTCGACCGCGGCGGCACTGTTGCGCACGGCGCCGCCGGTCAGCCCTTCGGTGGTCGAGGAAGCGACGAGCCATTGATGGGCCGCGACATCACGCAGAACGGATTCGTGGAAAGGCGAGCCGATGCCGTGCCGGACGATGCAGGCCACCTTGATCTGGTGCATGGCGAAGATCAGTGCCGTCGACGAGCAGGACCGGCCGAGCTTGAAGCAGACATCCGCCACCTCGGCGATGCCGGCGCCTTGGCCGCCGAAGGCCAAGGGAATTGCCAGGCTCATCAGGCGCTGCTCCTTGAGCGCCGCCATGGCTTCGGCGGGGAAGCGGCCATCACGGTCCACCGCACCGGCGAACTCGCCAGCGATCGTCGATGCGGCCTCGACGCGAAGAACCTGAGGCAGCAGGCCGCTCTCGCCGATCCCGAACGTGGTCGGCATCACCAGGGATGACTCGTCGCCTCTAACGTCCAACATCGCCCCTGCGCTCCTTCATCGAGAACGTCTCACCCGACCGATCCACGGCTACAACGCTTGCGACGCCGATGCATCGATTTCGCACTCTTAGACTTAAGAATCCACTCTGCACAATTATGATTAACGTTGTGTAAGTTCACTGTTCCGATTTGGAGCCGTCTCTGCTTCGATCAGTCAACCTCGATCAGAGTTTCAGGTGCAATTGAATCAATGTCCATTTGACGTCGCGGTCGCAGCCATGAAGATAGCGTCAGAATGTGATGGTGTTGGTGGCAACAGCGCGCAGCGAGATGAGGACATGATGATGCTCGACCGGGTGAATGACCATGCGACGGCGCGGGTTGGCGCGGTCGTGACCGAGGTCATGGCAAAGCACGGAGGCATCGGCCCGATCGCGCCGGATGCCGATCTCGGGCGCCTCGGACTGACTTCGATCGACATGGTCGAATTGATGCTGGGGATCGAGGCAGAGTTCGACATCGCCATCCCGCCCGCCGAAATTACGCTCCAGAGCTTCCGGTCGGTCTCGGCCATCAGCAGCCTCGTCACACGGCTCGTCTGACGTTCCCTAGGGTACCACCACAAAGTCTGCCGTCTGGGACCTGAAACGCCGCATGGTTGGCGACATCGGTCCCTCCCTCGCTAGGTTTCGAGAGCCAGCGACCAGGTGACGGCCTGGATCTCCGTCGTATGGCCCCGGACGACGAGTTGCTCGGTGCGCCGCGGCCCATCGGGACCGGCGAAGAAGATGCTTTCCTCGATGGCGACCGGCAGACCGGCGGCCTCGAACATCCATCGGCTGCCATCCGGGCCGGCGATCAGCGCGCCGGTCCCCTGCCGAGCCGCCAGCATGCGCAGCCCCGGATGAAGGTGGAAGCGGATCGCGAACGGGATCGGTGCCAGGGGGCGCGTCGGTGCGGGCTGGATGCGGTCCTCGCCGGTCAGGCGGTTGCCGGTGCGCGACAACCACAAGCGGCGGGCATGGATGGCGCCGGCGCGCGACGCGTAGCCGTCATGCGACAGGTCCAGCATCTCGCCATCGGCCGTCTCGAGGCGCTCCGCCGCGACATGGTCCGGCCCACCGTAGAGCATCCCACGCAGCCGACCGCGCGGCACGAAGCGGCTCGACGAGCGGTCGTTCAGAACCAGGGTCGAATGAGCCGCAGTGGCGCGAGACGCATCGCGTGCTGCCGGCTGCGCCTCCGCGGCGGCTCCACAGTTGACGATGATCCGTTGCGCGCCGTGCGAGAATTCAAAGGACAGCGTGCCGGCATGGGCGCGCTGGGCAAAGTCCAGCGGCGGAGGCCGGCCCGCTTCGACGATGAGGACGGCCTCTCCGGCTTCGAGCCGCTGGTAGCCGGAGTAGCGCGCGTTGTTCAGCGCCGCGCCCCGCGCGTCGTCATAGGCCAACACGGTCGCCAGCACGTCGGGCCGGGTCGACCCCATGCCGTTGAACAGGGCCAGCGTTCCGTCGCCGTGGCGGAGGCACCGCACCATCGGCATCATACGGTCGATGGCGTTGAGCAGCGGTGGCGGCGGAACGCCGCGCGCCGCATAGGTTTGGCGCAGCGGCAGCAGGTCGAGAAGCAGGTCGAGCAGGAGCTGCGGATCGCGACTGACGTGACCGCCGTCCGGCAGGATCTGGCGGCCGAGTTCATCGGCCAGGAGACGCGAGACCTTGCGTTGCAGCCGCGCCGAGCCATCGGCGCAGAGCGAGACCTCGCAAAGCGCCACCAGCACGGTCAGCCGCGCCGCCCCCTGCAGGCCGCCATCGACCGCGGCGGCGAGAAGGTCGGCCTGACGCGCGATGCTGCGGGTGAAGGTACGGTAGAAGACGGCGTCGGCACCTTCCAGGATCAGCGGGGATTGGCTGAGCCAGGAGAGAAGGCGCCGCGCCATCACGTCGGGCCGCGATCCTGTCAGGCGGCCGGTGGCGATCCAGTCACCGACCAGCGCGCGAGCATTAACCCGGGCCAGCGCGGTCTCGGCAGCGCGCAGGTGACGCAGCCAGCCGAAGCCTGCGAGCGATGCCGCCCAAGCCTGGCTCGGAGGCTCTATCTCGAAGGGCGAGACACCCCGTGTGTTCACCGCCTTGCCGTCGAAGACGAAATAGCCCGAGTAGATATCGTCCGCGACCGTGGGATCGGCCGTGCGGATATCCTGGGGCGCGATGATCAGGCGGTCGGGGATTCGGCTCCGGCGGGTCGTGACGGAGCGAAGGGGACGGCGTGCAGCGAATCCGAACTGCTTAAGCCGTCTCGCCAGGACGAGAGCGGTCCATCGGGCGCGGTCCGCGACGGTCTCGTCCCTCACGCCTCCTCACCCCGCCCCTCGCCGCGGCCCGGAGCGGGCCCACGCGAAGAGATGATCGGCGATCAGGGTTAATTCGAACTTACCGATGATCGCCGATTCTAATTGGTCCGGACGACGCCTTTCTTCAATATCACGTTGCCGTAAAGGCGCCTCTCACCCGTCGCCACGACGGCGAAGCAGTTCGTGACACGGGCATAGAAGGCAAAGCGCTCGATCTTGTTCAGCGTGAATTCGACGCTCTCGTGCCGCGCCAGCGCCTCACGAAAACTGTCGAAGATCGGCGGCTCAGCCTCCGGGTCATCCACGACGGCCATGCACCAGGCGGCCTCCGGAACAAAATCGTCGAGCGGCATGATCGACAGAACGGCGTTGACGACCGCATCGGCCGGCGCGGCGGCGAGCCTGATCAGCGGCGGCCCGGCCGAGGCCGCCGGATAATTGGCATCGACGATGGCGATCTCGTCGCCATGGCCCATGGCGCGCAGGGTCGACAGAAGTTCGGGCGTCAGCAGCGGATCGAGGCCCTTCAGCATGGAAACACTCCCTGGCGATGATTTGGCGGAGCCTCGACGAGAGTCGGGTCACGCCTGTTTGGCGACGGCGGCCTTCTGCAGGGCCACGAGTTCGCCGATCCCGGCTCGGGCGAGAGCCAGCATGGACCCGAGTTGCGGCTCCGTGAAGGGGGCGTTCTCGGCCGTGGCCTGGACTTCGACGATGCCGCCCTGCCCCGTCATGACGAAATTGGCGTCGGTCTCGGCGGAGGAATCCTCGGCATAGTCGAGGTCGAGGACCGCCTCGCCCTTGACGATGCCGCAGGAGACCGCCGCGACGTGGTCGCGGATCGGCATATGCTTGATCATCGACCGATGATGCATCCAGGCCAGGCAATCATGCAGTGCCACCCAGGCGCCCGTGATGGCCGCGGTGCGAGTTCCGCCATCGGCCTGGATCACGTCGCAATCGACCACGATCTGGCGCTCGCCCATGGCCTGCAGGTCGACGACGGCCCGCAGGCTCCGGCCAATCAGCCGCTGAATCTCATGGGTGCGCCCCGACGGCTTGCCCGACATGGATTCTCGCTTCGTGCGCGACGCGGTGGCGCGGGGCAGCATCGCATATTCCGCCGTCACCCAACCCCGCGCCTGCCCGCGCAGCCACGGCGGCGGCTTGTCCTCGAGCGAGGCCGCGCAGAGCACATGAGTGTTGCCGAACTTCACCAGGCAGGACCCTTCCGCGTAGCGGGCCACGCCGCGCTCGATCGTGACGGAGCGCAAGGCCGAGGCGTCGCGGTTGGAAGGGCGCATGTGGAAGCTCCGAAGCGCGGGGCGGGTGCCCGCAAGGAGAGGGGCTTGTAGGTGATGCCCGACGGAGGGGCAACGCGGGAACGGTGAAGTCGCCTCGTGCTCGGAGACTGACTTCGGGTCCTCTCGACACAAGAAAGGCCGACCCTCGCGGGCCGGCCTCACGTTCCGCCGATGCTTGAGCCGCGTGGCTCAGGCCTGGTCGTCGAGCTTCCCGACGGTCGCGGCAGGCACGCCGGCGAGGTTGTTCGACAGCAGATACTTCGGTGCCGTCGCCATCCAGTGCTTGAGAGTGATCTCCTCGAACTTGCCGGCATTCCAGGTCTGGATCATCTCCAGGTCCTCGTCGCCGGTGTTCAGCATGGCATGACCGTAGCCCTGCGGGATGTAGGCCGAGTCGCCTGCCTTGACCTCTGCCACCTTGCCTCGGCCGCCCGAACCGAACAGCGCGATCTGGCCCTTGCCCTTGAGGTAGTACTGAAACTCATCGGCGTTGGGATTCCAGTGCAGCTCCTTGATCTCGCCGGGCTTGATGACCATCCGGGCGCCCGACATGGTCGTGGAGATCGGCCACTCGTCCACGGTCGCGAGGTGGAACGAGCCTCCGTCGAAGTCGCGCTTGGCGCGGGCGTCATTGAGAAGCCGGAACTTGTGGGTCGACTCCTTGGGCCAGGGCGCATCGATGGCCTGCGCCACCGGGACGACCGGGCCAGACTGGATGTAGGTTTCGCCCTTGGGAAACGAGTCGAAATCAGCCGGCGTCAGGCCGAGGCTCTTTGCGAGCATGTCGTGGGGAGACACGTCGACCCAATCGGTGATCGAGAAGGTGCCGTGCTCCGAGAACGAACCGTTGTCGAAGTTCAGGATGAAGTGGCAGGGCTTGTCGCCGATGGTCTGGATCGAATGGCCATGGCCCTTCGGAAAGAACCACAGGTCGCCCGGCTTGTAGTTGTTGATCTCGGTCTGGCCCGACGGATCGAGCACCACGGTCTGACACTGGCCGTCGATGACATAGGCCCACTCGGCCGCGATGGCGTGCCAATGCAGCTCGCGCGACGCGCCGGGGTCGAGGAACATATGCACGGCGGCGATACCGGTCGCGATCGGCAGCGAGTGGACCGTGGTCTCTTTGGCCCAGCCACCCGAGGTGATCTTCGGCTTGGAGCCGTCGAGCGAGCGGGTAAAGGCCGGCATCTCGCCGATGTCCTTCGCATCATGATAGGCGACGGGTGCGCCCGGCGGAAGCTGCTGGGCGTCGCGGCCGATGCCGCCTTGTCCCGCCTGTCCCTTGTCGTCGACCGTCGTCGGGGTGCCGGCCGCGGCCGCACTCGTCAGCGCCACAAGGCCGCCCGCGCCGAGCGCCGCGGTGCCGAGAAAATTGCGTCTGCTGGTTTCCATCTCGGATGTCCCTCCAGGTTGCCCCAGCTCGAATGAGGTTCAGCTGAGCCTTGTTGCATGCATTACATCCGTAACCCGGCGACTGCAATCGATGCAGGCGTCCGGCTTCGACGAATTTCACACCCGCTCGTTTGCTTTTTCAGTCTCGGGCCGAGCGAGAGCGTTGCCGCCGGCGAGTGCGTCCGGATGATGCAGCTCTCGCCAGCCAACGATGGCAAGGTCGCTGATTTCTATCGCGGCAGAGCCTCGCCGCGCGTCTCGACCGCGAAAGGGATGACGATGAGACCGAGGCCGAAGGCGACCGCCGTCCAGGCTATGGGGGTGCCGAGTGTTCCCATCCCATGCACCGCCGCTCCCAGCGCGAAATTGACCCCCGCTCCGATGAAGCGCCCGACCGAGGTGCAGAAGGCGAAAGCGGTCGCCCGCACCTCGGTGCCGAAAAGCTCGGGCAGCCACAGCGAGAACAGGGCGAAGTTGGCCCCGGAAAAGCCGAGGAAGAAGAGCAGAACCAGGAAGGTCGGCAGCGCCCGGCCGGTCGGCAGGTAGAAGGCCCAGCCAAAGCTCAGCGCGATACAGACCAGCATTCCGGAGAAAAACAGTGCCAGCGTGGGACGGCGGCCGATCCGCTCCGCGATGGCCGGCAGTGCCAGGCAGCCCAGCACCGTTCCGATCGACAGGATGCCGGTGCCGTAGGAGGCGAAGCGAACCGCATCGGCAGGAGCATAGCCGGCACTCTTGGCCAGCGTGATGGCGGCGGCCGGCTCGTAGACCGAGCCGGCCCAGAGGCCGATGATGGCGACGGTCAGAAGCGTCGACATGACGAGCGTGCGGGTTCGGTAGCGCGGCCCGAAAATCTGGCGCAGCGGGCTGACGCTCCGCGCGCCCGTATCCTGGATCCGCTCCCAGCGCTCCGGCTCCTTGACCTTGAACAACGTCACAAGCGAGACGATGACGGGGCACAGGCCGCAGAGGAACATGGCGCGCCAGCCATAGGTGGCGCCGATCGTGGCATTGAGCGCCGCCGCCGCGAAGAAACCGAAGTAATAGCCGCTCTGCAGGTAGCCGGCGCCCATCTTGCGCCGGTCCTCTGGCCAGGCCTCGGCCACATAGGTACCAGCCATGGCCCATTCCCCGCCGATGCCGATCCCGGCGAGGAAGCGGAAGAGCGCCAGTTCATAGACGTTCTGCGAGAGTGCCGCGGCTCCGGTGAACACCGAGTAGATCAAAACGGTCGCGGCCAGCGTGCGGGTCCGGCCGAAGCGGTCCCCGATAGGCCCCCAGATGAAGGACAGGCCCCACCCGACCAGGAAGAGCGCGAAGAGCACCGAACCGATGTAGCCGGTGTTTGACGCATTGGCTTCGATGCCGGAGCGCGGCAGCAATTCGCTGAGCGCCGGGATCATCACCAGCGCGTAGATGACGCTGTCCATGCCATCGAGAAGCCAGCCGCTCCAGGCGGCCCAGAAACCGATGATCTGGTCCTTGTTGAGCGGCGTATGGCTGGTGTGGACGCCTGCCCGCCCGATCTTCCCGGTCACACCCGACATATCACCCTCCCCCGGCCGAGCCACGGCAGTGCTGTGTCGGGGTGAGAGGATCGCGGCGGTATCGTCGACCGAGCCGCAATGGCGTCATCCTGCCCCGATCACGGAACCGAGCCCGCAGCAGGTCTCCGCCCGCTCCCGATCAGCATGCACCGAAACCGCAGTGATGCAACCGTATCGGGGAGTTCCGCGATCCGTGATCGAGCCATGCGACGACGCTTGATCCCAGACCTGTTGTTTGTAGATAGTCTGTGACAGAGGCGTAGCCTCGCCGGGGTGCCACGATGACCGATCGGAACCGCGACAAGGCGGCCAGAGATGCCCGCATCGCGGCCGGACGCAAGTTCGCAATCGGCAAGGCGGTGCACCGCGAAGATGCAACCCGGCTGCTCGAAGCGCTGCTGCAGCCCGGCGACCGGGTCTGCCTCGAGGGCGACAACCAGAAACAGGCCGACCTGCTCGCCTCGGCATTGGCCGAAGTGGATCCGGCCAAGGTCCATGACCTCCACATGGTGCAGTCCGGCGTGGTGCTGCCGGAGCATCTCGACATCTTCGAGAGCGGCATCGCGAAGCGGCTCGACTATGCCTATTCGGGGCCGCAATCGGTGCGCATCGCCCGCATGCTGTTCGGCGGCCAGATCGAGCTCGGGGCGGTGCACACCTACCTCGAACTCTTCGCCCGCTACTTCATCGACCTCACGCCGCAGGTGGCGCTCATCGCCGCCGTCTCGGCCGACCGGGACGGCAATCTCTACACCGGCCCCAACACCGAGGACACGCCGACCGTCGTCGAAGCGACAAGTTTCAAGAACGGCGTGGTGGTGGCGCAGGTCAACGAGATCGTCGACCGCGTGCCGCGCGTCGATATTCCCGGCGATCGGGTCCACTTCGTCGTCGAAGCCGGAAAACCCTTCTACGTCGAGCCGCTGTTCACCCGCGACCCCGCCGCCGTGACGGAGACGCAGATCCTCACCGCGATGCTGGCCATCAAGGGCATCTACGAGCCCTATGGCGTGAAGCGGCTAAACCACGGCATCGGCTTCAACACGGCAGCCATCGAGCTCCTCCTGCCAACGTACGGTGAACGCCTGGGGCTCAAGGGCAAGATCGCCAGCCACTGGGCGCTCAATCCGCATCCGACGATGATCCCGGCGATCGAATCCGGCTGGGTGGAGCAGATCCATTGCTTCGGCTCGGAGGTCGGCATGGACGATTACATCCGGGCGCGGCCGGCCATCTTCTTCACCGGCGCCGACGGCTCGCTGCGGTCGAACCGCGCCTTCTGCCAGACGGCGGGCCTCTATGCCTGCGACATGTTCATCGGTTCGACGCTGCAGATCGATCTCGCGGGCCATTCCTCGACCGTGACGTCGAGCCGGGTCGCAGGGTTCGGGGGGGCGCCCAACATGGGCTCGGACCCGCGCGGGCGCCGCCATCCCTCAGGCCCCTGGCTCAAGGCCGGCCAGGAGGCGGACCCGGACGCGCTGGCGCCCTTGCGGCGCGGCCGCAAGCTCGTCGTGCAGATCGGAGAGACCTTCGGCGAGGGCAATACGCCGCTCTTCGTGGAGCGGCTCGACGCCTTGAACCTTGCCGAGAAGCTCGACCTCGAACTCGCACCCATCATGGTCTATGCCGACGACACGACCCACATCGTGACCGAGGAGGGGATCGCCAATCTCCTGCTCTGCCGCAGCGCGGACGAACGCGAACAGGCGATCCGCGGCGTCGCGGGCTATACCGAGATCGGGCGAGGCCGGGACAAGGCGATGGTCGAGAGGCTGCGCGCCCGCAAGGTCATCCAGCGCCCCGAGGATCTCGGCATCGATCCTCTCGATGCCGACCGGAGCCTGCTGGCGGCGCGCTCGATCAAGGACCTCGTCCATTGGTCCGGTGGGCTCTATGCCCCGCCGGCTCGGTTCCGGAACTGGTAAGCTGAATCCGCGCCGCACCCGAGCCATCATCTGACATGCGTGTGAGAAAGAGCGGCCGATGGAACACCTGACCTACCGCCACAAGGCCAAGGCCCGCGCCGCCGGCCGTAAGCCGCTCGCCGTCGTGGGCGTCGTAGCCTCGGGCAATCTCGAAGTCCTGGCCGAACGGGTGCTCCCCGATACCGATTGCGAGGTCGCCATCGCGACCTCCGCCACCGGGTTCGGCGACGTCTGGGCTGCCGTCGTGGCGGATTTCGTCGAGCGCCGGTCGCCCGGCGGTCTGCGTCTGTCGATCAACGACGGTGGCGCCCGCCCCGACACGGTGGCGCTCCGCCTCGCCCAGGCGGTGCGATCCCTGGAGGACGGGCGATGACCGAGACCGCGACACCCGGGGGCGCCTCGGAGGGGGGCCGCGGCGGCGTCAGCTGGTACGAGGCCTCGGCGCGCCAGCGCCTGCGCCTGCTGCTCGACGACGAGAGCTTCGAAGAGTTCATCGGGCCCGAGCAACGCGAAACGAGCCCGCATCTTCGAGTGTTCGACCTTCCCGAACAGTTCGACGACGGCATGGTGGTGGGCCGCGGCAGGCTTGACGGGTCACCGGTGCTGGTCGCCGCCCAGGAAGGCCGCTTCATGGGCGGCGCCTTCGGCGAGGTCCATGGCGCCAAGCTCACCGGCCTGCTGCGCGCCGCGCGCGACCTAAAGACCCTGCCCGTGCTGATCCTCTTCGACACCGGCGGGGTACGCCTGCAGGAGGCCAATGCCGGCGAACTCGCCATCGCGGAGATCATGCGCGCCCTGGTCGAGGCGCGCGCGGTCGGCGTCAGGGTTGTGGGGCTCGTCGGCGGACGCGCCGGCTGTTTCGGGGGCGGCGGTCTGATCGCCGGATGTTGTTCGGCGCTGGCCGTCTCGGAACAGGGCCGGATCGGTGTTTCAGGGCCGGAGGTGATCGAGACCAACCGTGGCGTCGAGGAATTCGACTCCAAGGACCGTCCGTTGGTCTGGCGCACCACGGGCGGCAAGCACCGCCGGCTGATCGGCGGCGCCGATACCTTCGTCGACGATACGGTCGACGCTTTCCGGGCGGTGGCCATAAGCCTTTTGGAATCCGCCCCCGCCTTCTCGCTCGACATGCTGAAACACGAGCAGGCGCGCCTGCAGGCGAGGCTCGACCGTTTCGGCACGTCGGCCGATGCCCGCGACGTCTGGGCCAGGCAGGGTATCAACGATGCCACGGCGGTGCCCGGCATGGCGGTCGACACCTTCGTCGCCCTCGCGGATCGCCTCGCGGAGCCCGCCCATGACGCTCGATGAGATCCTGCCGTCGCTGTTTCCCGATGGCCACGACGTCACCCGCGATGATGGCCTAGTGACGGGCCGGGCCAAGCTGAAGGGCGGCGGCGAGGCCGACGTCATCGGCGTCGAAGGTCGAACGCCGCTCGGCATCGACGGCGCGCTGATCCTCTCGGGCTTCGTCCTCGACGCCCTCGAGCGGGGCGGCGACGGGCCGATGATCGTGCTTGTCGACAGCGACAGCCAGCGCATGAGTAAACGAGACGAACTCCTGGGCCTGAACGAATTCCTGGCCCATCTCGCCAAGACGATCATCCACGCCGATCTGTCGGGCCGGCCCACCGTGGGCATCCTCTACGGTCACACCGCAGCGGGGGCCTTCCTCGCCACAGCCTTGGCCACCGGGATCCTGGTCGCGCTTCCGGGTGCCGAGCCCGAGGTCATGGACCTGCCCTCCATGTCGAGGGTCACCAAGCTCTCGGTCGAGGTGCTGAAGGAGAAAGCACGGTCGACCCCGGTCTTCGCCCCCGGCCTCGACAACCTCGCCCAGACCGGCGGCGTGCTGCAGACCTGGGACCCGAAGCAGCCCCTCTGCGACCAGCTCGCTGCGCTCCTGGCGTGTCGGACCAGCGGCGACCGCCGCGATCAACTGGGACGGGAGCGGCTGGGGCGGCCGAAAGCGGCCGATATCGCGGAGCGTGTCCGTGACCTCGCGACCCGCGCGGGCTGAAGCGCCACCCGAGGCGTGGAGCGGCGAGGGGATCGCGGCGCTCGCGGTCGAGTGCCTGGCTCTCGAGGTCGATGCCTGGCCGAAACCGGGCTTGGTCAGCCGGATCGATTCCGGCAGCCACGCCGACATGGATGCCGGCACCTTCGCCCGCAGCGCGGAGGCGCTCCGCCCTCATTTCACGTCCCTGGCCGAGGCGGGACGCGCCGGAGCCGGCATGGCGCGCCTGCGTGCCATCGGCATCGCCGCCGAGACCGAGATGCTGGCGGCGACCGGCGGGGTCAACACGCATCGCGGCGTCATCTTCGGCCTGGGATTGCTGTGTGCCGCGGCGGGGTTTCGCGCCCTTCTCCCCTCCGGGGAGAAGGTCCCCGGCAGGGGGGATGAGAGGCTGACAGCCCGGGTGCCTCATTACCCCTCATCCGACCGGGCTCCGCCCGGCCACCTTCTCCCCGGAGGGGAGAAGGACGGTCGCACCCTGGGTGCCATCGTCGCCACGTCTTGGGGCGCCGGCATCCTGGCCGGCCCCGTCCCGTTGCAGACCCACGGCGGCGAGGCGCGGCGCCTCTATAAGGCCGGAGGCGCCAGGGCCGAGGCCGCAGCCGGCTTTCCGACCCTCTATGCCGTCGGTCTCCCGGCTCTCCACGAAGGCCGCCGTCTCGCCCCCGGCGATGCGGAAGCGGCCCACCTTCACTGTTGTTTCGCGCTGGTCGCGACGCTCGAGGACACCAACCTGCTGCATCGCGGCGGGCCCACTGGCCTCGGGTTCGCGCGCCGGGAAGCCACGGGTTTCCTCGACCGCGGCGGCGTCGGCGCGACCGGCTGGCGCGAGGACGCCTTGCGCATCCATCGCGCCTTCGTGGCGCGCCGCCTCAGCCCCGGCGGCTCGGCCGACCTTCTCGCCATGACGCTCTTCGCCGACGCCTGCGAGGCGACGGCGTGACCCTCGCCCTGCTCTGCTCCGGCCAGGGGCCGCAGCACCCGGCAATGTTCGCCGTCACGGACGCGTCCGAGGCGGCGGCGCTCTTCGATCATGCCGCCGCCCTGCTCGGTGGCCGCGACCCGCGCACCCTGGTGCGCGACGCCGACGCCGTCACCCTGCACGGCAACCGGGTCGGCCAGATCCTCTGCACGCTGCAGACAACAGCGGCCCTGGCGGCCCTGCCCGACCTCACGCGGGGGCGGCGGATCGTGGCCGGCTACAGTGTCGGCGAGGTCGGTGCCTGGGCCGTCGCCGGACTGATCGCCCCCGGGATGGCGCTCGATCTCGCCGCGGCCCGTGCCGATGCGATGGATTCGGAGAGCCGGCCCGGCGACGGGCTTCTGTTCGTGCGCGGCCTGTCGCGGGACGTGATCGACGGCCTCTGCCGCGACGGAGGCGGCGCGGTGGCCATCGTCAATCCTGGAGACGCCGTCGTCCTCGGCGGATCCGGCGAGGAGCTCGCCCGGCTCGAAGACGCGGCCCACCGCGCGGGTGCCATCCGCGTGGTTCGGGTCGGCGTCGCAGTCGCATCCCACACGGCGAGACTGGCGAAGGCGTCGGCCGCCTTCGCCGACGTGCTGGCCGAAACCCCGATGAAGGCTCGCCTGCCAGCCGGCGTGCGCCTGCTCAGCGGCATCGATGCCGCGCCGGTGCTCGATCTTGCGGCCGGCCGCGACAAGCTGGCTCGGCAGATCTCGACCAGGATCCGCTGGGCGGATTGCCTCTCGGCCACTGTCGAAGCCGGCGCGACCGCGTTTCTCGAACTCGGCCCGGGACGAGCCCTGGCCGAGATGGCGGCCCACACCAATCCCGAGATCCCGGCCCGCAGCCTCGACGATTTCAAATCCGCTCATGGCGTGCGGAATTGGCTGCGGCGCGTCGCCCCGACAGCCTAGGTTTGACATACGTCATATGTACGCTTAGCCCTCGGCCAACGCTTTCCGCTCAAGGCTCGCCATGTCCCGGCCTCAGCTCTACCCGGTCAAGAAGGTCATCGGCTTCGACGAAGCGATGCTGAAGGCCATCGACGATTGGCGCCGCACCCGCACCCCGCTTCCCACGGTGTCGGAGGCCATCCGGCAGATCCTCGCCAAACACCTTCGGCAGAAGGGTTATCTCCCGAAGCGCAACGCCGCCGAGTGATGCCGCGGCGCACCACGCCTTTTCAGGTGAATGCTTTTCACCTAGAAGGGCGGGCACGAGACCGGGCCGGCGGGACCAGACAGCAGCATGACCACAGCCAGCGACGTCGCATCGGGCAAGACCCACACGGACGAGAATTTTCCCGTGGCGTCGCATCTCATCGCGGCGCGCCACCGGCCCGCCGTGATGGCTTTCTACAATTTCGTCCGCGCCGCCGATGATGTCGCCGATCACGCGACGCTGACGCAGCAGGAGAAGCTCGATCACCTCGACCGGCTGGAGCAGTCGCTGCTTGGCCGCCGGGACGATGAGCCCGTGGCGCGCCCGCTTCGTGCCGTCCTGGCCGAGCGCCGCCTGACACCGCGCCATGCGCAGGATCTCATTGCCGCCTTCAGGCTCGACGTCATCAAGGCGCGCACGGCCGATTGGGCCGACCTCATCCACTATTGCAGCCTCTCCGCCATGCCGGTCGGCCGCTACGTTCTCGACGTGCATGGGGAGAGCGACGCCACGTGGGCGGCTTCGGACGCGGTGTGTGCGGCGCTGCAGATCGTCAATCACCTGCAGGATTGCGGCAACGACTACCGCGATCTCGACCGGGTCTACGTGCCCGATGACACGTTGAAGGCTGCTGGACTCACCGCCGAAGCCCTCGGCGCCGACAAGGCATCGCCGGCGCTGCGCCAGGTGTTTCGCGACCTCGCGACCCGCACCATGGGACTGCTCGACGAGGGCGGCGTACTGCCGCGACAGGTGGCGGACTTTCGCCTGGGCCTCGAGACGGCCGTGATCATCGCGCTCTGCCGTCACCTGACGAAGACCCTCACGGATCACGATCCCCTCAGTGAGCGCGTGCATCACAACAAGCTCGAATATCTCCGGATAGCAGGGGTCGGTGCGACGCGTGCCGCGGTCGGCCGCCTGTTCAGGCCGGCCGCGCAGGTGCAGGCCGGAATGCGTCGGGCATGAGCGTCATGACGGAACCCGCCATCGGCGTCGCCCAGGCCGCCCAGGCTGCCGGCTCGTCCTTCTATGCCGGCATGCGGATCCTGCCGAGGCCGCAGCGCGAGGCCATGTACGCCGTCTACGCCTTCTGCCGCGCCGTCGACGACGTGGCGGACGAGGGCGGCACGCGCCAGGAGCGCTCCGCCGGGCTCGATCGCTGGCGCAAGGGCATCGATGCGCTTTATGCCGGACGGCCGACAGCCGACACGGCCCCGCTTCTCGAGCACGTCCGCCGCTACGGCCTCGCACGCGAGGATTTCGTCGCCGTGATCGACGGGATGGCCATGGATGCCGCGGAAGACATCCGCGCGCCCGACGAGGCCACGCTCGACCTCTATTGCGACCGCGTCGCCAGCGCGGTGGGGCGGCTCTCCGTCAAGATCTTCGGGGTGTCGCAGGCGAATGGCGTCGCTCTCGCGCACCATCTCGGCCGCGCCCTGCAGAAGACCAACATCCTGCGCGACATCGACGAAGATGCCGATATGGGCCGCCTCTACTTGCCGCGCGAGAAGCTCGAAGCCGCCGGGATCCACGCGACCGACCCACACGAGGTCGCGGCGCACCCTGCCCTGCCCCAGGTCTGTGTCGCCATCGTGCGCGAGGCACGCGAGCATTTTGCCGAAGCGCAGGCCATCATGACGCGAGAGCCGCGTCGCGCCACCCGAGCGCCCCGTCTCATGGGCGCCGTTTATGGCGCCGTTCTCGAAGCAACCGCCAAACGTGGGTTCCAGGCGCCTCGCCACAAAGTGTCGAAGCCGAAGCTGAAGATGCTGCTGGCTGTCGTCCGGCACGGCCTGTTCTGATGGGCGACACCGTTCACGTGGTGGGGGCGGGGCTCGCGGGCCTCGCCGCGGCTCTCCGGCTCTGCTCCACCAATCGCCGCATCGTGTTGCACGAGGCGTCCCGCCACGCCGGCGGGCGCTGTCGATCCTATCATGATCCGGCGCTGGGCCTCGTGATCGATAACGGCAACCACCTCGTGCTCTCCGGCAACTTGGCGGTGCGCAACTATGTGGAGGCCATCGGTGCTAGCGATAAGCTGAAGCCGACACGCGACGCCGCCTTCGACTTCGCCGACCTCGCAACCGGCGCACGCTGGCAGGTGATCCCAAACTCCGGCAGCCTGCCCTGGTGGATCTTCTCCTCCAGGCGTCGCGTCCCGGGTACCCGCTGGAGCGATTATCTCGGCCTCGGCAAGCTGATGCGCGCCGGTCCGCAGGACCGGATACAGGACGTGATGCGCTGCGAAGGCCTGCTGTGGGACCGGCTGTGGCATCCGCTTCTGGTGGCGGCGCTCAACACCGACCCGAAGACCTCCTCGGCCGCCCTGGCCGGAGCGGTGGTGCGCGAGTCGCTGGCCAAGGGCGGAGATGCCTGCCGGCCGCTCGTCGCCACCGAGGGACTCGCCGAAGCTTTCGTCGATCCGGCGCTGGCGACCCTGAAGGACCGCGGCGTCGACATCCGCTTCGACCACCGTCTGCGCGGCCTGACCATGGACGGGACGCGGGTGGCGGCCCTCGACTTCGCCGACGAGGAGCCCACGGTGCTGGAGCCGGGCGACGGGGTGATCCTGGCCGTGACCGCACCGGTCGCCGCCACTCTGGTGCCGGGCCTGACGGTGCCGACCGATTTCCGCTCCATCGTCAACGCGCATTTCATCGTCGATCCGCCGTCCGGCCAACCCTTGATGATCGGCCTGATCAACAGCGCGTCGGAATGGGTCTTCGCCTTCGAGGGACGGCTCTCGGTGACGATCAGCGACGCGGACCGGTTCCTCGACACCCCCAAGGAAGAGTTGGCGGCGCAGCTGTGGCGCGAGGTGGCGGCCGTCACGGGCCACGATCCCGACGTGCTCCCGAACTACCGCATCATCCGGGAAAAGCGCGCGACCTTCGCGGCGACGCCCGAACAGGACGCCCTGCGCCCGGGCGCCGAGACGGCGTGGCGCAACCTGCTGCTCGCCGGCGATTGGACCCAGACAGGGCTGCCCTCGACCATCGAGGGCGCGATCCGCTCCGGCAATCGCGCTGCCGTGCTGGCTTCACTTTAGGCGCTGATCGTCTTCCACGGCGTGTCATCCTCGCTCGACAGCTCCTCCGAGCTGAACGGCGGATCGACGGGGGGAAGGTCGCGATCTGCAGGTCGGTTTTGGCTGCAACCAGTTTGCGCGTTTGGCGGTCGGCTTGGTCGAACAAGGTGGGCCGCCGTCGCTTCAGGCCCGGGTTGGCGACGAGGCAGTTCTGCGCATCCCAGCGCTCCCGGATCATCGTCATCTGCCAGCTTCTTGTCAGGCGTTCGGGCTGGAACAGGATTGTGAGCAGGTGAATGGCGGTGAGCCTATAGCTCGTTTCCAGAGAAATCGTCGTACCGCCCTGCCCGCAGCAGCTCCGCCTGATGCAGCGACCAGCCGTAAAGGTTGTCGTCGTAGGGCGGATCCTGTCGGTTTCCCTCCTCCATCGTCGTCCCCTCGTCTCCATGCCATAAGGGCGAACTGCAGAAGGCAGGATGCACTTGGCCTGCCGCCGCCGCAACAGGACACCCCGTGACCGAGACCGAGACTGCCCCCGACGCCATCGCGACCCGTCTCGCCGAAGCTCAGGCCCGCATCGCCCGGGCGGCGCGCGATGTCGGCCGGGCGCCCGACAGCGTTTCGCTGGTGGCGGTATCGAAAACCCATGGCGGCGAGGTGATCGCCCCGGCCCTCGCCGCTGGCCACCGCGTCTTCGGCGAGAACCGCGTGCAGGAGAGCAAGGGCAAGTGGCCGGCGCTGCGGGCGGATTACCCTGGCGTCGAGCTCCACCTGATCGGCCCGCTGCAGTCCAACAAGGCGCGCGAGGCCGTCGAGTTCTTCGATGTGATCGAGACGGTCGATCGCCCGAAGATCGCCGAGGCACTGGCGGCCGAGATGGCTCGTGCCGGCAAGGCGTTGAAGCTCTTCGTCGAGGTCAACACGGGAGCCGAACCGCAGAAAGCCGGGATCCTGCCCGGCGACGCCGATGCCTTTCTTGCGCATTGCCGCGACCGGCTGGGGCTGTCGATTGCCGGACTGATGTGCATCCCACCCGCCGACGAGCAGGCCTCACCGCATTTCGCCCTGCTGAACCAGATCGCGGCCCGTAACGGCATCCCCGGCCTGTCGATGGGCATGAGCTCCGACTTCGAACTCGGCATCCAGCTCGGCGCCACCCACGTCCGGATCGGCACGGCGATTTTCGGCGCGCGGCCACATCCGGCCTGAGCCTCGCGCCTTTCCGTCCATCCCCGGTGGAACGCCAGGGGACTTCGCCGTGTTTGTCGGGGACGCGGTCAAGCAACTGCGAGAACCGGCCGAGCCGGGTGGACGAGGGAGAGACGCAATGGACAGTGACAGCGGGACCGCCCCGAGCCGTCAAACCGTGACGGCCTTCTTCGAGACCCGCGCCGCCGCCGACCATGCCAGGGCGGATCTGCTGGCCGCAGGCTTTGCCAGCGCCGATGTTCAGGTTCTGGAGGGCCAGGCCGCGCAGGACAAGGCTGCACCCCACAAGGACGTGGGTTTCGTGCAAGCGCTGCTCGACATCTTCGTCTTCATGCCGACCGACGATCGCGCCACCTATGCCGAAGGATTGAGGCGCGGCGGCATCGCGCTGGCGGTCCAGACCGGGGCCGATGGGTACGAGCGCGCCATCGACATTCTCGACCGCGACGGTGCCGTGAACCTCGACGAGCGGGAGACAGCGTGGAAGGCCGAGGGCTGGGCTCCGTCGTCGAACCGGCCTGCGTCGGCCGACACGCAGGCCTTCGAGGGCCAGCAACAGCACGATCCTCTGATTGGCGCCGACGCCAATCGGGACGTGCGCGAGCGGATCGGCGTCGGCACCTCAGATTTCGGCGCCGGCATGGATCTCGCGCCCGAGTCGGCTGTCGCCCCTGGCCCGGAGCGCACGGCCATCCCCGGCGAGGAGTCGGAGTCCGTCACGGCGCGCCGCGATACGGAGCATGGCCGCATGCGCGTGCGGTCCTATATCGGATCGATCGGTGGCATGCCGACCGGCGTTGATCCATCCATATGACGAGAGCCGCGGCTCACCCGTCGGCCTCGGCTTTCGGTAGCTCAACCGCACCTTAACCATGCCGAGTACTTTCGGCCTGTTGGAGCCTCGTCAGGGTAAAGCGTTGAGCAGCGCTTAAGTGCCGCGCTCCAATTTGAGGGAATGAGGCTCCCGCTCTTTCCGCTCTTGATCGCCATCGCGGGCTTCGGCTCGCTGGCGGGCTGTTCGGACTATCACCATGCCGAGCGGCCGCCCTGGCGTGCGCAGGCCGAGGAGGTCTGTCTGGCGAAGGGGTTGGTCCGAGAGTCGGCCTCCCTTCGCGCTGTTCCGCCCATGGATGGGCCGGGCATCTGTGGCGCGGCTCATCCCTTCAAGGTCACGGCGCTCGACGGCGGCAGCGTGGCGCTGAATTCCACCCAGACGCTCGACTGTCCCATGATCGCGGCGCTGGACGCCTGGATGCGAGAGGTCGTGCAACCCGCCGCCGAGGCGAGGTTCGGCGAGCGCGTCGTCAAGGTGGACTCGATGGGCAGCTACAATTGCCGTGGCATCAACAACAAGAGCGGCGCCGGCCTGAGCGAGCATTCCTTCGCCAATGCCATCGACATCGGTAGCTTTACCTTGGCGAGCGGCCGCAGTCTCAACATCCAGCGCGGCTTCAACGGCGCGGACGAGCAAGAACGCGCCTTCCTGCACGAAGCGCATGCGGGCGCCTGCAGCCATTTCACGACCGTGCTCGGCCCTGGTTACAACATCTTCCACTACAACCACTTCCACTTGGATCTAGCGCTGCATGGCTCGACCTCGCGCGGGCCGCGGCGCTACTGCAAGCCGGTGCCGCAGACGACGCTTCCCGAACCACCGGTGAAGGACAGGATGCCCGATCCGCCGGCGATCGAGGAGGAGATGGACATCGCGCGGGCGCCTCAGCCCGAGCCATCCTACACTGCTGGCCCACCGAAACTCCTGGCGAGTCTTCCGGCCGTTGCCCCGGCTCTCTCCTCTCTCAGCACAGCCGCCCCCCTGCGGCCGGTCGAGAGCGCCGAAATCTCCGAGACGACGCCCATCGCCACGCCCCGGGCCACGCGCCCGACACCCCGGATGGGATTGGCGGAGTCGCCATTGATCAGTTTCGGCGCCTCGCCGGATCCGGCCGCAACCACCCCTCGGCCGCTCCGCTCAATGGCCTATGGTTCGACCTCGGAGAGCCGGGTGCCTCGGCAACTCAGTCCGGAGCGCCCGCTTCTGCGCGATGGCGACGCTGTTTCTCCGGCGCCCGTGCCTCCCGGCTCCGTAGGATCATCAAGGGACTGGGACCTGACGTCGAGCATCGGGCGATAGAGCGCGTCCGCGCTTTGCCTCGGTGCACCCCAGGCTGGTGTCGCGCCCCGCCAAGTCAGGCTGATGTGTTAGGGTCTGATCGCGACAGGGAGGCGCGCCCCCATGACGGACGACCCAACCACGACGACTCGATCCCGTATCGCGATTACCTATTGCACCCAGTGTCACTGGTTGCTGCGAGCCGCCTGGATGGCGCAGGAGCTGCTGTCGACGTTCGGCACCGATCTCGGGGAAGTGGCATTGATCCCGGCCACGGGCGGCGCCTTCGCCATCACGTTCGACGGAATCGAGATCTGGGAGCGCAAGCGCGATGGCGGCTTTCCGGACGTGAAGGCGCTGAAGGGGCGCGTGCGTGACAGGCTCGACCCCGGCCGTGACCTCGGTCACATCGACCGCTCAGGCCCGAACTCAGCCTGATTTGGCAAATCCGCCCCGCCGCGCCATACCGGCGCCGCGACGGCTTTGAGTGTGCCGGGCCAGCGTGCGGGCGAACGGGATGCGGCTTATGTTCGAGGATCTGGTGCAGAACCTGGCGCAGATCCGCGTCGCGGTCATCGGCGACCTAATGCTCGACGTCTACCTGCAGGGCGATGTGGAGCGGATCTCGCCCGAGGCGCCTGTTCCGGTCGTCAGGCTGGCGTCGGAGCGATCCGTCGCGGGCGGAGCCGCCAATGTGGCGGCCAACGTGGCCCATCTCGGCGGTCGGGTAGATCTCGTCGGGGCGGCCGGGCCGGACGACGGTTTCGCCGCTCTGTCCCGGTTGCTCGACCGGCACGGCGGCATCGCACGGGACCGCGTCGTGGTCGACGCGCGCTGCCGCACCACCCGCAAGACGCGACTCCTCGGGCATAACCAGCAGATCGCCCGCATCGATCACGAGGACCGTGGTCCCCTGCCCGACGAGGTGGAGACTGCCGTGGCGGAGCGCGCCGCCGCCGCCGTGGCGGAGGCCGACATCGCCATCCTCTCCGACTACGGCAAGGGCGTCGTCTCGGACGCGCTGCTGCGGGCGGTCACGGTGCAAGCCGCGGCCTCTGGCAAGCGGCTCATCGTCGATCCCAAGCGCCGCGACCTTTCGGCCTATCGCGGGGCCAGCATCGTCACGCCCAACCGGGCCGAACTGGCGCTCGCCACGGGCCATCCCTGCGAGTCCGACGAGGATGCGCGGGCGGCAGCCGCCATCGCGATCCGCATGTGTGGCGCCGACATCCTGCTGACGCGCTCCGAAAAAGGCATGTCGTATTTTCCAGTCGACGGCGAGCCGATCCACCTGCCCACCGTCGCCCGCGAGGTCTTCGACGTCTCGGGCGCCGGCGACACGGTGGTGGGCGTTCTGGGCCTCTGCCTCGCCGCCGGCATGCCGATCGCCGAGGCCATGCGGGCCGCCAACCACGCCGCGGGCATCGTGGTGGGCAAGATCGGCACGGCGCTCGTCTCGCGTGAGGAGCTCATGGCCGACCTCGCCGCTGACGGCGGCGGCGACGTCGAGGATGGTCGGCTGCTCGATCGAGAGGGTCTGGTCGCTTTGCGGGCCTGGTGGCGCCGCAAGGGCCTGTCGGTCGGCTTCACCAACGGCTGTTTCGATCTCGTCCACCCGGGCCATGCCGCGTTGATCCGCCAGGCAGCCGGTGGCTGCGACCGGCTCGTGATGGCGCTGAACACCGATGCTTCCGTGCGGCGCCTCAAGGGCCCGACCCGGCCGCTGCAATCCGAAACGGCGCGGGCCGAGGTCGTCGGGGCCATGAAGGGCGTCGCCTGCGTGGTGCTGTTCGACGAGGATACGCCGCTGGAGCTGATCACGGCGCTGCAGCCCGACCTCCTGGTCAAAGGCGCCGATTATACCGAGGAGACCGTCGTCGGCGCCGAAGTCGTCAAGGCGGGAGGCGGCCGCGTGATGCTGGCGCGCCTCGTGCCGGAGCAATCCACCTCACGCCTCGTGACCCGCGGCGCTGCGGGAGCCGCCGCATGATCCTCGTCACCGGGGGCGCGGGCTTCATCGGCTCCAACATCTGCGCCGGCCTCGAAGCCGCCGGACGACACGACATCGTGGTGGCGGATTCGCTGGGACACGAGGGCAAGTGGCGCAACATCGCTAAGCGCAACCTGCGCGACGTGATCTTCCCTTCCGAGATCGAGGCTTGGCTGGCGGGACGGGCCAAGCTCGATGCCGTGATCCACATGGGGGCCGACAGTTCCACCACGGTGTCTGACGGCGACCACATCGTCCGCAACAACTTCCGCCTGTCGACACGCCTGTGGGACTGGTGCGCCGAGACCGGGACGCCCTTCATCTACGCCTCGTCGGCGGCGACCTACGGCGACGGCCAGCAGGGTTTCAACGACGAGGCTTCACCCGAGGATCTGGCCCGACTGCAGCCTCTGAACCTTTACGGCTGGTCGAAGCATCTCTTCGACCGCTGGGCGGTGGCACGCGCCGCCGAAGGCCATGCTCCGCCACAATGGGCGGGGCTGAAGTTCTTCAACGTCTTCGGCCCTCATGAGGCTCACAAGGGCGACATGCGCTCGCTCGTCGCCAAGACGACGCGGCGCATCGCGGCGGGGGAGACCGTCACGCTGTTCCGCTCGCACCGGAAGGGCATCGCCGATGGGGAGCAGAAGCGCGACTTCGTCTCGGTCAAGGATTGCTGCGCTGCCGTGGAGTGGCTTCTCGATAAGCCCAGCGTGTCCGGCCTGTTCAACCTCGGCACAGGGCAGGCAAGGTCCTTCCGGGATCTGATGCTAGCAGTCGGGGCGGCGCTCGGCGTCGAGGTCGACATCGCCTATGCCGACATGCCCGATGCGATCCGCGGTCAGTACCAGTATTTCACGGAAGCCCGGATGGAGAAGCTACGCGTCGCGGGCTTCGACCGGCCTTTCGCAACGTTGGAGGACTCGGTCGCCGACTATGTCTCCAACCACCTCATGGCGGCCGACCCCTATCGCTGACGGACGTTACGGAAAGGAAGCAAGGATGGTCCAGCATCTGGTAGCCTGGAACGAGGTCGAGGCCATGCCGGCGCCGGGCGGCGTCACCAAACGCCGGATCGACCTGCCCGGCATGTCGCTCGTCACCGTGACGGTGCCGGCCGGCACGGAGGCATCGCGCCATCGTCACGACCACGATCAGTTTGTGCAGGTGATCTCGGGCTCCGGCACGCTCACCACCGAACAAGGCGCCCGCCCCTTTGCGGCCAACAGCGTCTTCGTGTTCCCGGCGGGTGTCTGGCATTCGGCGAGGTTCGATAGCGACACCGTACTGGTCGAGACAAACCATCAAGAGGTCGGAGGCTAGCCTCGACCAAAAAACATCTCTGTAGTACTTTCAAAGACCGATTGTACGAGGAGCACTAACACATGAATGCGGCCATCGGTGTCAGAGCACTCGCTTTCTCGGCTACGGTCTGCGCACCGTTGCAGGCTCAAGCAGAGCTCGTCCATTTCGCTGGCGGGAATGGAATATCGCCAGAACGGGCGGTGATTATCGTCGACGCAGCGAACGAGACGGAGGGCATCAGAGCCGAACATGTCTGGCAGGCCCGTGTCCATCCGCGGTGGCAATGGAGAGAGCAGGCTGTCTTCCGGCGCGACGGCCATATGTTCGATTTGATCACACTTCGTGGGCCGGATGGTCCCCACGAAGTTTGGTTCGACATCACGTCGTTTTTCGGGAAGTCCTGACGGATCGTCGCGTGCGGTCCGACACAAAGGTGCTGCGGTCGACGCGACATTACCGGCTCCGCCGCACCGCCCCTGGCACCACTTCGAAATGCTCGGCCTCACGCAGCTCGCCGAAGAGCGCCGGATCGGCGCCCGTCATGAAAACGTGGCCACCCAAAGCGGCGAGCTCCTCGTAGAGCGCCTGGCGCCGCACGGGATCGAAATGCGCCGCGATCTCGTCGAGCAGCACCAATGGGGCGATGCCACTCATCGCCGCCACGAGCCGCGCCGAAGCCAGCACCAGCCCTACCAGCAGTGCCTTCTGCTCCCCAGTCGAGGAGCGCGCCGCCTCGGCGTCCTTGGGGCCGTGCCGCACCGCGAGGTCGCTGAGATGCGGACCGATTGAGGTGCGGCCCGCCGCAGCGTCGCGCCCACGGCTGTCGCGCAGCATGGTGCGGTAGCGATCCTCGGCGTCGAGCGCCGAATGGTTGGCGACCAGCGCCTCGACGCCGCCGACCACCGACACGTCCGCCCACGGGAAAGGCGAGGCGGGGTCGCGGTGCAACGCAATCAGCGACGCCAGCCGGCTCACCGTCTCGTGCCGCGCCGCCGCCACCGCGACGCCGAGCGATGCCACTTCCCGCTCGGCGGCCTCCGCCCAGGCGGCATCGATGCGACCGACCTGCCGACCCTCCTCCAGCACGCGGTTGCGGTTGCGCAAGGCCCGTTCCAGTGCCGAGACCCGGCTGCCGTGGTCGCTGTCGACGGTGAGCACGATGCGGTCGAGGAACCGGCGGCGCTCCGACGACGAGCCGGCGAACAACCCGTCCATGGCGGGCGTCAGCCAAACGACGCGGAGATGATCGGCGAAGCCCCTGGCCGAGGTCACCGCCGCCCTGTCGATGCGACAGCGCCGAGACGCCGTCGAGGTGCCGTCCGGCGTTTCGAGGCCGGTGCCGAGTTGTACCCCGGCCACGGCCTGGGTCGCATCCTCGACCTCGATCGACACGGCCCAGCCGCCGGCTCCGGCGTCCCGCGCGCATTCGGCGAGTTCGGCCCGGCGAAAGCCACGCCCAGGGGTAAAGAACGACAGGGCCTCGAGCAGGTTGGTCTTGCCGGCGCCGTTCGGACCGGCCAGCACCACCGGCGCCCCCGACAGTGGAAGGTCCAGCGCCGGATAAGAGCGGTAATCGCCGAGCACCAGCCGCCGGACGCGCGGGCGGCGCTCCGGGTTCAGCATGAGGCCGCGCGACGAGCCCATCTCGCGCGAATGGTTATCCACCTTCGCCTCACCCCTTCACCCCCGTCGATGCCACACCCATGCCGCGCAACGTCTCCTCCACGCTGGGCAGGATGCCGGCGACGATGATCTTCACGCCCGCTGCATTGGGATGCAGCCCATCGGCGAGATGAAGTTCGGGGTGCCCGATGATGCCGGCGAGGAAAAACGGATAGAGTGGCACGGCATAGCGATGGGCGAGGCTCGGATACAGGCCGTTGAAGCGGCCTTTGTAGTCCGCGTCGAGTTCGGTCGCGGCGAACATGCCGGCCAGCAGCACCTTGATGTGTCGCGTCTGCAGGCCCTGCACGATGGCGTCGAGGTTCTTCGCCGTCACGTCCGGATCGATACCGCGAAGCATGTCGTTGGCGCCGAGTTCCACGATGGCGAGGTCGGTCCCCTCCGGCACCGACCAGTCGAGCCGCTCGAGGCCGCCCTGCGTGGTGTCGCCGGACACCGCCGCGTTGGAAATCGCGACATCGAAGCCGTCCTTCCGCAACGCCGCCTGGAGAACGGCCGGGAAGGCAGCGTCGGCGGGAAGCTGATAGCCGGCCGAGAGACTGTCGCCGAAGGCCGCGATCGTCGTCTGCCCGGCGAATGCGGGCGTCGCCGCGAGAACGACCGCGCCGAAGAGCGACGCCAATGCCGACTGACATCGTCGCCGAAGCCCCCCATATGGTGAGGGCTGCCGCGTCGGGCAGTGTGAAGGTGCACGATGGTTCAAGCTGCGATCTCGCTCGACGATGTTCATGTGAGTCTGGGGCGAGCGGCAGCCCGAGTCCATATCCTGAAAGGGATCGATCTCGCCATCGCCAAAGGCGAGGCGATCGGCCTCACGGGGCCGTCGGGCTCCGGCAAGTCCACGCTGCTCAGCGTCTTGGCGGGCCTCGAAAGGCCCGAGCGCGGCAGTGTCACGGTGGACGGCACGCGCATCGATGGACTCGACGAAGACCGGCTCGCGCGGTTCCGTGGCCGCCATATCGGGATCGTCTTCCAGAGTTTCCATCTCATCCCGACCATGACGGCGCTGGAGAATGTCGCCGTGCCGCTCGAACTGGCGAACCGGGCCGATGCCTTCGACCGCGCGACGGCGGAACTGCGCGGCGTCGGTCTCGGCGACCGCCTTCATCATTATCCTTCGCAGCTGTCGGGCGGCGAGCAGCAGCGCGTGGCGCTGTCGCGGGCCCTGGCTCCCGATCCTGCGATCCTCGTCGCCGACGAGCCGACCGGCAACCTCGACGAAGCCACCGGCCGGTCCATCATGGACCTGATCTTCGCGACGCGGCGGGAGCGCGGCGCCACGCTGGTCCTGGTGACGCATGACGCAAGCCTCGCGGCCCGCTGCGACCGGACGGTGAGGCTCCGCTCGGGACGGATCGAGGCCGATACGCGGGCCGAGATCGAGGCGGTCTCGTGACGCCTCGGGCCGACGTAGCCGCACCGCGATCGCCTGCGCGTTTCCGACTTCCCATGGCGCTGCGACTCGCCGGCCGAGACCTGCGTGGCGGGCTCGGCGGCTACTGGATTTTCCTTCTCTGCATCGCGCTCGGCGTCGCCGCCATTGCGGGTGTGGGTTCGGTGGCGGGCAGTCTGTCGGACGGGCTCGGGCGCGAGGGCCGCACGGTGCTCGGGGGCGACGCCGCCTTTTCGACCGTATCGCAGCCGCTCGGTCCAGCCGAGACGGATTGGCTCGCGGCACGTGGTCGACTGAGCCGGGTCGTATCGGCCCGCTCCATGGCGCGGGCCGGCGATCAGGCGGGCTTGATCGACATCAAGGCCGTCGACGGTGCCTATCCGGTGGCCGGCGCGGTGACCCTCGACCCGCCGCAGCCTCTGGCGCCGGCCCTGGCCCTGGTCGATGGGATCTTCGGGATCGTCGCCGACGATGCCATCGTGGGACGGCTCGGGTTGAAAGTCGGGGATCGACTTCATATCGGCGCCGCCGATGTCGTCCTGCGCGGCATCTTGCGCTCCGAGCCTGACCGGCTCGCCGGCGGCATCGCCTTTGCACCCTCCGTCCTGATGAGCCAGGACGCTCTCGCCGCCACCAAGCTGATCCAGCCCGGATCCCTCGCCAAGTTTACGTTGCGCGTCGACCTCGCCGGCCCGGACGACGATGCCGCGCTGTCCCGCCTCGTCACGGAGGCCCGGGCGGCGTTTCCGGAAGCCGGGTGGGAAATCAAGACTCGCAACAACGTCTCGCCGGAGTTCGACCGCAACCTCGGCCGCTTCACCCAGTTCCTGACGCTCATCGGCCTGACCGCTCTGGTGGTCGGCGGGGTCGGGGTCGCCAATGCCGTCAAGGCCGCCATGGAGCGCAAGCGCGCCAGCCTGGCGGTGCTGAAGGCGCTCGGTGCGCCGGGCTCCTCGGTCTTCGCCATGGGCCTCGCGCAGGTCATGCTGGTCGCGCTGCTCGGGGTGCTGGCCGGAGTCGCGATCGGCGGGGCCGTGCCCTATCTGGCATCCGCCAGTTTCGGCGCCCTGATTCCGCTGCCGCTCGTGCCCTCGATCCATCCCACCGCGCTGGGGCTCGGCGCGCTCTACGGCTTTCTCACCGCGCTGGTCTTTTCGCTGCCGACGCTGGGGCGAATCCACGATGTGCCGGTCTCGGCGCTGTTCCGCGATGCCGTCGATCCCGACCCCGGCCGCTTGCGCCTCGTCTATCGCGTGGCGTTGGGCTTCGCTGTCGTGGCCCTCGCAGCCTGCGCCATCGGCTTCTCGCAGGATCATCGCCTTGCCGCTTACGACGTCGCGGCAACGCTGCTCGTCTTCGCGCTTCTGCGGCTCGTCGCCTGGGGCTTCATGGCGGCCGCCCGCGCTATGCCCCGCCCCCGCAGCGTCGAATGGCGGCTGGCGCTCGGCAACATTCATCGTCCCGGCGCGCTGACCAGTGCCGTGGTCCTGTCGCTGGGGCTCGGCCTCACTCTGCTGGTCACGCTGGCGTTGATCGACAGCAATATCCAGAACCAGATCACCGAGGCGCGCCCCGGCGTCACGCCGTCCTTCTTCTTCGCCGACGTGCCGAACCGCGAGGCAGAGGGCTTTCTCGCCTTCGTCAAGCAGAAGGCGCCCGCCGCCGTGCTGGAGGACGTTCCCATCCTGCGCGGCCGTATCACGGCGGTGAACGACATCGCGGCGGACAAGGTGAAGGCCAAGGACGGCGCCACCTGGGTGCTGGAGGGCGACCGCGGTATCACCTTCGCCGACGCGCCGCCCAAAGGCTCGCGCATCGTCGCGGGCGAGTGGTGGCCGACGGGCTATTCCGCAAAGCCGCTCGTCTCCTTCGATCGGGAACTTGCCGATGGCATCGGGCTGAAGCTCGGCGACAGCGTCACGGTGAACGTCTTGGGCCGCCCGGTGACCGCCACGGTGGCGAACCTCCGGAAGGTCGATTGGCAGAACATGGGGATCAACTTCGTCATGGTCTTCTCGCCCAATACGTTCCGCGGCGCGCCCTATATGGCTCTGGCGACGGCGGCCTTCCCGACCGATGACACGGCGCGCGATACGGCGCTGGCCCGCGATGTCGCGGTCGCCTATCCGGCCATCACCACGATCCGGGTTCGCGACATCCTCGAAGCCGTGAACGGCTTTGTCGGCAAGCTCGGCACCGCGACACGGGCCGCCTCGGCGGTGACGATCCTGTCGTCCGTCCTGGTTCTGTCGGGCGCCCTCGCGGCCGGGCGGCGGGCGCGAGTCTATGACAGTGTCATGCTCAAGGTACTGGGCGCCACGAGGCGTCGGCTGCTGCTTGCCTTCGTGCTCGAATATGGGTTGCTCGGGCTCGGGACTGCCTTGTTCGGAGTCCTGGCCGGCACGGCGGCGGCTTATGGCGTCGTGAAGGAGGTCATGGGTTTCGACTTCGCCTTCGCATGGCAGCCGGCCCTCGAGGCGTCCTTGGCGGCGCTAGTGGTGACCGTGGGCCTCGGTCTCGTGGGCACCTGGCGCATCCTCGGCCAAAGGCCGGCGGGATATTTGCGCAACCTCTAATCGCGGAACTCGGAGATACCGCTTCACGCTCGTCGCCTGCCCTGTGCCGGCCATCGACGCCGAAGGGGGCCACTCTACCCGCAGAACTCGCCGAGGTTGCGCGGCGTGGGTGGCCGAGACGAGCCCGACCATGACGGTGGAGAGGCTAAAGGGGGCTGCTGCCCGTCGGCGTTGTGTTTTGCGATGAACGGCCGCAGGGCATTTCACCGATGCGACTCAGGCGGCTCACCGAGCGTTATCGCGGACAGGGGCGAAGTCAACGGAATGGACCATCCCATGCGATCGAAACTGCTGATGGCGACCCTGGGCCTGCTGGCGTCGGGCGCCCTCTCTCCCCTGGCCATGGCGGCCGGCTCCTCGCCACCCTACGACCAGTTGGGCGCGGCCCGCGCTCAAGGCGAGGATCCCGCCTATCACGTGAACCGCTACGGCTACGGTAATTGCGTGCAGGGGCCGAATGGCTCCTATTGCGGCTATCCGGCCGGCAGCGCGGGCGCGATCGAGTTGCAGAACGAGCACGACATCAAATGCCGCTATGCGCCCGAGAGCTGCTGACGCGCCAGCAGGTCAGCGGAGGCGTCCCAGAACGACACGAGCGATGCCCGACAGGTCCCGGCGGGTCGTGATATCTGCAAGACCGGCAGCGGCCATCAAGTCCATGACGTCGCGGTCTTGTCCCTGCCCGACTTCGACCGCCGCAATCCCGCCCGGCACGAGAAGACGTGGCACATCCGTGACGATGACGCGGTAAGCGTCGAGGCCATCGGCGCCACCGTCGAGCGCCCCCAGCGGATCGTGATCGCGGACGTCGCGGTCGAGATCCGCGATCACGGAGGTCTCGATATAAGGCGGGTTCGAGACCAAGACGTCGAAAGCACCGCCGGGCAAGGCGCTCGCCCAGTCTCCCCGCAGGACCAAGCTCCGCAACGCGAGGCCATGGGCGGCGAGGTTGCGCTGCGCCACCGAACAGGCGCCATCCGAACGATCAACCGCGTAGCCTGCTGCTTGCGGGAGCTCGGTCAGCAGCGCGCAGAGGATCGCGCCGGAGCCGGTGCCGAGATCGACGAGGGTCAGTGGCTCACCATGGCGGCCGTCGAGGCCAACGAGTACGGCTTCGACCAGCGTTTCCGTGTCGGGACGCGGGTCGAGAACGTCGGGCGTGACGGCCAGCGTCAAACCCCAGAAGTCGCGGGAGCCGAGTATGCGCGCGACGGGCTCGCGCGAGGCGCGGCGATCGAGCCAGGCGGATAAGCGCTCAACGGCTTCAGGGGGGACCGGGAGGTCCGGATCGCGGATCAGCGCGACGCGGTCGAGACCCGACGCGGCCAGCAGCAGGATGCGGGCATCGACCTCAGGAGACGGTACGCCGGCTGCAGCGAGGGTGCGGGTGGCCCAGCGAAAAGTACCGGCGAGCGACAGTCCGGCGGGGCGAAGCGGGTCGATCAAGCCGGCCTCCTGGAGTCGACTGTTATTTGACCCAGCGGTTTGTACCAGGTCAGCCCCCTCCACTGGGCCGCGCCAGGTCCCCCTCCCCCGTACACGGGGGAGGAATAACGCTGGGCCGGTGAGGGATAGTCCTCCCTCGCGCAGCGAGGGAGGGAGACCACGCGAAGCGTGGTGGAGGAGGCGAAGCCGGGTGCGACTGCGCCGACGCTGAACGTCACCCCGCCGCCTTCTCCATCACACGGCGCAGGCGCGCCGCGAAGAGGGCGGCATCCGCCGGCAATTCGCCATCCATGATGCGGGCCTCGTCGTGAAGCAGCCAAGCGGAATCCTCGACGACCGCCCGGTCACCCGTGCCGGCGAAACGCTCGGCCAGTGCCGTCACCAGCGGGTGGCCGGGGTTAATCTCGAGCACTGGTTTCGTCTGCTCGCCAAGCTTGCCGTGCTGGGCCAGGATCTTCTCGAGCCGCCGGTCGGGACCGAACTCGGGCGCGATGAGGCAGGCCGGGCTTTCCGACAGACGATCGGAGGCACGAACATCCTCGACCGAACCCGCCAGCGTTTCCTTCATGAAGACAAGCAGGGACGCGAGCTTGGGGCTGACATCCTGGCTCTCCGGCTCCTTGGCGCCCTCGGCCAGCGGCACCGCCTTGATGTCGGCTGCGCCCTGAGTCACGGACTTGAACGGCTTGCCGTCGAAGCCCGCCGCATTCGACACCCAGAAGGCATCGACGGCATCGGGCAGCAGCAGCACTTCGATGCCGCGCGCCCGGAATCCCTCGAGCTGCGGGCTGGTGCCGAGCCGCTTCAGGTCGTCGCCGACGAGGTAGTAGATGGCCGTCTGGTTGTCGCGCAGATCGGCCACGTAGTCCGCCAGCGTACGACCGCCGTCGGGGTGCTTCGTAGAGGCGAAGCGGGCCAGCTTGAAGAGGTTGTCGCGGCGCTCGGGATCCTCATAGAGTCCCTCCTTGAGGACGGCTCCGAAGTTCTCCCAGACCTTGGCGAAGCCCTCCGGGTCATTGTCGGCCATCTTGGTGAGATCGCCGAGGACGCGATTTGTGACGCCCTTGCGGATGGCGGCGAAGACGGGGCTGTTCTGCACCATCTCGCGCGAGACGTTGAGCGGCAGGTCGGCGGTGTCGACCACGGCGCGGACGAAGCGCAGCCAGCCGGGCAGCAGATCGGCTTCGTCTGTGATCAGCACGCGGCGCACGTAGAGCTTGGTGCGGCCCTTGCGCTGCGGATCGAAGAGGTCGAAGGGCTTCGAGCCCGGCACGAAGGCCAGGACCGAATATTCGTGCCGGCCCTCGGCGCGGTAATGGATGGTCAGCGCCGGGTCGTCGTACTGGGCCGCCAGGCTGCGGTAGAACTCCGTATACTGCTCGGGCGTGATCTCGGATTTGTTCTTGGCCCAGAGCGCCGCCCCATCGGTCAGGCGGCGAGTCTCGCCGTCCGGTGTCTCCTGCAGGTCGATCGGCACCGCAACGGCGCCCGAATGCTCCTTGATGAGCCGCTCGACCCGCCAGGGCTCAAGAAATTCCTTCGCCGCCTCCTCGTTGAGGTGCAGCGTGACCCGCGTGCCGCGCGACGGGGCGGCATCGAGCGGCAGCGCCGCGACCGCGTAGGAGCCCTTGCCGTCGCTGGTCCAGCGCCAGGCGTCGTCCGTGCCGGCGCGACGCGTCAGCACCTCGACGGAGGACGCCACCATGAAGGCCGAGTAGAAGCCGATGCCGAACTGACCGATCAGATTGCCGCTCTCCTCCTCGGCCTCGGATCCAATGCGGTCGAGAAAGGCCTTGGTTCCGGAGGAGGCGATGGTGCCGAGCGCGCGGTCGAGGTCGTCGCGCCCCATGCCGATGCCATTATCGACGATGGCGAGGGTCTTGGCGGCCGCGTCGATGACGACGCGGATCGAGAAACCTTCGCCGTCCGCCGTGAGCTGCGGTTCGGCAATCGACTCGTAGCGGAGCTTCTCGCAAGCGTCGGCGGCGTTGGAGATCAACTCGCGGAGAAAGACGTCGCGCTCCGAATAGATGGAGTGGACCATGAGGTCCAGAAGCCGCGATACATCGGCCTGGAAGGTCTTGGTCTCGCCGGCCTGCTCAGGCGCCGTCTGGTTGTCAGCCTCGCTCATCGAACTCGAGATCCCTCCGCCGTGACTCCCGGAGGCCGCTTCGCCGCATTGCGCGGACTCGGGCCGGCACGGCCGGGGTCGTATGATGATGACCATCGGACCGGCCGGGCCGGTCCCAAGCCGCGGCGGCCAAGCCGTACCGCGAGCGTTCCACATATCGCGACGGGTCCTGGAGAGCGCAAGGCGGATCGCGGCGGAAAAAAGACCGGCAGGAGCGGGAGCTCACTGCCGGTCCATCCGCCGACGCGCCTCGAGCGAGGCTCGCGCGCACCCCGAAGGTTGGGGGCTGACACATCGGAGCGCGCGTTCCGTCGACGTGCGGTGAGGTTTGATCCTGCAAAGCGGCAACGACGCGGCGGCACCGGGGCATGTTCGGGATGAACCACGACGAGCCTTGAACCGCCTCCGCCGTCGCGCCATTCTCGACCACAGGATGGAGTGCGGGATGAGCGAAGGCGACACGCCGGATCAGAAGCGATCCGATGCACGGCAACCCGCGGGCGGCTCGGTGGCGGCCTTCCCGCAGCGACGGGCCCGAGCGGACCCCCCCGAGACTCGCGCCGCGGAGACCTATGCCGCCGTCGTTTCTTTCGATCGGCACGAGCTGCGTGAAATCTTCAACCTCTACGGCCGACGCGTGGCGGAAGGGGAATGGCGCGACTACGCGATCGACTTCCGGCCCGACAAGGCGGTCTTCTCCATCTACCGCCGCGCCTCAGAAGTGCCCCTCTACCGAGTCGAGAAGGATCCGGCGCTGGCGCGCCGCCAAGGCGCCTATGCGGTCGTCACGGCGACGGGGCTGATCCTCAAGCGCGGGCCCGACCTCGCCCGGGTGCTGCAGGCGCTCGACAAGAAGCCGAAGCTGGTTTTGGTTTGATTGGAGGCCAAGGTCTGTCCTCCACCCATCCCCGCGCAGGCGGCGATCCAGCGCAGCATGTCGGGCCGAAGGCTGGTCTCTCTCTCGCGACCGATCATGGCGTTTGCCTTCGGCCGTCTTCGAGCGCTGGATCCCCGCCTGAGCGGGAATAAGCGGGATCGGGATCAGGGCCTACTCGCCGGCACGCCGGGACGCCCAGACGGCGAGTTCCTCGGGCAGCTCCACCGTCGCATCCTGGCGAGCCACCACGTCGTCGAGGCTGGCGGGTTGGTAATCCCAGGCGTCAACCCCGACATCGCAGGACTGGCTGGTGCCCGGCAGCATCGCATGGGTATGGCCGTGCAGGTGACGCGTGCCGCGCCACAGCCCCGGCCAGGAGCGCATGGGATAGTGCGACAGGTAGAGCCGCACTTCCGCCCCCGATCCGCCCCGCAGCACGAGCCGGATGTGATCGACCGGAGCAGAAGCCCACGGCAGCTCAAGAACACGGTTCGAATCGTGGTTGCCGATGATGAGCCGCTTCGTTCCGTTCAGCCGGGAGAAGAGGCTGCCGCAACGGTCGCGACCGATCCCGCCGAAGACATCGCCGACATGCCACACATCGTCCCCGGGAGCGATCCTGGCGTTCCAGCGCGCGATCAACGCTTCGTCGTGACGTTCGATATCGTCGAAGGCCCGCATGCGCAGGATATGGGCATCGGCGATATGGGTGTCTGCGGTGAAGAACGTGGTCATGGCGGCTCGGGCTAGGATCCCGGTATAACGCGTCGCGCTCCCGTTCGCCCGCACCGCAGCGAAGCGCCGCAGCATTTCCCGCAAGGATCAGCTGTGGCATGGGAGGGTATGGCCGACCTCGATCCATCGCAGCAGCGCGCCGCCCGCGCCGACCATCCGATTCAGCTCGTTCTGGCCGGTCCGGGTTCGGGCAAGACCTCGACGCTGGTCGGCCGCTTTCGGCATCTGCGCGAGAGCGGAACGGATCCGCAGCGCATCATGGCGCTGACTTTCACCAAGAAAGCCGCCGAGGAGATGCGGGCGCGCATCGCCCGGGATCTCGGCCTCGACAATCCGGCTGAACTGCGCGTTTTCACCTTCCATAGCCTGGCGCTGCGCTGCCTGCAGCGCAAACCCCATCTCGCCGGCCTGCCGGACCGCATCGACGTCTGGAGCGCCCAGCAGCAGCGGTCCGTCTTCGCGACCCGTCGCATGTATTGGAACGACGAGGGCGACATTCTCGATATCATCGCGGGCGCCAAGGAGCAGTTGCTCGACGCCCGAACCTACGCGCGGAGCCTCGCGCGGGACGATGAAGTGGGCCATCGCGCCGCCGAGTTCTTCACCGTCTACGAGGCGGCTCTGCGCGAGGCCGGCGCCATCGACTTCGCCGACATGGTGCCGCTGCTGCTCCGCGCCATGGGCGACAACCCCGCCTACGGGCGTTCCGTGGCGAGCGCCGTGGATCACCTGCTCGTCGACGAATACCAGGACATCAATCTCGGCCAGCACCGGTTGATCGAGCATTTCCGCGGCGGCGGCGTGCATCTCTGGGCGGTCGGCGACGACGACCAGACGCTGTTCACCTTTCGCGCCGCCGACATCCGCTACACGCTCGACTTCAAGCGGCGCCACGGCGACGCGGTGCTCCACCTGCTCGACCGCAACTATCGCTCGGTGCCCGAGATCGTGGCTGGGGCGAAGCGGCTGATCGGCCGCAACCGCGACCGCTTCACCAAGGACTACCAACCGGCGACGGAGAGCGCCGGAACGGTCGCGATCCGCGGCTATTCCACCCCCGACGTCGAGGTCCGGCAGGTGGTGCGGGCCATCGTGGCTCTGATCCGGGACGGAATGCCGCCCGAGGAGATCGTCGTCCTCTACCGCGCCGGTTCGACGGGCCTCGCCTTCCAGGGCGCGCTCGAGGCGCTACACATCCCCTTCGACGTCCGCGGTGCCGGCGACCTGTGGCAGAGCGCTGCCGCGAAGCTGTTCCTCGGCTCCCTGTTCTACCTGCTCGACGGCAACGAACACCGTGCCATCGAGAAGATGGGCACCGGCAAACGCGGCGAGAGTATCCGGCGGCGGCTCGACAAAGTCCCGGCGAACGGCCGCCGCAGCTTCGCCGACGCCTGCCGGCATGCCCGCCGCGTCGTCTCGGAGGCGCTTCCCAAGAAATCGGCGGAGCGAGAGCAGCGCGACTGGACCAATCTTTGCGACGCGCTGGCAGGGCTCGCCGCCGATTGCGACGGCATCGATGCGCTGATGGAGCGCATCGCCGAACAGAGCCGTGCGCTGCGACGGCCTTCGGAGAACGCCGTCGTCCTCTCCACTGTCCATTCCGCCAAGGGGCTGGAATGGGAGGCGGTCTTCGTCGTCGGGCTCGAAGAGGGGCTGATGCCTGTGGCAGGGGCGGAGATCGAGGAGGAGCGGCGGGTCGCCTATGTGGCGGTGACGCGGGCGAAGCGCATCCTGGGGCTCACCTACGCGGGAGAACGCGGCGGCTCCCCCAACAAGCGCTCGCGCTTCGTGACGGAATTCGCCGGCGATGCCCATACCGGCACCGACCCCGAGCACCCCGACGCCGATAGTCTGCTACCGCTCGGCCCGCCCTACCAGAAGGAGCCCGCGCCCGCGCCGGCGCGCACCGCGACGGCAAGCAGCGGCGGAACGGTGCCGGCCGGCCCGGCGGCCACGCGGGCCCGGACGGCCAGGCGCAGTTCTACGGTCGAGCCCGACGAGGTCGCGCCCTTCGCGCCGGATCCCGAAGCCGCGGCAGCACAATGGACGGCGCGCGACGACGCGAAGCTACAGGCCAGCTTCGCCGTTGCGAGCGACATCGACGAGCTCTGCGCCGCCACAGGCAAGGCCCCTGAAGCCGTGCTGACGCGGCTCGTGCGCCTCAAGTTGGTCGCCTCACGTGCCGCGGCGCGCGGGCTCTGGACGTGACGCCGTTTCGACCTGACGCTTCGCTGCAGGCTGCTCAGGCTGTCAGAGACGCTATGCGGAGAGACGCGACCGCTCGCGTCCGAACAGAGCCTTCGTCCGCAGCCGATCCAATTCGGTGAAATCGCCACTCGGCGCGGGCCTCCCGACGAGGAAGCCTTGGAGCTGGTCGCAGCCGAGCATGCGAAGAGCGTCGAGTTGCGCCTGTGTCTCCACCCCTTCGGCGGTGACCTTGAGGCCGAGGTTATGACCGAGGTTGATGACCGCACGAATGATCGTCAGCGCGTCCCCGTCCTGGCGGAGCTTCGCTACGAAGGACTTGTCGATCTTCAACTTGTCGAATTTGAAGAGCTGGAGATAGCTGAGGCTCGAGTAGCCGGTTCCGAAGTCGTCGAGGGCGATACAGATCCCCATCCCGCGCAGCCGGTTGAGAATGACGACGGCCTTCTCGGCGTCGTCGACCAGGATTCCCTCGGTCACCTCGACCACGACGCGCGAAGGGTCGAGCTTGTGCGTCGCCAGGGCTCTTCCCAAGACGGCGCAGACATCCGTGAAGCGGAACTGCCGAGGGGAAACATTGATGGCGACGGGCCAGAGATGCGGCCAGCTGGCGGCTTCGCGGATCGTCGTATCGATGACCCAACGTCCGATCGCGTCGATGAGACCCGACTCCTCGGCAAGCGGAACGAAGTCGGCCGGGGAGATCATGCCGTGTTGGGGATGGTCCCACCGGAGAAGGGCTTCGAAGGCTTCCACCTCTCCCGTCACGCCGTTCACGATCGGCTGGTAATGGAGAACCAGATCGTCGGCCTCGACCGCTTTGGCCAATTCCCTCTTGAGCTGGAGCCTCGCCTGGAGATGATCGTTCATCGACGCTTCGTAAAAGCGCAGCGCCCCGCGGCCCTCCTCCTTGACACGGTACATGGCGGCGTCGGCGGCGCGCATCAGCACGTCGCCACTGCGCCCGTCATCTGGATAGAGGGCGATGCCCATGGACGCGCCGATCTCGATCTGGTGTCCCTCGATCTGAAAGGGTTTCCGCAACGCATCGATGACGCGGGTGCAAATCGTCCACGCCGTGTCGGGCTGCGGCTGGCTCGTCAGAACCATCACGAACTCGTCGCCCCCGACCCTCGCTAATGTGTCGGTCGGCCGGATTTCGGCGAGGATCCGCTTCGACACCTGGATCAAAAGGGCGTCACCGACGGCGTGGCCGAACAGATCGTTGACCGGCTTGAAACGGTCCAGGTCGATGTTGACCAGCACGAGCGTGGCCCCGCGCTGCGCCGCGATATCGAGCGCGACCTCCAACCGTTCCTGCAGATTGTAGCGGTTGGGTAGATCCGTCAGAGAATCGTGGCGAGCGAGGTGTCGGGTTCGAGCCTCGTCACGTTTGCTGTCGGTCAGGTCGCGGAGCGCGATGGCCGTCGCGGGTTTGCCGAGGTAGTCGATCGGCTGGCAGGAGACCTCGACCTTGACGTAGGTGCCATCGGCGGCCCTGACCTCCATCTCCTCCGGCCGCCGTAGAAGAGGGCTGCACATTTCACGACGGACGAGGATCGGCACGCTGTCGGCGGCGAATAGGCCGCGCAAGGGGCTGCCGACGATGTCGCCAGCCCGCGCTTTGAACAGGCGCTCACCGGCGCTGTTCACTTCGCATACGAACCCGTCGCGTTGGATCAGGATTACCTCTTGCGCTAGGTTGTTCAAAAGGCGCATGCGATCGAGGTCCTTGAGGACGCGCTGCGACATATGCTGCTCGAGCATGACGGCGATCAGGCTGGCGATCAAGATCGCCACGCTGACGCCCGCGACCGCGACGGCGAGCGTGCGCGTATCGAGGACCTCCCCGTCGGACGGCAAGGCGACGCCTGGCGCAAGCGTGATGGCCGTCATGCCGATGAAGTGCAGGCCGCAGATCGCCAGTGCCAGCCATGCACCGACTTCAAAACGACGCCCTGCGGTCCGGAGATCGTGAGCGCGCCCCAGGGCGAGGGTCGAAAAGACGACGCTCACCACGACCGACGCCGCCACGTAGGGCCGGTTGAAGATGAGGAACCCTGAGAACGTCACGGCCGCTACGCCGACATAGTGCATTCCCGATATGGCAAAACCGAGCAGGATGGCGCCCGCGGTGACCGATGCGGGTCGGGAGATCGGCAGTTTCCAAGCAAGAAGCGCCGCAAATGACCCTCCGCAGGCGACGACGACAGACAGCAGCGTCAGTTCGATGTCGTAGGACATCTCCTGTCCAGGCCTGAAGGCCAGCATCGCGACGAAGTGGAGCGACCAGATGCTGCAGCCGAACACGGCAGCAGCGCACAGCAGCCACAGGCCCTGCCCATCTCGTGCGTGGACAGCCCTTGCCAGCAGTGTCGTCGTGGTCAGACAGCCCAATATGCAGACAACGGCCGACAAGGCCACAAGCCGAAGGTCATGCTCGTACGCGATGCAATTCAAGACTTTCAGCATCGCTCAACTCCGACAGCCACTCGCAGTTTAAGTTATTCGCGACAAGTTTATTCCAGCTTGCGTTATGCGAGGTCAGGACTGACCCATCGGAAACTATTCATTGACCATAAAACTTTCCTGCAAATAAAACGGTATATTAGTTCAAACAGAGAGTGCTTGTGTCATGCGCCTGGCCAATAAAGCTCGTCTTGCTCGGATCAGTCGCCGCAAGAGCGAAAAAGATTTTAGTGTGGATCGAGGATGTGAACGGCGAGAACGCTCGACGAGCTCCGTCCCGCCGATGTGAGGGCGCCGAGGCCCTGCTCATGTCACTTGCAAGCGCGGGCCTCGAAGATCACGCCACAGTTCAGAGAGCCGCTCCGCATCGGCTCCGAGCGGCCGGTCCGCGTCGAAGGTTTCGACGACGCGACGGACCTCGGCGTGGAATGCACCCGTTCCGGCACCGAGCACCTGCCCGCCCCGGCAATCGACGGCTTCGGCCGCCGCCATGGCTTCGAGAGCGACGATGCGGCGCCAGAGGTCGATGATCGTGCCGCATTTCGCGACCGCCAGCGGCGCCTGGGTGGCGTGGTCCTCGATGCCTTCCGATACCGGCAGGATGTCGAGCACCACCGGGTGGGCGGCGTGGCGGAGGGCGGCGAGCAGCGCCGCCGCGGTCTTCTGCAAAGAGACGAAGCCCGCCGATGTCCCGCCGCGGCGCGACAGGTTACGCGGCAGGCCGTTTCGCCCCGCCCCCGTCAGTTGGGTGAAGCGCGCCGCCGAAGCCGCCGCCGTCTGGCCGATGGCGAGACCCAGCATCTCGAAGGCCAGCGCCAGGGCCGGGGCGTGGAAATTCCCCGTGGATGCCACGAACCCGTCCTCCGCCACGACCACGGGATTGTCGGCCGCCGAGGCGAATTCGAGCTCGACCAGTGCGGCGGCGGCCTCGATGGCACTGGTCAAGGCGCCGTGGATCGGCGCGATGCAGCGAAGGCTCAACGGGTCCTGGAGCGGTACCGCGGCTTTGTAGAGCGCGCTTCCGGCGAGCAGTTCGCGAAGTGCCGCAGCCGCCTCCCGCTGCCCGGGCGCCGGTCGGGCATCCTGGATGCGCGGATCCAGCACCGTGAGATTGGCGCCCAGGCCCTCGAAGGTGAGGGCGGCGGCCTGCAGTTGGCGAGCGGCCAAGCCACGTGCCTCGGCCACCACGAGCGCGCCATGCCCGATCGACACAGCCCCGGCGCTGATCAACGACAAGCCGTCCTTGGGGCCGAGCACGACCGGCGCGAGCCCGGCGGCGCTGAGAGCCGCGGCGCCCGGCATGACACTCCCGCGATACTCGGCCTCGCCGCGTCCGACAAGGACCTGCCCCATCGAGGCCAGCAGACCGAGGTCGGCCGCTCCGATCGAGCCCAAGCCCGGCATGACGGGATGAACCCCGGCATTCAGCGCCGCCACCAGGGCGTCGAAGACGCGAGGCGAGATGCCGGACCCACCGGCCGCCAGCCCCGCCGCACGGGCCAGCATGGCGGCACGGACGCAGGCTCGCGGCAGAGGCTCGCCCATGGCGATGGAGCGGCCGTCGAGGAACATGAGCTGGAACGCCGCGGCATCGCCCTCGACAGCCGTGGAACTCTTGGCGCCGAGACCAGTGTTGTAGCCGTAGATCGCCTGACCGCGTGCCGCCGCGGCGTCGAGGAGCGACCGAGCCCGGATCAGTCGCGCTGCCACATCGCCCGCGACTTCCACCCTCGCTCCGTCGCGCGCCACGGCGCAGACATCCTCGACCGTGAGGGGGCGGGCCCCGCCCAGCGTCACGACCGTCATGCGAAGCGCAGCCGCTGCCCGATCCCGAGCCGATGTCCCTTCTCGATCAAGGCATGGCCGAGCGCGATGTCGCTGAGCGACAGTCCGCGATGCCAGAACAGGATGGTCTCGTCGGGCGAGGTGCGGCCGGGCTTCAGCCCCGCCACGATCTGCCCGAGTTCGGCATGCAGCGTGGCCTCTGACAGGAGGCCGGCCTCGACATGGGCCCGCAAGGCGCCGAACGGACCCTGGCGGCACTGGCCCCAATCATCGACCACCATCTTTCCCATGATGTCGGTCAGCGAGAGTTCGACGGCGCTCATCGTGCCGTACGGGATCACAAGCGCGCCCGGCTTGATCCACTCGGTCTTGAGCAGCGGCTCCGGCGCGTCGAGCCGCGAGGCCTCGACCACGATGTTGGCGCCGCGCACGCATTCCTCCCAACTCGCGACGGCGCGCACCGGCTTGCCGAGATCGGCCGAGAGCCGCGCCGCAAAGGGGTCGCGGCTTTCGGGCCGGCGCGAGTGGACCCGGATCTCGTCGAAGCCGAAGAGGTGGTCGAGGAGGCGCACGTTCCAATAGGCGGTGCCGCGCGCCCCGATATGGCCGAGGATGCGCGGATTGGGCGGCGCGAGATGCTTCGCCCCAACCGCCGTCACGGCACCGGTGCGCATCTCGGTGATGGCGGTAGCGTCGAGGATGGCGCGCGGCGTGCCGGTGCGCGGGTCGAAGAGGCTAAGGATGCCGAATTCGCTGGGCAGGCCCTGCCGGTAGTTGTCGACGAAGTCGCCCACCACTTTGACTCCGGCGAGGTCCATGGGCGCAATAACGCCGCGGAGGACGTTGAAATGGCCGCGCGACAGGCCGGGCATGAGATGCACCCGCGGCTCGATCACGGTCTCGGAGCGGCCCTGCGCGGCGAGACCCGCTTCGACGGCGACGATGATCTCGTCGTCGGTCAGCGCCAGTTCGGCGATGTCGAGCGCATTCAGATAGTCGATGTAGATGGGCTGCACGGGAGCTCCCAGGGCCGACACAGGCGTGATCGGGTCGTCTCAGGTCGAGGTCAGGGGAGCAGCGGGCTCGACGCCACAAGGCCGCCGTTCTGGTAGAGCAGTGGCGCGATGGCCTCGGACAGGTTCACCGAGAGGACCTCGCCGATCAGGATCGAATGGGATCCATATTCGACGGTCTTCCGAACCGTGCAGAACAGGCTGGCCTGTGCGTCGTCGAGATAGGGCATGCCGCCGTCGCGGTGGCTCCAAACTCCATGACCGAACCGTTCCTCCCGATCGGCCCCGCCACCGAAGGGACCGACCAAGGGCGCATGATGCGTTCCGAGAATGTTCAGGCAAAAGCCACCGGTCTCTACGATGATGTCGTGGATGCTGGCCGAACGGTTGATGCAGATCAGCAGCGTCGGCGGCGCAGTCGTGACCGAGGTCACGGCGGTGGCCGTCATGCCGAAGCGCCAGTCCTCCCGCCCTGCCGTGACGATCGTGACCGTGGCGGCGAGCCGCCGCATGGCGAGCTTGAAGCCGGCGGTCAGGTCGGCAAGAGGTAGAGGCTCGGGCGGCATTTGCGTAAATTCCGATAGGCCCCGCCCTAGAAAGGGCGGGCGAACGTTGGAGCGGATCCGCGATAGCACGATCCGCGCTGCCGCGTGAGCGGCCCGAGGGTTCAGCCTAGCCGCCGAACAGCTTGTCGAGGAGGTTGCGATCGTCCTCGGCGGCGCGGCGGGGCTGGGACGGGGGTTCATCGGGCACGACGGCGGGCGGCAGCGGCTCGTCGGCATAGCGGGGGTCGTCGACGCCAGGAGGCGGAGCGGCAGCGGCGATCGACCCCGTGGTGGCAGGCGCCGTCGTGGCCGGCTCCGGCGGCGGCGCTGGCCGACTGCCGCCGCTGAGGAAGGCGTTGGTGCGGTCGAGCAGCGCAGCAAGCGGGCTGGCACTGTCGGGCGGCGCCGCGGCGGGCGCGTGCCAATTGCCGGGCAGCGGCGCCGGGGTCGCGCCCTTTAGCGCCACCTTCATGAAGCGACTCCAGGCCTCCACCGGCAGGTTGCCGCCGGAAGCCTTCTTGGTTGGGGTGCCATCGTCGTTGCCGAACCAGACCCCGGTCACGAGGCGGCTGGTGTATCCGACGAACCAAGCGTCGCGCCAATCCTGGCTCGTGCCGGTCTTGCCGGCCGCCTGCCATCCGGGCAGTTCCGCCTTGCGGGCGGTGCCGGTCAGAAGCGTCTCCTGCATCATGGCATTCATCATCCCCACATAGACGGGGTCGACGGCGCGGCCGAGATTGGCGTTGCGGCGCTGGTAGAGGACCTTGCCGCCCGCCGTCCTCACCTTGATGATGATGTGGGGCTGCACCGCGATGCCACCATTGGCGAAGGGCGCATAGGCGGCCGTGAGCTCGAGCGGCGAGACTTCCGACGTGCCGAGCGCGATCGAGGCATTGGGCTGCAGGTCCGACGTGATGCCGAGCCGATGCGCCGTGCTGACCACGGTCTTCGCCCCGACCTCGGCCCCGAGCCGCACCGCGACCGTGTTCAATGACAGCGACAAGGCTTTGGTCAGGGTGACGGGCCCGAAATATTCGTGAGAATAATTCTCGGGGTGCCAGCCCTTGATGGTGATCGGGCCATCCTCCCGCACCGTGTCGGGCGTCAGGCCCGCCTCGAGCGCCGAGAGGTAGACGAAGGGCTTGAAGGAGGAGCCCGGCTGGCGCTTGGCCGACACCGCGCGATCGAACTGGCTGTCGGCATAGTCTCGACCTCCGATCAGGGCCTTGATGGCGCCGTCGGGCGCGATCGACACGAGAGCCCCTTGGCTGACGCCGTATTTGGTACCGCCCTTGTTCAGCGTATCGACCAGCGCGCGTTCGCCGGCCGCCTCCAGCGAGGACGTGATGGTGGTGGTGACGACGATGTCCTCGTCGACGGCGCCGATCGTATCGTCGAGCATGTCCATGACGTAGTCGGCGGCGTAATTGACGTCGCCGTTGCCTTTTTCTTTCACGGCATGCGCCGGGTGGGCGAGCGCGTCCCTGGCCACGGCATCGGTGATGTAGCCTTCGTCGCGCATCGCAGCGATCACCTGGGCGGCGCGATCGACGGCGCCTTGCGGGTTGCGATTGGGGGCGAGCTTGGTCGGCGCCTTCATCAGCCCCGCCAGCATGGCGGCCTCGGCCACCGACACTTTGGCGGCGCCATGGCCGAAGTAATGCAGCGCCGCCGCCTCGACCCCATAGGAGCCGGAGCCGAAGTAGACCCGGTTGAGATAGAGCTCGAGGATCTGGGTTTTCGAGTATTTGTGCTCGAGCCAGAGGGCCAGGATGGCCTCCTGGATCTTGCGCGACATCGTGCGTTCCTGGGTCAGGAAGACGTTCTTGGCGAGCTGTTGGGTCAGGGTCGAGCCGCCCTGGACGCCGCCGCCGCGGTGAAAGACGTTGGCCACGAGGGCACGGGCGATGCCGGCCGGGTCGATCCCGTAATGCTGGTAGAAGCGCCGGTCCTCGATCGCCACGAAGGCCTTGGGCAGATAAGGGGGGAGGTCGGCGATGCGGATGGCGGCGCCACCCGTATCGCCGCGATTGGCCAGCGGCGTGCCGTCGTCGCCCTGGATGGCGATGTTGGGCGGTCGCTTCGGCACGGCGAGCTGGTCGATCGGCGGCAGGCGGCTCGCCTCGTAGGCCACCACGCCTGCCCCGCCGAGCCCCGCCCAGATTCCGAGGATCAGCGTCCAATAGATGAGCCGTCCGACGAGGCTGCGCCTCCGGCGACCGCCGTTGCGCGAGCCACCGCGTCCACCCGAGCTGCCGCGTCCGCCCGATCCCCGGCCGTCACGGCTCACGTCGATCTCGTCGCGCCGGGAGCGTCGCTCCGCCGTGTCGAAGCTCGGTTCGCGGCGATCGTCGCGGGAGGCCCGAGCGGCCTTGCGCTGCTGCGGCCGGCCGCCGGTCCGGTCTTCGGGGAAGGCGCGCAAATCGTCGTCGCGGTCGTCGGAGAGACGCGGTTCCCGGCGCTGGGCTCGTCCGCCATCCCTGTCCCGGCCCCTCGCCATCTCGCGCCTTCATGTCCCTGATGGACTGCCCTTCCATGGTAACGGCGGCGAATTAAGGGCCAGTGAACCCGGTGTCCCCGGCGAGACCAGCCGCGGTTGCGAAAGGGCGGTCACCGAGCCCGACTTTTGAAACCGCCTCGGATCCATGCCAAAAGCACCTCCCGAGCCACCCGGTCCGCAACGACCGCTCGCCTCTCCAGGCTCTCGCCTCAGTTATAGGACAAGACTCGCCGTGGCCGACCGTATCGACGTTCTCATCCTCGGCGCGGGCGGCCGCGAACATGCGCTGGCGTCCTCCATCGCCGGGAGCCCGAGGCTCGGTCGGCTCTTCGTCGCGCCCGGCAATCCCGGCACGGCGCTGCTCGCCACCAATGTCGCCCTCGACCCCGCCGATCCGGCGGCCGTGGTGGATCTGGCGCGGCGCGAGTCCATCGGTCTCGTCGTGGTAGGACCAGAGGCGCCGCTGGTGGCCGGCGTCGCGGATGCCCTCGAAGCTGCCGGGATCGCGGTCTTTGGCCCATCCCGCGCCGCCGCGGCGCTCGAAGGCTCGAAGGGCTTCACCAAGGATCTCGCCCGCGATTTCGCAATTCCCACGGCCGCCTATGCCAAATTCGACGCTGCCGCTTCCGCCAGGGCGCATCTCTCCGCCATCTCCTACCCGACGGTGATCAAGGCCGATGGTCTCGCGGCCGGCAAGGGGGTGGTCATCGCGGCGGATCGCGCCGAGGCGGAGGCTGCGGTCGAGTTCATGTTCGGTGGCGGCTTCGGCGCGGCCGGCGCGGCCGTGGTCATCGAGGACTTCATGGATGGCGAGGAGCTCTCCTTCTTCGCACTTTGCGACGGCAGCCGCGCCCTGCCCTTCGCCTCGGCGCAGGACCACAAGCGCGTCGGCGAGGGCGACACCGGCCCGAACACCGGCGGCATGGGGGCGATCTCCCCGGCTCCCGTGCTCGATGCGGCGCTCGAAGCCCGCATCATGGCGGAGATCGTGGAGCCGACGCTGCGCGGCATGCGCGAGCGCGGCGCGCCCTTCAAGGGCGTGCTCTTCGCCGGGCTGATGCTGACCGGCGAGGGTCCGAAGCTCATCGAGTTCAACGTGCGCTTCGGCGATCCGGAAACCCAGGCCATGCTGCCGCGGCTCGACCAGGACCTGCTGCCGCTGCTCGAAGCCGTGGCCTCCGGAACGCTGCCCGAAGGACCCGTCCGCTTGCGGCCGGAGGTGGCCGTGTCGGTCGTGATGGCGGCGCGCGGCTATCCTGACGCGCCACTCAAGGGCACGGAGATCCGCGGTTTCGAAGCGGTTGCAGCGACGCCCGACGTCAGCCTCTTCCATGCCGGCACCCGCGCCGAAGGAGGCCGGATCCTCGCCGACGGCGGTCGCGTCCTGACCCTCGTCGGGCGCGGCGACGATGCCGAACAGGCGCGCAGCCGCGCTTATGCCGGGGTCGACGCGCTCCACTGGCCCGAGGGCTTCTGCCGTCGGGACATCGGCACCCGACCGGGCCGACGCTGACAAGCGCTGCCGCATGCCGCGCAGACGGAGACGGCTCGTGACGGTGTTGCTCGCTCTGGCGGCCTTCGCAGCGGCGCTCTACGTGACGGCAGCGCTCATTCTGACGGTCCGGCAGCGCCAATCCATCTTTCCTGGCGCATTTGCCGTCTTGTCGGTGCCTGCTGACATTCCGCCCGGGTTCAAGGCCACGATCGTCCTGACGGACGATGGCGAGCGCCTGCGTGCCTTATGGAAGGCGCCACGGCCCGGCTGCGGCGTAGTGCTGGCCTTCCATGGCAATGGCGACATGCCCGAGCGCCCCGCCGAGCGGTTCGGCCGGGGCGCCTGGGCGGCCGATGGCTGGGGGGTGCTGGCCATCGCCTACCGGGGCTACCCGGGCTCGACCGGATCCCCGAGTGGAACCGGGATCGCCGACGACGCTCTTGCGGCTTTCGACGAGCTTCGCCGCCGCGAACCCTTGGCTCCGGTCCTGGTGCACGGCCATTCGCTCGGATCCTGGCCGGCCATCTCCGTGGCGAGCGCGCGCCCCATTCTGGCGCTCTATCTCGAAGCGCCCTTCCGCTCGATGGCGTCCCTGATCTCGGGCCTCTTTCCCTGGCTGCCGACGACTCTGCTGCTGCGCGACCCCATGCGGTCGGACCTGAAGCTGCCGGACGTCCGGGCCCCGGTCGTCATCGTGCACGGTGACGCGGACGGCATCGTCCCGCCCTCTTCGGGCCGCGCCCTCGCGGCGACGCGACCGGCCGACACGACCTTCGACCTCGTCGCGGCCGACCATATGAGCGTGCTCGGCGCGGAGGACGACATCTGGGAGTCGCGCTTCGCCGCCCTGCTCGGCCCGGCCTGCCGCAGCGACTAGCCGTTCGTCGGTCTCGAACAGCATCGCGGCTCGGCTCGTACGGGGAACAGGCACCTATGCTGTTCCGGCGCGTTAAGGGGGAGCCGTCTTCTGACAGACGCGGGCGGGCCACTTCGAGCAGGGTGTATGTAAACGATGGAACCCAGCATTTCGGTCGAAGACATCCAGGACTTGATCCGGGCGCGCGCCTACGAACTCTGGGAGGCCGACGGTCACCCTGAAGGACGGGAGCACCAACATTGGCTGGCGGCCGAGGAGGAGGTGCTGAAGGAAGTGGATCGCTCCGGGGCGACCGGGCCGACGGTCGAGGCCACCATCGCGCATGAGCCGCGCCAGAGCGGCGATCCCGGCGAGCGGCAGGACGACTTGTTGGACGAAGCGCTTGAGGAAACTTTTCCAGCCAGCGATCCAGTATCGCCGAAGCAGATCACGGGAGCGTAAGCAGCGCCGCGTTACGCTGTCTCGAGCGTGATCGTCACGCGTCCGTCATGGTGCGTGCCTAGCCCCGGTCGGACAAACGGACGGGAGAGCGCTATGAGGTCCATCGGCATCGTGACGGCGGGCGTGCTTGCCCTTCTGTCCACCACAGCGGCCTACGCGGCGCCGGCGCCCTTCACGCATGTGCTGCTGATCAGCGTCGACGGCATGCATGCTCTCGATCTCTCCAATTACACGGCTTCTCACCCCAATGGCGCGCTGGCCCGCCTCGCCAGGAGCGGCACGGTCTATCGAAATGCCGCGACCCCGCTCATCTCGGATTCGTTCCCGGGTTTCGCCGCCCAGACGACCGGCGGCGGTCCCGCCACGACGGGCGTCTATTACGACGACAGCTATGACCGCGCCCTCTATCCCGCGGGGTCGGACTGCAAGGGCGAGCCCGGCACCGAGGTGCCCTTCGCATCGGACATCGATGTGGATCCGAGCCGCGCCGACGCGGGCGGCACGATCGGCAAGCCGCTGACCCAGATCGATGCGAACAAGCTTCCCTTGCGCAAGGTCGGCGATAGCTGTTCACCGGTCTATCCGCACGAGTATCTGCGCGTGAACACGATCTTCGAGGTCGTCCACCAGCATGGCGGCCTGACGGCCTGGTCAGACAAGCATCCGGCCTACGAGTGGCTCGGTGGCCCCTCCGGCCAGGGGCTCGACGAACTCTATGCCGTCGAGCAGGATTCCTTCATCCCTGGCACGAAGGTGCGGACCACGGGCTCTTTTGCAGCGGAGCGTGATTTCGACCAACGTCGTGTCGCGGCGCTGCTCTCGATGATGCGCGGCTTCGACGGGACCGGCAGCGCCAAGGTCGGCGTTCCGGCCCTGTTCGGCATGAACTTCCAGGCGGTCAGCGTCGGCCAGAAACTGCCCAAGGCCGGCCCGGGCGATCCGGCCGAGGCCAAGGGCGGCTATGCCGATGCCGCCGGACAGCCGAAGGACGGACTCGCGGCGCAATTAGACTATGTCGACGGCGCGCTCGGCGCGTTGGTCGACGGCCTGAAGAGCAACGGGCTCGACGGGTCGACCCTCGTCATCCTATCAGCCAAGCACGGCCAATCGCCGATCGATCCAGCTGCCTTCAAGCCGACCGACGACGCGGCTTATGCCAAGCTTCCGGGCTACGCCTTCCACGATGCCGATGACGGCGCGCTGATCTGGTTGAAGCCGGCCGAGCGTGCCGCGAAGCTGCCCGAGGCCCTGGCGGCGCTGGAGACAGACCGTGCCGCGCTCGGCATCGGAACGATCTACCCGCCGGCCGCCATGGCCTCGCTCTTCGTCGATCCGGCCAGCGACAGCCGCGCGCCGGACATCATGGTCGAAACCAATCCAGGCGTCGTCTATACGTCCGGCAAAAAGATCGCCGAACACGGCGGGATGAATCTCAATGATCGCAACGTGCTGCTCGTCGTGGCTGGTGCCGGTCTCAGGCCCGTCGTTGTGGATGCGCCGGTCGCAACCGCACAGATCGCGCCGACGATCCTGAAGGCGCTCGGCTTCGCGCCCGACGAGTTGCAGGCCGTCAAAGCCGAAGGCACGCAGACGCTTCCTGGCCTGCCCTTCTGAAACCGCGGTTTTCGGGAGGACCCACCGGCATTGCGAGCGGAACGAAGCAACCCAGTACCGACGTGAGTTGCCGACCGACCCGGCTCATCGGGAGCAGCTTCTTTCGAGAGCGCGGGTTGGATCGCTTCGTCGCTACGCTTCTCGCAATGACGGCGCTATCGGCGCGGGAGGAAAGCCCGCGTCACCGCCCGTCCTGCAACGCCTTCAGCACGCTGACGCTGGCTCGGCCATCGGCCTTCATGCCGAGCGATTGCTCATAGGTCGCGATGGCGGCGCGGGTCTTGGTGCCCATGACGCCGTCGCGATTGCCGATATCGAATCCCTTGCCGGCGAGCCGCTCCTGCAATTCGCGGCGTTCCACGCGGGCAAGGCCGGGATCGTCGGTCGGCCAGGGTGTCGCGATCGGGCCGGCGCCGCGCAGCCGATCCGAGAGATGACCGATGGCGAGCGCATAGGTTTCGGCCGCGTTGTAGGTGAATATCGCTTCGAAGTTCTGCGTGACCAAGAAGGCGGGGCCGTTGCGACCTGCGGGTAGCAGTAGGCCTGCGCTCCCCGAGCCCAGCGGAGTGCCATCCACCCGCCTCAAGCCACGGGCCGCCCAGAACGACATGGGATGAGCGTTCTTCCTTCCGCCCGGGCCGGCATAGCCCTCCGGCAGCTTCACCTCGAAGCCCCAAGGCTGACCCGTGACCCACCCTGACTTTTTCAGATAGTTGGCGGTCGATCCCAGAGCATCGGGCACGGAATCGATGATGTTCGGGTGCCCGTCGCCTTCCATGTCGACCGCGTTGCGGGCGAAGGTCGAGGGCATGAACTGCGTATGGCCGAAAGCGCCCGCCCAAGACCCGAGGAAATGGTCGGGCTTGGCGTAGCCCCGGTCCAGAATGGAAAGAGCGGCGTAGAATTCGCCCTCGTAATATTGCGGTTTGCGTCCGTAGCAGCTCAGCGTGGCGAGCGACTGCACGACCGGCCGATTGCCGAAGTTCCGGCCATAATCGGATTCGACGCCCCAGAGCGCCACCAGTACATAGCGGCTGACTCCGAACCGTGCCTCGATGCGGGTGAGGGCATCGCCGTATTGCGCCAGCATCGCCTTGCCATCGTCGACACGCTCCTGATCGACGAGGCCCGCCATATAGTCCCAGACGGGCGTGGTGAATTCCGGCTGCTCGTCCTGGAAATGCAGGACGTCATTGGGCTCGAGATCGGCCGTGGCACCGTCGAAGGTCTCGACCGAAACGCCATGGGCCGGTGCCGAAGCCCGCAGTTGCGCCAGACACGCCGAAAAGGCTGCCGGCACCGCAGCCGTTGCGGAATGTGCGCACAACAGTGATAGAAGGCCACCGATGGCAATGCCGCAGTCGCGGACGGTGGACCGCACCTTGGGGAGCCGAGGAGGGTCGAGGTTCGGCCTCATGCGGAAGCTCCGATGTGTAAGGTTCGGAGCCAAACTAGCCGAAGGGCGGTGCAGTGCAAAGACGGGATCCGATCTCGCCGAGGTCTCGTTGCGATGATCGTCGGACCCGAATAGGGCTCCGGCTTGCGCTCCTGCGGAGGATGGCGGGTCGGACCTGTCGAAAAGCCGGCTGCCCCCGCCGTCCCTAGAGGATCAGCGCTTCTTGCCGTCGACTTCGTCGTCCTTGCCCTCGTCGCCGTCGACCTCATCGTCCTCGGCACCTTCGGCGCCCTCGATCTCATCGGCCGAGTCGTCCTGTGACAGGAGTTCGTCGAGCGTGTCGGCAATGATGTCGACCTGATCGCGCGTGGCGCTCAGTTCGAGGACCTGACCGGCTTCATCCTCGATGTGGAGATTGAAGGCCTCACCGGCTTCGGTGACGGTGAACTTGGCGAGCTTCTTGGTGGCGGCCATGGTGTGGTCTCTCCGATACTAAGGCCCGGTCCAACGCGCCCGACGCGTCTCGGTTCACTCAGCTCACGGCCGCCACGCGAAAGAGCGACACTCAGACCCAGGGACGCGAACCGGCCGCGGTGGACTCGAACTGCTCGATGGCATCGGTTTTCGCCATGGTCAGGCCGACATCGTCGAGGCCTTCAAGCAGGCAATGCTTGCGGAAAGCGTCGATGTCGAATGTCACGACGCCGCCGTCCGGCCCGCGGATTTCCTGGGCCTCGAGATCGATGGAGACGCGTGCGTTGGCGCCGCGCTCGGCGTCGTCGAACAGCATGTCGAGCTGCTCCGGCGACACGGTGATCGGCAGGATGCCGTTCTTGAAGCAGTTGTTGTAGAAGATGTCGGCGAAGCTCGTCGAGATGACGCAACGGATGCCGAAGTCGAGCAGGGCCCAGGGCGCGTGCTCCCGCGAGGAACCGCAGCCGAAGTTGTCGCCCGCTACCAGAATGGACGCTTCGCGATAGGCCGGCTGGTTGAGGACGAAATCGGGATTGTCCGACCCGTCGTCGTTGTAGCGCATTTCGGCGAAGAGGGCCCGGCCAAGTCCCGTGCGCTTGATGGTCTTGAGATATTGCGCCGGGATGATCTTGTCGGTGTCGACATTGTCGAGACGGAGCGGTGCCGCGATGCCGCTCAAATGGTCGAACTTCTGCATGGCGGGCTTCTCCTCGTCGTCGTTCCCGGCCGATCGGCCTTGCTGTCGGGCACAAAGGGCCGGAACGGCTAAATGCGGTCTGCCAAGCCGTCGGTCAACCGCGGGCTGGTTCGCCGGTGAAGGTGAGATTGCTGTACTCGGCATTGCCGAGCAAGCATCGGAGTACGAAAGAGCCGGAGGATTCCACGAATGGTGAAGCGGCCCCGCCTGCCGCATGACCATGTCCCGGTAGAGTAAACGTGGAGCGAGGCTGCGATCCTTCCCCGTATCGGGAAAGGTGTCTCGGTCGGAGGCCGAGACGGATGGAGTCATGTGGGGCGAAGCGCCACTCGATGCTGGTGACCCCACCCGTCACCACTTCGCGGCGCCCCCCTCCCCGTTCAAGGAAGGGATCAGCGCGCCGCACCATTCGACGCGCATTTTCACGGGCCGATCAATCGTCGGCGGTCGTAGCGGCACGCTTGTGCAACGTCGCGGTGCTGACGCGTTCCTGGGTCGTGGTCGCCGACCCTGAGAAGCGGTCGGTGGAGAGATCCGTCGCTTTCGCCCCGAAGCCGCGGCGCGGCACCGAACCCGTGTCGGCCGAGATCGATCCCACGCTGGCTTGAGCGGCCGGACGAAGCGCCGCGACGGCCGAGCCCATGCCGGCCCGCGGGACTTGGCGATCGGCCGGGGTCGCGCCTGTCAGGCTGCGGAAGTTCGAGCGGTCGAGGCGTGCCGCGACGAGTTGCGGACGCGCGACCGGCAACGGCACGGCAGGACCCGGTGCGGCGGGCGGCGCGAAGGCGAGGACGCGCGGCGGCGGAGCCTGCCCGAAGCCTTGCGTGATGGCCGTCGGCAGTGCCGCGCGAGCGAGTGGCGAGAGCGCAGCCGTGGACCGTGGGGAGCCTGGCGTCGGCGCGTGATCGCTGCGCGCCGTATCCTCGGGCCGCATGGGCGGTACGGGCGCTGCGGGCCCAAGCGCGGCCAATTCGGTCGGGCGCCGCGGCGGCAGGGGCATGTCGCCTCGGCCAGCGGCCGTCATCACCGAGCCCGGGAGCGGATGCAGCGGCACGGCGGGCGCGGACGCATCCGCGGTGGACTGGGCCTGGGCGGTGTCGCTGGCCTGAGCGGCGGCCGTTGCCGCCGCCTGAGCTACCGCCTGGGCCTGGGCCTGAGATTGGGCTTGGGCCGTCCTGGCCTGCTCCTGCTTCTGCATCTCCAGCGCGAGGGTCTGTTGGGCCTCGGCTTCCGTCGGCTGGGCGGGCGGCAGCGCGGCCACCTGGGTCCGGCCTCGCGCGCCCCGCCGGTTCGCCGCGACGGGGGCCGGAGCCGGAGCGGCCGGCGGTGCCACGTCGGGCTTCGAATCGAAGAAGGAGAACAGGTGAACGCCGGCATCCTTGTTGTTGGCGATCACGCCATCGCTGGACGTGCTGCCGACTGGAACGGGATCGGTCGCCGCCACCTCGGCCGCACCGCGCCTGCGGGGCGCCGGGGTCGGCGCCGTGTCGCGCGGGGATCCCCCGTCTCGGACCGCCTCGCCGTCGCCGTCGTCGTCGCTGCCGCCGAACAGCCAGGCGAAGAAGCCCTTCGACTTCACCTCTCCGGCCGTCGGGTAATTGAAGTTGTCGCCGCGCGACTCAAGTTCGGCGCGAGCCATCTCGTAGCCCGGCAGCGGCTGGCCGTTGGACGGGATATGGACGGTCTTGCCGTCCGGGAACAGCCGCGCCAGCTGGTCGTAGCTCATGCGCGGCCAGTGCCGCACGCCGCCGACATCCATGTGAACGAAGGGTGTTCCGGCGGTGGGATAGAAGCCGACGCCACCACGTTGCAGTCGCATGGCGATCTCGCGGATCTTCGACATCGGCACGTCGACGTAATGCTGGTCCATCGCCTTGCCCAGGATGTGCTGGGAGTGTTCGGCGACACCGCGCGTCGCGTGACGCAACATGGAATTAGTCTCGGGCGACCGGTAGGCCGACATCACCTCGATGGGCTGCTGCGCACCCGACTCGCGATAGACTTCCCAGATCACGTCGAAGAGCTTGGGATCCATGTGGGTCGGCTCGTCCCGGCGCCAGTCGCGCAGGAACCAGTTGAGCTTCTCGAGCACGACCGGGTCGTAGCGACCGTCCACCATGTAGACGGCATCGATCGACTCATGGGTATGAGCGTGGTGCAGGTGGATGGTGCGTGTGTCGCCGTTGGCCACGGCGGTTTCGGTCGAGCCGGGGGCGAAGAACACGGAAGCGCCGGTCACGGCTGCGAACAGGATCGGCAAAAGGCTCGAGGCCGTCGGCCAGTGTCGCGCGCGCCATGGTTTCAATGCGGTACTCGCTCGATAACGGCGTCGGCCTGGAAGCCACGCGCAAGGACGGAACCGATCTATTGTCGGGCGACGTTAACTTGACGTTAGCCGGATCGGCAAGGCCCCCAGGGCGTCACCGTGACCTGAAAGCCACGCTGAAGCACGAAAAGAAATATGACGACCCGACCGGGCGCCTTCACCGGCCCGGGCGAAATGAAGGCGAATCAGGGCGGGAGCGTGGCGGGGCCGCCTGGCCTGGGTCAGCCGGTGAGGCCCAGGCCTGCCCGGACCTTGGCGGAATAGCCGTAGACATCGTCGAGCAGACGCAACTGGCCCGTGTCGTCGACCACCGCCGTGAAATAGTTCATGTGGACCTGCACCGGCCGGGGCAGGTTCACGGTGCGCTCGTCGCCCCCGACCATTCCCTTGACCCGAGCTTCGCTCCAGCCGCGGTCGCGGCCCAGCACCGCCTCGGCCAGCTTGAAGGGCTGATCGACGCGCACGCAGCCGTGGCTCAACGCCCGCTCCTCCTTGCCGAAATAGGAGCGCGCGTTGGTGTCGTGCAGGTAGACCGAGAATTTGTTGGGGAACATGAATTTGATCCGCCCCAGCGCGTTGCTGTCGCCGGGCGGTTGGCGGACGTAGGTCTCGCCGTTGCGCTCCACCGTCTCGTAGCCGTGGTCCTCGAAGTAGTTCGGGTTGGCGGCGAGCTTCGGCATCATCTCCTTCTTCACGATGGAGAGAGGCACGTTCCAGTAGGGGTTGACGATGATGAACTTCATCGTCTCGGAGAAGATCGGCGTCTGGTGGTCGGCCTTGCCCACCACGACGCGGGCGTGGTGGATCTTCGTGTCGCCGTCGAAGACGTCCAGCGAATAGTCCGGGATGTTGACCGCGACGTAGCGCTGGCCGAGGTCGCGCGGCAGCCAGCGCCAGCGCTCCATATTGGCGATGATCTCATCCTCCAGCCGTTTCGGCTGGCCGCCGGACAGGCTCGCCACCGTCCGGGCCGTGAGAATGCCGGAGGCCGGCATGCCGTGCGCACGCTGGTAGTCGGCGACCGCGCTGGCGACGCGGGTGTCGTAGACCTGTCCGTCCCCGGCTTCGCCGGAGATGTCTAGCCCGAAGCGCGCCCGCACCAGCGGCACGCGCGCGTCCTTCATGCCGGGTTTCAGTGCCGGACCGGCCGGGATCGGGCCACGGTCGGCCACGTCGGCACCGCGCCGCATCTCGGCCAGCTTGGCGCGGAGCAGCAGATAGCCGCGATGGGGCGGGTTGAAGCCCCGCAAGGCCTCTCCGGCATCGGAAGCATCGCGCAGGGCGGCGAGGACACGCCCCGGGGGCGCCACCTCGGGCTTGACGGCGACGAGCGCATCGATCCGCGACGGGTCGATACGGCCGCCGCTAGCCTGGCGGCCATAGTCGACGACGGCCGCCGTGAGAGACAGCTCGGCGGCGGCCAGCGCCTCCGGTTCGCCACCCTGAGGCACCGTGACAGGCGTCGCCTTGAGGTCGAGCCCGTCCTCGGCAGCATGGTCGATCCGCGCCACGGCGGACCGAGCCTGTGCATCGAAGTGGCCATCGGCCACCCAGAGCGGCGCGAAGCCACGCTCGGCATAGAAGTCCCGCACGGCCGCGCGGGCATCGTGGCGCTTCTCCTCGGCGACCGCGGAAGGGATGGAGCGCAGGCCACGCAGCGGCTCCGGGCCGACCCAGGCGTCGAGCGCCTGGCGGAGCGTGGCGGCGTCGAGCACTGGCGCATCGGGCGACACGGGACCGTAGGCCAGCGGATCGGGTCCGGCCGGGCCGGCGATCGGTGCCGCGGCGGGAACGACGGGAGCGACCGAGGAGGCGCCACCCGTCGTGACGGAGCCGGTGGCCAGGCCGTCGCCGGTGGCCGCGGCGAGCGACTGCGGCGCGTTGTCGGGCGCAGGTCTACCCTGGCGCGTCGGGGCATAGGCGTCGAGGACGCTTCCCGGCCGGGCGACGATGTCCGACAGGGCCGAATGAGCATCGTCGCCCGGCGCGAAATCGGCGGGGTCGGGCAGCATGCCAGCGTTCTGGAGCGCCGCATGACGCGTCTTGTGCCCATCCGAGGCCGCCACGGCCAGGGACGGCATCAGGAGAGCACCGACCAGCAGCAAGGCGGTCGATCTCAGAAGAGCGGCTTGGCCGCGCTGCGCTTTCATCCCGACGGAACCCTTTCGGAAACGCGGCACCGCATCTGACACGGATCGGGCCACGCGGACTCCTGGAGTCCAGGACTAGCTGAAGCGGCGCGCCGCGCCAGAAAGCAACGGATACGGCGCGAAAAGGTGACGTGTTCGACCGTTTGGCGCCGGACCGTGGTGCCGGGATGACAGGTGCTGCACCGCGCGACGTAGAGCGCCGGACGACCCTCAGGCGGCGGCTTCGTCACCTTCGTTAAGACCGAAATCCTTCATCTTGCGATAGAGGGTCGAGCGGCCGATGCCGAGCTTGCGGGCCATCTCGGACATCTGTCCGCGATAGTGCGACAGAGCGAAACGGATCATCTCGGCCTCCATCTCCTCCATGCGGCGCACGTCGCCGCAATCGTCGAGAAGCCTCATGACATTGGGATCGCGGACCTCGACCCGCACGATCTCGCGCTCCACCCGTGCCGGCGACATGGCGGGCGCGGCGGGAACCCGGACGTCGAAGCCCTCGACCTGGGCGGCGATCTGCGGGAATTCCGCGACGCCGAGCTCGCCCCCGTCGCAGAGCACGACGGCGCGGAACATCGCATTCTCGAGCTGGCGGACGTTGCCGGGCCAATCGTAGCGCGACAGCAGCGCCAGGGCCTCGGCCGATATGCCGGTCACCTTCTTGCCCTCTTCGGCAGCGAACCGCGCCGCAAAGCGCCGGGCGAGATCGGGCACGTCGGCGCGGCGGGCGCGCAACGGCGGAATGGTGATGGGGAAGACGTTGAGGCGGTAGAACAGGTCCTCGCGGAACCGTCCCTGTTTCACCAGTTCGATGAGGTTCTGGTTGGTGGCCGAGACCAGCCGGACGTCGACCTTGACGGAGCGTTTGGCCCCCACTGGGTCGACCTCGCCCTCCTGCAGGGCGCGAAGCAGTTTGACCTGGGCGTCGAGCGGCAGTTCGCCGATCTCGTCCAGGAACAGGGTCCCGCCGCTGGCCTCCACGAACTTGCCGAGATGCTTTTCGGTGGCGCCGGTGAAGGCGCCCTTCTCATGGCCGAACAGGATCGACTCGATGAGGTTCTCGGGTAGAGCTCCGCAATTGACCGGCACGAAGGCCTTGCCCTTGCGCTCCGACGACCCCTGGATGGCGCGCGCCATCAACTCCTTGCCGACGCCGGACTCGCCCTCGATCAGCACTGGGATGTTGGAGCGGGCGGAGCGCTCGCCGAGCCGGATGGCGCGGCTCATGTCGTCGCTCTTGGTCACGATATCGCGGAACGTCAGGGCTCCCGAGGCCCGGCGGGTCATGCGGCGGACTTCGTCTTCGAGCGCGTCGAAGCGGAGAGCGTTCTTGATCGAAACCGACAGGCGCTCCGCGCCGACGGGCTTCACCACGAAATCGATGGCGCCGGCCCGCATCGCGGAAATGACGGTGTCGATCGTGCCGTGTGCGGTCTGCACGATGGCGGGGATGGCGATCTTGCGCTCCCGCATGTGGCGGAGCACCGCCATGCCGTCGACGTCGGGCATGGAGAGATCGCAGATGACGAGGTCGACCGGCTTCAGGTCCGGGGCGTCGAGACGCTGCAGAGCGGCAGCTCCGCCATCCACGACCTCGGATTGGTAGCCGAAGCGGCGCACCGTGGCTTCCAGAAGCCGGCGCTGTACGGGATCGTCGTCGACGATGAGGATGGTTGCGGTCATGCGTCCCCGATGCCGGAGACTCTTCGCAGCCGGCAAGTTCACCATCGTTCACGACGGTAAACCCGGTCTTAACGCAGAGCCGCAGTGGCGTAGCCGCCGCCCCGGTGACGCCATGGTGAGGTGGGCTTATTCAAAGGTGCCGCGCACCAGCCGAGGACAGACCAGACCGATGATTTCTCCCCGTCACAGCCCCGCTCTTCACCAGGCCCGATCTGCAGCCAGCGCTGAGGCTCTCGGCGATGTGCCGCGCTGGACCCTCGTGGATCTCTATGCCGGGATGAATGCGCCCGCTTTCGGCCAAGACCTCGACGCGGCCGGCCAGGACGCCGAGCGTTTCGCGGCCGACTACCGCGACAACCTCGCCACTCTGGCGGAGAGCGCGGACGGTGGCACCCGGCTCGCCGAAGCGGTCGAGCGTTACGAACGGCTCGATGAGGCGCTGGGCCGGGCCGCCTCCTATGCGCAGCTCCTCTACACCGAGGACACGTCCGATCCGGCGCGGGCGAAATTCATGGCCGACGCTCAGGATCGCGTTACCACGGTGTCGTCGCACCTGCTGTTCTTCACGCTGGAGCTCAACGGCCTGCCGGACGCCCTTCTCGACCGCCTGGCCACCGAAGGCCCGCTGGCACGCTACCGCCCCTGGCTCGACGACATTCGAAGGGACCGCCCGCATCAGCTCGACACCAGGCTCGAGCAGCTCTTTCACGAAAAGGCCGTCACGGGCCGCTCCGCCTGGACGCGGCTCTTCGACGAGACCATCACGAGCCTCCGCTTCGATGTGAACGGCGAAAACCTCTCGCTCGAGCCGACGCTGAACCTGCTCCAGGATTCCGACGGCCGGATTCGCGAACGGGCCGCCGGGGCACTCGGCGCCACGCTCTCGGCCCATACCCGCACCTTCGCTCTGATCACCAATACGCTGTCGAAGGATCTCGAAATCTCCAACCGCTGGCGCGGATTCGAGGACGTCGCGGATTCACGCCACCTCTCGAATCGCGTCGAGCGCGACGTCGTCGAGGCGCTCGTGACGGCGGTCCAGGCCGCCTACCCCCGGCTGTCGCATCGCTACTATGCCCTGAAGGCCAAGTGGTTCGGCCGGGACCAGTTGAACCATTGGGACCGCAACGCGCCCCTGCCCGACGCTCCACAACCCACAGTGCCCTGGGCCGAGGCGCGCGACACGGTGCTCGACGCCTATCGCGGCTTCTCACCGACCCTATCGAACATCGCGACGCGGTTCTTCGACGAGCACTGGATCGACGCCGAAACGCGCCCTGGCAAGGCGCCCGGCGCCTTCTCGCATCCCACCGTGCCGGCCGTGCACCCCTACGTGCTGATGAACTACCAGGGCCGGCCGCGCGACGTCATGGTGCTGGCCCACGAGCTCGGCCATGGCGTGCACCAGACCCTCGCGGCACCGCAGGGCGCCCTCATGGCCCCGACGCCGCTGACGCTAGCCGAGACCGCCTCGGTCTTCGGCGAGATGCTGACCTTCCGCGCCATGGTGGCCCGCGCCGCGACGCCGGCGGCGCGGTTCGCGCTTCTCGCCGCCAAGGTCGAGGACATGCTGAACACCGTGGTGCGCCAGATCGCCTTCTACAGTTTCGAGCGCAAGCTCCACGAGGAGCGGCGCCAGGGCGAACTGACGGCGGAGCGCATCGGCGAGCTCTGGATGTCGGTCCAGGCGGACAGCCTAGGGCCGGCGATCCGGCTCGGCCCCGGCTACGAGACCTACTGGTCCTACGTGCCGCATTTCGTCCACTCGCCCTTCTACGTCTATGCCTATACCTTCGGGGACTGCCTGGTGAACTCGCTCTACGGCGTGTTCCGCGCCTCGCCGGAGGGTTTCGCCGAGCGCTATCTGGCGCTGCTGGCGGCGGGCGGCACGCTGCATCATTCGGAGCTGCTGCGCCCCTTCGGTCTCGACGCCCACGACCCTCAGTTCTGGAGCATCGGCCTCGGCGTCATTGAGGGACTCATCGACGAATTGGAGCACCTGCCCGCGCCATAAGACCTTCTCCCGTACAACGGGAGAAGGAGGCAAGCCATCAGTTCAGCACGCGTTTGGTCTGAGGACTATCGAGCGAAAAGGCCGGGATCTCGACATCGAAGGCCGCGCCGGAATCGTCGATCATGCGGTAATGCCCCTCCATGACGCCCGACGAGGTCGAGAGCGGGCAGCCGGAGGTATAGCGGAAGGTCTCGTTCGGGTTGAGCACCGGCTGCTCGCCTACGACACCGAGCCCGCTCACGGTCTCGACCTTGCCGGCCGCGTCGGTGATGATCCAATGCCGCGCAACAAGTTGCACGGTGCGGCGCCCGAGATTGGCGACCTCGATCGTATAGGCCCAGACGAAGCGGCTCTCCTCGGGGTCCGACTGGTTGGCGAGATATTGCGGCATCACGGTGATCTGGATGTCGCGCGTTACGGCTATGTACATGGTCGACCCCGAAGCAGGCGGCCCTTTATGCCGCGCGCTGCCGCCGACGTCACGTTTCAAACCCGCTCATCCCCGCGAAGGCGGGGTTCCAGCGCAATATGCCGAACGAAGTCCGTCCGCTTCGGACGCGGGCACGATCGCAGCTTTTGCTTGAGTATGGTCGGCCTGCGGCCGCCTTCTCTTGCGCGGATGCCTGCCTGCGCCGGGATGAGCGGCTGAGGACAGCAGCGTCACTCCGCCGCCTTGGCCAGCGGGGTGCCGCCAGCGGCGGCTTCGGCAGCCCCGCGCAGATCGTCGATCAGGTCCTCGACATCCTCGAGCCCGACCGACAGACGCAGCATGCCTTCCGAGATGCCGAGGCCCTCGCGGATCTCCTGGCTCAGGCGCTGGTGCGTCGTCGTCGCCGGATGGGTAACGAGGCTCTTGGCATCGCCGAGATTGTTGGAGATGCCGATGATGCCGAGCGCGTTGGCGAAGCGGAACGCGCCCGCCTTGCCGCCGGCGACCTCGAAGGCGATCAGCGTTGAGCCGCCCTTCATCTGGCGCTGCGCCAGCGCGTACTGCGGGTGATCGGGCCGGCCCGGGTAGAGCACCCGGCCGATGCCGGGCATCTCGGCCAATGCGTCGGCGACCCGGGCGGCGGCGGCGGTCTGGGCGGCGACGCGCACCGCCAGGGTTTCCAGCCCTTTCAGCAGCACCCAAGCGTTGAACGGCGACAGGGCCGGTCCTGTTTGTCGCAGCAGATTATGGACGTTCTTGTCGATGAAGTCCTTGCTGGCCAGGATCACGCCGCCGAGGCAGCGCCCCTGCCCGTCGATGTGCTTCGTCGCCGAATAGACGACGCAATCGGCGCCGAGTTGGAGCGGGCTCTGCAGCAGCGGCGTGGCGAAGACATTGTCGACCACCAGCGTGGCGCCGCCCGCATGGGCGATCTCGGCCACGGCGGCGATGTCGTAGACATCGAGCGTCGGATTGGTGGGCGATTCCAGGAACAGCGTCACGGTGTTGGGCCGCATGGCGGCGCGCCATTGGTCGAGATCGTCGCCATCGACGAGTGTGCAGTCCACGCCGAACCGCGGCAGCAGGTCCTCGACGACGTAGCGGCAGGAGCCGAACAGGGCCTTGGCGGCCACCACGTGGTCGCCGGCCTTGACCTGCCCCATCATGGCGGCCGTCACGGCCGCCATGCCGGATGCGGTCGCACGGGCGTCCTCGGCGCCCTCGAGCAGCGCCATCCGCTCCTCGAACATGCGCACGGTGGGGTTGGAGAATCGGGCGTAGATGAAGCCGGGCTCCTCGCCCTTGAACCGCGCCTCGGCGGCCTCGGCGGTCTCGTAGATGAAGCCCTGGGTCAGGAACAACGCTTCCGACGTCTCACCGAAGGGCGTGCGGACGGTGCCGCCATGGACGAGGCGGGTGGCGGGGCGGAGGGCGGCAATCTTGTCGGTCATGGCGGGCTCACGCGATATCGTGTCTCCGTCATACGCCTCCCGCGCACCAGGGCAAGAGGCTGGACTGGAAAAAAGAACGATACGTTCGTTATGTCACTCCACCCCTGATGGCGGCGGAGCCGATCGCTTGGCGGCGGGCGTCGTTGGGGGTACCTCGATGAGGACGCATCGTCGCGCTACGGATCTGCCTCCATGAACTCACCCGCGGGCTTCGCGCCGGGTCTCCTCGCCGCCCACCAGATCCAGGCCCTGCGCGACGCCGGCGCGATCCGCTCCGCACTGCCGCCGGATGGCGCAGCACCGGTGCTGCAGCCGGCGAGCCTCGACCTGCGCCTCGGCCGCCGCGCCTGGCGGGTGCGGGCGAGCTTCCTCCCTGGGCAGAACCGCAGCGTGATGGACGGGATCCGGGCGCAGGCGGCCGACGAACTCGATCTCTCGAGCGGCGTGATCCTTGAGCCCGGCACCGTGACGGTGGTGGAACTCGACGACCGCCTTGCGCTGCCTCAGGACGTGCGAGCCGCCGCCAACCCCAAGAGTTCGACGGGGCGCATCGACGTCTTCACCCGCGTCATCGCCGACAGGGCGCGCCGCTTCGATACGATCGAGGCGGGCTACGACGGCCCGCTCTACGCCGAGGTGTCGCCGCGCACCTTCCCGGTGCGGGTACGGGCCGGCTCGCGCCTGTCGCAGATCCGTTTCAGCTCCGGTGACGGTCGCCTCGACGACGCCGGCCACCGCGCCCTTCACGCCGCCGAGCCATTGGTGGCCGGCGCAGAGCCGGTGATCGCGGGAGGCGTGGCGGTCTCGATCGACCTCGCTGGCTTCGACACGGCCGGCCTCGTCGGCTACCGGGCGAAGCGTCACACCGGCATCATCGACGTCGACCTCGTCGATGCGCTCGATCCGCGCGACTACTGGGAGGCGATCCACGTCCGCGCCCGGCGCGAGTTGATCCTCGACCCCGGCGAATTCTACCTTCTGGCCTCCAAGGAATCCGTACGGGTCCCCCCCGACCACGCCGCGGAAATGACGCCCTTCGATCCGCTCGTGGGCGAGTTCCGCGTCCATTACGCGGGCTTCTTCGACCCCGGCTTCGGCTGCGCGGAGGCGGGCGGCGCCGGCTCACGGGCCGTGCTGGAAGTCCGCTCGCGCGACGTGCCCTTCGTGCTGGAGGATGGGCAGATCGTCGGGAGGCTCGTGTACGAGCGCATGTCGGAGATGCCGCATACGCTCTACGGCACGGTGGCGGGGTCGAACTATCAGGCGCAGGGGCTGAAGCTGTCGAAACACTTCAGGAAAGCGCCTTAGCTCGCCCGGATCCGTCCACTCGGCCCTCACGAAAGGCTGCTCCGCAGCCGGCTCAGGATGAGAGGATTGGAGGCTGTTTCGACGTCAGCCCAACCGCGCCGCCAGCGCTTCATACAGAGGATTACGTGCCGCGAAGACATAGTCGAGCGGCGCCACGGCAACCTCCTCGGCGCCCTGCCCGATCAGCCAGTCGGCGAGATCGGGTGCGCGGGCCACGGGGCAGTGCAGCACGAGGCGCCCCTCCTCGCGGCCGAAGCGCCGGGCGCCCATTGGCTCCAGCACGCCCTCTTCGATCTCCGGAACGCCGGCGGGGAAATTGGCCCTGAGCTCCCGGGTCGTGCGCGCTCGCTCCTCGGCGGCGATGCGGCCCAGGATCGTGCGGGCCATCCGACGATGCGCGTCGCTCCAATCGGCCCGGAGCGAGGCCGCAAGATTGGCCTCGGACCTCAGCATGACGCCGTCGTCGAGCACCTTCAGGGCATTGGCCTGCAGCGTCGCGCCGGTCGTGGTGATATCGACGATGAGCTCGGCTCCGCCGGCCGCCGGCGCGCCCTCGGTGGCACCGAGGCTTTCGACGATGCGGTAGTCGGTCACGCCGCGCTCGGCGAAGAAGCGCCGCGTGAGGTTCACGTATTTGGTGGCGACCCGCATGCGCCGGCCGCGCCGGGCGTGGAAGCCCGCCGCCACATCCTCGAGATCCGCCATGGTGCGGACATCGATCCAGGCGCGCGGCACCGCCACCACGACGTCGGCCTGGCCGAAGCCGAGCTTCGAGAGAAAGACCACCGAGCGGTCGGTCTCCGGGATGGCCTCGCGCAACACGTCCTCGCCGGCGACGCCGAGATGGGCCGTGCCCTCGGCGAGGCTCGACACGATCTCGGCCACCGGCAGGAAGGCGATCTCCAACTGCTCGAATCCGGCGAGGCGGCCGCGATAGTCGCGGCTGCCGCCGCCTTGGACGAGCTTCAAGCCCGCGCGGGCGAAAAACGCGAAGGCGTTCTCCTGGAGCCGTCCCTTGGAGGGAACTGCGAGGACGAAGGGCTTGTCGGCGCTCACGCTGTCTGCTCCTCGTCGAGGCGGTCGAGCCAGATGGACGCCCCCACCGCCGGAACCGGATCGGGACTGCCGAGCGCCTGGGCCAGCCGATCGTAGCGTCCACCGCCGATCACCGGACCGTCGGGGTTGGCGCCGAAGGCCTCGAACACGAAGCCCGTGTAGTAATCGAGGTTGCGCGCGAAATCGGTGCGAAACTGCAGGCGGCCGAGGTCGACGCCCTGCGCCGCCATGAAGCCGGTGCGCTCGTCGAAGAGGTCGAGCGCGGCATCGAGATCGAGCCCGGCATCCTCGGCCAGCGCCCGGATCTGGCCAGAAGCACGGTCGGGCTCGCCCGCGACCGCGAAGAACGCCTGGAGCATGCGACGACGCTCGTCGCCAAAATCGGGCGCCGCGCCCTGCGCCACCTGCGACAGGAACCGGTCGGCGATCTCGCCGACCGATCGGCCGCCGACGGTCGCGATCCCGGCGATCGAGAGGAGATCGGTCACCAGCGCATGCGCGTCCTGGCCGTCGGCGCCCGCCAGCGCGGCGAGCAGGCCGGCATGCTCGGGCCGGCGCGCCGGCGCCCCGCGCAGGACCGCCTCGAGATCCTGCCCCTTCTCCAGACCGCGTTTCAGGCGACGCTGCCAGAGTGGCGGCAGCGCAACCGCATCGAGCAGGGCCGAGACGAGGCCGGCGTCGCCGAGCGACACGCGCTGGAGCCGAGTCCCGGTCCGCTCGACGGCGTCGAGCGACAGGGCCAGGATCTCGGCGTCGGCCGCCGCGATGTCGGTGCGGCCGAAGCTTTCGAGCCCCGCCTGGCTGCGCTCGCCCGGCGCACCGGCGCGCATCCGGAAAACCGGGCCGCAATAAGAGAAGGCGGCAGGTCGGCCGGCCGCCTCCGACGCCAGATAGAGGCGCGCCGCGGGAATCGTATATTCGGGCCTGAGGCAGAGTTCGGCGCCGGCGGAATCTGTCGTCAGATAGAGCCGCGCCCGGATGTCCTCGCCGCCGAGGTCGAGGAAGGTCGCGGAATCGTGCAGCAGAGCCGGCTCGACCCTATCGTAGCCCGCCTCGACGAAGTGGTGGAGAAGCGCCACCCCGGCGCTCCCGCGCGCCACCCCGGACCCTGCTGTGTTCACGTCTGGTTCCGTCGTTGCCTGTGACCCACCCGCGCGGCGCGGATCCGGCTCCTTTACCAATGCCGGCGCCCCGACGCGACCCGTATCATGAGGGACGGTGAACGGTCTCGTGGCGGAGCGGCTTGCCTTGGCGGGCCCATCCGGGCTTCTGTGCAGGCGTAAGCTCAGCCGAGGACGGGACCCCTGACCGCATTGGAGACAGCCGCCGGATCGGACGAGAGAAGCAGCGCCGAGAAGCTGGTCGACCTGCTCGACTATGTGGAGCAGGTCGTGCGACTCGACGAGCGCGTGGCCTTCCGCCTCGCCGATTATCGGCTGCCCGACGGCACCGCCATGGCGATCCGCTCCGGCGAGATCGGCGGGTTGCCAGGGATCGCCACGGATCTCGGCGAGGGCGATGCGGCCGTGTGGCTGGCCGTCGACCGCCTGCCGCGTCTGCCACCTCCGGCTCCGCCGTCGGCGCTCGCCGCCTGGCTGGCCGAGATCGCCGATCCCGACACGCCTCCCGTGCCAACCGCGGAGATCCTGCGCACTGTCTCGGCGGAGATGCGCGTCGCCTTGATCGCCGCCGACCGCGCCGCGGAGGAGGATTTCGCTCCCGTCCCGGAACGTCGCGAGGACGGGGGAGAGGGCAACTACGATCTTCGCCTCCGCTTCACCGACCAGCCGGGACTTGCCGAGGAGCTCGAAGCCTGGAGCGCAGGCTCTTGGAGCGACTGGGCGAATGCCGAAAAGCTGAGGCGCCGCACGAGCACCATCTACGGCCAGCTCTACCGGGTGCAGCAGATCTTGGAGCTCGGTGGCGGCGAGGGCGCCGTCGAAGCCGTCTGGGGCGTCGGCACGGTGCGGTGGCGACGCGACGGCCGCAGCATCGAGCGCCCCCTTCTCGAATGTGCCGTCGAGATCGAGCTCGGCGACGATGGACGACTGACGGTGCGGCCGACCGACGCCGAGCCGCGCGTCGATCTCAAGCCGTACGAGGAGATGGGCTGCGAGGGTCTCGGCCAGATCGACGCGGCGATGCGGGCCCATGTGGCCCGGCTCGAGGCGGAGGACGGGCTGTCGCCCTTCCGGTCCGAGACATTCGAGCCGCTGCTGAGGCTCGCCGCCGCGCGCCTCGCCGCCGAAGGCCGCTATGAGGCCGACTCCGAAAGCGCCGGATCTGGCGACGGCCCGGTCGTCACCGGGGATTGGGTGCTCTATGCGCGACCGCGATCGCAGCATGTGGTGCTCGACGATATCGCGCGGTTCCGCGCTGCCGCCGAAGCCGGCCGGCCGATCGACGGACTGGCGGAACGCCTCGTCACGCCTCCGTCGGACGGACGGCAGGATCGCTGGTCCGCGCTGGGCGACCGGATCGGGGGTGAGGACGCCGAGGCCGGAGCGGCGGCGCCGGGCGAGCCCGGGTTCGGCGACGTCTTCTTCCCGAAACCCTTCAACGACGATCAGGTGAAGATCGTACGGCTTCTCGGCGAGGCCGAGGGGCTCGTCGTGCAGGGCCCGCCCGGCACCGGCAAGACGCATACGATCGCCAATATCATCTGCCACGCCATGGCGCTGGGGCAGCGGGTGCTGGTCGTGTCGCGCGGCGAGGCCGCCTTGAGCGTCCTGCGGGACCAACTGCCCGAGAAGGTGCGGCCGCTGACGATCTCGATCCTGTCGAGTGAGCGCCAGGGCCTGCGGCAGGTCGAGGGCGCCATCCGCGAGATCCAGGCCGTCGTCGAGGAAAGCCGGCCCGAGATCCGTCTCGCCGCCATCCGCCGCTGCGAGGCCGAGATCGTCAAGGTTCGCGGGCGGCTCGCCGCCATCGACGCCGAGGTCGAGAGCGTCGCCGCCTTGCAGGGCGTGCCGCTCGGGCCCTCGGGCGAACTCCCGGCCGACCTGGCCCGCCGTGTCGCGGCCGGGCGCGAGCGCGCCGCCTGGTTCGACGACTCGCCCGAACTCTATGCTGCCGAGGCATGCCTCGACGACGCCATTATGGTTCGGCTCGTTGCGGCCCGAGAGGCCGCCGGCGACGTCCTCGACCATGTCGATGCCGAACTCCCCGCCCCTGAGGATCTGCCGCGGCCCGAGGACCTCGCCACCTGGCACGACGAACGGCTCGGCACCGAGGCTCTCGCAGCCGCGGCGGTTGCTGGACCGGCCCGCTTGCTCCACCTCGCGCCCGAGACCGCCGAGGCGGCGAGCCGCTATGCGGGCTTGCTGCGCGACCTTGCAGCGGCCGCCGAAGCGCTGGCGGCGCAGTCCTGGCTGGCTCCGCTGCTCGATCGACTCTGGCGCCGCGACGGCTCCGCTTGGACCGAGATGCTGCAGAGCTGCTGCGACAGTTTCCGGGCGATCGAGGCCGAGCGGGGTCGGCTCGCCGCTTTCGCCATCGACCTTCCGTCCGGGATCGAGAGCGATCAGGAGGCGCGCGATGCCATCCAGCGGGCGGCACGCGGCGAGCGGCTCTGGCCGAGGTTCTCGCTCGGACACAACCCCGCCAAGAACCGGGTCGCCGAGATCCGCCTGCGCAGTCAGACGCCAGGACCCGAGGCGGAACACTGGCAGGCGGTCGCCGACGCGCTGCGGCTGGCGTCGGATCGCGCTGGGCTGACGGCGCAATGGCGGCATCTCGCGCTGGAAAGCGGGCTCGCGTCCGGCGGCGATCCCGGCGGCCCCTCACCGGTTATTCGCCTGCTGTCGCTCGTCGACGCTCTGACGCAGGCTGCGACGGGGCTCGGAGCGGCGGCACGGCACCTTCCCGCACCGGAGCGCCTGGTCTCCGATCCGGCCGAAGCGCGTGCCCTCGCGGCACAGATCGAGGCCGCCGCGGGCTTGGCCAGATTAGCGGCGTTGGCGGAGACGCTGGCCGCCGCCACGGCGCGGTTCGCCGGTGCGGATCGCACCTCGACCCTGGCGCGCCAGATTCTCGATCACCTCGTCGGCCGCGCCGACCTGCCGGCCGAGAAGGTCGCGGCCCTCTGGCACGCGCTGCTGGTGCGGCTCGGCGAAGTCCAGGCCCGAAGCGATGCGCTCGCCACCGTGCGCCAGGACACCGCAGCCATCGCCGCCGCCGGCGCTCCCGGATGGGCCGCACGGCTGCGCTCCGATCCTGATCCCGCCGTTCTGCCAAACGGGTGGCGACAGGCCTGGGACGACAGCGTGGCGGGCCGGCGCCTCGAAGCGCTCGACCGCCGCGATGCGCTCTCGGCCCTGGCGCGCGAGCGCGACGCCGCGGACCGGCGCGGCCGCAAGCTCTTCGTCGAACTCGTCCGCGAACGCGCCTTCTTCGAACTCGAGCGGCGCCTATCACCCCGGGTGAAATCGGCGCTGGTCGAATATGTCCGGGCGCTCGGCCGCCTCGGCAAGGGCACCGGCAAGGGTGCGGGCCGGCACCGCCGCGTCGCGCGCGACGCCATGGCACGCTGCTACGACGCCGTCCCCTGCTGGATTATGCCGACGTGGCGCGTCGCCGAGCAACTGCCCTCCGACATGGCGGCCTTCGATCTCGTCATCCTCGACGAGGCGTCGCAATCGGACGTGACCGAACTGCCGGCCCTGCTCCGCGGCCGCAAGATCCTCGCCGTCGGCGACGACCGGCAGGTCAGCCCGACGCCGCCCTTCGTGTCACAGGGCAAGATCGCGCAGCTACGCCACCGCTACCTGCGCCGTCTGCCCTATGCGGCGCTGCTCGAGCCGGGCGAAAGCCTCTACGACCTGATGCGCGCCGTCTTTCCCGACAATCGGTTGATGCTGAAAGAGCATTTCCGGTGCGTCGAGCCCATCATCCGCTTCTCGATGGGCTTCTATCCCGAGACCCTGATTCCGCTGCGCGTCCCCGCCGCCGGTGAGAGGCTCGATCCGCCGCTCGTCGACATTCACGTGCCGCATGGCACCCGCGACGGCGCCCGCAAGATCAACCGCGCCGAGGCGGAGGTGATCGTCGAGGAGGTCGAGGCCTTGATCGCCAGCCCGGAGGGCGCGACCCGCTCCATCGGGGTCATCTCTCTCATCGGCGCCGAGCAGGCGGAGCTGGTGCGTGTGCTCCTGACCGAGCGCATCGGAGAGGAAGCCATGCAGCGCCATCGCGTGCTCTGCTCGAACAGCGCCGGATTCCAGGGCAACGAGCGCGACGTCGTCTTCCTCTCCATGGTGGCGGACCGCAGCCGGCGCACCTCGCTCACCACCCTTCCATACGAGCAGCGATTCAACGTGGCCGCCTCGCGTGCCCGCGACCGCCTCGTGCTGGTCCGCTCCGTCGGGCCCGACGACCTCGCCGCCAACGATCTGAAATACCGGCTCATCGCGCATTTCGACCATCCGATGCCGGTGCTAGCGACAGAAGGCGACGACCTCGCGTCGCGCTGCGACTCCGATTTCGAGCGCGATGTGCTGGCCCGGCTCGTGACGCTCGGCTATCGCGTCGAGCCCCAGGTCGGCTCCGAGGGGTTCCGCATCGACCTCGTCGTCGAGGACCTGGAGGGCCGGCGACTAGCGGTGGAATGCGACGGCGACAGCTTTCACGGCCCGGAGCGCTGGCGCGACGACATGCGACGCCAGCGCATCCTGGAGCGCGTCGGCTGGCGCTTCTGGCGCTGCTTCGCGTCGAGCTTCTATCGCGACCCGGACGGGGTGATGGCGGATCTCGTCGCGGCGCTGACCCGCGAGGGCATCGTGCCGGTCGTGGGCGAGGCGGGCCGGAGCGCCGTGGCGCGGATCGTCGAGCATCGCGTCGCCGCAGTCCCGGCGGGCGGGGTGGCGGAGCCACGCCCGTCGAGCGCGGCCCCGGCAGCGAGCCTCGCCGTCGGCGACCGTGTGGCGCTGCTGTTTCCCGACCGGCGCCGCCTGACCCTGCGGCTCACCGCGGAGGCCGACGACCACGCCGGCGGCCTCCTGTCCCTCGCGACGCCGCTCGGCCAAGCCGTGGCGCGGGCCGAGGAAGGCGACGAGATCGAACTCCCCGAAACCGGAGGCGCATCGACGCGCGTGCTGGTCGAAGCGGTCATGCGAGCTGCGTGAACCGCCTCCTCATTGCGAGCGCAGCAAGCAACCCCAGGTCCGCGGTAAGCTGAACGCATCGGTGGTCCATTCGGAATGCGTATGCTGGGTTGCTTCAACGCTTCGCGCCTCGCAACACCGATTCAAGCAGGGTGAGCATGCTCACTCTCGTGCGCCGCAACGAACCCCTGCGCCTGCGCCAGTGCGGTGAAACGCCCGCCGCGGCGCAGCAACTCGTCGAAGCCACCCTCTTCAACGATACGGCCCGCGTGGAACACCAGGATACGGTCGGCACGGCGAACCGTCGAGAGCCGGTGGGCAATGATGAAGGTGGTGCGGCCGCGCGCGGCGGCGTCGATGGCGTCCTGAACCTGGCGCTCCGTCACGGCGTCGAGGGCGCTGGTGGCTTCGTCGAGCAGCAGGATCGGCGGGTCCTTCAAGAGCACGCGTGCGATGGCGAGGCGCTGGCGCTCGCCGCCCGAGAGCGAGCGGCCACGCTCGCCGAGGACGGTGGCGAGACCGTCGGGCTGGCGCGCCACGAAGTCGAGCGCACGGGCCCGGTCGAGCGCGGAGCGGATGTCCTCGTCCGAGGCCTCGGGAGCGCCGATCCGCAGGTTCTCCGCGATCGAACGAACGAAGAGCATCGGCTCCTGGAACACCACGCCGACGTTGCGGCGCAGGCAGGCCAGCGTGAGGTCGCGCAGATCGGCGCCGTCGATCGTGATGCGGCCGCGCGCAGGATCGAAGACGCGATGCAGCAGCCCGAGCGTCGTCGACTTGCCCGAGCCGGTCTCGCCAACCAACGCCACGGTCTCTCCCGCCGAGACTGTGAGGTTGATGTCCGACACGGCGTCGCGCCGCCCATCGTAGGAATAGCCGACATCCTCGAACACCACCCGCCCGGCGACCCGACCCAGGTCGCGCGCGTTCGGTCGGTCGGCCACGGCCGGCACGGTGTCGAGGACGCCGAAGAAATCGGCGAGCTTGGGGATCTGCAGGAACAAAGCATTGGCGAAGCCAACGAGCTGGTCGAGCCGGGCGATCAAGCTGCCGGCGAGGCTCATGAAGGCCACGATATCGCCGACCGTGGCGAGGCCGCGGAAATGCAGCGCGAGTCCCAGCGCGAAGATGGACAGAAGCGTCAGGGTCGAGGCGGCCCGCGTGGCGATGGCGGCCAGCGCCCACCAGGACAGGACCGGCATCTGCGCCGCCAACACGGCTTCGGTCACCTGCCGCAGGCCACGCGTCTCGGTGGCGACGCGGGTGAAGCTCTGGATCACCGGCACATTGGCAAAGCTGTCGGCGACGCGCTCGGCGAGACCGCTGTTGTGGTGCTCGACACTGCGTTGCAGCGCTTCCGTCTGGCGCAGCACCAACAGGGTCGCGGTGCCGGAGCACACCACCAGCACGACCAGCAGGAGGCCGAGCCGCCAGTTCACGAATAAGGTCAGCGGCATCATCACAGTCAGAGCGACGACGGAGGCGCAATTGTCGCGGAAGAAGGACAGCCACAAGCCCGCCATGCCATTGGCGCCCTCCAGCATGATCTTGAGAAGCCGCCCCGAGTGATGGGCGCCGTGAAAGCCCGTCGGGAGATGCAAAACGTGTTCGAAGAAGCTCGTCGTGAGGTCGAGCCGGCGGCGATGCGATAGCCGGTCGGCATTGAAGGCCAGGGCAACGCCGCAAAGGATGTTGAAGAGCCCCAGCGCGCCCCAGGCGACGAGCGGCGGCAGGACCGAGGCCCAGCTCTCCGCATCGCCTCCCGTCACGCGGTCGATGATGCGGCCGAAGAGCACCGGCTCGCCGAACTGCGCCGCCGCCAGCAGCGCGTTGCCGCCGACCAGCGCTAGGGCGAGGCGTCGTTCGGCACCGAGCGCGCCGAGCGCGCGGAGATAGAGGCGGATCATCGGGGCTCGCGGTCGGGAGTGGTTGCCGACACATCGGCGCGCCCTCGTTTGTCACGCGGCCGCCCTCCTGCGCCAGTCCCCGACGAGCGTCACGATCCCGCATCGCCGATCGGCGCGGGATCGGTGCGGCCGCCGCGGATGTTTCGGCGCTTGCGCGATCTCGCGTCTTTGCGCAACGTGACACCCCGGCTTACCCGCGGCGGGGCGGCACGCCGCTCGCGTGCCCACCGCCTCCGATCGGAAAGACGCGACATGGCCCATGCCCGCAAGATCCTCATCGTCGACGACGACGACGATCTTCGGGCGACCCTGGCCGAACAGATCAGTTGCCACGACTTTGTCGCGTCAGGCGCCGCCAACGCGTCCGAAGGCGAGGCGGCGCTGCGGCGCGACCGACCCGATCTCGTCATCATGGCGGTCGTTCTGCCCGATCGGGACAGCCTCGCCATGGTGAGGTCGCTGCGGGCCGAAGGCTATTCGAGCCCTATCATCATGCTGAGCGGCGGCGGGACCGAAGATGATGTGGTGCTGGCCCTCGAAGCCGGCGCCAACGACTGCGTGTCGAAGCCCTTCCGCTTCGCCGGGCTGCTGGCGCGGATGCGTGCCCATCTCCGGCAGCACGACGGCAGCGAGGACGCCTCGCTGCAGATCGGAACCTTCACCTTCAAGCCCAGCGCCAAGCTGCTGGTGACGCACGGCGGAACGCGCCTGCGCCTGACCGAGAAGGAGGCCGCGATCCTGCGCTTCCTCTACCGGGCCGGCCCGCAGGTGGTCAGCCGCGACGTGCTCCTGCGCGAGGTGTGGGGCTACAATGCCGGCATCACCACACATACGCTCGAGACCCACATCTACCGTCTGCGCCAGAAGATCGAGGACGACCCCGCCCATGCGCGCGTCCTCGTCACCGATGCCGGCGGCTATCGCCTGAACGCTTGAAGGATACTGCCGTGGCACTGGGACGGGAGATGGAACGGCTGCGGCGACTGCCCGTGTTCGCATGCCTTGATGCCGAAGCCCTGCGGCTCCTGGCCTTCTCGGCGGAGGCGAAACGGCTGCCCGCCGGGCATGTCCTGTTCCGGCGCGGCGAAGTCGCCGAGGCCGCCATCCTGCTCGACGCCGGCACGCTGGCGCTCGACGCCGAGGATGACGAAAACCTGTCGGTGCGCTGGGCGCGAGCCGGCACCCTGCTCAACGAAGCCGTGCTCTTCTCTCCGGGTCGCCAGGTCGCCACCGCGACCGCGCATGAGGACAGTCTCGTGGTGGCGGTGCCGCATACGCTGATGCGGCGGGTCCTCGATGCCTACCCGGCCAATGCGCTTCCCTTACGCCGCTACTGGGCGACACGGCTGGGCGAGCGGCTCGGCGCCTTCAGGACGGACCGAGCCGCAGTTCGACCATGACGGGAACGTGGTCCGACGGCCTGTCCCAGGACCGAGCCTCGCGGAACACCTGAAGTTCGCCGAGGTCGCCGCGCAGGTCCGGACTGAGCCAGACATGGTCGAGGCGACGCCCCTTGTCGGCCGCCGCCCAATCGGGCGAGCGATAGCTCCACCATGTGTAGAGCTTCTCGCTCGCGGGAATGCGCTCGCGCATGGCGTCGACCCATCCGCCCGCCGCCTGCATGCGGCCGAAAGCCTCCACCTCGATCGGCGTATGGCTGACGACCTTCAGCAAGGCCTTGTGACTCCAGACGTCGGTCTCGAGCGGGGCGACGTTGAGGTCGCCGACGAGGATCGACCGCTCGGGAACGAGGTGACGCTCGACAGGTCCGCGCGTCATGGCGTCGATGAAGTGGAGCTTGTGGTCGAACTTCGGGTTGAGCGCCGCATCGGGCTCGTCGCCGCCGGCCGGGACGTAGAAATTGTGAATCCGCAGCCCTGCCGCCGCACCGGCCGTCAGATTGAGACTGGCCGAGATATGCCGGGCGTGCCCCTCGCGACAGAACGGGCCCCGCGCTACCGCGCCGAGGGGAAAGCGCGAGAGGATCGCGACGCCGTGATACCCCTTCTGGCCGCTGATCTCGATGTGGGGGTATCCCAGGTCTCGCAGGTCCGAGAACGGAAAATCCGCGTCACGCACCTTGGTCTCCTGCAGGCAGAGAACGTCGGGCCGTGCCGTCTCGACGAAGCGCTTCACGATGGGCATGCGCAGCCGCACCGAGTTGATGTTCCAGGTCGCGATGGTGACGCTCACGTCTGTCCTACTCCGCGGGGCTACGCCCGCCGCGGAGAGGCGCCATCGCCGAAACGAATCCGCCGAAGCGGACGCGCGTCAGCGGGAATCCATCATCCGCTCGGTGTTGATCTTGAACTGACCGTCGTCGGGCTTGGTGGCCAGATCGATGTCGGACAGCGACACCACGGTCTCATAGCCCTGCGGGTCCACCACGGTCCACTGCCTCAGAGCGAAGGGCTGACGGTCGAAGGTGAGCCGGATCTTGGACGTGCCGCCGAACGTCGCGTGATCCTCGACGTCGATCGATGCCGTGGTGGCATCGCCGGTAACGTTGGTAATCTTGGTGTCGTTGGCGAGGTCGACATGGTCGTTCAGCAGGAACTTCAGCGGCGTCTGACCGATGAAATAAAGGTCCTGCGTATGCAGCTTGCGGTCGATCACCGCGACCGAACTGCCGTCCGCGACGATCTCGAGCGTTGCCGGCGGGGCATAGGCGAAGCGCATCTTGCCGGGCCGGTCAACGAGAAGCTGGCCATCGGTGCGCCGACCATCTCCACCGATCTGGGTGAACTTGGCGATCATGGTCGCGTCGTCGTTGAAATAGGCGTTGGCCTGGGCAATGACCGTCGCGGCATCGATCGCCTCGACCTTGCCGACCGGCTTCTGCTGAACGATCTTGGCCGACTGCAGGTTGAGCGGCTTCGACTCGGCCGACGCGCGTCCACCCATGAGGGCAACGATGGAGAGCGCGATCGGGAGCGTGCGTGTCATGCGGTGATTCCGGCTGGCCATGGGTCGGCGCGATAGGGCTCCGGTGTGGCGTTTGTGAGACGGTCGGCCCCGAACTGCCTGGAACACAGGCAGCGGCGGAGCCGATCGATCAGCGATCGTCCTCGAGATCGAATGCGCCCCGGTCGACGCCGCCGCCGACCAGGATCTCGCGTTTGCCGGAATGGTTGGCCGGGGCCACCAACCCTTCCTTCTCCATGCGTTCGACCAGCGAGGCGGCCTTGTTGTAGCCGACCGACAGGCGGCGCTGGATGTAGGAGGTCGAGCATTTGCGGTCGCGCAGCACGATCGCCACGGCGCGATCATAGAGATCGCCACCCTCTTCCGCATCGAGCGTGCCCGGTGCTGCAGCTTCGGCGTCGCCGTCGCCGTCGTGGTCCTGCGTTACGGCATCGAGATAGTCGGGCCGACCCTGGCCCTTCAGATGCGCCACGACGCCCTCGACCTCGCCGTCGCTGACGAAGGGTCCGTGCACGCGGGAGATCCGGCCGCCGCCCGCCATGTAGAGCATGTCGCCCTGGCCGAGCAGCTGCTCGGCGCCCTGCTCGCCCAGAATGGTTCGGGAATCGATCTTGCTCGTCACCTGGAAGGAGATGCGAGTCGGGAAATTAGCCTTGATCGTGCCGGTGATGACGTCGACCGAGGGACGCTGCGTCGCCGTGATGAGGTGGATGCCGGCGGCGCGCGCCATCTGGGCGAGGCGCTGGATGGCGCCCTCGATGTCCTTGCCGGCGACCATCATCAGGTCGGCCATCTCGTCGACGATGATCACGATATAGGGCAGCACCGAGAGGCTCATCTGCTCCTGCTCGTAGACGGCTTCGCCCGTATCCTTGTCGTAGCCGGTCTGCACCGTGCGGGTGATGCTCTCGTCGCGCGCCTGGGCTTCGGCGACACGGGCGTTGAAGCCGTCGATGTTGCGCACACCGACCTTGGACATCTTCTTGTAGCGGTCCTCCATCTCGCGCACCGCCCATTTCAGGGCCACGACGGCCTTCTTGGGATCGGTGACGACCGGTGTGAGGAGATGCGGGATGCCATCGTAGACGCTGAGCTCCAGCATCTTCGGGTCGATCATGATGAGCCGGCACTCCTCCGGCTTCAGGCGGTAGAGGATCGACAGGATCATGGTGTTGATGGCCACCGACTTTCCCGAGCCGGTGGTGCCGGCGACGAGGAGATGCGGCATGCGGGCGAGATCGACGATGACGCTCTCGCCGCCGATGGTCTTGCCGAGCGCGATGGCGAGCTTGTGCTTCGACTCGGTGAAATCCTCCGAGGCGACGAGTTCGCGCAGATACACGGTCTCGCGGCGCTGGTTCGGCAGCTCGATGCCGATGACGTTGCGGCCCTGGACGACAGCCACGCGGGCCGAGATGGCCGACATGGAGCGGGCGATGTCGTCGGCGAGACCAATGACGCGGGAGGACTTGATGCCGGGTGCGGGCTCGAGTTCGTAGAGCGTCACCACGGGGCCGGGGCGCACATTGATGATCTCGCCGCGAACGCCGAAGTCTTCGAGCACGCTTTCGAGGAGCCGGGCGTTCTGGCTCAGCGCGTCTTCCGAGATCGTGTAGGCGGCGGAGCGGCGGGGCTCGGACAGGATGGCTGGGGACGGCAGGTCGTAGCCTCCGACCCGAAGCTCGGGGCTGCCGCGACGGGTGGCGGCGCGGAGCGGCGCCGCGGCGGCGGCCATGCGGGAGAGGACCGACGCGGCCTCGGGCCGCCCCGGCACGGCGCCACGCGGGACGGGTCGTTCGGCGACGGCGCGTTCGGCCGCCTCGAAGACAGGTTCGCGGCGCAGGCGGGTCTCCTGCGGAGGCTCGGATCGGTCGAAGCTCGGCTCCCGGCGCTCGGCGGCATGTCGTCCCGCCACGGCACCGGTCTCGAAGGTCGCGGCGCCGGCGGACCAGGGCGCGCCGGCCGGCACGGGACCGTCGGCGACTTCGCCGCGGCGGAGGAAGCGGGTGATGGCGGCCTTGGCGCTGAGCCCGGCATGAATGGCGGCACCGAGCGACACGATGCCCAGGCCGGGCTCGCCCTCGGCATCGTCGTCGAAGGGCTTGCGCGACGGCTTGGGGACGGGGACCCATTCGTAGGCGCTGGCAATGTCGTCATCGTCTTCGCCCGGTGCGGGCCGGAGCCCGAAGCCCGCCGACGCCGTGAGGGCCAGGATGGCGACACCGGCGAAGACGAGGGCCAGGATCATCAGGGCCGGTTCGAAATGTCCCACGACCCGGCGCGGCAGGGATAGGACGGCGTCGCCCACAATGCCACCGAGACCGCCCGGCAGCGGCCAGCGATCGGTGGCAGGAAGCGAAGAGGCCAGGGCCGTCGCACCAAGGGCGCCGACGACGAGGAGGATGAGGCGCAGACGGGCATGGTCCAGCCGACGACGCGAGAGGAGCGTCAGGCTCCAGCAGAAGACGGGTGGCAGGATCGCCACGACGGCGATGCCGACCATCTGCATGACGAGGTCGGCCAGGACGGCACCGGCCGGTCCCGCCAGATTATGCACCGAACCACCGGCCGCGTGGTTCCAGCTCGGATCGCGGATCGACCAGGTCGCCAGGGCAAGACTGACCCCACCGACGCCGGCGAGGAGCAGCAACCCCGCGGACTCGGCGAGGCGCCGGGCGAGGAACTCCCGTGCGGGCTCGGGAATGACGTCGAAAGGCAGAAGCGAAGAGATGCGCACGGGCGGCCCGGGTTCAATCCCATGGATCGGACCGAAGCACCGGGAACTCTGCGCGAGGGACCTGGTCCCATCGCCCAAGCCCCGAGGCTCCGTCCAAGCGGAACCCTAGGTCGATATGCTTAAGGGTCCGTCACCGGACCCAGTTGGAGGCTGCCGCCTGGTCACGTCGGCAGGCCCCTGAAACCAGAAAGGCGGCCCCGTGGGGCCGCCTCCTCGTCGTCCCGCGATGGGAGCTCAGTAGTTGTAGGCGCGCTCGCCGTGTTCGGCGATGTCGAGGCCCTCGCGCTCCCGCTCGGGCGAGACGCGCAGGCCGACGATCATGTCTACGACCCAGTAGAGGATCGCCGATCCTACGCCGGACCAAAGCAGCGTCGCCACGACGGCCTTGATCTGGATCAGCACCTGCTGGCCCATATTGTAGTCGCCGACGTTGCCGTGGGCGAAGTTGGTGTAGTCGGTGAGGCCGGTGCCGCCGAGCGAGGGCGCCACCAGGATGCCGGTCATGATGGCACCGAAGATGCCGCCGATGCAGTGCACGCCGAAGACGTCGAGAGCGTCGTCGTAGTGGAACTTCTCGCGGACGATGGCGACGAAGAACCAGCAGAGCGGGCTGACCAGGAGGCCGAGCACGACCGAGCCCATCGGGCCGGCATACCCGGAAGCCGGAGTGACGGCCACGAGACCCGCCACGGCACCCGACGCCATGCCGAGCAGCGAAGGACGGCCCTTGATGGCCCATTCGACGAAGAGCCACGACAGGGCGGCCGCAGCCGTCGCCACCATGGTGTTGACGAAGGCGAGGGCCGTCGTCCCGTTGGCTTCGAGGTTGGACCCTGCGTTGAAGCCGAACCAGCCGACCCAGAGCAGCGAGGCGCCGATCATCGTCATGGTCAGCGAATGAGGCGGCATGGGCTCGCGCGGATAGCCGAGGCGCTTGCCCAGCAGGATGCAGCCCACCATGCCGGCAATGCCGGCATCGATATGCACGACCGTGCCGCCCGCGAAGTCGAGCGCCCCGGCCTGAGCCAACCAGCCGGCCGCGCCCGTGATCCCGTCGAGCTTGGCCTGGGCCACCTTCTTGGCGGCATCGTCGGTCGCGGCCGCGAGGGCCTTGGCGGCGGCGGCGATGTCGTCCGGTGCCGCGGTCGCCCACACCCAATGCGCGATCGGGAAATAGATGATCGTGACCCAGAGCGTCATGAACAGCAGGACGGCCGAGAACTTCATGCGCTCCGCGAAAGAGCCGATGATCAGCGCCGGGGTGATCATGGCGAAGGTCATCTGAAACACCATGTAGGCATATTCAGGAATGACGGTACCGTTGGTGAAGGTCGGCACGGTGCTGTCCGGCGTCACGCCGGCCAGGAAGGCCTTGTTGAAGCCGCCGATGTAGGGCGACCATGCGCCGCCGTCGCCGAAGGTCAGCGAGTACCCGTAGAGAACCCAGAGGACACCGACCAGCGACACGATCATGAAGACCTGTGTGAGCACGGACAGCATGTTCTTGGTCCGGACGAGGCCACCGTAGAACAGCGCCAGGCCCGGGATCGACATCATCAGCACCAGGGCCGAGGAGATCAGCATCCAGGCGGTGTCGCCCGGATTGGCCTTGATGGCGGCGGCGACCGCCGGGGCTGCGGCAGCCGCCGCAGCGGGAGCCTCGGGCGCAGGGGTCTGTGCCCAGGCGGAGCCGGCCATGACCACCAGGGACAGGGCGGCCAAACCGAGTGCCGATCGCATTCGAGGCGACTTCGCCAAAGGCAACGTCGCGGAAAGCGACTGGTTCGTGAACGTCATCGATGAACTCCGGTCAGCGAAAAAAGACGGATTAGAGGGAATCAGAGAGCGTCGGCGTCGGTCTCGCCGGTGCGAATGCGGACGGCCTGCTCGAGCGTGGTGACGAAGATCTTCCCGTCGCCGATCTGGCCAGTGCGGGCCGTCGCCGTGATGGCGTCGACCACCTGGTCGAGCAGTTCGGTCGGAACCGCGACCTCGATCTTCAGCTTGGGGAGGAAGCTCACGGCATATTCGGCGCCGCGGTAGATCTCGGTATGGCCTTTCTGCCGGCCATAGCCCTTGACCTCCGTCACCGTCAGGCCGTGGACGCCGACGGCCGTCAGGGCGTCGCGAACCTCTTCGAGTTTGAAGGGTTTGATGATGGCGGTCACTATTTTCATCGCGATCTTCCTCCGGGTTGCCGGGCCCGTCCGGTTCGGCGGGACACGCCCATGTGGGTCGTGTCACTCGCCATGCGGGGCCGTGCGACGGCGTGTCCTCGACACTATCAAGCCTTGTGCCAAGAGCGTCTCGACGCGCGTCATTAGGCGCAGCAAAGCCAGCTCCGATCGAAGGTTACCGACTTATGGCAGAAACAAGGCGTTTCGCCTAAACATTAGGCATCGTCATTCGGAGGCTTTGGCGTTCTATTTCGTCGTGCCTTCCGCCTAGCGGCAAAGCCGGCGTCGGTGCTCGTACTTCGCAACAGGAAAGCCCGATCCTGCATGAGGTCACCTCACCGCCTGGATCCGGCCGTTGGCAGTTGGGATCCCGTCCCGCCAGCTCCCGCTGCCGGCCGGAGGCCGACGTTGTGCCGCCGGGTGCAATCCGCTAAGTTGACGAGTGGTCGGCTTGACAGGGCGATCGATGCCCCGTTGCCGTTCGCGGCTTTGATGTTGCACTGCGTCGCCCGATCCTGTCGGGCGCGCGTCGTTAAGGAGCCCGGCCGAACCATGGATTTCCTCAAGCCCCGGTTGACACCCATGAACCGCCGTCGCCGAATCTATGAGGGCAAGGCCAAGGTCCTCTATGAGGGACCCGAGCCCGGAACCCTGATCCAGCACTTCAAGGACGACGCCACCGCGTTTAACGCCAAGAAGCACGAGATCATCGACGGCAAGGGCGTGCTCAACAACCGCATTTCGGAATACATCTTCCAGCACCTGAATAACATCGGCGTGCCGACGCACTTCATTCGTCGTCTGAATATGCGCGAGCAGTTGATCAAGGAAGTGGAGATCATTCCGCTCGAGGTCGTCGTGCGCAATGTCGCGGCGGGCTCGCTGGCAACACGCCTCGGACTGGAGGAAGGCACGCAGCTGCCGCGGTCCATCATCGAATTCTACTACAAGAACGATGGTCTCAACGACCCGATGGTGTCGGAAGAGCACATCACCGCTTTCGGCTGGGCGTCGCCCCAGGAAATCGACGACATCATGGCGCTGGCGATCCGCGTCAACGACTTCCTGTCGGGCCTTTTTCTCGGCGTCGGCATCCGCCTCATCGATTTCAAGATGGAGACGGGTCGGCTGTGGGAAGGCGATCTGATGCGAATCGTCGTGGCCGATGAGATCTCCCCCGACTCGTGCCGGCTCTGGGACGTCAAGTCGAGCGACAAGATGGACAAGGATCGCTTCCGCCGCGACCTCGGCGGGCTGGTCGAAGCTTATACCGAAGTGGCGCGTCGTCTCGGCATCATGCAGGAGAACGATGCAGCGCGGACGGCCGGACCCCAACTGGTTCAGTAACCGGCGATTGCCCGTCGGACGATGCGAAAGCCCCTTGCGAGGGGCTTTCGTCGTTTTCGGCCTGTACTCTCCCGTCAGCGCCACTCGCTGAAATCGATGGAGTGCGACTCCCGCCAAGGTCGCATTCGAGGCAGCATGACGGTCGACGCATGAGCGAGGCCGTGCACGCGCTTCAAGCGTTAACAAAGAATTCGATACCTTTGCAAATTTGGCATGGCTGCCTTGCTTTTAGATGCGGCATGTTATTTAAGACGGGTCAACGACGCCTCAGGGCGCAACCGCCGAAGTGCGGCAGCGAGAAGACCGCTTTCGAGTGGCCCAAAGTTTAGGGGGGAAGCGCCCATAAGGGTGCGGGGCGGAGCGCGCCCTGGGCACAAAGCCCGATCGCAGCCGGTGATGTGCGGAATGGCACCACCGGCTTTTTCATGCCGTGAAGGTCGCGAGTGCGCCGGCTCGCAAGGCTGCCTCCACCCTGGTAAGCTTCGGCGTCACGCGGGCCGCCGGAGAGCGGATCAGGTGCCGCATGTCGCGACGCCCCAGCGCAAACGGGTTTCGCCATGACGACGACCGATCTCGCCAAGCGCGTCTACGATCATACGTGGAAGCTCGACCCGATCGTCCGCAGCCTGCTCGACACCGATTTCTACAAGCTGCTCATGCTGCAGATGATCTGGGGTCTCTACCGAGACCAGCAGGTCACCTTCTCGCTGGTCAACCGCACCACCAGGGTTCGCGTCGCGGGAGAGATCGACGAGGCGGAGCTGCGCGAACAGCTCGATCATGCGCGGACGCTGCGGGTCAGCAAGAAAGAGATGATCTGGCTCGCCGGCAACAGCTTCTACGGCCGGGCCCATATCTTCGAACCGTCCTTTCTCGCGTGGCTCGCGGAGTACCGGCTGCCCGACTATCACCTCGAGGTGAAGGACGGGCAGTTCGAGCTGAGCTTCTCGGGCTCCTGGGTCGACGTCACGCTGTGGGAAATCCCGGCGCTCGCCATCATCAACGAACTGCGGTCGCGAAAAGCCTTGAAGGGGCTTGGCCGTTTCCAACTCGATGTCGTCTATGCGCGGGCCAAGGCCAAGTTGTGGAGCAAGGTGGAGCGGCTGCGCAATCTGCCCGACCTGCGCATCTCGGATTTCGGCACGCGGCGGCGCCACAGCTTCCTCTGGCAGCGCTGGTGCGTCGAGGCCCTGAAGGAAGGTCTGGGCGAGGCGTTCACGGGCACCAGCAACGTGCTGCTCGCCATGGACAACGACCTCGAGGCGCTGGGCACCAATGCCCACGAACTGCCGATGGTCCTGGCGGCCCTGGCTACCGACGAAGAGGCGTTGCGCCGCGCTCCCTACCAGGTCCTGGCGGATTGGCGAAAATACTACGGCGGCAATCTCCTCATCGTCCTGCCCGACACGTTCGGCACCGCGCCTTTCCTGCGCGACGCCCCGGACTGGGTCGCGGACTGGACCGGTTTTCGCCCTGACTCCGCCCCCCCGATCGCCGGCGGCGAGGCCATCATCGACTGGTGGGTCTCCAGGGGCCGCGATCCGCGCGACAAGCTGCTGGTCTTCTCGGACGCGCTCGACGTCGACACGATCGAGGAGGCCTATCGGCACTTCCAGGGCCGCGTCCGCATGAGCTTCGGCTGGGGCACGAACCTCACCAATGATTTCGCCGGTTGCGCCCCGACGCCCAACGGCGGGCTGAAGGCGATCTCGCTCGTCTGCAAGATCACCGACGTGGCCGGCCGGCCGGCCGTGAAGCTCAGCGACAATCCCATGAAGGCGCTGGGTCGTCCCGACGAGGTCGAGCGCTATCTGAGGGTCTTCGGAACAGCAGGCCGGGTGTCGCAACCCGTGCTGGTCTGAGGACAGGGTCGGCTCGCCCCTTCCCATCCGGGGCGTGGTGCTTTAGGCACGGCGAGCCAGCCGGCCGGACGGCCGTCGCGCGCATCCTTTGGATGCCGCGGAGGAAAGTCCGGGCTCCACGGAAACACGGTGCCGGATAACGTCCGGCGGGGGTGACCCTAGGGAAAGCGCCACAGAAAACAGACCGCCCGGCCCGGAGAAATCCGGAGTCCGGGTCAGGGTGAAAGGGTGCGGTAAGAGCGCACCGCGGAGGCGGCAACGTCGACGGCATGGCAAGCCCCACCGGGAGCAAGATCGAATAGGGGCGACGGGGCCCGGGTCGGCTATGCCGGCGCGGCGTCCAACCCGTTTCCGGGCTGTCGCCCGGGTTGATCGCTCGAGGCGGCCGGCAACGGTCGTCCCAGAGGAATGGTCGTCACGCGCGAAGCCTCGCGTTTCGCGCCATACAGAACCCGGCTTACAGGCCGGCTGGCACCCTCGCTCAATGTTCGCCGGACCCGACCATCGCATCGTTGTGGGATCCGGGCGCGTGGATCGCCGCAATCTCTCCGGAACAGGAGAGTGTCGCCGTGCGAAACGGTGACGGGTGGGGTCACCGGGTGTGAGTGGCGCTCCGCGCAACAAAACTCTTTCCGTCACCGCTTCGCGTCGACACCGGGGTCCTATCCGGGCTTGGCCGGGATGGGTGCCCGATGCCCCGTTCCGGGGTAGGAGCGGGCTTCGCTCGGCATGCGGTTCACCGACGTGACACTAGCCTATCGCTTGATGCCTTCTGCAGCCCAGCCTGCCACGCACCGCTGTTGACCGGGGCCCGGCATGGGATCAGCTCCCACCGCATCTTGGGATGGCATCCCACCTTGAGGCTGGCGGCCTCACCGGGCGAGCTACCTTTGCATCTTCTGTGGATATCCTCCGCTCTCTTCAGCGAATAGCGATCGAGTTGCTCGGCTCGAACTTGCGCGAGAGCATCGACGCCGGGCGGCACATGCCGCGATGTGCCCGGCATCGCCAAGCGTTGAAACTCCTCGCATTTCTGAGCTGGTTCGCGGCCGCGGCTCTCTGTCCGCCGGCCAGACCCACCAGTTCGCCAATCTTTGAAACGCCTTCTTAACCCTAAACGGGCCTTAATGGAGCTTGGCTCCCCAGATTGCGCGCGGGAGCTTTCGTTGACGCCCATGGGGTCCCATGCTATCCCAAGTCATCCCGTCAGAGACGAACGTCCGAGGCCAGCTCGCAGAAATTCGCCATTCGGCGAAGCTCTCTCGCTCGTCTCCGATGGCCGCTCGGGACGGACGTGACCGAGACAGAGGGGATTTTGGACCGCTTCGTCTCGCACTTCACCAATCGGCTGGATGCCAAGGGTCGCGTATCGATCCCGGCTCCTTTCCGTGCAGTGCTGGCGCGGGACGGCTTCGAAGGGTTGTACGTCTACCCCTCGCTCTATGCGGATGCGCTGGATTGCGGCGGCCACGCCCTGCTTCGAGAAATCGATGCTTTGATGGCACCGCTCTCGCCCTACTCGGAGGAATGGGACGCCTATGCGTCGACGCTCCACGGGGAAAGCGAAGTGCTGAAGCTGGACGGGGAAGGACGCGTGATCCTGCCCGAAGCCACGAAGGCCCATACCGGCATCACCACCGAGGTGACGCTGGTCGGCCAGGGGCACAAGTTTCAGATCTGGGAGCCGGGACGGTTTCGCGCGCATTTGGAAGAGGCCAGACGCCGAGTGCGCGATCACCGAAAACAACTCAGCTCCGGACATGTGGCGCAGAGCACCGCGTTGCAGCCTCCTGGAGCACGGGACTGATGACGGATCGCGGCCCAGCGGATCGCCCCACGGGAGATCACCTGGCCGCCGGCGGACCGGTTCGACATCACCCCGTGCTCCGAGAGGAGGTCTTGGCGGCCCTCGACCTCCGCCCGGGCAGCGTGGTGATCGACGGCACCTTCGGCGCCGGCGGTTATACGCGCGCCATCCTGGCCCGTCCCGACACGCGCGTCGTGGCGCTCGACCGCGACCCGACGGCGATAGTCGGCGGAGCCGACCTCGCCGCGGCAGAACCTCGCCTGACCCTGGTCGAAGCCCGCTTTTCCACGCTGGGCGCCGTGGCGCGCGATTTCGCTCTGCCGCCGCTCGACGGCGTGGTACTCGACATCGGCGTCTCCTCCATGCAGTTCGATCAAGCCGAGCGCGGCTTCTCGTTCCGCTTCGACGGCCCGCTCGACATGCGCATGGGAACCGAGGGTCCGACGGCGGCCGATATCGTCAACGGCGCCGACGAAAGCGATCTTGCCGACATCCTCTACCGCTATGGCGACGAGAGGGCCTCGCGGCGCATCGCGCGCGCCATCTGCTTTGACCGAGGCTCCGCGCCCTTCACCTCGACGAAACAGCTCGGCGACATGATCGGCCGCGTGATGCCGGGCAAGCCCGGCGACATCCATCCGGCGACGCGCAGCTTCCAGGCGCTGCGGATCGCCGTCAACGACGAACTCGGAGAACTCCACGACGCCTTGGAAGCGGCGGAACGCGTCCTCGCGCCCGGCGGACGGCTCGTCGTGGTCAGCTTCCATTCCCTCGAAGATCGGATCGTCAAGCGCTTCCTGCAGACGCGCGCCGGACGCGGCGATGGCGGCTCGCGCCACTTGCCGGCCGGAGGTGCTCGGGCCCCCGCCACTTTCTCGCTTCCCGGCAAACAACCGGTCGTACCCGGCGAGGCCGAGGTCTCGGCGAACCCCCGCGCCCGTTCGGCCAAGCTGCGTGTCGGAATCCGCACGGAGGCCTCGGCCTGGGCGCCCGATCCCGCGGCGCGGGCTGCCGTCACGATTCCCTGGGCGGTGCGGATTGCCGGCCAGACGTCGAAAAAGGGCTGAGCCGTGCTGCGATTCCTCAACGTCGTCGCGGTGGCGGTGCTGATCGGCTCGGCCGTCTACGCCTATTCGGTGAAATACGAGACGATCCTCTTCGCCGAGCAGATCCTGAAGACGCGCCATCTCATCGCGGCCGAACAGGACGGTATCGAAAAGCTCAAGGCGGAATGGGCCATTCTCACCCGTCCGGACCGGTTGGCCTCGCTGGCCGACCAAGGGCTTGGTCTGCAGAGGCTGTCGCTCGACCAGATCGTGCAGCCGACCGACCTTCCCGACCCGCCGCCCAAGGTGGATTCGATCGGCCGCAAGCTCGACTCGCTTGGCTTGGGCGAGCCGACCGCCACCCCTGCCGACAAGCGAGCCGGCGGCTCCGCCGCGACCCCGTCTTCCGCGAGATAGCGCCCGCATGACCGGCTCCTCCGACCTTTCCGCGCCCTCCCCCGGACGCGTCCCGCCCGTCGCCCCCGGTCGTATCGCCAGGGCGCGTGGCTTCATTCGCGACGTCTGCTCGACGCGGCTCGACAAGAGCGGCTTCAGGCTGCGCCTGATCGGCTTGGCGTTCCTCTGCGTCTACGGTCTTATCGACGGCAAACTGATCAAGCTCGGCCTGTCGAAGGAAGCCCCGGCCGGTCTCAAGGCCGCGGCGTCGGACGCCGTGTCGGGGGCCCGGCCGGAGCTGCTCGACCGCAACGGCGGCGTGCTGGCGCAGGACATCAAGACCATGTCGGTCTTCGCCGAGCCGCGCCGCCTGATCGACAAGGACGAGGCGGTGGAGCTGCTGTCAGCCGTCCTGCCCGACCTCGACGCCACGGATCTGCGCAAACGGCTCGGCTCGAAAAAGGGCTTCGTCTGGGTCAAGCGCGGCGTCACCGACAAGCAGCAGCAGGAGGTGTTCCGCCTCGGCCTGCCGGGCGTCGGCTTCCTCCCCGAAAACAAGCGCATCTACCCCAACGGCCCCGTCGGCGCCCATGTGCTGGGCTTCACCAACACCGACAACCAGGGCATCGCCGGCATCGAGAAGTGGGTCGACAACCAGGGCCTCGGCGACCTCAAGGGTGCCGGCTTCGACGTGACCCCGCAGGACCTGAAGCCGATTTCCTTGTCGCTCGACACCAAGGCAACCTATGCGGTGCGCGACGAACTCATCAAGGGGATCGCCCGCTTCAAGGCCGCGGCTGGCTCTGCCGCCATCATGGACGTCAATACCGGCGAGATGATCGCCTATGTGTCACTGCCCGACTACGACCCCAACAACCCCGTCGACGCGCTGAAGCCGGACCACATCAACCGGCTCAACGTCGGCACCTACGAGATGGGCTCGACCTTCAAGGCCATCTCCATCGCCATGGCGCTCGAGCTCAACAAGGTGACCCTGCGCTCCACCGTGGACGCGCGCGACAACCTGCGCTATGGGCGCTTCACCATCCACGACTTCCACGCGACCCACCGCATCCTGACGGTGCCGGAGGTCTTCATTCATTCATCGAACATCGGTACGGCCCGCATGGTGATGATGGTGGGGGTCGACGGCCACAAGACGTTCTTGCGCAAGATGGGCCAGTTGACCCGGCTGCAGACGGAACTGCCCGAAACCGCCATGCCGCAGATCCCGGCGCATTGGGGAGAGCTGAATTCGATGACGATCGCTTTCGGCCAGGGCCTCAACGTCACGCCGCTCCAGGCCATGATGGCGGTCGGTGCACTGGCCAACGGCGGCTACGAGATCACCCCCACTTTCCTGAAACGCGACAAGCCGGATGCGCGCGACGAATCCCAGCGCGTCATACGTCCGGAGGTATCGGAGAGCCTGCGCTATCTCATGCGGGTCAATGCCACGCTCGGCTCGGCCAAGAAGATCGACATCCCCGGCTATTTCGCGGGCGGCAAAACCGGAACGGCAGACAAGCTGATCCACGGCCATTATTCCAACGACCGGGTCAACACGACCTTCATGTCCATCGTGCCGGCCGACAAACCCAAATACCTGTTCTTCGTGATGATGGAAGATCCGCAGGCCGCGGAAGGGACCTATGGCTATCATACGGCGGCCTGGAACTCGGGCGAGGTCTGCGGCAAGATCATGGAGCGCATCGCCCCGCTCCTGAACCTGCCGCCGAACCTCGACCTGCCGACGGCCCCTTTCCCGACCGTCGCGAAGCTCGGGATCGGCATGGATACCGTGCTGCGATGAGACTGGCCGAGCTGCTGCCCGGCGCCGCGCTCGGCTCCGCAGGGAGCGAAACCGAAGTTCAGGGTCTGACGGCGGACAGCCGCGCCGTGCAGCCAGGCTTCGTCTTCTTCGCCGTTCCGGGAACGCGGGGCGACGGTCTCGCCTACGCGGCGGCAGCCCGCAGCGCCGGCGCCGTGGCTGTGGTGGCGGAGCGCTCGGACGATGGTCCGGTCGTCCTCGTTCCCTCTGTCAGGCGGTCGTTGTCGGAGGCGGCGGCGCGCTTCTATCCGGAGCAGCCGTCGACGATCGTGGCGGTGACGGGCACCAGCGGCAAGACATCGGTGGCCGCCTTCGTGCGGCAGATCTGGATTGCGGCGGGCGCCCGCGCGGCCTCGCTCGGCACGCTCGGCATCGTGGCGCCGGACGGGGCCGTCTACGGCTCCCTCACGACGCCCGACCCCGTGACGCTGCATCGCGACATCGATCGTCTGGCACGCGACGGTGTCAGTCATCTCGCCCTCGAAGCCTCTTCGCACGGCCTCGACCAGCACCGGCTCGACGGCTTGCGCCTTGCGGCTGGCGCCTTCACCAATCTCTCGCGCGACCACCTCGACTATCACTCCTCGGTGGAGGCCTACCTGGCCGCCAAGCTCCGCCTGTTCGGTGAGTTGCTCCCGCCCGGAGCCACCGCCGTGATCGATGCCGATAGCGACGCCTCCGCCCAGGTGATCGACACGGCCCGTGCCCGCGGTCTTACGGTGATGACGGTCGGGTGGCAGGGGGACGGCATTCGTCTCCTCTCGGCCGAGCCCCGCGGCTTCTCCACCCGGATCGTGCTCCGCCATGCGGCTGGCGACCGGACCCTCGATCTGCCGCTGGCCGGTCTGTTCCAGGTTTTTAACGCTCTCGTGGCGGCCGGCCTCTGCATCGCCACCGGGACCTCACCCGATCTCGTCTTTGCCTCGCTGGAACACCTCGTCGGCGCACCGGGGCGGCTGGAACGCGTCGGCGAGACGAGCGGCGCACCGATCCTGATCGACTACGCCCACAAGCCCGACGCACTGGACAAAGTGCTCCAGACCCTGCGCCCCTATGCCGAGCGGCGTCTCGTCGTGGTCTTCGGCTGCGGCGGGGACCGCGACGCCGGCAAGCGGCCCATGATGGGCGAGATCGCCACACGCCTCGCCGACGTCGTGATTGTCACCGACGACAATCCGCGATCGGAAGACCCTGCAACGATCCGCGCCGCCATCCTGGCAGCAGCACCCGGGGCGATCGAGATTGGGGACCGGGCCGAGGCGATCCGCCATGCGGTCTCGTCGCTCGGGCCGGGCGACGTCCTGGTGGTCGCCGGCAAAGGCCACGAGACGGGCCAGACGATCGCCGGCGCCACCCTCCCCTTCTCCGACGCGGAGGCCGTCGCGGCCGCGCTTGCCGGGATCCGATCATGACCGAGACGCCTCTCTGGACCGGGCTCGGTCTGGTCACCCGTCTCCAGGCGCGCGTCAGCGGTACGCCGCCGCTCGACGGCGTGACGGGCATTTCCATCGATACCCGCACGGTAAAAGGCGGCGAACTCTTCTTCGCCATCGCGGGCGAGGTGCACGACGGGCATGACTTCGTCCGCGCTGCCTTCGCGGCCGGTGCCGCCGCGGCCGTGGTCGACGAAGCTCACGCTCTTGCGCTCGCGGGCCTCCCCTGCCTCTACGTCGTCGACGATGTCCTTGCGGCCCTGCAGCGACTCGGCGCTGCCGCGCGGGAACGATCGGAGGCGCGGATCGTCGCCGTGACGGGCTCCGTCGGCAAGACCTCGGTCAAGGAGGCCTTGCGCGTCGTAATGAGCGACGCCGGGCCGACGCATGCCTCGGTGGCCTCCTTCAATAATCATTGGGGTGTCCCCCTGACGCTGGCCCGCCTGCCGACCGATGCGCGCTACGGCGTCTTCGAGATCGGCATGAACCATGCCGGCGAGATCACGCCGCTCGTCGGGCTCGTGCGCCCACACATCGCGCTGGTGACCACCGTCGCCGCCGCGCATCTCGAGCATTTCGCCTCGGTCGACGAGATCGCGGACGCCAAGGGTGAGATCTTCTCAGGGCTCGTTCCGGGCGGGGTCGCGATCCTCAATCGCGACATCGGCACCTATGAACGCCTGCGGGCTCATGCCGATGCCTCGCCGGCGCGTCACGTCCTGACCTTCGGCGAACATGACGAGGCGGATGCGAGGCTTGTCGACTGCATCCCGACCCATGGCGGATCCGACGTCTCGGCTCTGATCCTCGGGCGCCGCGTTCATTTCCATCTCGGCGCACCGGGTCGCCACCTCGCCGTCAATGCCTTGGCCGTGCTGCTGGTCGCGCGCGCGGCGGGCATCGACGTCGATTCGGCGGCGGCATCCCTGGGCCGCGCCAGGGCCGGAGCGGGTCGCGGCGCCCAATCGAGCCTCGCGCTCGACCAGGGCACCGCCACGCTGATCGACGAAAGCTACAACGCCAACCCCACCTCGATGAGGGCTGCCCTGGCGGTGCTCGGCTCGACGGAGCCGTCCGGAGAGGGCCGGCGCATCGCGGTTCTGGGCGACATGCGCGAACTCGGGCTCGAGGCCGAACGCCTCCACACGGATCTTGCCGACGACATTCTCGCGGCCCGGGTTGACCTCGTCTATGCGGCGGGCCCGCTCACTCAGGCTCTGTTCATGAGGCTGCCCTCCGAAGTGCGAGGCTTGTGGGGCGAGGCTGCCGCCGCTATCCAGGACCCGCTCGCGGACGGCATTCGAGCCGGCGACGTCGTCATGGTGAAGGGCTCCAACGGCAGCCGCATGGGGCCGCTCGTCGCCGCCTTGAAGGACAGGTTCCGCCCCAAGCCGGTGGGCCGCTGAGGACAGACATGCTCACCTGGCTCACCGAACTTTCAGGCTATTTCAGCCCGCTCAATCTTTTTCGCTACCTGACGTTCCGGACCATCGGGGCGACCGCCACGGCGGCTCTGTTCGTCTTCTTCTTCGGACCGTCGATCATCGCGGCGCTGCGCATCAAGCAGGGCAAAGGCCAGCCGATCCGCACCGACGGGCCGGACCATCTGAAAAAGCGCGGCACCCCCACCATGGGGGGCCTGATGATCCTCTCGGGCCTTGTCGTTTCCACCTTGCTCTGGACGAACCTGCGCAGCCCCTACGTGTGGATCGTGCTGCTGGTGACGCTCGGATTCGGCATGATCGGCTTCTACGACGACTACCTGAAGGTCACGAAACAGACCCATGCCGGCTTCGCGGGCCGAGCCCGGCTGGCGCTCGAAGCGCTGATCGCCCTCGTCGCCTGCTGGGCCATGACGGCCGTGGGTCCCGCCTCGACCACTGGACTCTACCTTCCTTTCGTCAACGGGATCGTCGTCGACCTCGGCCTCTTCTTCATCGTCTTCGGCGCCTTCATCATCGTCGGTTTCGGCAACGCCGTGAACCTCACCGATGGGCTCGACGGGCTCGCCATCGTGCCGGTGATGATCGCCACGGGCACGTTCGGGGTCATCGCCTATTTTTCGGGGAACTTGCTCTACGCGACCTACCTCGGCATCCACCATGTGCCGGGAACCGGCGAACTCCTCGTCGTGGCAGGTGCGGTGGCGGGCGCCGGCATGGGCTTCCTGTGGTTCAACGCCCCGCCGGCCCAGATCTTCATGGGCGACACCGGCTCCCTGGCCCTGGGGGGTCTCATCGGCACGATCGCGGTCGCCATCAAGCACGAGATCGTGCTCCTGATCGTCGGCGGGCTCTTCGTCGTCGAGGCTCTCTCGGTCATCGTGCAGGTCGGCTCGTTCAAGCTGACCGGCAAGCGCGTCTTCCGCATGGCGCCGATCCACCACCATTTCGAAAAGCTCGGCTGGTCGGAGCCGCAGATCGTCATGAGATTCTGGATCGTGTCCTTCGTCCTGGCCCTGCTCGGCCTGTCGACCTTGAAGGTCCGGTAGTTTCGATGACGCCCGTCACGCATTGCGCCGGGCGCAGTCTGGCGCTCTTCGGTCTCGGCGGCTCCGGCCTTGTCACCGCCGAGGCGCTGAAGGACGGCGGCGCCCGCGTCATCTGCTGGGACGATTCAGAACCGGCCCGTACCAAGGCTCTGGACCGCGGCCACGAGGTCGTGGATCTCCGCGACCTCGACTGGTCCGGCCTTCACGCGCTGGTGCTGAGCCCGGGTGTGCCGCTGACCCATCCGGAGCCGCACTGGTCGGCGAAGCTCGCCCAGGCGGCGGGCGTCGAGATCATCGGCGACATGGAGCTCTTCTGCCGCGAGCGCGCCGCCATCGCGCCGGACGCGAAGCTCGTCGCCATCACGGGCACCAACGGCAAGTCCACCACAACCGCTTTGACGGCGCATATCTTCCGGTCGGCGGGCTGGGACGTGCAGATGGGCGGCAATATCGGCACCGCCGTCCTAGCACTCGATCCGCCGGCCACCGGCCGCCTACATGTCCTCGAAGTGTCGTCCTATCAGATCGACCTCGCCCCGAGCCTCGCCCCGACAGTGGGCATGCTGCTCAATCTCAGCCCCGACCACATCGACCGCCACGGCACGTTCGAGGCCTATGCGGCGGTGAAGGAACGGCTGATCGAGCGATCGGACTGGTCGCTCGTCGGCGTGGACGATCCCGCCTCGGCCGACATCTTCGAACGGGCCGTCGAGCGCGAGATGCGGCTCCACGCGCGCCATCTCGGCCCGTCAGGACGACACCTTCCGGTCTCGGTCCGGCAGGATCTGCCGACCGGCGTCTCGCTCTCGGGCGGCCACATGCTTCTGATGCGGCCCTACGACGGTCCCGAGCGGATCCTCGGCGGGATTAGCGGCATCTCGACCTTGCGGGGGTCGCACAATGCCCAGAACGCCTGTTTCGCCGCCGCCTGCGCGGATCTCCTCGGCCTTCGCGGGTGCGACGCCCATGTCATTCAGAACGGTATGGACACATTTCCAGGCCTTCCTCACCGGATGGAGGATGTCGGGCGGATCGGCAACACGCTCTTCGTCAACGACTCCAAGGCCACCAATGCGGATTCGGCCGAAAAGGCGCTGCTCAGCTTCGACCGGGTCCATTGGATCCTTGGCGGGGTTCCCAAGGCGGGCGGCATCGAAACTTTGGTCCCGCTCTTCGACCGGGTCGAGCGGGCCTATCTGATCGGGGAGGCGGCCGATACCTTCGCCGCCACCTTGCGCGGGCGCGTGCCGAGCCAGAGATGCGACACACTGGAGAAGGCCGTCGCGGCGGCGGCCGCCGACGCTCGGCAAGGTTTCGGTAACCAAACCGTGTTGTTCTCGCCAGCCTGTGCCTCCTTCGACCAGTTCAGGAACTTCGAGGCGCGGGGCGACGCCTTCCGGGCCTTGGTGGCGGCCCTTCCGCGCTGAAGCGCGCCAGTGTCAGGAGTTCCGCATGATCTCGCGCGCCGAACGCTCGGTCTTCGCCGATTGGTGGTGGACGGTCGACCGCTGGCTCCTGGCCGCCATCGGCCTCCTCGTCGTGCTGGGGATCGTGCTCACCATGGCGGGCAGTCCGTCGGTGGCGGAGCGGTTGGGGCTTTCGACCTTCTACTTCGTGCATCATCAGGTGATGTTCCTGTTGCCGTCGCTCTGCCTGTTGCTGGCGACATCGTTCCTTCAGCCGCGCGATGTTCGGCGCGCGGGGCTCCTGGTCTTCGTCGGCGGCATGGCGCTGATCGCCATGGCGCTGGTCTTCGGCCATGAGGTGAAAGGCGCCAAGCGCTGGATCTTCGGCGTTCAGCCTAGCGAATTCGTCAAGCCCGCCTTCGTGATCCTCGCCGCCTGGGCCTTTTCCGAGGGCGCCCGCCGCCGCGACGTGCCGGGCAACATCATCGCGCTGCTGCTGCTGCCGCTCACCATCGTGCCGCTGATCCTGCAGCCCGACTTCGGCCAGACCATGCTGATTTCGCTCGTCTGGGCGGCGCTGTTCTTCATGGCGGGCCTGCACTGGTTCTGGGTCGGCGGCATCGGCGGCATGGGTGCCGTCAGCGTCTTCGTCGCCTACAAACTCGTTCCCCACGTCCGCGACCGCATCCTGCACTTCCTGGACCCATCGAATGGCCCCGGGGCCACCGACACGTTCCAGGTGGATACCGCGGTGGAGAGCTTCGTTTCGGGCGGATGGCTCGGCAAGGGTCCGGGCGAAGGCACCGTGAAACGTGTGCTGCCCGATGCCCACACCGACTTCATCTTCGCCGTCACGGGCGAGGAATTCGGGCTCCTGTTCTGCATGTTCCTGGCCGGTATCTTCGCCTTCATCGTGCTGCGCGGCCTGCTGCTGGCGTCGCGCAACGACGACCCTTTCTGCCGCTTCGCCACGGCGGGGCTCGTGATCCTCTTCGGCATCCAGAGCTGCATCAACATGTCGGTGAACCTGCATCTCATGCCCGCCAAGGGCATGACGCTGCCCTTCATCTCCTACGGCGGCTCGTCGATGATCTCGCTGGCCCTCGCCATGGGCTTTCTCATCGCGGTGACGCGCAAGCGGCCGCGCGCCGCCGTGATGGACCCGATCCCCTACGCCCGCGGTGAGGCGCCGGACGGCGCCCTCGGGGCCGAGCTCTCGTGACGACACCCTCGAAGGACCGGCCCGTCCTGCTCGCCGCCGGAGGCACCGGCGGCCATCTGTTTCCCGCCGAGGCCCTCGCCCGCGCGCTCGCGACGCGCGGCGTTGCGGTCGAACTGATGACCGACGACCGGGCGCTGAAATACGGGGTCGACTTCCCGGCCCGCGCCCTCCACGCCGTCCCCTCGGCGACGCCGCGATCCGGCTCGCCGGTCGCCAAGGCCGCCGCCGCCGGGCAATTGTCGCGCGGCGTGCTGGCGGCCTGGCGGATGATCGGCAAGATCAAGCCGAGCGTCATCGTGGGCTTCGGCGGCTATCCGACGGTTCCTCCGCTCATCGGTGCCTCGATCCGCAGCATTCCCATCGTGCTCCACGAGCAGAATGCCGTGATGGGCAAGGCGAACCGCTTCGTCGCCAACCGTGCGACGCGCATCGCCACGGGTTTCCCGGCGCTCGAGAAGGTGCCTGACGCCATCGCCGCCAAAGCGACCTTCACCGGCAATCCCGTGCGGCCGAGCGTGATCGCGGCCTCCGGGCGCGCCATGCCGGATCTCGCCGCTGGCGGCATGATCTCGCTGCTGGTCACGGGCGGGTCGCAAGGCGCACGCGTCATGTCGGACATCGTGCCGGCCGCCGTGGCGCTCCTCGACGCCGAGGAGCGCGCGCGGCTCCGCATCGTCCAGCAGGCGCGCGGCGAGGATGAGACGCGGGTGCGCGACGCCTATGCGGCGCTCGGCCTCGCTCCCGAGGTCATGCCTTTCTTCGCCGACCTGCCGGATCGGATGGCCGACGCCCATCTCGTGGTCGCCCGCGCCGGCGCCTCCACGGTGAGCGAACTCGCCGTCATCGGCCGCGCCGCCGTGCTGGTGCCCTTCCCCCATGCGCTCGACCAGGACCAAGCCGCCAATGCGGCCGTTCTGGCGCGGAGCGGCGCCGCGATCGTGCGGGATCAGACGCTGTTCACGCCCGAATGGCTTGCGGAAGAGCTGCGGCGCGTGTTGAACGACCCCGCGGAACTGCTCGTCCGCGCCGATGCGGCGCGCCACGACGGCCGCCCGGACGCCGCCGAGCGACTGGCAGATCTCGTCCTCGCGGTCGCGGAGGGCCACGCTTAGGATTGGGAACGCATGAAACTGCCGCGCGAGCTCGGGCCCATTCATTTCGTCGGGATCGGCGGCATCGGCATGTCGGGTATCGCCGAGGTGCTGAACACGCTGGGCTACAAGGTCCAGGGGTCGGACGCGACCGAAGGCGCCAATGTGCAGCGCCTGCGCGACAAGGGCATGGAGGTCTCGATCGGGCACCGCGTCGAGAATCTCGGCGCCGCCGAGGTGGTGGTCGTGTCGAGCGCGATCCAGCGCGACAATCCGGAGCTCGCCGCCGCCCGCGAGCGCCGGATTCCCGTGGTGCGCCGCGCCGAGATGCTGGCCGAGCTCATGCGCCTGCGCCAATGCGTGGCGGTGGCCGGCACCCACGGCAAGACCACCACGACCTCGCTCGTCGCGACCCTGCTCGACGCCGGCGGTTTCGATCCCACCGTCATCAACGGCGGCATCATCAATGCCTACGGCACCAACGCCCGTCGCGGCGAAGGCGAGTGGATGGTGGTGGAGGCCGACGAGAGCGACGGCACCTTCCTGAAGCTCCCCGCCGATGTCGCCGTCATCACCAACATCGATGCCGAGCACCTCGATCACTTCAAGACCTTCGACGCCGTCAAGGAGGCCTTCCGCACCCTCGTCGAGAACCTGCCCTTCTACGGTTTCGCTGTCCTCTGCCTGGACCATCCCGTGGTGCAGGAACTCGTCGGCCGGATCGAGGATCGGCGGATCGTCACCTATGGCGAGAACCCGCAGGCCGATGTCCGGCTCATCGATATCCACCTCGAGGGTGGCGTGTCGCGGTTCAACGTCATCATCCGCGACCGCAAGACCGACTCGGCCCGCTACATCGAAGACGTGGTCATGCCGATGCCGGGCCACCACAATGCACTCAATGCCACGGCAGCCATCGCGGTCGCGGTTGAACTCGGCGTGCCGATCGACACAATCCGCGAGGCCCTGCGCGGCTTCGGCGGCGTGAAGCGGCGCTTCACCCGTGTCGGTGAGTGGAACGGGGCTGCGGTCTTCGACGATTACGGCCACCATCCGGTCGAGATCGCCGCCGTGCTGCGCGCCGCTCGCGCATCGACCCGCAACCAAGTCATCGCGGTGGTCCAACCGCACCGCTACTCGCGCCTGCAATCCCTGTTCAACGAATTCGCCTCCTGCTTCAACGACGCCGATACCGTGGTGGTGGCCGACGTCTATGCGGCGGGGGAAACGCCGCTGCCGGGGATCGACCGCGACGGGCTGGTGACGGCCATCAAGGCGCACGGCCATCGCAACGTCATCGCGCTCGACGGCCCGGCGGCCCTGGCCGGCGTGGTGCGGACCCTCGCTAAGCCGGGGGACTACGTCGTGTGCCTCGGCGCTGGCAACATCACCCAATGGGCTTACGCGCTACCGGGCGAGTTGGCCGCAGGAGACGCCTTGTGAGCCTGTTCGACGACCTCCGCTCCCGTCTGCCCGACTTCCGTGGCCGGCTGACGGCGGATGACAGCCTCGCCGCCATGAGCTGGTTCCGCGTGGGCGGGCCGGCCGAGGTGCTGATTGTGCCGGCCGACGCTGAGGACCTCGCCTATGCGTTGGCCCGCATTCCGGCCGAAGTGCCCGTCATGCCCCTCGGCCTAGGCTCCAATGTCATCCTGCGCGACGGCGGCGTGCCCGGAGTAGTGGTCAAGCTCGGCCGCGGCTTCAACGGCATAGCGGTCGACGACGACCGCAGAGTGCGCGCCGGTGCTGCCGTCCCCGACGTGAAGGTGGCGCGAGCCGCGGCCGACGCCGCCGTCGACGGGCTGGCCTTCTTCCGCGGCATTCCGGGCTCGATCGGCGGCGCGCTGAGGATGAACGCCGGCGCCCATGGCGGCGAGACCAAGGACGTGCTGATCGAGGCACGCGGGGTCGCCCGCGACGGCGCGCTACGGGTTTTCACCAATGCCGAGATGGGATTCGCCTATCGGCATTCCTCGGTGCCGGCTTCGATCATCTTCACCGAAGCCCTGTTCCAGGGCCGGCCCGGAGATCCTGCCGCAATTCTCGCCGAGATGGACCGCATCACGGCGGCGCGCGAGGCCTCGCAGCCCATTCGCGAGAAGACCGGCGGCTCGACTTTCAAGAACCCGCCCGGCGGCAAGGCATGGCAACTGATCGACACCGCGGGCTGCCGCGGCCTGACGATCGGCGACGCCCAGATGTCGGAGATGCATTGCAACTTCCTCATCAACCGCGGCCAGGCGAGCGCTCGCGACATCGAGGCACTCGGAGAGGAAGTGCGGCGGCGCGTCTTGGCGACCAGCGGCATCTCGCTAGACTGGGAGATCAAGCGGATCGGCGTGCCGGTTCCCGTCTGATCCGCCGCTTAAGCCAAGCGAGGAGACCGTAGAATGGCGGCCTTCCAGGCTGGCCAGATCGCCAGCGCGCGTTTCGAGAGGCTTCGGCCGCCAAGGCAAGCCGTGCGGCCGAGGCGGTTCTCGCCCGCGGGTGCGCAAGCCTCGGCTAGCCGAGATTTCCCGGTCGGTCTCATCTTAAGGCTTTATGAAGCAGCCTTCTGTTAACCATCTTCGGCGTGCTCTCAGCCGGGGCCGTGGGGTGAAGTCGCCCCCTGTTCCACGTTGGACCGGAGCCGATGAGCAAACACGTCGCAGTCTTGATGGGCGGCTGGTCCGCCGAACGCGAAGTCTCGCTCCGCTCGGGCGAGGCCTGCGCCAGGGCGCTCGAAGGCGAGGGTTTCCGCGTCACCCGCGTCGACGTCGACCGGAGCATCGCCGAGGTCCTGGCCCGGTTGCGCCCCGACGTCGCCCTCAACGCGCTGCATGGCCGGGTCGGCGAAGACGGCACGCTGCAGGGCATTCTGGAGGTGCTGCGCATCCCTTATACCCATTCGGGCGTGCTCGCCTCGGCCCTGGCGATGCAAAAGGACAAGGCCAAGCTCGTCATGGCGGCGGCCGGCATCCCGGTCGCCCATGGGCTGACGGTCGACCGGCACGAGGCCGCCAAACGCCACGTGCTACCCCCGCCTTACGTGTTGAAGCCCGTCAACGAGGGCTCCTCCGTCGGCGTCGTCATCGTACAGGCGGACCGCAGCCATCCCCCCCAGGAGATCGGCAGGCCGGACTGGCCCCACGGCGACATGATCCTGGCGGAAGCCTTCGTGGCGGGCCGAGAACTCACCTGCGCGGTGATCGACGGCAAGCCGACCGCTGTCATCGATATCCTGTCGCGCGACCACGCCTTCTACGACTACGACGCCAAATATGCGCCCGGCGGCTCCATCCATGTGCTTCCGGCGGATTTGAAGGACAATGTTTACCAACTTGTTCAAGAGTTGACCTTGCGGGCCCACCGGGCTCTCGGCTGTCGCGGGGTCAGCCGTGCGGATTTCCGATACGACGACCGACCGGAGGGCACCGGCGAGCTCGTGGTGCTGGAAATCAACACGCAGCCCGGCATGACCGAGACCTCGCTGGTCCCCGAAATGGCGGCCGCCGCCGGGTACTCGTTTGGTGAGTTGATGCGATGGATGGTGGAGGACGCCTCCTGCGATCGTTGAGCGAGGCCGGTATCGGGATCGCGGCGAGCCCGGGGACCCGCGGTTTGGGTCCCTTCGCGCTCCTCGCCGGCCATCCCCGGCCCCCGTCGTCGTCGGTGAAGTCGCGCCGCCGCGCCAAACGCGTCACGGCTGAGGCGCGCCGCCGGCCTCTGCCGGGTCTCGGCACGGTCCTGGTCGTGGCGCTGCTCTCCGCGACGGGTCTCTACGGCACGGTGCGGGGCGGCCAATACGCCACCTACGTGGCGGAGAACGGCAGTCCTGCCGACCTCGTCGCCAAGGCGCTCGGCTTCTCCATCGACGCCGTGACGATCACGGGCCTGAAATCGCTGACGCCGAGCGAGATCCTGCACGATGGCGGACTCAGTCAGCGCAACTCCCTCGCAATGCTGGACCCGACCGCGCTTCGAGACCGGCTGCGGGGCGTGGCGCTCATCCAGGACGTCACGGTCCGCAAGCTCTTCCCCAACGATCTGCACATCAACGTCACGGAACGCGACGCCGCGGCCCTGTGGCAGAAGGACGGTCAGCTGAGTCTCGTCTCCACCGACGGCACGCCCATCGACGGCGTTCACGACGATCGATTCAACGGTCTGCCCTTCGTGGTGGGCGAGGGGGCCAACTCCCGGATCGGCGAATTTCAGACGCTGCTCACGGCCGCCGGCGAACTGCGCGACAAGGTGCGGGCCGGTATCTTCGTCGGTCAGCGGCGCTGGACCCTGAAGATGGAGTCCGGTGTCGATGTCGAACTCCCGGAGCTCGACGCCGTCGATACGTTGAAGCGACTGGCCGACATCGAGCGTCAGTCGCACATCCTCGAGAAGGACGTCATCTCAATCGACCTGCGCATCCCCGGCCGCATCACGGCGCGGCTCAGCGAGGACGCGGCGGCGGCGCGCACCGCCATGCTGGCGAAACGTCCCAAGCGGAAGATCGACCTATGAGCAACCGCCTGATGCCCCGGCGCCTGCGCCCCCTGTCGGCGCGGCGCAGCGCCATCCTGTGCGTGCTGGATATCGGCACGTCCAAGATCGCCTGCCTGATCGCCAAGCTGAATCCTGCCGAGGCCTCCGATACCCTGCCCGGCCGTACCCACCGCTGCCGCATCCTCGGCATCGGGCACCAGCGCTCGCGCGGCATCAAGGGCGGCGCCGTGGTGGACATGGACGAGGCGGAGAACGCCATCCGGCTCGCCGTCGATGCCGCCGAGCGCATGGCCGGGGTCGAGGTCGGCTCCGTCATCGTCAACATCACGGGCGGCCGCCTGTCGTCGCAGCACTACAATGCCAAGGTGGCGGTCGGCGGGAAGGCCGTGTCGGACTACGACGTCCATCGCGTGCTCGAAGCCTCCTGCGCCACCATGGCGCGCCAGGGCCGGGCCGTGCTGCATTCTCTGCCGACCGGCTTCTCGCTCGACCGCACGCGCTCGATCCGCGACCCCAAGGGGATGATCGGCGACGAACTCGGCGCCGATATGCATGTGGTCGGCTGCGATGCCGCGGCGGCCCGCAATCTCATGCTCGTCATCGAGCGCTGCCATCTGCAGGTAGATGCGCTGGTGGCGACCCCATACGCGGCCGGCTTGTCGGTGTTGGCCGACGACGAGGCGGAACTCGACGTCGCGCTGATCGACATGGGGGGCGGCACGACGTCGGTCGGCGTCTTCGCGGGGGGGCATCTCGCCCATGTCGACGCGATCGCGGTCGGCGGCAACCATGTCACGACCGATATCGCGCGCGGCCTGACCACAAGGCTCAGCGATGCCGAGCGGCTGAAGACGCTGCACGGCACCTGCATCACCTCGGCCTCCGACGAGCGCGAGACGATCGCCGTGCCCCAGGTCGGCGACGAGCATGATCACCCCATTCACCTGCCGAAGTCGCATCTCGTCCGCATCATCCGCCCCCGGGTGGAGGAGATCCTGGAACTGGTGCGCGACCGGCTCAATGCCGCGGGCTTCCCGGCCCACGCTGGACGCCGGCTCGTTCTCACGGGTGGCGCCTGCCAGTTGACCGGCATGGCCGAGGCCGCCCGGCGCATCCTCTCGCCCCAGGTCCGAATCGGGCGTCCGCTGGGCATCCAGGGGCTGCCGGAATCGGCCAAGAGCCCCGCATTTGCGGCAGGTGTCGGCCTGCTCATCTATCCGCAGGTGGCCAGCATCGAGCATTTCGAGCCTAGGCGCGACGTGCCCCTCCAGGCGACGGGGACAGACGGCTACATGACCCGCGTCAGCCGCTGGCTGAAAGACAGTTTCTGACCGAAACGGACGCTTGCCCCGAGGGTCCGCGGCAGCGTCCCGAACCGGGACCGGGTTAACGCCAAAGCGTTAACTGTAAGGGGTTTGTTAAGGGTTTGGCGACAATCTCCGGACTGCGGCGGCAACCCGGAAGCGGCAACAGGCACATCAAGGGCCGATGCGAGCGGCCCGAGGGGACATGAGAGGCCACACGATGACGATCAACCTGAAGATGCCTGAGTTGCGTGAACTGAAGCCCCGTATCATGGTCTGCGGCGTCGGTGGCGCTGGCGGCAATGCCGTCAACAATATGATCGTGTCGGGCCTGGTGGGCGTCGACTTCATCGTGGCCAATACCGATGCCCAGGCGCTGACCTCGTCGAAGGCCGAGCGCATCATCCAGATGGGCCTGCAGGTGACCGAGGGTCTTGGCGCCGGTTCGCAGCCGGAGGTCGGCCGTGCGGCCGCCGAAGAGGCCATCGAAGAGATTCGTGACCACCTTGCCGGAGCCCACATGTGCTTCGTCACCGCCGGCATGGGCGGCGGCACCGGCACCGGCGCCGCCCCCGTCATCGCCCGCACGGCGCGCGACATGGGCATCCTCACGGTCGGTGTCGTCACCAAGCCGTTCCAGTTCGAGGGCGCCCGCCGGGCCCGCGTCGCCGAGGCCGGCATCAACGAGCTGCAGAAGAGCGTCGACACGCTGATCTGCATCCCGAACCAGAACCTGTTCCGCGTCGCCAACGAACGCACCACCTTCGCCGACGCCTTCTCGATGGCCGACCAGGTGCTCTATTCGGGCGTGGCCTGCATCACCGACCTCATGGTCAAGGAAGGCCTGATCAACCTCGACTTCGCCGATGTCCGCGCCATCATGCGCGAAATGGGCAAGGCGATGATGGGCACCGGCGAGGCCTCGGGCGACAAGCGCGCCATCCTGGCCGCCGAGGCCGCCATCGCCAACCCGCTGCTCGACGAAGTTTCGATGAAGGGCGCCCGCGGGCTGCTCATCTCCATCACGGGCGGCAACGACCTGACCCTCTACGAGGTCGACGAGGCCGCGAGCCGGATCCGCCAGGAGGTCGACGAGGACGCCAACATCATCCTCGGCGCGACTTTCGATTCCAACCTCGACGGCATCGTGCGCGTCTCGGTCGTGGCGACCGGCATCGACCAGCCGCTCGGCGCCAAGGACCTCAACTCCGGCGAATCCCGCATCGCCGAAGTAGCCCAGAAGCTCCGCGCCCAGAGCGCCGCGCGCCAGGAGGCGATCTCGCGTCCCGTGATGACGTCGGACTCCGCCGCCTACGATCAGGCTCCCGCCCCCGCGCCGCATAATTTCGTCGTGCCCCAGAACTTCGGCGCGCCGCAGCAGGGCGGCTACATTCCTCAGGCTCAGGTGGCCGGCGACGTCGAGATCAAGGCCGTCTCGGCGCCCAAGGGTTCGAGCTTCGCACCGCCCCCGCCGGTCCCGGAGCCGCTGCGTCACGACTACCATGACGCTGGTCCGTTCATCCCCCCGGCCGCCCAGCAGCCCCAGCGTGCTCAGCGCATGCCGCAGATCGAGGACCTGCCCCTGCCCGTTCAGCAGCAGATCCGCGCCCATCGCGGCGAGCCGGCCACGGTCGACCAGCACGGCGCCTCCGACACCAAGCGCCGCACCCTTCTCGAGCGCCTGGCTTCTTTCGGCATGAGCCGTCAGGAGGAGGTCGCCGCCTCGGCGCCGATCCGCCAGCCGGTTCATCAGCCGGCGCCTCGCATGCCGCAGGCTCCAATGCCCTATTCGCCGCCGCAGGGTCACGCACCTCGTGCCCCACAGGCACCGCAGGGTGGCGACTATGCCAAGCGTCCGCCGATGCAGCCGGCTCCGCGCCACGCCGGCGGCCCGACCGATCAGCACGGCCGCGCCCTACCCCCGGCCCGCGCCTACGAGGACGACCAACTGGAGATCCCCGCCTTCCTGCGCCGCCAGTCGAACTGACCCAAGCGTAATTCAGCCTATCTTCCTACGCCGCCGTCCCGCCCGGGACGGCGGCGTAACGCGTTGATCAGTCGTCTCATTCGCGTTCAGCACAGTTTCCAGAAACTTTCCGATCCTTTGTAACAGTACGTAAGAAAGAGTGATTTGGCGCGACTCGGCGCGACGCGTAGGGTCCAATTCGAAGCAGGCGAGACGACGCGATCCGGGACGTACGGATCGTCGGCGGTCGGACTGAAAGCCCGAACACGATGGCCCTCGGGTCTCGCGAACGGGTCGGACCAGGGACGGCGAGGATCGGCGGAAATGCCGTGGTCTTGCCGGTCCGGTCGAGTGGAGCGGAGTGGCATGAAGTTTCCGAAGCAGACGACCCTGCGTAAACGGTGCATTCTCACCGGCAACGGCGTCCATTCGAATGCTCCTGTCACACTGATCCTGCATCCCGCCGAGCCCGATAGCGGCGTCGCCTTTCTCCGAACCGGACTGCCCGAAGGCGCCTCCCGGCGCATCGAGGCCAAGTGGTCCCGCGTCTCGGCCACCGATCTTTGCACCGTCCTGGGCGATACCTCGCTAGGCTCCGTATCGACTGTCGAGCACCTGCTGGCCGCTTTCACGGGCCTCGGCCTCGACAACGTGCTCGTCGAGATCGACGGCCCGGAAGTGCCGATCATGGACGGGTCATCGGCGGCTTTCGTCGCCGCCATCGACAAGGTAGGCCTGCGCGCCCTGTCGGCGCCACGGCGCTTTCTCAAGGTCCTGAAGCCGGTCCGCATCGAACACGGCCGCTCCTTTTCGGAGCTTCGTCCGGCGGATGACGGCTTCTCGCTCGACGTCGAGATCGACTATCCGGTGGCCGCCATCGGTCGCCATCGCAAGACCATGGAGCTTTCCGCGACCAGCTTCCGCCGCGAACTCTCGCGCGCCCGCACCTTCGGGCTCCTGCGCGACGTGGAGCGGTTGTGGAAGCTCGGCTTCGCCAAGGGATCCTCGCTCGAGAACTCCGTCGCCGTCGACGATGATCGGATCCTCAATCCCGAGGGTCTGCGCTCCAGCGACGAATTCGTGTCGCACAAGATGCTCGATGCCGTCGGCGACCTCGCTTTGGCGGGAGCCCCGATCATCGGCCACTACTCGGCCTTCTGCCCAGGCCATAAGATGAACTTCCTGGTGCTCCAGGCTCTGTTCGCCGACCGGACCGCCTACAGTTTCGTCGAAGCACCCGTCCAGGTGACCTCAGGCTTCGCCGACTTCGGCGGCTTCGCCCCCCTCCCGGCCTTTGCGGCCGAGGCTAACTGATCCACGCGACAGTTCCGACATCCGATGGAAGCTTCACACCTCGGACCTGCGTGCTCGCCTGACCAAGCGTTGTATTGCGGCAACAGGCATGGTTTTTGAGGCGGAGCAGCGTTTTGGCCGGAACCGGGCCTTAATGCTACCCCGCCGCCGCCCTATTGCCTCACCGCATGGATCGTGTTCTCAGGGCGTTGCGTCCCGTCCCCTCTTCAGCAGATCGAGCCTTCACGATGGTGTCTGACCGGTTCCGAATGGCCATCCGAGCGGTGCCCGTCGCGGCCCTTCTGGCTGTTCCCCTGGCGGGCTGTTCTGCCCTGGATACGATCAACCCCTTCGGCGCCGGCGAGAAATACGAAACCAAGATCCTTCCCGAGACCCCGGCCAGCGACATCTACGACCAGGGCCTTGCCCGTCTCCAGAAAAAGGACGGGGCTGGCGCGGCGAAGAAGTTTTCCGAACTCGACAAGCAATATCCGTTCTCCGACTGGTCGCGCAAAGGTCTGATGATGCAAACCTATGCCAACTATCAGGCCGGCGACTACGATACGGCGATCTCGACGGGCAAGCACTTCTATCAGCTCTATCCGAATGCACCGGATGCGCCCTATGCCCTGTATCTGCAGGCCATGTCTTACTATCAGCAGATCCCGGACGTGTCGCGCGATCAGGAGAACGCCGCCAAGGCGCTCGACCTTTTCCAGCAGATCGTCGCCAAATATCCGAATTCCGAGTACACCGACGACTCCAAGTACAAGATCCAGGTAACGCGCGACCAGCTCGCCGGCAAGGAGATGTCGACCGGGCGGTTCTACCTAAGCCGGCGCAACTATATTGCTGCGGTGAACCGTTTCCGCGAAGTCCTGGCGAAGTATCAGACAACCCGGCATGCCGAAGAGGCCCTGGAGCGTTTGACCGAGGCCTATCTGGCGCTGGGCATCACCAGCGAGGCGCAGACCGCAGCTGCGGTGCTCGGTCACAATTTCCCCGACAGCCCCTGGTACAAGGATGCCTTCGCCAAGCTGCAGGCCGATGGCCTGGAACCCAACGAGGATCCGGGATCGTGGATTTCGCGCACCTATCACAAGGTGGTCGGCTGACGATCAGTCGGCCAACATCGCGCCGAGGTCTTTCGTTCGCGTTTTGTTTCGCAGCTTCAGAGGACGCGTGCTATAGAGCCGATCGTCCGTCGACTTGATGCGCGTCCTCCATGCTCGTCCAGCTTAACATCCGCGACATCGTCCTGATCGACCGGCTGGACCTCACCTTCGGTGCCGGACTGACCGTGCTGACGGGCGAGACCGGTGCCGGCAAGTCGATCCTGCTCGACTCGCTGGCTTTGGCGCTCGGCGGCCGAGGCGACGGCTCGATGGTTCGCCAGGGAGAGAAGCAGGGCCAGGTCACGGCCGTCTTCGATCTTGCTCTCGATCATCCCGCCTGGGACGTCGTGAGGGCCCAGGATGTCGAGGCCGACGGCACGCTTCTCCTGCGGCGCATCCAGATGCCGGATGGGCGCACCCGGGCCTTCCTCAACGATGCGCCAATCAGCGCGCAGACCCTGCGCGACGTCAGCCGTCAGCTCGTCGAGATCCATGGCCAGCACGACGACCGCGCGCTGGTCGACCCCGCCGCTCACCGGACGCTGCTCGACGCCTATGGCGGTTTGGAGACCAAGCTCGCCCGTGTGCGTGGAGCCTTCGCGGCCCGCAAGGCGGCCGAGCGCCACCACGACGAGGAACAGGCGCGCATCGCCAAGGCGCAGGCCGATTCCGAGTATCTCCACCACGTCCACGATGAGCTCTCGAAGCTGAAGCCGCGGCCCGGCGAGGAAGAGACGCTCGGCGAGCGGCGGTCAGTGATGCAGCAGGCCGAAAAAGTGTCGGGCGACCTGCGCGAAGCCTACGAAAGCGTTGCGGGTGAAGGGTCTCCCCTGACGACCTTTTCGGCCCTGCTCCGTCGCCTCGAGCGCCGGGCCGTACAGGCCCCGGCCTTGATCGAGCCCTGCCTCAAGGCGCTCGATGGCGTGCTGGTGGCACTCGACGGCGCCACAGCAGCCGTCGAGGACGCTTTGCAGGCTGCCGACTTCGATCCGCGCGAGTTGGAAACCGTCGAGGAACGACTTTTCGCGCTCCGGGCCGCGGCCCGGAAGCATTCGGTTTCCGTCGAGGATCTTCCGGCTCTGCTCGATCGCTTTGCAGCCGACCTCGAGGCGCTCGATGCCGGCGAGACCCGCCTCGCCGGGCTGGCGCAAGCCGTGCAGGGCGCGAGCGAGGCCTATCGCCGGGCCGCCGACGACCTGTCCAAAGCCCGCGTCGCGACCGCAACCCGGCTCGATACCGCGGTCAACCGCGAACTCGCCCCCCTGAAGCTGGAGCGGGCCCGCTTCTCGACCGAGATCGCCTCTGACCCCGTCGGTTCCGGGTCGGAGGGGATCGACCGCGTGGAATTCTGGGTGTCGACCAATCCGGGCACCCGCCCGGGGCCATTGACCAAGGTGGCGTCGGGCGGCGAACTCGCGCGCTTCATGCTGGCCTTGAAAGTGTCGTTGGCCGATCGGGGCTCTGCACCGACGCTGGTCTTCGACGAGATCGATACGGGTGTCGGGGGCGCGGTGGCGGATGCGATCGGATCGCGCCTTGCCCGGCTGTCGGGCAAGGTCCAGGTTCTCGCCGTCACCCACGCTCCTCAGGTGGCGGCGCGCTCCGCCTTCCATCTGCGGATCTCCAAGAACGTCCTCAAGGGGGAGAGCCGCGTCGCCACTCGGGTCACCCCGCTGGCGGAGGAGTCGCGCCGCGAGGAGATTGCCAGGATGCTGGCGGGCGCCACCATCACGGAAGAAGCCCGTGCCGCGGCGCGGCGCCTCATAGAAGCCGCGAGTTGACGGTGCGATGACGATGATGAGGCCGAGCGGCACCCCGTGACGAAACGATCAGATGCGGAGCGGGCGCGGCATGAGGGCGAACGGGGTCGAGAGGGACTGACCGGCATGGGACGCGTGAAGGTCGTGTTCGAGGTCGTCATGGATGCCTACTGGCGGCTTGCCGAGGACGATGGCTGGGCGATCTCCAGCCATCTCGCGATGTCGACGCTGACCTCGCTGTTTCCGTTCCTGATCTTTGTCACGGCCCTGGCGGGGTTCTTCGGCTCGGCCGAACTCAGCGAGAGCGCGGCCAATCTCCTCTTCGACGTCTGGCCGCGACAGGTCGCAGCCCCCATTGCCCACGAGATCCACGCGGTTCTCACGACAGCGCATGGCGGGCTGCTGACCATCGGCGGATTGCTGGCCATCTATTTTTCGTCGAGCGGCGTCGAGGCTTTTCGGGTCGGGCTGAACCGCGCCTATGGGGTGCGGGAACGGCGGACCTGGTGGCTGCTGCGGCTCGAATCCATCGCCTACGTCCTGGTCGGCGCGGTGGCCCTGCTGGCCCTCGCCTTTCTGGTCGTGCTGGCGCCCCTGTTCTGGGGCTTCGCCGTGGCGCTCGCGCCGGAACTGGAACGGCTCGGCAGCATCGTCACCCTGGCCCGCTACGGCGTGGTCTCGATCATTCTCGTCGCGGCGCTGGTCATCGCCCACAAATGGCTGCCGGCGGAACGCCGCACATTCGGTCAGATCGCGCCGGGGATCATCCTCACCGTCGTGCTGTCGCTGGTTTTCAGCATGGCCTTCGGCGCCTATCTGTCGGAATACGCCCGCAACTACGTCACCACCTACGGCGGCCTCGCCTCGGTGATGATCGCGCTGCTGTTCCTCTACGCGCTGGCCAGCATCTTCGTGTATGGCGGCGAACTCAACGCCGCCATCATCCGCCGGCGAACCGCCGTCGCGGAACCGCGCTCGATCAGCAACGTCACCATGCTATCGGCGCGGCGCTCTCGGTTCCCGAAGCCCTGATCGGCCGTTCCTCCCGCCATTCGTCGGTGAGACGGCTGATCTGCGTAGCCGGCGAGGTGATCCCCTGTCAGGCTTTCGCGGATGTCGGTGGACGGCGGACCTGGGGCGAGGCACACTGCCACTATGCTGCGCTTCCGCTTCGCCCTCCTCACCGCCCTGGCCCTCGCTCTCGCGGGTTGCGCCACGGGGCCGGACTACGTGACCCCCGACCGGCCACCGCCAGTGGCGCTGTCGCGGACCAACGGCCAGCCGCGCTGGTGGCCTTGCTTCATCGGCGACACGCTCTGCAGACCTCAGCTGTGAGATCCCTCAGCGTGCTCTGTTTTCGATGTTGGGCAGGAAGTAGGTGAGCAGCCCCAGCACGGGCATGTAGGCGCAGATCTGGTACACGAAGGTGATGCTGGTGTGGTCGGCCACGATGCCGAGCACGGCGGCGCCGAGGCCCGCCATGCCGAAGGCGAAGCCGAAGAACAGGCCCGAGATCATCCCGACCTTCCCCGGCACGAGGTCCTGCGCGAAGACCAGGATGGCCGAGAAGGCCGACGCCAGGATCACGCCGATGATCACGGAGAGCACCGTGGTCCAGAACAGATCCGCATGCGGCAACAGCAGCGTGAAGGGCAGCACGCCGAGGATGGAGCCCCAAATCACAAGCTTGCGTCCGAACCGGTCGCCGATCGGGCCGCCCACGATCGTGCCGACCGCGACGGCGCCGAGGAAGATGAAGAGGTGCACCAGCGCCTCCTGCTTGCCGATGCCGAATTTGGTCATGAGGTAGAACGGGTAGTAGCTGGTGAGGCTCGACAGGTAGATGTACTTCGAGAAGACCAGCAGCATCAGCACCGTCACGGCCATCAGCACCTGCCGGTTCGTCAGCGGCGCCACGCCGGTCGCCGCTACGACTTTCTTGCGGGCGCTGCCGAGATGGGCCGAATACCAGCGGCCGATGCCGGTCAGCACCAGGATGCCGGCCAGCGCCACAAGGGCGAACCAAGCGATGCTGCTCTGCCCGTTGGGCACGATGATGAAGGCGGCCAGCAGTGGGCCGAAGGCCGTGCCGCCGTTGCCGCCGACCTGGAACAGCGACTGGGCGAAGCCGAAGCGCCCACCCGACGCCAGCCGCGCAACCCGCGACGCCTCCGGATGAAAGATCGACGAACCGACACCGACCAGCGCCGCCGCGACCAGGATGACGCCGAAGCTCGGTGCTAGTGCCAGCAGGATCAAGCCCGACAGGGTCACGGTCATGCCCATTGGCAGCGAATAGGGCATGGGACGATGGTCGGTGTAGAGGCCAACGAAGGGCTGCAGCAGCGACGCCGTGAGTTGGAATACCAGTGTGATCAGACCGATCTGGCCGAAGCTGAGGGCGAATTCCTGCTTCAGCAGCGGATAGACAGCCGGGATGAGGCTTTGGAGAAGATCGTTGATGCCGTGCGACAGGGCGGCTGCCCCAAGCACCGTCATGATAGGGCCACTCCGCGCCATCGCGCCGCCGGCGACCTTCGCGCCCCCCACTCTCTCGTCCATGGTGCGTCCTTCCCGCCGTCACGAAGCTTGCTGCCCTCGGCTGAGCGAGGTGCGGCTTCATTCGCGGCGGCATCGCTGCCACCGCGGAGTGCGGGAAGGCCAGCCCTCCCAACACGATACTAAGGTTGATCTACGCTTCCGCTGCGTCGGACGCCACAGCCGATGGCCCAGCCGCAATGCGCTCGACAAAAGCCTGCCATGCAGATCCGGCAACCCAACGCAGTGTTTCTGCGCTGTTTCGGTTGTCACCCATAGGACACGGATAGCCTGCTTCGCGACCTCCGATCGCCATTCCGGCTTGTAGCCTCCAGGTCGACGTGAATAGTCTTTGGTAGACGTATTCACGGAACCTGTCTCAGAGTCCCATTCAACTATGTCGCTTGCCGTCGTCGCCGCCCACCAGTCCGAGTCTGTGCCGGCTTCTGTCATCGGCGACTTGGATCTGGCCATCGACCGGGCGGCGGCAGCCCTGCGACGGGAGCAGCGTGCAGACGGGCATTTCGCCTTCGATCTCGAGGCCGATGCGACCATCCCGGCCGAATACGTGATGCTGCGGCACTTCCTCGGCGAACCGGATGCTACGATCGAGGACAAGATCGGCCGCTATCTGCGCCGCACCCAGGAGACGCACGGAGGATGGCCGCTGTTGCGCGGTGGCGCAATCAATGTCTCCGCTAGCGTCAAAGCCTATGTGGCATTGCGCATGATCGGTGATTCGGTGGATGCGCCGCATATGCTCCGGGCGCGCGACGCAATTTTGGCGCAAGGTGGCGCCGCCTACTCGAACGTCTTCACCCGCATAACGCTGGCGCTGTTCGGGATGGTGCCCTGGCGAGCCGTCCCGGTCATGCCGATCGAGATCATGAACGCCCCCTCGTGGTTCCCGTTCCACATCTACAGGATCTCCTACTGGGCGCGCGACACGCTTGTGCCGCTGCTGGTCCTGATGGCGCTGAAGCCTCGGGGTGCAAACCCGCGCGGAATCGACATCCCGGAACTCTTCGTGACGCCGCCGGAGAGGGTACGGATCTGGCCCAAGGGCACCAACCAGGTCGGCGGCTGGGGCATCATCTTCGGCGCGCTTGACAAGGTGCTGCAGGCGGCCGAACCCTATTTCCCGAAGGGCAAGCGGCAGAGCGCCATCGACAAGGCGGTGGCCTTTGTGCGGGCGCGGCTGAACGGCGAGGAAGGCCTTGGCGCCATCTACCCGGCCATGGCCAATACCGTGATGATGTTCCGCGTGCTCGGCGTCCCGGACGACCATCCCGATGCCGTACTGGCCCGCGCTGCCGTCGACAAGCTTCTCGCCATCAAGGACGAGGAAGCCTTTTGCCAGCCGGCGCTCTCACCCGTCTGGGACACGGCGCTATCCGCCCATGCGCTGATCGAGGCCGGCGGCGAGCACGCCCAGGCGGCCGAACGCGGGCTCGACTGGCTGAAGCCCCTGCAGGTGCTCGACGTCAAGGGCGATTGGGCCGAGCAGAGGCCCGACGTTCGCCCAGGAGGCTGGGCCTTCCAGTATCGCAACGACCATTACCCGGACCTCGACGACACCGCTGTGGTGGTGATGGCGATGGATCGCGCCCGAGGTCGCTCGGGCGGAATCGGCTTCGACGAATCGATTGCCCGCGCCCGCGAGTGGGTCGTCGGCCTCCAGTCGAAGAACGGCGGTTGGGCGGCCTTCGACGCCGACAATACCTCGACCTACCTCAACTACATTCCGTTCGCCGATCATGGCGCGTTGCTCGACCCACCGACCGCCGACGTAACGGCACGGGTCGTCTCCATGCTGGCACAGCTCGGCGAGACGCCGTCCACCAGCCCCGCCATGAAACGCGGTATCGACTACCTGCTGGCCGACCAGCATCCCGAGGGCAGCTGGTACGGTCGCTGGGGCTTCAACTACATCTACGGCACATGGTCGGTGCTCTGCGCCTTGAACGCGGCCGGCATGACACCCGAGTCGGCGGCGGTCCGCCGTGCCGTGACCTGGCTGCTGGCGATCCAGAACGAGGACGGCGGCTGGGGCGAGGACGATCGGGGCTACGACCTCGACTACAAACGATATAGCCCGGCGCCGTCGACGGCATCGCAGACCGCGTGGGCCACGATCGCCCTGATGGCGGCGGGCGAGGTCGATCATCCCGCGGTCGATCGCGGCATCGCCTTCCTGCGCGAGACTCAGGCGCCGGACGGGTTCTGGCCCGAGGAGCTCTTCACCGGCACCGGGTTCCCCCGCGTGTTCTACCTGCGCTACCACGGCTACCCGAAGTTCTTCCCGCTCTGGGCTCTGGCGCGGTACCGCAACCTGAAACATTCCAACGCGCGAACCGTCATGGTGGGCATGTGAGCATGCCCCCGATCCTGGCCGTCACCGGCCTGCGCGCGGAGGCCCGCATCGCAGCCGGTTACGGCGTCGTCACGGTGGTAGGCGGCGGCGACCCGGCGCGCCTGGCCCTCCTGCTCCAGGCAGCGCTGGCCCGCGGGGCGCGCGCCGTCATCAGCTTCGGCATCGCGGGCGGCCTCGCCCCGGGCGTGGCGCCCGGTACCGTGCTGATTGCCCGGGCCGTGCACCACGGCGGCGAACGCACCGAGACCGCTTCGGCTTGGGTGGTTCGGCTTGCCGCGGCCCTGCCCCATGCGCAGATCACCGATATCGTCGGCGTCGACCGGGCCGTGGCCGGAGCGCAGGATAAGGCAGCGCTACACCGGCGCACCGGGGCCACGGCGGTCGACATGGAATCGCATGTCGCGGCCCGACTGGCGGCTCTGCATGGCGTGCCCTTCGCGGCCTTGCGCGTCGTCGCCGACCCCGCCGAGCGATCCCTGCCGACGGCGGCACTGGTCGGCATGCGTCCCGATGGGACGACGGATATCGGCGCCGTGCTGCAGTCTCTGGCGCGGGCCCCCCGGCAATTGCCCACCCTGATCCGCACGGGCCTCGACGCCAAGGCGGCCTTCGCGGCGCTCAAAGCCAGCCGGCGCGACTTGGCCTCCCTCTTCGACGGCGGCGGCGTGGGCCGCGATGGTGGCTTCGAAGCGGCCGGCGATCTCGACCTCGACGCCACCGAGGTCCGCGCCGGGTAATCAGGTCAGCTCCCGCCTTCACTGTGAGCGCAGCGAAGCTGCCCACAGTCGTCGTGAGCAACCGGGGAGCCAGCTTGTCGGGAGCGGCCGGTCCGTGGACGCGGTCTGGGTTGCTTCGTCGCTCCGCTTCTCGCTATCACCGCGGGAGCGCAGCACCGCCACCTCAATGCTCGCCCGGTAGAACCACCTGGCCGCGCAGTGGATCAGGCTACGCTCTTGCTCGTAGGTCCGGCTCGGACCGACGCTCGACCATCAGGGCTTCCGCACTGTCGGCCGGGACAGCTCTGCTGAACAGGTATCCCTGCCCGTAGGTGCAGCCACGGTCGGCCAGCCGCTGCCGGATGTCGGCGCTCTCGATGCCTTCCGCGACAGTCGGCATGCCAAGACTTTTCGCCAAACCCAAGACCGCGTCGACGATCTTCTCGCTTTCCGGGTTCTCCCCCATGGATTGAACGAAAGACCGGTCGATCTTGATCTTGTCGAACTTCATCTCGCGAAGATGATACAGGCTCGAATAGCCGGTACCGAAGTCGTCGAGCGCGACTTGAACGCCGATCTGCTGCAAGGCGTGCAGCGTCGCCTTGGCGGCCTCCAGGTCACCGACGAGGGCCGACTCGGTGACCTCGACTTCGAGTCGCTCGGGGGGGAAGCCTTCCGCCACCATGATGGACAAGAGCAGGGTTGGAAGAGCCGCGTCCTGAAACTGGGCCGGCGAGATGTTCAATGCGAGTTTGATGCCGTCCCAGTCCCGGCTGTCCCGACAGGCCTGCCGAAGGATTCCAGCCGTCAGGTCACCGATCAGGCCGAGTTGCTCAGCCATCGGAATGAAGGTGTCGGGCGCGATGAACCCCTGCTCGGCATGGTGCCAGCGCGCCAGCACCTCGAAGCCGCAGATCCGCGTCGAGCCGATGTCCACGAGAGGCTGATAGAAAGGCTTGATCTGCCCCGACTTGAGGGCCGCACGGAAATCGGCCTCCAACGCTGCCTTGTCGCGCAGATCCTGATCCATGCTCTGTTCGAAGAAGCGAAACGTGCCCCGGCCGTCTTGCTTGGCGCGGTACATGGCAAGGTCGGCAGCGCGGATCAGCGTCTCCGCGTCGTCGCCATCCGATGGGCACAACGCAATCCCGACACTCGCGCCGATCTCGATCCGGGAGCCGACCGGTGTCATGGGCTCGCGGACGCTCGCAACGATCCGACCCGCGAGGCGGATGGCGGACTCGACCAATGGCCCGGGTGAACGCGCCTGGGTAATGATGGCGAATTCATCGCCGCCGAGACGGGCGACGGTGCCGCCCTTGCCTACGAGGTCCTGGAGCCGGCCGGCCACTTCGCACAGAACGAGGTCGCCTGCTGCATGGCCCTGCAGGTCGTTGACCGGCTTAAACCGGTCGAGGTCGATGAGCATCACGGTGAAGCCATTCCCGCTATCCCGGACCTCGGCCAGCGCCGCATCGAGGTCTGCGGCGAACAGCCGACGGTTGGGAAGACCGGTCAGGGCATCGTGCCGTGCAAGCGAATTGGCGAGTCGCTGGGCGTCCTCAAGCGCGCTTGCATTGGCCCGGAACACCTCGAACGCCTTGGCCATCTCGCCGATCTCGTCGGTGCGGGAGACTTCGGGAATGCGGAGATCGCGAGAGCCAGCGGCCAAGCGGGACGCTGCCGCCGTGATGGCTGCGAGCGGATCCGCGATATGAACACGGACCTCCCGGATGAGCAGCAGTGTGAGAAGCGCGCCAACGATGGCCAGCAAGGTCACAGACTGGATCGTGTTTCGGCCGATTCGCTCCGCGGCGGCAGCCCGGCTGTTGGCTGAAGCCAAGCTGGCCTCGATGAGCCGCCCGACGGCCTCGTGCGCCTGCTCATAGGCTCTATGTTGAGAACTGTCCCGCCGCCCCCGGTTCTGCTGAAGCGTTGCATCGCCTGTATCCCACACGGCGTGTTGTGCTTTGTAGCTGGCCCAGGCTGCCATGACCGCCTCAACCTCATGCCGAGGCATGTCGTCTCCGACGAGATCCACATAGTTCCGTAGCAGTTCCTCAATTCTCGTCTGGTGAGCGGCGATGTCGGTTTCGGCTACTGCGGCGTTCTCGGCATTTCCGGGCAGAGCGCGATAGTTCTCGCTCAACCTGAGTTCGGTGAGCCTATCGCTCAGTTCACCGAGCATTTGCGTCGCCGATAGCCACTTCTCGCTAATGACCGTGGCGTTGCGAGTGACCCCACCGATGCCCACGATCGCAGACAGTGAGACGACCACCAGGAGCACGAGAAAAGCGCCAATCGACAGCGTGAGCTTGGTCTTGATGGATCTAGGCTGCATGGGTCGACCGGTCCGGGAAGGTACAAGCGCGGAGTAGGCCGACCGTACCTAAAAGTCCCTGATCTTCTCTCGCAAGTAGCTGCTGAAATTCATCGACTCGGTTAATGCGATCGAAGATTGCATTCGAAGGGCCTGGGAGCGTCTGCTGTTCCGACGAACGCAAAAAAATCCAGCACGCGCGTTCCGCGGCGTTGCGGACGCGGGGCACCATGGGCCTGGGTCGCTGCGGCGTTCCGCGCCTTGAGCGGCGACACGAGCGCGGGAAGTCCTACTCGTAATCCACGTGCGTTAGATAGAGCCCGTCGGATGGCGCGACCTGACCGCAGCGGTGGCGGTCACGGGCGTCGAGGGCGGCGCGGAGATCGGCGGCGCTCCAGCGACCAAGCCCCACCATGGCCACCGACCCCACCATGGACCGGACCTGCCGGTGCAGGAAGGATCTCGCCCAGACGCGGATCAGCAGCGCCTCCCCATCGCGCTCGACCGTAAACCCATCGAGCGTGCGTAGCGGAGTGGCGGCTTGGCACTCGCTGTCGCGGAACGTGGTGAAGTCGTGCAGGCCCAAGAGACACTGCGCGGCCTCGTGCATGACGGCGGCGTCGAGCGCCGGCTTGATCAGCCAGTTTTGGCCCGCCTCCAGCGCCAGGGGCGCCCGGCGATTGACGATCCGGTAGAGGTAGCGGCGCCGGATCGCGGAATGGCGCGCGTCGAAATCGGCGGCTGCGGACGCCACGGCGCGGATGGCGATGCGGTAGCCTTTCAGCCGGCTGTTGATGGCGTCGCGCACGCTGTCGACGCGGTAGGGCTTGGCAAGGTCGAGATGCGCCACCTGCCCGGTCGCGTGGACCCCGGCGTCGGTGCGCCCTGCGCCATGGATGCCGCCACGCGCGCAGCCGAGAGGCTCCGCCGCTGTCTCGATGGCCTCCTGGATCGACAGGCCGTTGGCTTGGCGCTGCCAGCCGACGAAACCATTGCCGTCGTATTCGATGGTGAGCTTGTAGCGCGGCATCAGCCGAGCCGCGTGCCCGCCGGAACGGGGCGTCCGCGCAGGAGGTCGGCCGCCGGAACGGGACCCTTGCCGGCGCGCTGCAACTGCGTGAGGGCGAGCACGCCCTCGCCGCAAGCCACCGTCAGAGTATCGTCGATTGTCAGGCCGGGCGCGCCCGACCCGGCGCTTCGGCGGGCGCGGAGGACCTTGACCCTCTCCGGGCCATGGCCGAGGTCGGCTTCGAAGAAGGCCCCTGGAAAGGGCGACAGACCCATGATGTAGTGGAGCACATCGGCAGCAGGCCGGGACCAGTCGATCCGCGCCTCGGCCTTGTCGATCTTGGCCGCATAGGTGACGCCTTCGGCGGGCTGGGGCCGGAACTGCAGCGTGCCGCGCTCCAGCGCCCCGACGGCCCGCCCCATCAGGTCGGCGCCGATCGGCGCCATGCGGTCGTGCAACTCGCCGGCCGTCATGTCGTCGTTGAGGCGGATCCGCTCCTCCATGCCGACCGGCCCGGTATCGAGCCCCGCCTCCATCCGCATCACGGCGACGCCCGTCTCGGCATCGCCCGCCATGATGGCGCGCTGGATCGGCGCGGCTCCGCGCCAGCGCGGCAGCAGCGAACCGTGCAGGTTGACGCAGCCGAGGACGGGCGCGTCGAGGATCGCCTGAGGCAGGATCATCCCGTAGGCCACCACCACGCCAAGGTCGGCGCCATGGGCCCGGAACGTCTCCGCCGCCTCTTCGCCTTTGAGAGTCGCCGGATGTTGCACCGACAATCCCAGGCGCGACGCGAGCGCATGGACGGGAGACGGCGTTTCCGTCATGCCACGACCGGAGCGGGCCGGTGCCCGCGTGTAGACGGCCACGACCTCGTGGCCCTGCCCCACGAGCTCACTGAGGGTCGGAACCGCGAAAGCCGGCGTGCCCATGAAGACGATGCGCATGGCGGAGCCGGCCGGTCAGGCGACGGGTTCGGCGGGCCGCGGCGGCTTCCGGGCACCCATGCCGCGCGGCTCGCGCGGTTCCGACCGCGGATCGTAGGCGCGGCCTTCGTCCTGGGCGAGGCGTGCCGCCTTGGCGAACTTCTTCACCACGCGCTCACGCTTCAGCCGCGAGATATGATCGATGAAGAGCACGCCCTCGAGGTGGTCGATCTCGTGTTGGATCGCGATGGCGAGCAGGCCCTCGGCTTCCATCTCGCATTCGGCACCGTCGCGATCCCTGAAGCGGACACGGACGCGCTCGGGGCGCTCGACATCCTCGTAATAGTCGGGGATCGACAGGCAGCCCTCCTCGTAAATCATGTGCTCTTCGGAGAGCGACACGATCTCGGGATTGACCATGAAGAGCGGCTGGGGCTCCTCGTCCTTGCGGGCCGTATCGAGCACGATGAGCCGCTGCATGACCCCGACCTGCACACCCGCGAGCCCAATGCCGGGGGCGTCGTACATGGTCTCGATCATGTCATCGAGCACCGTCCGGATAGCGCCGTCGACCTTGGACACCGGCTCGGACTTCTGGCGCAGCATGTTATCGGGCAGCGTGATGATGGGGCGGAGGGCCATGGCGAACTCTGCGGAGGGGCAAAGCGTGACATAGGCAGCCGGTCCCCCCTGGTCAATTCGGTGCGTCAGGCCTGTGCAACCGCCATGCGCCGCCGGCGAAAGGGCGCCGCCACGGTGCGCGACCCGCCATAACCGAGCAGCAGCCCGAGGGCGCCGAAGGCGAAGCCCGTCAAGGTGACAGGGACGGCCGGCTGGAAGATCGCATAGGTACGACCGGCGAGTTCGGGGTCGAGCCCCTCGACGAAAACCCAGTAGCGACCGATCGGCCCCGCATCCTCGAAGTCGCGCTGCTGCGTCTCGAGCCGGCGCTCCCGGTCCACCGCAAGAGCGACATCGGTGCCCCGCGCCTGGGCCAGCGGATCGGCATTGGCGCGCAATCGTGCGATGCCTGCCTCGCGGCTCACCGCCTGTGCCCCCACCTCTTCGTCGAATTGTGCCACCGTGCGCCTGAGTTCGTCCAAGGCTCCGCCGAGCCGCTGGCGATACTGCTGCACGAACTCCGGCACCTGCGAGAAGGCCACGGCCAGGAACAGGCCCAGCGCCAATCCAAAACGCCTCGCCAGCATGGCTTCCTCGCGGTCCGAGATCGATGTGATTAACCTTTGCAATGGCGCGCAGCCCGGTGCAAGCCGCGCCGGAAGCCGGTACGCCGGTTGAACCAATCGTCGTCAGGAGGGGTTCTAAAACCACGCGTGGACGGCCGTTCAGGCGTTTAACACGCGTGGACGGACGGTCGAGCTTAAGCTAGCAGGGTGGCGGGACAGCAACGATACCAAGGTATGGTGGCGCAGGTTCGCGGGTCCAATCTACCGTCCACCCGAGCTGCCGAGCGAGGACCCGCCGACGCGGCGAGAGGGAAAGCCATGAGCGATATCGATCAACTGTGCATTAATACGATCCGCACGCTCTCGATCGACGCGATTCAAAAGGCGAATTCCGGTCATCCCGGTGCCCCGATGGGCATGGCGGCGCCCACGTATGATCTGTGGACGGAGCGGCTGCGCTACGATCCCAAGAACCCGCTCTGGCCAAACCGCGACCGTTTCGTCCTGTCGGCCGGCCATGCCTCGATGCTGCTCTACTCGATGCTGCATCTCACCAAGGTCGAAGCCGTCGACCACGACGGGAAGAAGCTGAACCGGCTCGCCGTTTCGATGGACGACGTGAAGAGCTTCCGCCAGGCTGGCTCCTACACGCCGGGCCACCCCGAATATGGCATGACGACCGGCGTCGAGGCCACCACCGGCCCGCTCGGCCAGGGCATCGCGATGAGCGTCGGCATGGCGGTCGCCGAGAAGTGGCTCGCCACGCATTACAACAAGCCCGATTTCAAGCTCTTCGATTACAACATCTACGCCCTGTGCTCGGACGGCGAGATGATGGAGGGTATCGGCTCCGAGGCGGCGTCGTTGGCTGCACATTGGAAGCTCGACAATCTCTGCTGGATCTACGATTCCAACAACGTCACGCTGGACGGTCCCTCGAGCTGGGCCTTCAGCGAGGATGTCGGGGCCCGCTTCCTGGCCTATGGCTGGAACGTCCTCCACGTCCGGGATGCCAACGATCTGAAGCAGGTCGCCGCCGCCTATGCGGCCTTCCTCGAGGAGAAGTCCCGCCCAACGATGATCGTGGTGGAAAGCCACATCGGTTTCGGTTCTCCCAACAAGCAGGACTCCAACAAGTCGCACGGCTCGCCGCTCGGTGCAGACGAAGTGAAGCTCACCAAAGAATTCTACAATTGGCCGCAGGAGCCGACCTTCCTGGTGCCGGACGGCGTCTATGAGCGGTTTGCCGAGACACTGGGCAAGCGCGGCGGAGACCTTCATTCGCAATGGGCCGACCTCTTCACGGCCTACAAGGAGAAGTACCCCGAGGAAGGCCGCGCGGTCGACGCCATCATCCGCAAGGAAGTTCCTCAGGCCGCCTTTGACGCGATCCCCACCTTCCCGGCGGACGAGAAGGGCATGGCGACCCGTGAATCGGGCTCCAAGGCCGAGAATGCTCTGGCGCCGCATTACCCGTGGCTTGTCGGCGGATCGGCCGATCTCGACGAATCCACCAAGACCAACCAGACCGCTAAGGAAGCCGGCACCTTTACGCCCGAGAGCCGCGGTGGTCGCAACATCCACTTCGGCGTGCGCGAACACGCCATGGGGGCGATCTGCAACGGCCTTTCGCTGTCGGGATTGCGCTCTTACGGTTCCACCTTCCTGATCTTCTCCGACTACATGCGGCCGGCGATTCGCCTGTCGTCGTTGATGGAGTTGCCGGGTCTCTGGGTTTTCACGCATGACTCCATCGGCGTCGGTGAGGACGGGCCGACCCATCAGCCGGTCGAGCAGGTACCGAGCCTTCGCGCCATCCCGGGCCTTTTCGTCCTGCGCCCCGGCGACGCCAACGAGGCAGCCGAAGCGTGGAAATTTGCGATCGGGCTGAAGCACAATCCGGCGGCGCTGATCCTGTCGCGCCAGCCGATGCCGACCTTCGACCGCACCATCTTCAAGCCGGCCTCGGGCGTACAGAAAGGCGGCTACGTCCTGATCGATCCCAAGGACGGCAAAGATCCCGAAGTGATCCTTATGGGCACGGGATCGGAACTCTCGCTCTGCGTTCAGGCCTACGAGGCTCTAGCGAAGGAAGGCATCCCGGCGCGCGTCGTCTCCATGCCCTGCTGGGAACAGTTCGAGCTCCAGGATCAGGCCTACCAGGACGAGGTACTGCCGCCCAAGATCGCGGCTCGCGTCGCGGTCGAGCAGGCCGCTACCATGGGATGGGAACGCTACACGGGCCGGCTCGGCGTTGTCGTCGGCATGCACACGTTCGGCGCGTCGGCACCGTTGAAGTCGCTGCTGACCAAATTCGGCTTCACGCCCGAGAAGGTCGTGGAACACGCCAAGCAGCAGATCGCCAAGCAGAATGCCGCCGGCAGCAAACACGCCGCTGAATGAGGCCAAAGCGCCGGGCGACAACGCCCGGCGCTTTGTTCGTCATCGAACCAGGAGACCCGCCATGAATCCGATGAAAGACCTCGAAGCCTGCGGCCAGTCCCCCTGGCTCGACGACCTCCACAGGACGCTGATGTCGTCGGGCGAACTCGCCGGACTGATTGAGAAGGACGGTCTCAAGGGCCTGACCTCCAATCCATCGATCTTCGAAAAGGCGATTGGCTCGACTAACGATTACGACGACGTGCTGAAGGAGATGCTCGGCGCCGGCAAGGCCGACGACATGACGGTCTACGAGACCATCGCCATCGCCGACATCCAGGCCGCCGCCGATGCGTTCCGCGGCGTCTATGAGAAGGCCAACGGCGGCGACGGTTTCGTCAGCCTCGAAGTGGCTCCCAATATCGCCAATGATACCGAGGCCACCAAGAAGGACGCCAAGCGCCTGTGGAAGGCCGTCGACCGTCCGAACCTGATGATCAAGATCCCCGGCACCGACGCCGGCACGCCGGCCATCCAGGCCACGATCGCCGAAGGCATCAATGTCAACGTGACGTTGCTGTTCGGCGTGAAAGCCTACGAGGATGTAGCGCATGCCTATATCGCGGGGCTCGAGGAACTGGCCGCCAAGGGCGGTGACGTATCGCGCTCCGCTTCGGTGGCGAGCTTCTTCTTGAGCCGTATCGATGCGGCCGTGGACGCCAAGATCGACGCTCTGAAGGATGCCGATCCGGCGCTTGTCGAGCAGGTTCGGCACAAGGTCGCCATTGCCAATGCCAAGCGCGCCTACCAGAAGTCGAAGGAGATCTTCTCCGGCCCGCGTTGGGAAGCTCTCGCCGCCAAGGGGGCTCACCCGCAGCGCCTGCTCTGGGCGTCGACCGGGACCAAGTCGAAGGCGCTGCCCGATACCTATTACGTCGACAACATCATCGGCCGCCTCACCGTCAACACGATGCCGCCGGCGACCATGAAGGCGTTCCGCGACCACGGCCACGCCAACAAGGATTCGATCGAGAGCGACCTTCCGGGCGCAGAGGCCTCCTTGGCCGCGATGGAGAAGCTCGGCATCTCGCTCGACGAGATCACTCACGAGCTCGTGCTCGACGGCCTGAAAAAGTTCGAGGAAGCCTTCGACAACCTGATCGGCGGAGTGAAGAAGCGCCGTAGCGAGTTCAGCAAGGCCGCCTGAACATCATCAAGACGGCCCTGCCCGCTTGCGGCAGGGCCGTTACAGGTGGATCGGAACGCGAGCCCCGTCCTCCTCGTCCGTTATGACGATCGTAGCACCGTCATCGAGCGTCGTTACTCTAGGGTGCCTGCCTCGACGGCTCGGCCGAATCGAATGTCGTCGCCGACCTCAGTGCGGCGATCTCGCAATCCAGAATAGGGGTGTCAGCGATGCAAATCGGCGTGATCGGACTTGGACGGATGGGCGGCAACATCGTCCGTCGCCTGCAGAACCATGGACATCATTGCATCGCCTATGACCGCAACGCGAAGGCCGTCAGCGACCTCGTCGATGATGGTGCCATCGGCGCTGAAGGTCTTGAGGACATGGTGTCCAAGTTTACCGAAACGCCCCGCATCGTCTGGGTCATGTTGCCGGCGGGCAAGATCACCGGAGAGACGGTGGACATCCTAGGCGGGCTGCTGTCCTCGGGCGATATCATGATCGACGGCGGTAATTCCTTCTACAAGGACGATATTCATCGCGCGCAGGCGCTGCGGGATAAGGGCATCCACTATGTGGACGTCGGGACGTCGGGCGGCGTTTGGGGTCTCGAGCGAGGCTATTGCATGATGGTCGGCGGGTCCGACGAGGCCGTCCGGACGATCGATCCGATTCTCGACGCCCTGGCGCCCGGGATCGGCGACATCCCCCGCACGCCGGGGCGAGAGAAGATCACCGACACGCGAGCCGAGCGCGGCTACATCCATGCCGGTCCGGCGGGAGCCGGCCATTTCGTGAAAATGGTCCACAACGGCATCGAATATGGGCTGATGCAGGCCTATGCCGAGGGCTTCGACATCCTTCAGCGGAAGAACTCGACCGAGCTGACGGAGAGCGAGCGCTTCGACCTCAACCTCACCGACATCGCGGAAGTCTGGCGGCGCGGGAGCGTAATTTCGTCGTGGCTGCTCGACCTCACCGCTTCGGCGCTGACAGCCAGCCCCAAGCTCGAGCATTTCTCGGGCGTGGTGGACGATTCCGGCGAGGGCCGTTGGACGATCGAAGCGGCGATCGAAGAGGCGGTCCCGGTCAACGTGCTGTCTGCCGCCCTCTATGCGCGCTTCCGCTCCCGCGAGGAGCATACGTTCGGCGAGAAGGCGCTCTCCGCCATGCGCTTCGGCTTTGGCGGCCATGTCGAGCATCGCGACGCGCCGGCGCCCGAGGGGGCCGCCAACGAACCGACGCCGCGCTGAGGGACGGGATCATGGGCGAGCAATCCGTCAGTTCTTCCGGCGCTCCGTCGAGCACGGTTCCCAAGGCCGGCCCCTGTGCCATGGTGATCTTCGGCGGCGGAGGCGACCTGACGAAACGCCTCGTCACACCGGCGCTCTACAATCTCGCTACGACGAGCCTGCTTCCCGACGACTTCGCCATCATCGGCGTGGATCACTCGGACGGGACCGACGAGGGCTGGCGCGACAGCCTGACCGAGATGATGCAGAGCTTCATCGGCGGCACCGGCGAATTTGATCCTTCGAAGATCGACATGTCCGCCTGGAGCTGGCTTCGGGAGCGGATGTTTTACCTCAAGGGTGACTTCGAGGATCCGAAAACCTATGAGGCCGTCAAGTCGAAGCTTGCCGAACTCGAGGGGAGCCACAAGACCGGCGGCAATGCGCTGTTCTATCTCGCGGTTGCGGATCGGTTCTTCGGCACGGTCGTCGACGGACTTGGCGAGGCCAAGCTTGTCGAAGCCGAGTCGCAGGACGAGGGCCCGGACCGACCCTGGCGCCGGGTGGTCATCGAGAAGCCCTTCGGCCACGACCTCGCCTCCGCCAAGGCGCTCAACGCCCGCGTCCTCAAGGTTCTCGACGAAGAGCAGGTCTATCGGATCGATCATTTCCTCGGCAAGGAGACGGTCCAGAACATCATGGCGTTCCGCTTCGCCAACGGTCTCTTCGAGCCGCTGTGGAATCGCGACCGGATCGATCATGTCCAGATTACCGTGGCGGAGACCGTCGGCGTGGAGCAGCGCGGCGCCTTCTACGAGGTGACCGGCGCCCTGCGCGACATGGTGCCGAACCACGTTTTCCAGCTCGTCGCCATGACGGCCATGGAACCTCCGGTGTCTTTCGACGCCGACGACGTGCGCTCGAAGAAGGTCGACGTCTTCAAGTCCATCAAGACGATCGAGCCGGCGCATGCCGTGCGCGGCCAATACGACGGCGGCGTCGTGCTGGGCAAGCAGGTGATGGCCTATCGTGAATCGCCCAAGGTCAGCCCGAACTCGAAGACCGAGACCTTCGCGGCCCTGAAGCTCAGCATCGACAACTGGCGCTGGGCCGGTGTGCCCTTCTACCTGCGCACCGGCAAATACATGTCGACCCGCACCAGCGAGATCGCCATCCGCTTCAAGACTGCGCCGATGGCGCTGTTCCACGATACGCCTTCGGCCGAGATCGCCGCCAATTGGCTGGTGATCCGCATCCAGCCCGACGAAGGAATCTCGCTGCAGTTCGAGATCAAGCGGCCCGGCCCGGCGGTCGAGCTGAAAAGCGTGAAGATGAACTTTGCCTACAAAGACTGGTTTCCGCCCCAGCAGAACGTCGGCTACGAGACGCTGCTCTACGACGTGATGACGGGCGACCAGACGCTGTTCCAGCGCGCCGATCAGGTCGAGGAAGGCTGGCGCATCGTCGGCGACGTGCTCGACCATTGGGGCAAGACCACCCCCGAGGACTTCCCCAATTACATTGCCGGCACCTCCGGGCCGCTCGCCGCCGATCTCATGCTGGCGCGCGACGGCCGGTCGTGGCGCCCGGTGAAACGCGACCCCGGTCCACGCAAATCCGACGAGAACCCCAAGTGACTGGTTCAGCGACGCCGTCCGAACCGATCCACCTCGTTGTTTCCGACATCGACGGTACCCTGGTGAACCACGCCAAGGAGCTGACGCCGCGGGCCCGCGCCGCCATCGCGGCCCTCGGTCAGCGCGGGATAGGCTTCACGGTGACGACGGCGCGGCCGCCCATCGGGCTCAGGCCCGTCTACGAGATGCTGGGGTTGAAGGTCATGGCGGCTGCCGTCAACGGCGGCGCCGTCGTGGATGGCGAGCTCAATCTCATCGAGGAGAAGCTGCTCGATGCCGCGGTCGCGCAACGCGCCGTGTCGCTTCTGCGCGACCAGGGCCTCGACCCCTGGCTCTTCACCGACCGGCAATGGTATCTGCGCAATCCGAAGGGCGACAACGTCCCGCTCGAGACCCGTACGATCGGGCAGGATCCGAATGTGGTCGAGGATTTCGGGCCCGAGCATTACGGCCACGTGCTCAAGATCATCGGATCCAGCAACGATCATGCTCATCTGGCGCGGTGCGAGGAGCTGTTGCAGCACGAACTCGGTCAGGGTGCCAGCGCGAGCCGGTCGCAAGCCTATTACCTCGACGTCACCCACCCCGGCGCCAACAAGGGCGCCGCCGTGACGAGCCTCGCCAAGGCCTTCGGCGTGCCGGTCTCGGCCGTGCTGACGATCGGGGACGGCACCAACGACATCCCCATGCTCGAGGCGGCCGGGTTCAGCGTGGCCATGGGCAACGGTTCCGACGCCGTGAAGGCCGCCGCCCATGCGGTGACGGACGATTGCGAGCACGACGGCTTCGCCAAAGCCATCGAACGCTACGTGCTCACCGGCTGATCGACACAGGAGAACCGCAATGGCGAACCGACCGGACGGCAAGATCTCGCTGCTGCTCGCCGATGTCGACGGCACGGTGGTGACCAAGGACAAGGTTCTCACCGAGCGAGCCATCGCGGCCGTCGCGGCGCTTGGGAAGGCTGGGATCAAGTTCGCCGTGACCAGCGGACGGCCGCCGCGCGGCATGGCGATGCTGATCGAGCCGCTGCACATCACCACGATGATCGCCGGCTTCAACGGTGGCGCCATGGTGAAGCCGGACCTCAGCGTCATCGAGGAAAAGACGCTGCCGCCCGACGTGACCCGAGAGGCCATCCGCATCATCAAGGGGCACGGCCTCGATGCTTGGCTCTACACGGCGAAGGACTGGTTCATCACGAAGGCAGGCGCGCCACATGTCGATCGCGAAGCCTGGACGGTGAAGTTCGACGCGAAAGTGGTCGAGCAATTCGCCGACGAGGAGCTCGATCGGGCTACCAAGGTCGTTGGCGTATCGGACGACCTCAAGGCCGTCGAGACGGCGGAGAAGGACATGCAGGCCGCGCTGGGCGATCGCGCCTCGGCGGCGCGCTCGCAGCCATACTACCTCGATGTCACGCATCCCCACGCCAACAAGGGGGACGTGGTGTTGGCCCTGTCGAAGGAGCTCGGGATCCCGACGAGCGAGATCGCCACGATCGGCGACATGCCGAACGACGTGAACATGTTCAAGCGGAGCGGCTTCTCGATCGCGATGGGCAATGCCAGCGACGAGGTAAAGGCCCAGGCCTCCGCGGTGACGGCCGGCTACGACGACGAAGGTTTTGCCAAAGCCATAGAGACGCTGCTGCTTCCCGCGAAAATCCGATGACCCACGACCTCCTGATCGCCCCCTCGGTCCTCTCCGCCGATTTCGGTCGCCTGGCGGAGGAGTGCCGTGCCGTCGATGCGGCGGGCGCGGATTGGCTTCACGTCGACATCATGGACGGGCGCTTCGTGCCCAACATTACCTTCGGTCCGGGCATCGTGGCGGCAATCCGAAAGGCCACCGCGAAGCACCTCAACCTCCACCTGATGATCGTCGAGCCCGAGAACTTCATCGCGGATTTCGTGAAGAGCGGCGCCGATTCCATCGTGGTCCAGGCGGAATCCTCCTCGACGATCCATCTGCACCGCGTGCTGGGCCAGATCCGGAGTCTCGGAAAGCAGGCCGGCGTGGCGCTGAATCCGGCGAGCCCACCCGAGTTGATCGACTATGTGCTTCATCTCTGCGACGCCGTCATCGTGATGACGGTGAACCCCGGCTTCGGCGGCCAGAGTTTCCTGCCCGAGATGCTGCCCAAGGTGCGTGATATCCGGCGCCGCGTCGAGGAGCGTGGCCTTTCGACCCGGATCATGCTCGACGGGGGCATCAACGGCGAGACGATCCGGCCCGGGGTCGATGCCGGGGCCGATGTCGTCGTGGCGGGTTCCTATGTTTTCGACGCGCCCGACTACGCGACGCGGATCGCGGCGCTTCGGCGGGCCGCAACCGAGGAGACAGCCTGATGTCCGAACCCCTGGTCAGTTCCGGCGAGATGTCGGTTTACGCCGACCCCGATGCCGTGGCGGAGGCCGTCGCCTCCTGGCTGACTGCCCAGGCCGCCGGTAAGGAGCGGTTTAGCGTCTGCCTGTCGGGCGGGTCCACGCCGAAACGGCTCTACGAACGCCTCGCCAGCCCGGCTTTCCGAGACCGTTTCCCTTGGAACAAGACGGAATGGTTCTTCGGCGACGAGCGCTTCGTGTCAAAGACCGACAAGGACAGCAACTTCCGCATGGTCGACGAGGCCATGCTGTCCCGCGTCGCCGTCCCCGAGGGACATGTGCATAGCTTCGACACGGACGCATTGACGCCGGAAGATTCCGCTTCCGGCTACGAGCGGCGACTGCAGCATTTTTACGGGGCCGACACGCTCGATTCGACCCGGCCACTTCTCGATGTCACTCTGTTGGGACTGGGTCCCGACGGCCATACAGCGTCGCTTATCCCGGGGCAGCCGGTGCTCGACGAGCATGTGAAATGGGCCGCCGCCGTGGCCGAGGGTCGCCCCGAGGCGCGCCTGACCCTCACCTACCCTGTCATCGCCTCGTCGCGCGCCATCGCCTTTCTGGTCACCGGCCGGGACAAGGCCGCCATGCTGGCGCATGTGCGCTCGGGCGCTGAGGACGTGCCGGCCGGACGGCTTCGGTCCAACGCCGAAGCGCATTGGTTCGTCGACCGCGCGGCGGCCGGCCAGGACTGAACGATAGGCCGTTCAGGCCGTTTTAAGATCCGACGCCCGCACGACGGGCACCTTTTGCGGCGCGGCGACCCTTCCCCGCGCCAGGTACCACGTGAGAACGACGGCGATGTTGAACGAGACCATGAAGGCGCAGATGTCCGGCAAGGGCGGCTTCATCGCCGCCCTCGACCAGAGCGGCGGATCCACCCCCAAGGCTCTGGCCCAATATGGCGTGCCGGAGACGGCCTATAGCGGCGACGCCGAGATGTACGGTGAGATCCACAAGATGCGCGTGCGCATCATGACGGCGCCGGCCTTCTCGGGCGACAAGGTGATCGCCGCTATCCTCTTCGAGGGCACGATGGATGGCGAGGCCGAGGGCCAGCCCGTGCCGACGTACCTCTGGGAGAAGCGCGGCGTCGTCCCTTTCGTGAAGGTCGATAAGGGACTGGAAGCCGAGACGGATGGCGTTCAGCTCATGAAGCCGATGCCGGACCTCGACGCACTCCTCGACCGCGCCTCGAAGCTCGGCGTCTTCGGCACCAAGATGCGTTCGGTCATCGCACGCGCCTCTCAGAGCGGCATTGCGGCAATCGTCCGCCAGCAGTTCGAGGTCGCCGCCCAAATCGCCGGGCATGGCCTGATGCCCATCATCGAGCCGGAGGTCTCCATCAAGGCACCCGACAAAGCCGCGGCGGAGGAGATCCTGCGCGCTGAGATCGCCAAGCAGCTCGAGGCGCTCCCAGGCGATCGCAAGGTCATGCTGAAGCTGACAATCCCGACGGAGGCCGACGCTTACGAGAGCTTCGTGCGCCATCCCAAGGTGATGCGCGTCGTGGCACTGTCCGGCGGCTATCCGCGGGACGAGGCCTGCGAGAAGCTGTCCCATAACCACGGCATGATCGCGAGCTTCTCGCGCGCGCTGATCGACGACCTGCGCCACAATCTCAGCGATGCGGAGTTCGATGCGGTCCTGGCCCGGTCTATCGACCAGATCTACCGCGCCTCGACCCAGAAGGTCTGATCGGCATCGGGTGAGGCGGAGGATCCTGTAACGAGGGATCGTCTGCTCTCTGACCGTCCTGGCCGGGACAAGCCGGCCATGACGGCGCGGGCGTAGAGTGCGTTGTGACCCCTTCCTTTTCGGTTGCAGCCGCTCTAACGAGACACGAGGATGAAGTGGTGGCCGACAGGGGCGCGGCCGCTCGTCGAGCGTTGTCACGGAGCACCGGCCTGATCGCCATCGACCCATCCGGGCCGACCGCTGCCGACCTGCATCCGGATGCGTGTCTCGGCGACGCCCCTCACCTCCAGGCTCTCTACGAGCCTACACCTCGTCTCGACCTCAAGCCGCGGCCGATCCTGCAGCGGATGCCCGCTTTGACCTGGCGGGACCGCCTGCGACGAGTGGCATTGCTGGCGTCGGCCGCTGTCCTGGTCAATGGCGGGCTCGGGATCGCCTTTTTCCTCCTTCTGTCGTTCCGCGATGCCGAATTGCCGCGCGAGGTGGAGATCCCGATCGAGGTCATCACCGAGCCGCCGAAGGAGCCCGCCAAGCCGACCGGTGCCGGAGCATCGCAGGCTGGCGGCAAGGCCGGTGGAAGCCCGTCGGCAGGGGTGCAACAGGCGCAGTCCGTCAGCCCCACGCCTCAAACGCAGCAGCCCCAGGGCCAGACACCACCGCCTCCGCCACCTGACGAGCCCAAGCCGGCTCCCCCGAAGCCGCCCCAGCCTGCCGCCGCACCTCCCGCCTCGAAAGCAGGCCCGCCATCAGCACCGCCGCAGCAGGCCTCGAGCGGTCCGAAGCTCGTTGCCGCTCAGCCGGATGCCACCCGAGCCGCGACCCAGACGCGCGAGAACAAGACAGCCAACCTGCAGCCGGACGAGCATCAGACCGATGCCGCCACACGAGAGGCGAAGCCCGTCTCGACGCCGCAGACGCTGACCACAGCAGACCCGAAGGCGAGTTTCGCCGTGCCGGTGCCCGTCGAGGCCAAGCCGGCCGCGGCCGCCAGGCCGACGCCGCCGACCATCGCCAAGACGCCCAGCGCCGCCGACATGCTGGCGGCGGCGCTGCCGATGGACACGAGCGCCATGCCGTCGAGCTTTCGCGCCGTCCTGGCCGGGAACAACGCCGCGCAATTGAAGGCCGCCTATGCGGGCGTGGTGCAGGGACGCCTGACGCAGGCGCAGCCCGACATCGTGGATACGGCGTATAGCCAGCATTTGAAGGGAGCCGTATCGGTGCTCTTCACCCTCGACGCCTCCGGCAATCTCGCCGATGTCTCAATCGTACAGAGCAGCGGCGATCCCAGGCTCGATGCGCTGGCGCTCCACTGGATCCAGGTGGCGGCGCCCTTTCCGCCGCCGCCGCCCGACGCCGAGCACACGTTCAAGAAGGCGCTGCTCTTCGGCAATTGATGGAGCACATCGGGGGGCGGTGGACGTCAGGCAGAGCGGTCGGAGAGGTCGTCGACATCCTGAATGTCGAAGCGAGTAACCTTGCCGGCTCGGAAGCAGAAGAGGTGTTTGACCGTCTTGTCCTTTAACCCGTGCGTCTGCCCTTGAAGCGGACGGCCCTCAAGGTCGCGGATGGATTGCCGAACCTCGGCGACGATGACGCCATCCGCATTTCCGTCGAAGCGCACGGGCTCGACGTGGGGACTGACGATGGACCATTGGCGTGTCCAATAGGCACGGACGGCGTCGTGGCCGTGAACGTAGCCGCCATCCATGCCGTTGGCCCAGGCGACATCTTCGGACAGCACCGCCAGCACGCCGTCGATGTCTCGCGCGTTGAAACGATCGTAGATCCTCCTGAGGGTTTCGATATGGACGTTCATCGCTCTTCTCTCGCTCATCCGCCGCATGACAGTATGCATTTAGATACGTACGTATATACATGAGCCGTGTCGAGAGCCGCAAGGGAAGACCGATGATTCTGGACGTGCTCTCGACGCCCGGGCACCTGATCAGCCTCGCGGCGCGTGGCTTCACCCGCCTGAGCGAGGCGAGGCTCAAGCCGCTGGGCTTCGGCGTGGGTCACGTGCCGGTGCTGGTGGCACTTCAGAACGGGAAGGCGAGCACCCAGCGGGATCTCGCGCGCTTTGCCAGGATCGAACAGCCGCCGATGGCACAGATGCTTGCCCGCATGGAGAGAGACGGGCTCATCCAACGCATATCGGATCCGACCGACAAACGGAGCCAGCGTATCACGTTGACAGAGGCCGCAGACGCGCGCCTGCCTGAGGCAGTCGCGGCCTTGCTCCAGGGAAATCGCGAAGTATTGAGCGGGTTCACGGACGAGGAAGCGGGCCAGCTTTCTGCCCTGCTCACGCGCGTGATCGCGAACCTCGACGAGATCGCGCGCGTCGAGGTTCCGGCACGCGCTCCGTCGTCCGGAACCGACTGATTGCGCCCGACGCGCTAGGCCGTGTCGGTCGAGACGCTTAAGCGACTGCTTCGACAAGCGACTTCACGCTCTAATCCGCCCAACCGATCGACTCGCGCAGGAAACGGTAGCCGAGGGCGATGAAGCCCGCCCGTTCCGCATTGTCCTTTCCATAACCATGGCCGCCCGCCGCCGGCTCGTAGAGATGGGCCGGGTAGCCCATGGCCTGGAGCTTGGCCGCCATCTTCCGGGCATGGCCGGGATGAACACGATCGTCGCGGCGGGTCGTGGCGATGAGGATCGGCGGATAGGGCCGGCCCGGTTCGGCCGCGTGATAGGCCGACATGTGCTGCAGGAAGGCCCAGTCTTCCGGGACATCCGGGTCGCCGTACTCCGCGACCCAGCTCGCGCCGGCGAGGAGCTTCGCATAGCGGCGCATGTCGATCAGCGGGATGGTGCAGAACAGTGCGCCGAAATGCTCGGGATAGCGCGTCAGCATGTTGGCGATGAGCAGGCCGCCGTTGGAGCCGCCCTCGGCGGCGATGCGGCCCGGGTGCGTCACGCCGCGCCGAACGAGATCGGCCGCGACCGCTGCGAAGTCGTCGTGCGCCAGACGCTTGCCCTCGCGGCGCCCCGCCTCGTGCCAGCGTGTGCCGAACTCTCCGCCGCCCCGGATGTTGGCCGTGACGGCAGTGCCGCCGCGCTCGAGCCACAGCTTGCCGATCGTCAGGCGATAGTTCGGCAGGATCGAGACCGCGAACCCGCCATAGCCGGAGAGATGGATGGGCGCCTCGCCCGTCTCGCCGGCCGGCCCGGTCTGGGTATAGGGGATGCGCTCGCCGTCGATCGAGACGGCCTCGTGCCGCGTGACGACGAGCCCTCTGGCGTCGAAAGCGGCGGGGCTTGCCTTGAGCAAGGACGGCATCGGGTAAGCACCTTCGCCGGCGAGGTCGAAGAGCATCAAGCTCGCCGGCGTGACGGGATCCTCGGCACTGACCAGGAGCGTGCCGTCGCTGTCCTCGGCCTCGCTGTCGAGCGTGCGGAGATGGACGAGGCCGGTCGCGGGCAGCGCGTCGAGGCTGCTCCGCTGCCACGCCTCGCCCTCTTGCATCAGCAGAATGAACCGCGGCACGAGATCGTCGAGGATCGACAGGACGAGCCGATCACCCGCCCAGAAAAACTCTTCAAGTGTTCGGCGCGGCCCGGGCTCGAACAGCACCTCGGCCCGGCGGTCACCGGCAAGGAAGCGCGACAGGGGGAAGGCCAGCAACTCATCCGGGGCATACGTGCGGCCCTCGACGGTGAAAGCCGTGCGGGGCTTCACCAGCAGCGTGTCCCCATGCACCTCCCAATTGGCATCGGTCGGAAGGTCCAGCTTGACCTCGGGGCCGTTTCGGCCACCCAGCCAGCCGATTGAGTCGAAAAACGCGAAGCGGTCGAGGAAGACGATCCGCTCGGGCTTCGCCGATCGGTCGATCCCGGCCCAGGCTGCCATCGAGCCCTCGTCGACCTCGAAGATCACCGGCGCGTCGGCGATCGGGGACGCCCGTGACCAGAGCCGGACCGTGCGGGCATAGCCAGAGCGCGTCGCCATCGTGACACCCGCCGCCCCGGCCAGCGTCGAGCAAAGGATCAGCGTGTCGGGGTCGAGCCATGAGCAACTGCACTTCGACTCCGGAGCCGAGAAGCCGTCGGTCGGGAAGCTGCGGCTGTCGAGTTCGAATTCGCGCAACACGACGGCGTCGCTGCCGCCGCGTGAGAGCCGCAGGATCGTGCGACGGCGCTGGCTCGGCTCCAGGCTGGATCCGGCGAAGACCCAGTCCTCGCCCTCGGAGAGCGCCAGTTCATCGAGGTCGAGCAGCACATCCCAGTCCGGCTTCGGCTGCCGATAGGAGGTGAGGGTCGTGCGGCGCCAGAGTCCGCGCGGATGCGCGGCGTCCTGCCAGACATTGTAGAGGTACTCACCGCGCCTGGTGACGCCGGGGATCTTGTCGGGCCGGTCGAGCAGCTCCGCCAGGATGGCCGCGTCGGCGTCGCGCCGAGGCCCCCCGAAACGATCCACCGTCTCGGCGCTTCGAGCGTCGACCCAGGCGGTGGCGGGCTCGCCTTCGATGTCTTCGAGCCAGAGGAACGGGTCGTCGTCGGGGTTGGCCAGGGTGGGACGGCTGGTCATCTCGCTCATGCGATACGCTCTCGCTGGACGGAACTGTCCAGGCTCAATGCCCGCCCCCGCCTTGGGATCCAGTCTTGCCCGATCGCGGGTCTCATCTTAGAGATCGAGCGCCGGCCACCGTCGGCGATAGCTCGCCCTTCAGCCTTCCATGCAAACGACGCTCTGCTATCGACCTCACACGCATAATAAAATCGAGATTTTGGTTTTCGACGGCTGCCATTGACGTAAACTTACGTCCCTTCGAATATGCTTTGTGCAGTCTCGATGGCTTTAGCCTAAAGTCGGAGGCGAAAGATGACCATAGAGCATGTCTCGAAAGCGATGCGAATCCTGTAAGACTATGACCGCCGCCATCGACTTTACGATGGCTTTTCAGCCGATCGTCGATCTCGATGCCGGAAAAGTCTGGGGCTACGAGGCGCTGGTACGGGGTCCATCGAGCGAAACGGCCGCATCTGTTCTCGCCCAGGTGACGGAGGAGAACCGCTATCAATTCGACCAGACCTGCCGCGTTCGAGCCATCGAAACCGCGGGCCGTCTCTTCGATGACGACAGCTTGAAACTTTCGATCAACTTCATGCCCAATGCCATCTACGATCCCGCGACCTGCATGCGAACCTCGCTAGCGGCTGCGAAACGGGTCGGCTTGTCGCAATCCCGGCTCATGTTCGAGTTCACCGAGCATGAGGTGGTCGCCGACATCGCTCATCTGACCCGCATCGTGGACTCCTACAGACATCTCGGCTGCACCACCGCCTTGGATGATTTCGGTGCCGGCTATGCCGGCCTGACCCTCCTAGCAGCGTTGGCGCCCGACCTGCTGAAGCTCGACATGGTGCTGGTCCGGAATATCGACACCGACGCTCGTCGCCGGATCATCGTATCCGGCATCTGCGCCATGGCGCGCGGGCTCGGAATCCAGTTGTTGGCCGAGGGTGTGGAGACGGAAGCAGAGGCGAGAACGCTCCGCGACATGGGTATTTCGCTGATGCAGGGACACCTGTTCGCCAGGGCAGAGGTGCAGAGCCTGCCTTCCGTCGTTCTCACCTGGCCTGCTTCCGTCGCGGTCGCATAAACGCTCTCGGTGTCGAGCCGTACACAACACGATTACCCGTCGGCTATGGCCTCGAACGGCCATCCTCAGGAACCGGCGGGACGAAGACGAGCCGCTGAACCTCCGCGCGGAGAACGGGAAGCAGATCCGCTTCGAACCAGGGGTTCCGTTTGAGCCAGGCACTATTTCGCCAGGAGGGATGCGGCATCGGCAACATGCGAGGGGCCGGCCGCTCGAAGTAGCGGCGCCAGTCCGCCACGGTCTCGCCGAGCCCCTGACCGACCGGGCGCACCACGCCCAGGCGTGGCGCGTGGTAACGGATTGCATGAACCCCGATAGCGAGGATCGTCTCGACCGAGGGCAGGCTCGCGAAGACGGTATCGTGCCACGCCGGCCGACATTCGAGGCGAGGCGGCAGGTCGCCCTTCTGGGCATCGTGCCCGGGAAAGCAGAAGCCCATCGGCAGGATAGCAACGCGGCGGGGATCGTAGAATCGGTCCTCGTCGAGAGCCATCCATTGGCGCAACCGCTGTCCGGACGGATCCTGGAAAGGGATGCCGCTGACGTGCGCGCGGATGCCTGGCGCCTGGCTGGCAATGACGAGGCGAACGCCTTCGGCGACCTGAAAGATGGGGCGCGGCTCGTGCGGAAGCGGCACCACTCGGGGGCGTTCGACACAGATGCGGCAGCTTCTCATGGCGCCGCAAAGCGTCGACACGGCCTTAACATCGATCTCGGATCTCATGCGAAAATCGAACGGGATCTGTGGGTTGAGGAACGCAGCTCAACTTTTACCAACGCTTGAACCTGATCCATCGCGGGATCGATCAAAGAAGGTTTGTCGAAACGTCGTGAGCCGTCCATTAAGGTTTCTCCACCACAGTCGCCGTTGTGTCGAACGGCGTCGGTGAGTGTGTCGATCCATGGATGAGGTGACCGCGAATATGAGCGATCGCGGTCGCGGCTCCAAGCCCGACAGATCCCCGCAGCGACGGCGATCCGCTTCCAAGCTGAAGGAAGTGCGCGAGAAACTCACCTCCAGCACGACCGGCAACCACGCCTTCGATCTCGCGTTGGTTCGGCTTTTCGCCGGCGGCCGTCGCGGTGCGACGGTGGCCCAGGCCAGCCTGGCCCTCGTCACCGCAGGGGTCCTGTCGCGGTGGGTACCGGTGATGGAGGCCGGAGCCTGGTTGGCGCTGACGTGGCTGTCGATCCTCGGCGTGGTCATCCAGGCGCGTATCTTCCTGCGGCATGCGGCAGGTCACGCCAAGCTCGGCAGCTGGAAACGCAGCTTCATCCTGGCTGAGGCGCTGCAAGGCGCCGTCTGGGCATCGAGCGTGCTTCTCGTCATCGGAGCGCATGACGCCGCCGCGCAGACCTTCGTGCTCTTCGTGCTGCTTCTCGTCGGCGCCATGTCGGCGATGATTTCGGCGCCGGTGCCGGCGGCGGTCTACGCCGGGCTCGTTCCCCTGACGGTGGCGATCGGAGCCTTCGCCCAGCCGGCCGTGGACTACCAGTTCCTGCCCGTGCTGGCGGTGGCGGGCGGAGCGCAGCTCTATTTCGTGGTCCTGGCGCGGCGCCTCTACGCCACGACCCTCACGACCCTCTCGTTCCAGGCCGAGAAGGACGAACTCATCGTCGAGCTCGAACAGGCGAAACTGAACTCGGACGAGGCGCGGCGCCGGGCCGAGGAGGCCAGCCTCGCCAAGAGCCGATTCCTGGCAACGATGAGCCATGAGCTTCGCACCCCACTGAATGCCATCCTGGGTTTCTCGGAGGTGATGAAGGGCGAACTCTTCGGGCAGCACAGCGTCGCGGTCTATCGCGACTACTCGGCCGACATCCATTCGAGCGGTCAGCATCTGCTCATGCTCATCAACGAGATTCTCGACCTGTCGCGCGTCGAAGCCGGCCGCTACGACCTCAAGGAAGAGTCGACCTCGCTGGCGCTGATCGTCGAGGATTGCCAGCATCTGTTGAATATCAGGGCCTCCAAGCGCGAGATCACCGTCACTGAGATGATCGAGCCGAGCCTGCCGCCGATCTGGGCCGACGAGCGCGCCATCCGGCAGGTGGTGCTGAACCTGCTCTCCAACGCCATCAAGTTCACGCCCCAAGGCGGGACCGTCACTCTCAAGGTGGGTTGGACGGCCCAGGGCGGTCAGTATATCGCGATCCGCGACACCGGCCCTGGCATCCCCGAAGCCGAGATCCCGATCGTCATGACCTCCTTCGGGCGAGGCACCCTGGCGCAGAAGAATGCCGAGGAGGGCTCGGGCCTCGGCCTGCCGATCGTCAAGGGTCTCGTGGAGCTTCACGGCGGCTCCTTCACGATCCGCTCCAAGGTGCGCCAGGGCACCGAAGTCATCGTGATCCTGCCGCCCGAGCGCGTCATCGATACGCTTCCGGCCCCGGCATCCCAGACGGCCGGCGACAAGCCCGCATCGTCGAACCGCTGGCCGCATCGACCGGCGGCCTGAGCGCGCGCTCGGATCTGGCTACGTCCTCCAGGACCGCGTCAGCCTTTGTTGGCCACGCCGGCCTGATCGAAGGTCGCCATGCCGGTGTGGGCGGCCAGGGCCGAACGCACGATGCCGGCGGCCAGCGCAGCCCCGGTTCCCTCGCCGAGTCGCATCCCGAGGTCGAGCAGCGGCTCCTTGCCGAGCCGGCGCAACACCTCGCCATGCGCGCCTTCGGCCGAGCGATGACCCGCGACGCAATGGTCGAGCGCCGAGGGATCGATGGACTGGAGCACCGCCGCAGCCGCGCAGACCACATAGCCGTCGAGGATCACCGGGATGCGCTCGATCCGCGCCGCCAGGATGGCCCCCACCATGGCGGCGACCTCGCGGCCGCCGAGCCGCCGCAACACTTCCAATGGGTCGTCGAGATGGCCCTGGTTCAGCGCCACGGCCCGTTCGACCACCGCCACCTTGCGGGCATAGCCGGCATCGTCGACGCCGGTTCCCCGCCCGACCCATTGGCGGGCCTCGCCGCCAAAAAGGGCCGTGTAGATGGCCGCCGCGACTGTGGTGTTGCCGATCCCCATCTCGCCGAGGCAGAGGAGATCCGTGCCGTGGATCGCCTCCATGCCGAAGGCGATCGTGGCGGCACAGCCAGCCTCGTCGAGGGCCGGAGCCACGGTTATGTCGGCGGTGGGGATCTCGAGCGCCATTTCGAAGACCTTCAGCCCGAGGCCGAGATGGCCGCAAATCTGGTTGATGGCGGCCCCGCCGGCCGCGAAATTCGCCACCATGGCGGCGGTGACGGACGTCGGATAGGGCGATACCCCTTGCGCCGCGACGCCGTGATTGGCGGCGAAGACCGCCACCAGGGGTCGCGATGCGGTCGGGATGGCCTTGGCCTGCACGGAACCGAGCCACACCGCCAGTTCTTCCAGCCGACCGAGCGAGCCCGGCGGCTTCGTGAGCTGAGTGTCGCGCGCCCGGATAGCGGCACCGGCCTCAGCGTCGAGCGGCGGCAGATGCGCCATCAAGGCGCGGATGTCGTCGAAGGGCAGGCCGCTGGTGGACATGGGGCGCTCGGCTCGGGGGCGTGTGATCTCAGGCCCGTCTTATGGCAGAACGGGTCCACCATGCCAGCGCTCCCCGCCCTCGCCGCCGAAGTTCTCACCTGCCTGCGCTTCTACACGCGCCTGCCCCTGCCCGACCTGAGGCTCGAAACCGACCACGCACCCCAGCCCTTCGCGCGCTGCCTGCGTTGGGCGCCGCTGGCCGGTGCCGTGGTGGGTGCAGGCGGCGCCGTCGCGCTGACGCTCGCGTGGGATCTCGGCCTGCCGCCCGTCGTGGCGGCAGCGCTGGCCCTCCTCGTCACCGTGCTGACGAGCGGCGGATTGCACGAGGACGGTCTCGCCGATCTGGCCGATGGGTTCGGCGGGGGCAGGACGCGCGAGCGCAAACTCGACATCATGCGGGACAGCCGGCTCGGCAGCTACGGCGCCTTGGCGATCGGCTTCTCGCTGCTGCTGCGAACCGCCTGTGTGGCGGCTCTCGTCGAGCGCGGAGGCCCGGCGCTCGCCGCCGCTGCATTGATCGGTGCCGGGGCGGCGTCGCGTGGCTTCGGGCTGATGCCGATGGCGTTGCTGCCGGCGGCGCGGTCCGATGGTCTCGGCCACGGTGCCGGGCGCCTCCCGGCGACCGTCCTCCCGACCGCGGCGGGGCTGGGCGCCGCGATTTGTCTCGTCGTGCCGGCGATCGTCGGCGCAGACTGGTCCCGCGCCGCTATGGCGCTCGGTCTCGCGGCTCTGGCGGCTGGATGGACGACGCGTCTCGCCCGGAGGCAGATTGGCGGCCACACCGGTGACGTGGCGGGCGCCTGTCAACAGCTCTGCGAGGTGGCGCTGCTGCTCGGCCTTCTCGTCGGAGCTCCAATGCGTTAGCAGGCGGGATGTCCATCGCATCCTCGCCCTGCATCGGTCTCTGCACGCTCGAACCGGCGACCACTCTGTGCTTCGGCTGCGGCCGCAACCTCCAGGAGATTGCGGCCTGGGGTGATCTCAGCGAGACGGAGAGGTGCCGCATCATCGCCCTTCTGCCGGCACGCCTGGCCGCCTCTGAAAATCGCGTGCTGGACGTCGCGACCGCGGCGCTCTAGCGACTGGAGCCGTGGCGTCCCACGAGGGGGCAGCGATGGACCGGGTGCCCGTGGACTGGAGCGAAATCACCGCCTCCGACTGGACGAAGATCATCGTCTACGGGACCTTCGCGACCTGTTTCGCCACCGCGATCCCCGGCCTGTTCCGCGGGCGCTTCCTCGCCGGCCTCGTCAGTCTGGGCCTCTGGGGCGCGCTACTCTTCGTGGCCCTGGCGGGCTACGCCTACCGGTTCGAGCTCGGCACCGTGGCCGAACGCGTCATGGCGGTCCTGGTGCCGGGCACGCTCATCGAGAGCGGACCGAAGGAGGTCACGGCCTTCCGGCGACCGGACGGAGGTTTCACGCTCGACAGCACCGTCGGCAAGGTCCGTGTGGCCTTCACGCTCGATACCGGCGCGTCGTCCGTCGTGCTGCGCTGGGAAGACGCTCTCCGCCTGAAGATTCCCGTGCGCTCGCTCGACTACGACGTGGAAGTCATGACCGCCAACGGCCGCGGGCTCGCGGCCGAGACGGTGCTGCCGTCCCTGTCCATCGGTCCGCTGACACAGTTCAACGTCAAGGCGCTGGTCGAAAAGCCAGGCGCCCTGCACGAGAACCTGCTCGGCATGAGTTATCTCAACCAACTCGATTCCTTCACCGTATCGAACGACAAAGTGGTGCTGCGGGGGCGCTGACGCCGCCAATGCAAGCGCAGCGAAGCAACCCAGAACCGTTGGGAGCTGTACGGCTGAGTCTCGATACTCCGATGTCTTCGAAGCGCGCCGGCTGAATGACTTCGACGCTCGGCGTCTCGCAATGACGTCGAAGGGTCTTACTACGATTGCACCCTAATTTTCCGAAACCTTGCCCACTCCGCCTGCCCCTTCGCCGCCCGGAACCGGAACGGGAGGCGAGCCGACGGAAGCGGGTGCATCGGTGGCAGCCGGCGGGTTCTCGCCCTTGTCCTCTCCCTCGACCTTCACTTTGATACCATTGGTCAGCGTGGCCGGGGGGCTGAGGATCACCGGCTCGCCGCTCTTCGGCCCCTGGTCGACCTCCAGCGAGGTCCCAAAGTCGCGCCGAATGTTGACGGGCACCATTTTAACGCGATCGCCCTCGCCAACCACGGCGACATGGGGGCCGCTCTGGTCGAAGATCAGCGTCTCGGCCGGCAGAACCACGTCGGGGTGCAGGCGGGGGATCTCGATCGTGACATAAGCGTAGAGCCCCGACCGCAGCACGCCGGCTTCATTGGGGACGTCGACTTCCACCGTCAGGGTGCGGGCCGAACTCTGCAGCGCCGAGGACGAGCGAGTCACCCGGCCGACGAAGGTCTGGCCCGGTATCTGCGGCACGCTGATCCGAGCCTGCAATCCGTCACGCACGCCGAGCGAGGAATTCTGCGGCACCTGGACGAGAACGCGAAGCACGTCGTCCTCGTCGACCGTGAACATCGGCGTTCCGGTGGAGGAGTCGGCATTGACCAGCGCGCCGAGATCGACGTTGCGCACCGTGACGACCCCGTCGAACGGCGCGCGCACGTCCTCGAAAGCCGCAAGTGCCTTCAGCCGGTCGATATTGGCCTGTTGCGCCTTCACGTTCGCTTCGGCCACTTTCACCCCCGCCCGTGCCGCATCGAGATTGGCGCCCTGTGCGATCTGGTTGGCCTGGAGTTGGTCTCGGTTCTGCAACGTCTCGAACCCCTGCCCCACCAGCGCCTGGGCGCGCTGCAGGTTGACCTTTGCGAGGTTGAGATTGGCCTCGGCTTGGCTGACGTTGGCATTGGCCTGGAGCAGGGAAGCCTCGACCTGGCCCAGCGTCGCGATGGCCTGTTCGAGCTGCTGGTCGAGATCCGGTGCCGAGATATGCACCAGGAGATCGCCCTTCTTCACCCGCGTCCCGATGTCGACACGGCGCTCCGTGATGTAACCCGTCGCGCGGGCGAAGATGGCCGCGGTGGCGAAGGGCTGGGTCTCGCCCGGAAGGGTCAGCGGCACCGGCCCGTTCTCGGCCTTGGCTTTGACGACGCGAACCGACGGCACCGCATGGGCTTGCTGATCCTGAGTTGCAGAGGCGGCGGCATTCTTCTGCATATGGCCGTAAATACCCCAGGCCAGCGCCAGGGCGAGGACCAGGACGACGCCGACGAAAATCCACCGCGACGGCATGCGGGGCTTGTCGTCTCCCTGCTGGCCCTCGTCATTGGCGCTTTCGCTCCCGTCGGAGGATAGGACCAGGATGTCGTGATCGGCATCGTCTTCGCCGGCGCGACGATCGTCTGCTTCTTGATCGGGCCGCCGGGCGATCTGGTCCATCAGCGGTAATCCTCAACGGGCTGGAACCTGCCGCCGCGCAGCAGGGCATAGAGGAAGGGCACCAGGATCAAGGTCGCGCAGGTACCGAAGGCAACGCCGCCCAACACGGCGCGGGCCAGAGCGGCATTCTGCTCCGAACCCTCGCCGATGCCGATCGCCATGGGGATGAGGCCCACGAACATCGCTCCAGCGGTCATCAGAACCGGCCGAAGCCGGGTCTCTCCGGCCGCGATGGCAGCCTCAAGGGCGGAACAGCCCGTCTCCTCGCGATGTTCCCGGGCGAAGGTGACGAGCAGGATCGAATTCGACGATGCTACGCCGACCGCCATGATGGCGCCGAAGAGCGACGGAATCGACAGGGTCGTACCCGTGATGAACAGGCTGAAGACGATGCCGCAGAAGGCGATCGGGAGCGCACAGATGACCACGAAGGGGTCGCCCCAGCTTTGGAAGTTCACCGCCATCAGCAGGTAGACGGCGATGACCGCTATGGCGAGACCGATCTCGATGTGTTCGAAGGCTGAGTCCATGCTCTCGATCTGCCCGCGAACGGTGATCTTGTCGGGCGCCGGAAGTGTCTTCTGCTCGTCTTGCACGATGGCGGCGATGTCTTTCTGCACCGAGCCGAGGTCGCTGTCCTGTACCGAGGCGAAGACGTCATAGGTCGGCTGGGTGTTGACGTGGTTGATGACGGTCTGCTCGGTCGTCCGCCGCATCGTGGCGACGCTGCTCAGCATGTTCAAGGTATCGCTGGTCGTGCTGCCGGCCTGGTTCGTCGATGCCGGGACCAGGAGCGGCGTGTTCTTCAGCGCCGTCAGGCTGTCGTTGCGATATTCCGGCGTCTGCACCCAGAGCTGATAGGGGATGCCGGACTTCGGATCGGCCCAGAAATTCGGCGTGACCTGGTAGGATCCCGACAACGAGATGTTCATCGCATTGGCGATCTGCTGCTCGGTCAGCCCCATCTCGGAGGCCATGCGGCGATCGACATCGGCCATGAATTCCGGCACGTCGAGCACCTGCTGAATGTGAACGTCGACGGCTCCCCTGACGGCTTTCAGCTTCGCCTCGATGCGCTTGGCGGCCGCGAGATCCTTCTCCTGGTTGCGGCCGTTCACCTGGACGTCGATCGGCGTGATCGTGCCGAAGTCCAACGTCTGGGTGATGATGTCGCTCGGCTGGAAGTAGAAGATCGTGTCCGGATATTTCTGCGGCAGGATCTCCCGCAGCTTGGCCATGTAGCCCGCCGTGGGCGCATGCCCCTCTTTGAGCGAGATCAGCATCTGGCCGTCGTTGTAGGCCACGAAGGAGCCGTCACCGAAGGCGAAATTGTAGTTGCTGGAGGGAAGACCGATATTGTCGAGGATGAGGTCGAGGTCCTTCGGCGGGACGACCTGCTTCACGACCTCCTCCACCTCGGCAAAGCGCTGCTCGGCGGTCTCGATCCTCTGGCCGGGGCGGGTGCGGATGTGCAGCGTCATGGCGCCGCCGTCGATCTGCGGAAAGTAGTCGCGCCCGACGAACTCCAGAACAACGCCGCCCACGACCAGCACACAGCCCACGACTGCGAAGGTCACGACCCTGTGGTTCAAGGCACCGTGCAGCAGACCCAGATAGCCGCGATGAAACTGCGCGAAGCGTCGCTCGAAGCCAGCATGGAGGCGGCCGAAGAAGCCCTTCGGCTTGTCATTGCCGGTATCGGCGTGGCGCTGGTCGTACTCCTTCTGGACCAGCACATCGATGAGGATCGGCACCAGGGTGCGTGACAGGAGGTAGGAGGCCAGCATGGCGAAGACGACCGCCATGGCCTGGGGCACGAAAAGGTAGCGTGGCGTGTCGGTGAGAAAGAAGACCGACACGAAGGCCGAGCAGATCGACAGGGTGGAGATCAGCGCCGGCTTGGCGATGCCGGCGCCACCCTCGACGACCGAATCCTTGAAGCTGCGTCCCTCCTCCATGAGACGGTAGGTATTCTCGATCGCCACTGTGGCGTCGTCGACCAGGATACCCACCGCCAAGGCGAGGCCACCCAGCGTCATGATGTTGATGGTCTCGTGCAGGAAGTAGAGAACCGTCAACGAGGTTAGGATGGCGAGCGGGATCGACACCAGTACGATCAGCGTCGAGCGCCACGACCCGAGGAACATCAGGATCATGGCGCCCGTCAGCGCGGCCGCGATGATGCCCTCCCGCACCACGTCCGAGATCGCCCCCGACACGAAGACCGACTGATCGAAGAGCGGCGTGATCTTCATGTCGGGCGGCGCTGCGGCCCGGATGGTCGGCAGGAAGCTCTTCACGCTGTCGACGACCGACAAGGTCGAGGCATTGCCGTTCTTCAGCACCGTTTCCAGCACGGCATGGCGCCCACCGGCCCGGACGATGTTGAGCTGCGGCGGCGCACCGTCGCGCACGTGAGCGACGTCGCCGATGAGGATCGGCGTGCCGTCGACGACCTTGATGGGCACGCGATTGAGATCGTCGATGACCTCCGGGCTCATGTTGAGCCGGATCGGATATTGCTGCTCGCCGATCTTCGACAGGCCCGACGGCACCACGATGTTCTGCGCCGTGATGGCGCTGGTGACGTCGGTGGGCGTCAGGCCATGCGCCCGGAGCGCATTGAGATCGAGATCGACCATTACCTGCCGCGGCGCGCCGCCATAGGGCGACGGCAGGGTCGAGCCCGGCACCTGGGTCAGGGTCTGCCGAATACGGTACTGCCCATAATCGTAAAGCTTGGCCTGGCTCTCCGTCGACGACGACAGGGCCAGTTGGATCACCGGAACCGACGAAGCCGAGAACCGCATCACCACGGGCGGCTGCACGCCCGTCGGCATGACGGCGCGGATAGAGTTCATCGCCGACACCACCTGAGCGATGGCGAGGTCGATCGACACGCTGTCCTGGAAGAAGATCCGCTCGATGGCGACGCCGGGCAGCGTCTGGCTCTCCATCTGCTTGATGTCGTTGACGTTGTTCGACAGCGAGAACTCGCTGTACGTCGTGATCCGCTGGGCCATGTCGGTCGTATCGAGGCCGGTATAGGTCCAGACGATCACTACGACTGGGATGTCGACCGCCGGCAGCACGTCCTTCGGGGCGATCGCCGACGTGCCGATCCCGGCGAGCAGGATCAGCAGCCCCATCACGTAGAATGTGATGCGGTTCTTCAAAGCATATAGGACGAGACCCATCGACGAACTCCCGGCGCGCTAACGCCGACATAGCCGAACCGTTGCGGTGGCGGGCGACATGCCGCAGCAGCGCGAACAGTCCAACGCCAATGTAAAACGCAGTTTACATCGTGCAACGACCGAAGAGACGCAGCAGCAACGCAGTCTTCACACTGTGCCCATAGTCTCGGCGCTCTGCGCAGATCGCCATCAACGATGATGCACCATCAGGCGGCTTGCCCGACCGCCTCACCGTCACGGCTGACTCTGGCGAGCGCATCACGCACGACGTCGAGACCGGCGCCGGGCTTGACCGCTTCGGTCGCGAGATGGCGCCGCCAGGCCCGTGCACCCGGCAGCCCTGTGAAGAGGCCCAGCAGGTGGCGTGTCATGTCGTGCAGCCGTACCCCCGTCTCGAGCTTGCGCGCCATATAGGGCAGATAGGCCTCGACAGCGGCGAAACCGTCCAGCACCGGACGCTCACCGCCGAAGAACCGCGCATCGACATCGAGCAGGATCTCGGGCGAGTGATAGGCGGCGCGTCCGATCATGACGCCGTCGACATGCTCGAGGTGCGCGGCCGCCGCGTGATTGTCGGCAATGCCTCCGTTGATCGCCACGAAAAGGGTCGGACGGGCGCGTTTCAGAGCATAGACGAGAGGGTAGTCGAGCGGCGGCACATCCCGGTTCTCTTTCGGCGACAGGCCTTGAAGCCAGGCCTTGCGGGCATGGACGATGATCCCATCGACCCCGGCCGCCACCAACGCGCTAACAAGCGCCGGCAGCGCCTGCTCCGGGTCCTGATCGTCGACGCCGATCCGGCATTTCACGGTCACCGGAAGCGTCGTGGCACTTTTCAACGCCGCGACGCAGCGACCGACGAGGTCAGGCTCGCGCATCAGGCAGGCGCCGAACCGGCCGTTCTGCACGCGATCGGACGGGCAGCCGCAGTTCAGGTTGATCTCGTCGTAACCGTAGTCTGCGGCGATCCGCGTGGCTTCGGCGAGGTCGGCCGGCTCGCTGCCACCGAGTTGCAGGGCCACCGGATGTTCCGAAGCGTCATGCGCCAGCAGCCGATCGCGGGGGCCGTGGATGATCGCTCCGGAGGTGACCATCTCGGTATAGAGCAGCGCACGACGCGTCAGGATTCGGTGGAAGGCCCGACAATGCGTATCGGTCCAGTCCATCATGGGAGCGACGGAGTAGCGGGCAGCGAGCCACTGACTGTAGCGTCCAATACCGCCGAGGGTTTGATCGTCTTCCGTCACGACATGCCTTTCCACCCCGTCTCCGTGCGGCTTCCGACCGTCCCGGGCCATCCGGCAGCCGCAAGGTCGATCGACCTCGCTAGGCTCTCATAGCCTGGCCGCGCCGGACGTGCATCACGTCTGAAGGGAAAGGGTGACGTGCACGCACGCCATGCCGGTCGCCCCCAGCCTCGCGGTCAACGCTGGGATCCGTTGACTGCGACTCGATGTAGGGGAGCCTGCGAGCTGCTAGAAGCCGATCAGGTTCGGCTGGTGATCGCTCGTCAGGCAGTCAGAACTCGACCTGATGACCGGCCGTCGGCTGGCATTCATTGCTCGCCGAGACGCTGGCCGCCATGAACAATCGGCTGGATCGCATACGACGCAGCATGCTGGCTCACCAGCTAGGCTGCATATCCGTAGTAGCCGCCATATCCATAGATGCCGCCGTAGCCGTAATAGCTGCCGTACCCGTAGGACCCACCATACCCGAGATAGGCGCCGTATCCGTAATAGCCACCATACCCATAGTAGCCGCCGTAGCCATAGTAGCCGCCGTAGCCATAATAGCCGCCGTACCCATAGTAACCGGCGTACGCGTAATAACCGCCGTATCCATAGTAGCCGGCGTAGCCGTAATAACTGCCGTACCCGTAATATTCACCGCCATAACTATAGTATCCGTAATACTTTCCGGCAACTGGATAACCCATATTTAGCCTCGAATATGCTAGGCCAACGGAGACGACTTGCTTCTCTGAAAGTCCTATTCAGTGATCCATAAAGGTGCGGAGAACGGGGCTGCTCCGTTGCGCGTGGCTAACACGCTTACGTCTCGGATGTAAATCCAGCTCAATCGAATGTCTCCGGACTAACACGTTCGCAGAATCGCGATCGAGTACGATCGGGGCCATCAAACGCGAGAAGGTCGACGCATTCGGCGGGGAAAAGCCCTGCCTCTCTCATCCCTAAGGTCGAACGCCAGGCATCCCGGTCCGCGACTTCTCTTGCATGACTAAGCTTCACCTCATATAGGCTTGACTGGCGTCCCTTCGGACCCGCGGAGACTGGGCATGCGCGAGATCGCGGCGGGTGTGGTGGTGATGGCTTCGGCCCTGGGTGGGTGCGCCACGCTGACCCGTGGCACCAGTGACGAGGTGGCGGTCATCTCCGAACCGGCCGGCGCAGCGGTGACGACGAGCCTCGGCACCGGATGTGTCGCGACCCCCTGTACGCTGGTCGTGGCGCGCGACGCGGAGTTTACGGTCACGATCACCAAAACGGGCTATGCCAGCCAAAGCGTCGCCGTGGCGACGCGGATCTCCAGCATCGGTGTCGCCACGGCGACGGAAAACATATCGACCGCCGGGTTGGGCCTCGCCGTCGACGCCGCTACCGGCGCCGTGCTCGAACATGTGCCGAACCCGGTCAGCGTCGTCCTCGCCAGCCTGTCGCCACCGGCCGCCAAGCCAGCGCGGCCCGGCCATTCCCGCCACACATGATCAGCACCATGATGAGGATCGCCGCCCTGGCTCTGCCGGTTCTGCTCGCGCTCGGCTTCGCGGGCTGTGCCACGCTGGAGCACGGCACACTCGACGACGTCTCGGTCGTAACCGATCCACCGGGCGCCAATGTGGTCTCGTCGAGCGGGACGATTTGCATCTCTCCCTGCAGAGTGTCGGGACCTCGCCAGGATTCATTCGCCATCACGGTCAGCAAGGCTGGCTACGTCACGCAGATCCTCAGCAGCGAAGCCAAGCCCGATACGGCGGGCATCGCGCAGGCTTCGGCTCTCAACGCCAGCGCCGATGCGCTCGGCCGCATCATCGACGTGCAGGATGGAAGCCATTACACCCACGATCCGAAAGCCCTGGTGGTCAAACTCGAGCCCCAGAGCTGAACGCCCTCTATCGCCGCCTCAGCGCCGGAAGGCGCACGAGCGGCAGGCGCTTTCGGGCGTGGTGCTCTCACGGGACTGGCGAGAAGGATGGCCCGGATGAAATCAACGCGAGCTGCGATCCTGGCGCTCAGCGTCCTGCAACCGGCGGCGGCTTTGGCCGCCGAACAGGATCCCTCGGCTCCTCTTCATCAGGTCCGGCCAAAGGCGAGGGCGCCAAGCGCACCGGCCAAGCCTGTTTTGCAGCGGAGACCTGTCGTCACGCCGATGTTCGAGGATCGTGACCGGCCCGAATCCGCCGCTGAACGGGCAGCGTCTCTGGATCGTCGCAGGAAGGCCTTTTTCGCCGCGCCTGCGGCCGAAGCCGGCACGCCGCCATCGGACACGCAAGGCGGTGTCACCCTGGGCGGCAGCAACGGGCTCACCCCCGGCATGGGGCTGAAGTTCTGACAAGCCCGAAGCGCCGGGCATGACGGTCGCCGGATGCGAATGGCTCACCTGCGCTCGCGTCGGTTGCGCATAGCCGACGTCACCCTCATGTAGAGAACGGTCGGCCTCTAGGCCGGCATCACGGTCCCGGCGCCTTTGTGTGTGTTTGTCGGGCCATTCGGCAAAGAGCCCTCGCGGCTCCAAAAGGGGAAATCCCATGTCCTACCGCATCGTGGCGCGCAACAGCGACGCATCGACCGGCATCGCCAGGTCGAATGCCCGAGACGCTTTGCAGACAGTCCGTGAACTCAGGGGCGAAGGCTTCGAACTCACGGCCATCATCGACGACGACGGCGATCGGGTTCCGGTCGAGGCGTTGGAGCGTTTGGCTGTCACCGAGAGCATTAGCTCACACTGAGGCCCAAGGTCATTTGCCGTTCGGAACGCTTCGGCCCGATCCCGCCTGCGTGGTCTCGCGACCGGAGCCCATCCGTGACGGGTGGGAGAGCGCGTGCGATCCTACGTTCGACGGCGTCCTCAAGAGACGCGACACGGGCCTGCGAGCCGGTGTCACACTCGGGACGGTAACCATGCTTTGCATTGCTGGGAGTACGATCTCGGCTTTAATCAAATGCAGTAGAATTCATGGCCGACTGGCGAGTGGTGGGGCCCCCTCCACCAGCCACGACCCCGCTGGCGAGTCCGCCATAGAGTACCGGCGGGGTCGTGGTTCGGATTCCGGCCTGTTTCGAGCCCGGAGTCCTGGGATGCCGATGCGGCGACGGACGAGCAACAGTCTGCGGCCCGTTCAGGGACGATCCCGTCGCAGCGTTGCCGATCCGCCACCATCGGCAGCCGGCCTTCCTCTCTCGATAGAGGCGTAGCGCCACGTGCCATGTGGCACAAAGGACTCACCCGGATTCGACGCTCGCCGGCGGCGAGATAGGACCTTGCCAATCGGTTCGAGCCCGATTCTACAGGGGTCACGGACGGAGCGCGGCAGATGATCAAAGTCAAAATCGATATGCCCGAGATATCGCCCGCCGCGAGCGATCCGGCGCAAGTGCGGAACGAGGCCATTCGCGCAGTTCGCACCATCATTGCGCGACCGAGTCCTCCCCACGCGTCGCCAGATCATAACCGACCCCGAACCCATCAGACCCTGTCTCCCTTCCGCAGCGCGCTCTGACGGACAGGCGTTCGAGCGCCTTACTCGGCGCCGCTCAACGCGCGCATCCCGGTGTCGCCGGACGAGACACGGGACGCGCCGGGTGAATGACCGGTGACGCGTTTGAAGGCACGGCTGAAGGCTGCCTGGGACGCGTAGCCCAGCGAGCCCGCCACTCTCTCGATGGGCACGCCATCGTTGCCGATCCATTGCGAGGCGAGGCGCATGCGAAGCTCGGCGACATAGCGCAAGGGTGGCCTGCCGGTGAGGCCCTGGAAGCGTTCGGCAAACACCGAGCGCGAACAGCCGGCCTCCGTCGCTAGGGCGGCGACGGTCCAGGGCCGCCCGGGGTCTCGGTGCAGTGCCGCGATCGCCCGCGCGAGCCGGGGATCGCGAAAGGCATCGACGAGACCCGACGCGCCACGGCAGCCGCACTCGACCCAACCGCGGACTATGATGGCGGCGACGACGTCGGCGAGCCGCGTGAGGACACCGGCAAAGCCGACCCGTCGTCCGTAGACCTCGCTCTCCATGGCTTTCAGGATGGCCAGGATCTCGGGATGGCGATCGGGCAATGTGCCAACCAGCATCACGGCAGGCATGAGGTGCAGCAGGCTCTGCATGCCGCCCAACTCGAATTCCATGCAGCTGCTGAACATGACCGCATTGTCGGGACAACCCGGATCTCCCGCGCAGGCGGAGATGTCGCAAAGCCCGTCGCAGACCGGGACGGCGGCGAAGCTGCCGATGTCTCGCGCCGACAGGTCCGAGGCGGAGAGCAGTTCATGCGCGCCGCCGCCCGGCAGGAGAACCGCGGTTCCGGGCGAGAGTTCGTGGACCTCGCCCGTCGCATCCCGAAGGTAGACGGTGCCGGCCGCGACGAAATGGAAGTGTGCCCGACCCGGCTCCGTGCCGAAACCGAGACCGAAGGGGGGCGTGATCTCGATCCGACGGTATTGGACGCCCCTCAGGCGCATGTCGAGGAGGAGCTCGCTCATGAGGTCCGAGGGCGGGAACAGAGGTTCGGATTGCGTCATTGTCGGACTTCCGATCAAAGAATGCGGACGATCCATCATAGATCGTCTGGCATCCGCTGTGTAGCTATGCGGGCATCGGATGTGTGATGAGAGACGACAGATGATCGACTACGCCGAAACGCTTTCGACGCCTGCCCAAGCCGAGCAGGCCCGAGAAGAGCAGCCCCAAGCGCAGCAGGCGTCTTGGCCTGCCGTGTTTGCCCTGGCGTTGGGTGTCTTCGGGCTGGTCACGGCGGAATTCCTACCCGCCAGCCTGCTGACGCCGATCGCGCGGGAGCTCGGCATCTCCGAAGCTTTCGCCGGGCAGGCCGTCACCACGACCGCGGTGGTGGCTTTCTTTGCCGGCCTGTTGGCTGCCGTCGCCACACGGGGCCTCGATCGTCGGCTGGTCCTCATGGCGTTCTCGACGCTCCTCATCCTGTCGAACCTGCTCGTCGCCGTGGCGCCCAGCCTGCTCTTTCTCCTGCTGGCGCGGGTGCTGCTCGGCATCGCGCTCGGCGGGTTCTGGAGCATGGCGACCGCGGTCGCGATGCGTCTCGTCCCACCGCCCCTGGTGCCTCGCGCCCTCTCCATCGTCTTCAGCGGCGTGTCGCTCGCCACCATCGTCGCTGTGCCTCTGGGCAGCTACCTCGGCGGCCTCTACGGCTGGCGCGTCGTATTCCTGCTGGCGGCGGGGATCGGCGTCATCACCCTGCTGGCGCAGGCCGCGACCCTGCCCCGCCTGGCCAATCTCGGAAGCGCGCGGCTCGGCACTTTGGCCGATGTGTTGCGCCGGCCCGGCATCGGGCTCGGCATGGTCTGCGTCGTCCTGGTTTTCAGCGGGCACTTCGGCCTTTTCACCTACGTGAGGCCCTTTCTGGAAAGCGTGGGGGGCGTGAATGTGAACGGGATCGCGTTGACGCTGATGGCCTTCGGACTTGCCAACTTCGCCGGGACCCTGCTGGCAGGAGTCCTGCTCGAGCACAGTGTCCGCCTGACGCTGGCCCTGATGCCACTGCTCATTGCGGCCGCCGGCCTGGGGCTCGCCGGACTGCACGCCGGATTGCCGGTTCAGGCATCGCTGGTGGCGCTCTGGGGCTTGGCGTTCGGAACGATGCCGGTGGCCTGGTCGACATGGCTGGCGCGAGCGGTGCCCGATGAGGCCGAGAGCGGCGGCGGTCTGATCGTGGCCTCCGTACAGCTCGCCATCACCATAGGGGCGGCCGGCGGCGGTGCCATCTACGCGCTGGCGGGCGTGGCAGGCGTCTTCGCCATCGGCGGCGCCCTGATGCTGGCGACCTCGGTCGCCATCTTTGCCAGCATTCGAGGGAAAGCGGCCGCGTAGAGGCTCGCATTTCAGCTGTGTGCGTCGGCGACGGCAAAACGCACGCTCGAGCGGTATGGGGTCGGTCCGGCGAACCTCGAGCACGCGACCGGTCGCCCAGGGGATTGGCCCATCCGAAGATGGTCAGCGCCATTGGGCCTTCCGCGCATCATGTCCCATCGCGCGCTTGTGCAGGCCTCGCTCTGGCGACAAACGGCGTCCGGCTAGCGGACCAGCGTTCAGCTCGGCCCCTTGGGGAACTCCAGCCCCATGCCGCGGAAGCGCTCGGGGTCGTCGAGCCAGTTCTCGCGCACCTTGACGTGCAGGAACAGGTGGACGTTGCATTCGGCCGCCTCGCCGATGTCCTTGCGCGCCGACTTGCCGATCGACTTCAGCGTCTGCCCCCCCTCGCCGATGACGATCTTCTTATGGCCGTCGCGGGTCACGAAAATCGTCTGCTCGATGCGGGCCGAGCCATCCGGCAGGGTCGTCCAGCTGTCGGTCTCGACCGTCGTCTGGTAGGGCAGTTCTTCGTGCAACCGCTCGAACATCTTCTCGCGGGTGATCTCGGCGGCGAAGAGGCGCAAGGGCGCGTCCGTTACCTGATCGGCCGGATAGAGCCAGGGCCCGGCCGGCATGGCGGCCGCCAGGACCGACAGGAACTTGTCGACGCCGTGCCCCTTCAGGGCCGACACCATGAAGGTATCGTCGAACTTCAGTAGCTCATTGACGGTTTCGGCGAGCTTCAGAAGCTTTTCGACCTCGATCGTATCGATCTTGTTCAGCACCAGGAAGCGCTTGGCCTTGCTGTCCGCCATACGGGCGATGATCGCCTCGCTATCGGCATCGAGCTTCTTGCGAGCGTCAAGCAGCAGCGCCACGGCATCGGCGTCGCCACCCGCTCCCCAGGCGGCCTGCACCATGGCGCGATCGAGCCGGCGCTTCGGCGCGAAGATGCCGGGCGTGTCAATAAAGATGACCTGCGCGGGTCCTTGCACGGCGATGCCGCGCACCGGCGCCCGCGTGGTCTGGACCTTGCGCGACACGATCGAGACTTTTGAGCCCACGAGGGCATTGATCAGCGTCGACTTCCCGGCATTGGGAACACCGATCAGCGCCGCGAATCCGCAGCGGGTCGGGCCTTCAACCAGCGGGGCATCCGGGACGTGGTCGCTCATGATGGCTGTCCTTCGGCGGCTGCCGGCTCGGGGGCGATCGGGCCGAAGCCCTCGCGGCGCATGAAGCTTTCGGCGGCGGCCTGTTCGGCGAGACGTTTGGAATTGCCGAACCCGTCGGCGGGTGCCAGACCGTCGACCGTCACGCGGACGGTGAACTGCGGTGCATGCGCGGGGCCGCTGCGCTCGGTCTCGCTATAGATAGGGGTCGCCTTGCCGCGGGCCTGCGCCCATTCCTGCAGCGCGGTCTTGGGATCCTGAAGTGCACGCCGCGGCGCCAGCATGCGGGGTTTCCAAGCGCGCTGGACCAGTGCGGCCGCCACGTCGAAGCCGCCATCGATGAAGACGGCGCCGATCAGCGCCTCGCAGACGTCGCCCAGGATGGCCTGGCGCCCACGTCCGCCCGACTGCACCTCGCCCGGACCGAGCCGGATATAGGGCCCGACATCCCAGGAGGCCGCCACTTCTGCGCAGCTTTCCCGTCGCACCAGGTCGGCGAGCCGGCGGGACAGTTCGCCCTCCGTCGCATGGGGAAACTCGGCGTAGATCATAGCCGAGACCGCGAGGCCGAGCACGCGGTCGCCGAGAAATTCCAGGCGCTGGTAGCTGCCAGCGCGGGCATTGGCGCCAGGAATGCCGGAGACATGCGCCAGCGCCCGGTCGAGCAGTTCAGGCCTGGCGAATTGATGGCCGAGGCTCGTCTCGAGCCCCGAACGGTCGGCCCGGCCCGCGTGCCTGTTCATCGCACGAGCGTGAAGAGGCGGTTCCAGCGCACGTCGGTCGGCCAGCGCCATATCTGCCAGATGGGCGTATCGTCCTGGACGGAGAAGAAGATGACTTCCGCCCGACCGACGAAATTCTCGAAAGGTACGTAGCCGACTCCGCCCTGCTCCACGGCGACGCGCGAGTCGAGCGAGTTGTCACGGTTGTCGCCCATCATGAAATATTCGTTGGGAGGCACCTGATAAACATCGGTGTTCGACTCGATCGAGCCGTCGTCGCCGTCGATCTGGATGATCTTGTGCGTCACGCCGCCCGGCAAGGTCTCGAGATAGGTCGGAACTTCGACGTCGTGGCCGAAGCGATCCTTGGTGGTGATGTTCTGTGTCGGCTCGCGCGCCACCATCTGCCCGTTGATGTAGAGGCGGGCGTGAAGGACCTGGATCTTGTCGCCGGGCAGACCGATCACGCGCTTGATGAAGTCGGTGCTGTTGTCGAGCGGTGTCTTGAAGACCGCGATATCGCCGCGCTTCGGCGGCGTGCCGAGGATGCGTCCACTGAACAGGTCGGGGCTGAAGGGAAAGGAATACTTCGAGTAGCCGTAGGTATACTTCGACACGAAGAGGTAGTCGCCGATCAGCAGCGTCGGGATCAGCGAACCCGAGGGAATGTTAAAAGGCTGGAAGAGAAAGGTGCGGACCACGAGGGCGATCAGCAGAGCCTGAACCACGACCTTGACGGTCTCTCCGAGCCCGCCCTCCTGGGCAGCCTTGCGTCGGCGTTCGGCCTCCTTGCCTTGGAGGCTCACGGGCTCCGTCATCGTATCTGGTCCGATCGTCCTGTCCGGCGGCGCCGGGTGTCAGTCCTCCACGCGGCGTGCCTCGTGGCACTCCGCCGCCTGCAGGGATCGCGTGGATATAGCGGCCCGGCAGGATGACGCCAAGCCCATCGGGCGTTCACCATCCGGTCTACGGCGCCCGCGGTGATCATAGCGCTATCGGCGGAAGCGCTTCGATCACCACGAAGGCCTGCGCATAGGGGTGCTCGTCGGTGAGGCTCAGGTGGATGGTCGGCTCATAGCCGGCCGGCATCATGGCGCGCAATCGCAACAGCGCTCCGCCGGTCAAATGCAGGGTCGGCTGACCCGACGGGCGGTTGACCACGCCCATGTCGCGCCAGAACACGCCATGACGCAGTCCCGTTCCGAGCGCCTTGGCGCAGGCCTCCTTGGCGGCGAAACGTTTGGCGTAGGTGCCGGCCTGGTCAGCGCGTCGCTCCGCCTTGCGGCGCTCCACATCGGTGAAGCAGCGCTGGGTGAAGCGTGTCCCGTGCCGCTCCAGCACAGCGGCGAGACGGCGGATGTCGCAGAGGTCGCTCCCGATGCCGACGATCATGCGCGCCTCCGCTCAGCCATTGACGCGCTCCACCTGCGACACGGTGTTGAGCGCCCGCAACTGCGCCATGATGGCGCCGAGCTGCTTCAGGTCCCAGACCTGGACGTCGAGAACGATGTCGCGGAAATCCGGCGAACGCGACAGGACCTTGAGGTCGTCTATGTTGCCGCCGTGATCGCCGACCGCGGCCGTGATGGCGGCCAGCGCACCCGGCTCGTTTATGGCAGTGACGGCGAGTTGTGCCGGGAACAGCTCCTTGCGCGAGAGGTCGACATCCCAGCGCACATCGAGCCAGCGCTCCGGCTGGTCGTCGAAGGCGGTCAGCGCCGGAGACTGGATCGGATAGATGGTGATCCCCTCGCCCGGCGTGAGGATGCCGACGATGCGGTCCCCCGGAACGGCGCCGCCGTTGGGGGCGAAGCTCACAGGCAGGTCGCCCGATTGCCCACGGATGGGAATGGGACGTGCGGGGCCGATGCCGTCGCCGGGAAGTTGCGGGCCGCCGGGCACCTTGAAGCGGAAGTTCTCCGCCTTTTCGAGCCCGAACCAGCCGGGCTCGCCAGCCTGGGGCGAGAGCCCCGCCTTCCGGGGTTCGGCGATGTCCGGGTACACGGCGCGAACGACATCGGCGGAAAACATCTCTCCCCGGCCGACGGCGGCGAACACATCGTCGAGCGAGGTCCTGGCCAGGCGCGGCATGACGGCCCGCACCTTGTCCTCGGAGAACGTCTTGCCGTTGCGCTCGAAGGCGCGAGTCAGGATCTGCCGGCCGAGCCCGGAATACTGCGCCCGGACAGCGTCGCGCGTGGCGCGCCGGATGGCGGCCCGCGCTTTGCCGGTGGCGACGATCGCCTCCCAAGCCGGGGGCGGCACCTGACCTTCGGCACAGGCGATCTCGACTTCGTCGCCATTGGCGAGCTCGCTGAAGAGCGGCGCCATGCGGCCGTTGATCTTGGCGCCCACCGCCGTGTTGCCGATGCCGGTGTGGATCGCATAGGCGAAATCGATCGGCGTCGCGCCCTTGGGCAGCGCGATGAGCCGGCCCTTCGGGGTGAAGCAGAACACCTGATCGTGGAAGAGTTCGAGCTTGGTGTGTTCCAGGAACTCCTCGGCGCTGTCGGCATCGGCCAGCATGGCGATGGTGCGGCGCAGGCCCGAATAGGCCCGGCTTTCACCGGCCGCGATGCCGACATCGAGCGCGCCCCCGTCCTTGTAGAGCGCATGCGCCGCGATGCCATTCTCGGCGAGGTCGTGCATGGCGCGGGTGCGGATCTGCAGTTCGACGCGCTGGCGACCCGGCCCGACGACCGTCGTGTGGATGGAGCGGTAATCGTTCTGCTTCGGAGTCGAGACGTAATCCTTGAAGCGGCCCGGCACCGCCGGCCACTGGGTGTGGATGATCCCCAGCACCCGGTAACAATCCTCGATCGACTCGACGAGCACGCGGAAGCCGAAGATGTCGGACAGCTGCTCGAGTGCGACGTTCTTCTGCTCCATCTTGTGCCAGACCGAATAGGGCTGCTTCTGCCGCCCTTTCACGCTGGCCTTGATGCCGCTCTGGGCGAGCTTCTCCGAGAGCTCCGTTTCGATCTTGGCAATGAGCGAGCCGTAGGTCGCCGTCATGCCGTCGAGCCGCGATACGAGCGACTCGTGCGCTTCCGGCATCAGGGCTGCAAAGGACAGCTCCTCGAGCTCGTTGCGCATCCCCTGCATGCCCATGCGACCAGACAGCGGAGCATAGATGTCGAGCGTTTCCTGGGCGATGCGGGCGCGCTTCGCCTCCGGCACGTGATGCAGGGTGCGCATGTTGTGCAACCGGTCGGCCAGCTTCACCAGCAGGACCCGGATGTCGTCCGCGATGGCGAGCAGCAGCTTGCGCAGGTTCTCGCCCTGCGCAGCCTGTCTCGACACGAGATCGAGCCGCTTGATCTTCGTGAGGCCGTCGACGAGGCTGCCGATCTCGTCGCCGAACAGACGATCGATCTCCTCGCGCGTGGCCTCCGTGTCCTCGATCGTATCGTGCAGCACCGCCGCCACTATGGTGGCGTCATCGAGCTTGAGATCCGTGAGGATCGCCGCGACTTCGAGAGGATGGGAGAAGTAAGGGTCGCCCGAGGCGCGCTTCTGCGTCCCATGCGCCCGCATGGCATAGACATAGGCCCGGTTGAGCAGATCCTCGTCGGCGTCGGGATTATAGCTTTTGACGCGGTCGACGAGTTCGTATTGTCGGAGGATCTTCGCGGGGCCCGGGCGGCGCGGAGCGAGAGTGGCGAGGGTCATGCGGCAGAGTATCGGTGGGCCCGATCTGCGGAGCAAGGCGGAACGGAGCCGCAAGACGCGATGCGGCGGCGAGACAGGCATTCAACGCGAAACGTCGGCACCGACCTCCCGCGCACCGGTCAGACGGCTTCGGGCGCCAAGACGACCGACCTTCCCGCTCGCGACACGAAGGTCCGCTTATTCGCCTTCTTCTTCGGTCTCGGCCGGAGGCACCAGTCCTTCGAGGCCGCGCAGCAGATCCTCCTCAGTCATGCGGTCGAACTGGACGTCGGGGCTGGCCGCAGGATCGGCGAGGTTCTTGGAGGCCGAAGGGGTCATGGCAGGAACGGCTTCAGGCTCGGGCTCGTCGACTTCCACATGCTTCTGCAGCGAGTGGATCAAATCCTCGCGCATGTCTTCGGGTGCGAAGCGCTCGTCGGCGATCTCACGTAGAGCCACGACGGGGTTCTTATCGTTGTCGCGGTCGAGCATGATCGGCGAGCCGGAAGAGATCAACCGGGCGCGGTGGCTGGCCAGCAGCACGAGATCGAAACGGTTCTCGACCTTGTCGATGCAATCTTCCACGGTGACGCGCGCCATGCCGGTATCCTAAGAGCGTGAGGAGTGTGTTTCACGCTGCGGTAGCCCGCGCGGCGGCGCGGCGCAAGTCCGGTTTCATCTTTCAGGCTTGACGCACACGCAATTCTCGGAGCAGCCGATTGGACGGTGCACCGCAGGCCGGAACTAAGGCAGCCTACGGCCCAATGAAGCCGGAAAAAACCCTAGATCCGGGTGCGAGTGATTAGGTGGACGAGTGGAGTCGCGCGCTGTATCGACGGCCTCCTGCGTGAGACTGGCGAGGCGCAATATCGGCGCGTCAGACCGCGACTACGGATCTTCCGGTTTTGTCCGGCAACGATTGCCGCAACGTCTGCGGCCGTTGTGAACGACCATTTCAACACCTCGACGACATTGAAGAGCATCACCCGTATGGCCGAGCAAGAACGCACCGCCCTCTTCATCGACGGCGCCAATCTCTACGCGACCGCGAAGACCCTCGGGTTCGACATCGACTACAAGAAACTCCTGCGCGAGTTCCAGAGCAAGGGCCGCCTCATTCGCGCCTTCTACTATACCGCGCTGGTTGAAGATCAGGAATATTCGTCGATTCGTCCGTTGATCGACTGGCTCGACTACAACGGCTACGCGGTCGTGACCAAGCCCACCAAAGAGTTCGTGGACTCCATGGGACGGCGCAAGGTCAAAGGCAACATGGACATCGAACTTGCCGTGGACGCCATGGAAATGGCCGAAAACCTCGACCACATGGTGCTTTTTTCGGGCGATGGCGACTTTCGCTCTTTGGTCGAGGCCGTTCAGCGCAAGGGCGTTCGGGTGTCGGTGGTCTCCACCGTCACCACGCAACCCCCGATGGTGGCTGACGAGTTGCGGCGCCAGGCCGACGAATTCGTCGATCTCGTCCACCTCATCGCCAAGGTGGGCCGCGACGGCGAGCGCGCGGAGCGGGCGCCTCGCCTCGAGCGGCGGCCGCTTGCGCGGGACTATGTCCCGGTTCAGGACGACGAGAGCACGCCCTCACCGTGACGTTCGGCATCACGGTCGCGCGGGTCGCAGCTGTTGGCCCGGCAGAGCCGGCGCCCGACTGCCCACGCTGCCCGCGCCTGATCGATTTCCGCGACGCTTGCCGGCTGCGTGATCCGTCCGGCTATAACGCCCCGGTGAGATCCTTCGGCGAGGTTTCAGCACGCCTCCTGATCGTCGGCCTGGCACCCGGGCGCGACGGCGCCAATCACTCCGGCCGGCCGTTCACTGGCGACTGGGCCGGCGACCTGCTCTACGAGACCCTGTCCGACTGCGGCTTGGCGTCGGGCCGCTACGACGAACGTCCCGATGACAGCCTCGGTCTCGTCGATTGCATGGTCACCAACGCGGTGCGATGCGTCCCTCCCGGCAACAAGCCTTTACCCTCGGAGATTGCGACCTGCCGAGAATTCCTGATCGCCCGGATGGCGGAGTTGTCGCGCCTGCAAATCGTCGTGGCGTTGGGGAGGGTCGCGCACGACAGCGTCGTTCGCGCACTGGGCCTGCGGCTCGCGGCCGTGCCGTTTGTACACGGGCGGGCGCACGCTTTGCAGTTCCGCGGTCGGGATCTCAGTCTTTTCGACAGCTATCACTGCTCGCGGTATAATACGAACACGGGCGTCTTGACACCCGAGATGTTCAGGTCAGTCTTCTCATCCGTGCGCGATCTGCTGGACGGGACTAGCGGTGACGGAATGCATCGGTTTGGGCCGGTGGCGCACCAGCCCTCCGAATAATCCCCCGCCGCCGAGCCCGGGTCGGACTGCCGTTACTTCGGTGACAGAACCATGACCATCTGCCGGCCTTCCATGGAGGGCTCCGACTCGACTTTTGCGATCGTCAAAGTCTCGGTCTTCACCCTATCGAGGAGCCGATAGCCGATGTCTTGATGTGCCATCTCGCGACCGCGGAACCGCAACGTCACCTTGACCTTGTCGCCCTCGTCGAAGAAGCGCTTCACGGCCCGCATCTTCACATCATAATCATGCTCGTCGATGCCGGGCCGGAGCTTGATCTCCTTCACCTCGACGACCTTCTGCCGCTTACGCGCTTCGGACTGCTTTTTCTGCTCGGTAAAGCGGTGCTTGCCGTAGTCGAGGAGCTTACAGACCGGAGGCACCGCATTCGGAACGATCTCGACGAGATCGAGACCTGCCTCTTCGGCGATGCTGAGCGCCTCGGTGATCTCGGTGACGCCCCGGTTCTGACCCTCGGCATCGATAAGCATCACTTCACGGACGCGGATGTCGCGATTGATCTTTGGCCCATCCTTCTGCGGGACCGGAGCGGCTTTCATCGGGCGGCGAATGGTTCTCTCCTCGAGCGGGACATCGGATGGCTACGACAAAACACCCCACCGCAGCCAGGACGGAGGGGGTTCACAAGCGGGAAGATCGGCGTGCCGCTCCGAACAGTCAAGCCCTTGTCGACCGAGGATCGGAATTGACATCCGGGCTCTGCCGCGAGCCCCGTCTTCAGGGTCCGCGATCCGGACCGCAAGGCCCGCACTTCGGAGCGCGACGGCGCCTCGAACGATCGCTATAAGTCAATGCGCCACGGTGACGGCATAGCCTATGTTGCCTAGAGCTTGGCCGTGAGCAAGGCTCAGAACTCTACAGTGAGGGTTGGTGGAATGGTGGACGGCGTCGATCGCAAGGTGCTTCAAGGGAAGAAGGTGCTGATCGTCGAGGACGAGGCTCTGATCGCCATGCTGTTCGAGGATATCCTCGAAGATTTCGAGTGCCAGGTGGTCGGCCCTGCCATGAATGTCCGTCAGGCCTTGGAACTGGCCCAGTCCGCCGACATCGACATCGCTGTCCTCGACGTCAACCTCGGCGGTGAGCCGAGCTTCCCGGTCGCGACATTCCTGCAGTCGCGGGGTGTGCCATTGCTCTTCTCGAGCGGCTACGGCTCTCAGGGACTGCCGCCCGAATGGCAAGGTACGCCGACCCTCCCCAAACCTTTCACCTCCGACGAGGTCGCCGACGCCTTGTCGCGCCTGGCTGGCATGGCCGGCTGAGCCGCGGCCGGTCTAGCGCCGGGTTGCCTGTTCGACGAAGGAGATCACCTCCACGGCCTTCCACGGCTTCGGCATGAAGCGCGCGTTACGGGGCAACCGATAGGGGCGCTCGAGGGCGACGCCGGAGGTGACGCAAATGGCGATCGTCGGCCAGCGCACCGCCACGAAGGCCGCGAGTTCGACCCCGTTCAGCGGGCCTTTGAGGCGGACATCGGAGAACATCGCCGCCACTCTGGCCGAATGTTCCTTGAGATAGTCGAGCGCAGCATCGACAGAGTCGACCGCGACGGCCGGCAGGCCCGCCTCTTCGATCATCTCCAGAGCCATCTCGGCCAGTAACGGATCGTCCTCGACGATCAGCACGACGGAAGGCTTCTCCATGGTCGACGCCCTTCACACTCACGGTTCGTGCCATGCCGCGACAAAGGCGCGGCCTTTGCGCGAGCGACCTGCCTGCAGCTCGCCCGAGCCCTATCACTTCGATCCGACCATCGCCACGGCCAAGGCTCCCGCATGAGCCGTTAGCGACGACGGCACGAGTTCCCCGACGACGTCGCGGATCACACCCGTGCACCTACTCTGCTTCCTCCGACAAGATAAGGCGGGCTTGGCACTATTTGTGGGCTGGGCATGCCGAATGGCGGACGACGACGCCTTTTCCCCGACATCGCGGCGGCCGACATAATAGGATTGGGTGACACCTGCCGCCCGTTGCGGCTCAGGGGGAGAGGACGTGATGTTCATCGCGATGAATCGGTTCAAGGTCGTCAAGGGTGAGGAAAAGGCCTTCGAGGACCTTTGGCTCAACCGGGAGAGCCATCTCGACAAGGTGCCCGGCTTCGTAGAATTCCACATGCTGAAGGGCCACGAGCGAGACGACCACACGCTCTACTCCTCGCATACGGTGTGGGCCGACAAGGACAGCTTTACCGGCTGGACGACGTCGCAACAGTTCCGCTCGGCTCACGGCGGCGCCGGATCGACCCGGCAGATGTATCTCGGTCATCCGGAGTTCGAAGGCTTCGACGTGATCCAGACCCTAACGAAGTCGCGACCTAACTGAACCCAAGGGTACGGTTAGGAGTTGATCCATCGATTGTCATTCGCTCGCGGTGAGCGAATGTGTAGTCCGTTCGAGCCTGTCGCGAATCACCGAAGCGACACGAGGGCTTTGACGGACGAGGAGGAAGTTCTATGCGCGTGATTGGCAGTTACCGTGGGCCGCGTGGTCTTCTGGCGGCACTACCTTTCGTCGGCCTTCTGGCGGTCGCGACCCTCACACCGGCGCAGGCGGGGGGTCCCTTCGTCAATTTCGCTGGCGAGTGGACGGGCGGCGGCGATATTAACATGACGGACGGGTCGCACGAGAAAATCCGCTGCAAGGCGTCCTATGCGGTCGGGCCGAGCGGTGAGGCGCTCAACATCAACGTGAATTGCGCCAGCGACAGCTATCGCGTGAACATCATTTCCAACGTGGTGGCGCAGGGCAGCAACTTCTCGGGGACCTGGCGCGAGACGACGCGGCAGGTCGATGGCGACGTGACAGGCCGGGTCCCGGCGGCGGGGCAGTATCAAGCCAGCCTGCAGGGCACCGGCTTCGGCCTCGAACTCGCCGCCACCAGCAACGGCAAGATCCAGGCGATCACTATCAATGCCCAGGGCGCCGACGTCCAGACCGTGAAGATCTCTCTTCGTCGGTCTTGATCAAGTGCCGGGGCAGTGTCTGCCCCGGCTTCTGAGATCGTAGCGGTGGTTCCACAGGGTTTCGCGCGGTTCTAGTCCGCCGCTGTGCCAATCGGTCCGCTGCCGAAACGTCGCGCGAGGCGGACGAGCAGCGTCATTGTGGGGCGCAGGATGAGGAAATCGGCAACAAGCGCCGCCAGCATGGCGAAGGCGCTGAGCCAGCCGAAGAGCCGCAGCGACGGCAGGTCGGAGAAGACCGTCACGGCCAGGCCGCAGGCCAGCACCACCGACGTCAGGATCAGCGCCGGGCCCATCAGCACCGTGGCCCGCTCGACTCCAACCGCCGGATCGTGATCCGGGTCGTCCTCCTGGCGCAGCCGGTTGAGGAAGTGGATCGTGGCGCTGAGGCCCAGGCCGAAGGACACCGTTAGCGCAACGACGCTGACGAATTGCAGTCCCTGTCCCAGAAGAAGCAGCAGCGACCCCGACGCGACCACCGGGAAGATGCCCGGTAGCACCGCCGCCAGCGCCACCACGACCGAGCGGAAGGCCAGGCCGATGAACACCGCCACGAGCAGGAATTCCAGCGTCAGGCCGCGGTTCAGTTTCTCGATCATGCTGGCGCTGTTGCGCGCCGCGATGACGGCCAGGCCCGTCACCGCCACCGTGTAGCCGGGCGAGGCCGCCCGAACGGCATTCAAGCTTTTATCGAGGTCGTCCACCACCGGCAGCAACTCGCTGGCATCCTTGTCGGGGATGCGGCCCGATACCAGCACGGCATCCTGCTTCTCGTCGACGAAGCGGTGCACCAGGTACTTGGGAAGATAGCCGACGTATCTCTGTAGCGTCGCCGGGCTGTCGTCACCTGCCTTGGCGGCGAGCCAGCGCCGCAACGTCTCGACGGACCAGACATTACCAAGGCCAGCCTGTTTCTCGACGACCTTGTGAACCGCCGCGATGACGTCGAGCGTCTGTGGCGAGTAGAGCGTCTGACCCGGTGGCAACTCGACCAGGACATCCACCGGATTGGCGCCGGTCAACTGCTTGTCGAGCTTGCCGCTGGCCTGCACGGCCTGTTCCTTGTCGGGCACCTGTTCGGCAAGGCGGTAGCTGGGCTGAAGATGCGCATAGGCAAAGCCGAGCCCCGCCACCACCAGGACCGCGATGGCGCTGTAGAGGCCAGGGTGGCTGACCATGCGGCTCGCCACGAAGGCGCAGAAGCGCCGCAGCGCCTGCACGCCGGCATCCGATCCGGGCGACGCGACGGTGAGCCGGTCGGTATTGCGCACCAGCAGGAGTCCCAGCAGCGGCACCAGGATCAGCACGGCGAGCAGCGCGATGACGGTCGAGATCAGCCCCGCCTCGCCAAAGGTGCGGATGAGGTCGGAGCGGGTGAACAACAGCGCGATGAAGGACAGTGCCGCCGTGCCATGCGTCAGCACGCAGGCGGGCCCGACGACCAGCAGGGCGTTGGTGAAGGCCTCCCGCTTGCTCTCGCCGGCCATCAGCCGGTCGCGCGCCGCGAAGGTGAGTTGCATCGAATCCGAGAACGAAATCACCATGATGAGCGGCGTCATCACGTTGAGGAACATGTTGAGGCGGAAGTCGAGCCAACCCAACGTGCCCAACGCCAGCAGAATGGCGATCAGCGGCGGCCCGGCCGCCACCACCATGAAGGACACGCGGCGGAAGAACAGGATGGCGATAAGGCAGCCGGCCGCGAAGCCCACCGCATTGTAGAGCACCCGGTCGCGTTCGACGGCGTTGCGGATCTCGAGCTGCATCACCGGCACGCCGGAGAGTTCGCCCTGGAGGTCTGTGCCCTGAAGGTCGTCGTGAACGGTCTTGCGAATGTCGGCGATCGCCGTTTCGTAATGCCCCGCGTTCTTCGGGTCGAGCGACAGGACGACCAGCGCCAACTGCCCGTCCTCGGACAGGAGCTTGCCCGCAATGATGTCGTTCGACTTCACCCGGGCGATCAGCTCGTCGTAGGCCTGTCCTTCGGGCAGCGGCTCGGGGAACAGTGCCGGCGGTACCGTGTGGCCGGGCTCCGGGGCCTGGCGCGCCGAGAAGAGCGAAATGATGCCGGTCGTGCCATCGACGAGCTGCAGGTCGGTGACGAGGCCGCGGAGGTGGTCGAGGGGGTCGCGGGCCAGCAGGTCGCGGCCCGTCACCACCACCAGCACGTCGAACTCATTCGACGGGAAGCGTTGCGTCACGTCCTCGTACTGATGGAACTCCGGTGTGTCGGAGCGAAAAAGCTGGCTGAGGGAATCGTCGACCTGCAGCCGCATGACGCCGAAAGCAGCGACGACCGCCAGAGCGATGAGCAGGGCCGCCGCCAGAATCGGTGCCCGGAGGCCCAGCAATCCGATACGCTCGGCGCCGAACGCGATGGCGACCGGATGGCGATGGCGGGCGGGAGGCTTGCCGGGGGGAAGTGGCGCGTTCAGGCGAAGGCTCCTGCAATGGAGGGACGAGCACGCTTTCGCTTTCGGCGAAGTCGGTTCGACGTCGAAGCAATCATCTGTCTCGCCGTCGCCGCCATGCGCAGGCGACGGTGCGACATCCGGTTCGCAACAGGCTGTGCGGGATCAGGGCTCCAGCGTCGAGTCCCAATAGAGATAATCCAGCCAAGTGTCGTGCAGATTGTCGGGGATGGGCTGGCGCCGCGCGATGCCGTCGAGCTGAATCGGCGTCGGCTCGAAAGGCGGACGGCGCAGCGTGAGGCCCGACTGCTTCAGCGTCTTGTCGGCCTTCTGCAGATTGTGCTTCGCGCAACAGGTGACGATGTTGGTCCAACAGGTCGTGCCCCCCTTCGCCCTGGGGATCACGTGATCGAAGGTGAGGTTGGTGCTCTCCTCACGCTTGTCGCAATATTGGCAGCGGAAACTGTCCCGTAGGAAGACGTGATAGCGCGTGAACGAGATGCGATTACGCTTGTGGTACTTCTTGAGACTAATGACCGAAGGAATGCGGAAGGACTGACTGGCCGAATGGACCTCGACGTCGTAGCTCGAAACCTGATGCACGCGCCCTTGGAGAACCGCCACCAGGGCATCCTGCCAAGCCCACACCGATAGAGGCCCCCAACTCAGGGGCTGCATGTCGGCGTTGAGAACCAGCGTGCAGAGTTCAGGGGTGGATCTGTAGAACCCCATCAACTGCCCTCCCCGGCGCTGACCGTATCGGCCTTGCGCAGCTTTGCGGATCCCGCGATGGCCCCCAGGCGATAGTCCGGCCGGAAGCCGGAGCGCGAAGGCGGATCGAAGAGTGCGGGCAATGGGCTGACAGGGCCCGTCCAGCGGGTCCGTCGATCGTCAGCCTTGAGGTTCATATGGAGAACCATCGTCGCTGCGCCTGTGCTATGCCCCGGCCCTTCCGGGGCGGCCATGCGACAGTCTACATGCGCGATGACACGATTGTGAAGCCCACCCCAGAGCGTCCCGCGGTCGCGTCCCTCGACGTCGTTGAAACCTTACGCGACGGCCGATAGCTATTCAGGCGTTTTCCACCGCGATCGGCGGCTCCGGCGGAGTCGGATGCGATCCCGGCTGATCACCGCGTCGGGATGGGGTTCTCGCCACGATAGTCGTAGAAGCCGCGCTGCGACTTGCGGCCGAGCCATCCGGCCTCGACATATTTCACCAGAAGCGGACAGGGCCGGTATTTGGAATCCGCCAATCCCTCGTGCAGCACCTGCATCACGGCGAGGCAGGTATCGAGGCCGATGAAATCTGCGAGTTGCAGCGGCCCCATCGGGTGATTGGCACCGAGCCGCATGGCCGTATCGATCGCCTCGACGCTGCCGATCCCCTCGTGCAGCACGTAGACGGCCTCGTTGATCATCGGCAGCAGAATGCGGTTGACGATGAAGGCCGGAAAATCCTCCGACACGGTCGGGGTCTTGCCGAGAGTCTCGATGAAGCCCTTCGCGGCTTCGAAGGTCTCGGGCACCGTCTGGATGCCCCGGATCAGCTCGACGAGCTGCATGCGTGGCACGGGATTCATGAAATGAATGCCGATGAACCGCTCCGGACGATCGGTCACCGAGGCGAGGCGCGTGATAGAGATCGAGGACGTGTTCGACGCCAGCAGCGTGGTCGGCTTCAGCGAGGCGCAGAGCGACGAGAAGATCTTGCGCTTGACGGACTCGTTCTCCGTCGCGGCCTCGATGATGAGGTCGCAGTCCCCGAGCGCGTCGTAATGTTGGGCCGTGGTGATACGAGATAGGGCCTCGGCCCGCGCCTCCTCGGTCATGCTCCCCTTCTTGACGAGGCGGGTCATGGTGCCGTTGATCGTCGCGAGACCGGCTCGGAGCCGATCTTCGGAGAGATCGTTGAGGACGACATCGAAGCCGGCAGCCGCCGCAACATGGGCGATGCCGCTGCCCATCTGGCCGGCACCGATCACGCCGATGGTCCTGATCTCACCCATGATGCCGTCCCCACCCGTCTATTGGCCCTAGGCTAGACCCTTGCATGCCATCTTGTAACGCGTCGCGTGCAGGCCGCAGCCCTATCCCTTGGCCAGTTCCTTCTCGAGATCCGGCAGGATCGTGAAGAGATCACCCACAAGGCCGTAGTCGGCGACCTGGAAGATCGGCGCCTCCTCGTCCTTGTTGATGGCCACGATGACCTTGGAATCCTTCATGCCGGCGAGGTGCTGAATGGCGCCCGAGATGCCAACCGCGATGTAGAGGTCCGGCGCCACGACCTTGCCGGTCTGCCCCACCTGCCAGTCGTTGGGAGCGAGACCGGCATCGACGGCGGCGCGCGAGGCGCCCATGGCGGCGCCGAGTCGGTCGGCGATGGGTTCGAGATAGGTCTTGAAGTTCTCCGCCTTAGCCATGGCGCGGCCGCCCGAGATGATGACCTTGGCGGAAGTCAGTTCGGGACGGTCCGACGTCGCCAGTTCCTCGCCCTCGAAACGCGACAGCGCGGATTCGATGGCGGCCGCGTCAAGCGCCTCGATCGGCGCCTCGGCCGAGCCTGCGGGAGTCGCGGCGAAACCCGCCGTCCGCACCGTGATGATCTTCACGGGGTCGGCCGTCTGCACCGTCTGGATGGCGTTGCCGGCATAGATCGGCCGCTCGAACGTGTCAGTCGACACGACGCGCGTGATTTCGGAGACCTGCATCACGTCGAGCAGCGCCGCCAGGCGGGGCATGATGTTCTTGGTCGAGGCCGTGGCTGGCGCCACGATGGTCTTATGGTGATCCGACAGTTTGACCAGCAGCGCCGCGACCGGCTCGGCCAGATCGTGATCCAGGGTGCCACCCTCGGCGACATGAACTTTCCCGACGCCGTCGAGCTTCGACGCCGCCTTGGCGGCTTCGGCGGCACCTCGACCCAGCACCAGCACGTGGACGGCGTCGCCCATCTGCTTCGCGGCTGTCAGGGCGCGGGCCGTCACCTCGTTCAGCGTGCCGTTCTTCTGTTCGGCGACCAGCAGCACTGTCATCGGATCACTCCTGCGTCGCGCAGCTTGCCCACGAGTTCGCCCACCGAGGCGACTTTCACGCCGCCCTGCCGGGCCGGCGGCTCGACCGTCTTCAGCACGGTCAGCCGCGGCGAGACGTCGACGCCGAAGTCGGCCGCCTCCTTGACGTCGATCGGCTTCTTCTTGGCCTTCATGATGTTGGGCAGCGAGGCGTAGCGCGGCTCGTTCAGGCGAAGGTCGGTGGTGATGATGGCGGGCAGCGCCAGCGTCACATTCTGCGAACCACCATCCACCTCGCGCGTCACCTCGACTTCGCTTTCGCCGAGAGCGATCCTCGACGCGAAAGTGCCCTGCCCCCAGCCCATCAGGGCGGCCAGCATCTGGCCGGTCTGGTTGCAATCGTCGTCGATGGCCTGCTTGCCCATGATGACTAGGCCGGGCTCTTCGGCCTTGCAGACGCCGGCCAGGATCTTGGCCACGGCGAGCGGCTCGACGGTGCCGTCGACCTTGACGTGGATGCCGCGGTCGGCCCCCATGGCGAGGCCGGTGCGCAGCGTCTCGACGGCCTGCGCCGGCCCGATCGACACGACGAGCACCTCGGTGGCCTTGCCGGCCTCCTTCTGGCGGAGCGCCTCCTCGACGGCGATCTCGTCGAAGGGATTCATGGCCATCTTGACGTTGGCGAGATCGACTCCGGAGCCGTCCGGCTTGACGCGGATCTTCACGTTGTAATCGACCACCCGTTTGACGGGCACCAGGATCTTCATCGCGCAAAATGTCCGTAGAACGGCGTCCGCGCGTCTCGTCGCCGCCGCGGCGCCAGCTTCCCCATGGGGTCAAGTGCTAAAGCTGGGGTCCCCCATAGTCAACGCGGGGATGACGCACAGCTGACCGGGACATCGCCTGCCCGGGCAGGCCGCAGCAGGCTCGTTCTGCAGAGCAGCAGCCCGGCGAAGCCGTCCCGATGCGCGGCGGCGCGGCGGCGCGCCAGCGAGGCGTCATCCTCGCCGGGCGCGGCCTCGAGGGCCGGGACCCCGCAGGCGGCGGCTGCCGCGAGAACCAGGACCCGCGCGACGCGGCAGGGCTCGCACTCCGGATCGGCGGCGCCGAGATCCGCCGCCAGTGCGACCGGATCCCAGAGAAGGGCCGCGAGGCGCGAGCGGGCCTGTGCGAGGCGGGGCAGTGCCAGGAGGCCTGCTCCGGAGGCGGCCGGCGCCGCGACGATGCGGGTCCGCCCGGCGGCGAGACCCCGTTCGGCCTCGCGCACCGCCAGTTTGGCGCCGAGTTGCTCGATCGCCGCCGGACCGACAGTGTCGGGCAGAAGGACGGCATCCGGGGCTCCCGCCATGACGGCGTCGAGATCGCCATCGACGTCGCCGCTCCCAAGATGGGCGAGGCGGACGACGCGGCACGGCTGGAACCCCGTCCTCCCCGTGCGGAGGAGCGCCGCGAGAGCCGCCGCGCGGCGCGCCGGACGGGACGCGGACGGGCCCGCGAGGTCGAAGACCAGCGCGTCGGCCTTCGCGGCGCGGGCCTTGGCGAGGACGTCAGGATCGTCGCAGGGAACGAGCAGCGCCGTCCGCACGGTGAGCAGTCTCCGAAGCTCCGAGTTGACGCTCGGAGAGGGGCGAGGCACAGGAAGGCCCCGGCCAGGATGGCCGGCCAATTCCCATCCCGACACAGAGGCACGATGAGCGTCGGCGATCCAGCGGAAACCGTCCTGCCCCCCGCCCCTCTCGCTACAGCGCCAGGACAGGTTATGCCGTCGAGCCTGCCTCCGATTGCGCGCCGCTTGGCCATCGGTGTCGCGGCGCTGATGGGCTTCGCCCTGCCGGTTCTCATGGTTGTGGCCAACAAATCCGCACCGGCCGTCCTCGCGGTCGCGGCATTGGCGGCGCATGCGGCCGTGCTGCTAACCGGGCGCGGTGCCGCCCTTGCGGCACGCTACCGCAAGCTCGTGCAGTCGCCCCTGGTACTCCTGACCGGCAGCATCCTCGCCCTTCTGGTCCTGAGCGGCACCTGGAGCATCGACGCGCATCTCACAACCCGCGGCTTGATCGAGGGCGTGCCGGAACTCGTCTTCCTGCTCGGTCTTGCGACCGCTTGGCCGCTGATCGCCGATGCCGGCGACGCGCACTGGCTGCGGGCCGGCATCGTGGTGGCGGGCCTGCTGATCCTCTTCGAACATGGCTCCGGCATGCCGCTGCATGCCCTGGTGCGGGCGCGCGGCGAGGCCTGGGATCTCAAGCGCAGCGCCGTGCCTCCCCTGCTGCTGCTCTGGCCCGCTATCGCCATGGCCTGGCCGCAGAGGCGATTCGCGCTGGTGGCGGGTCTGGTGGTCGCGGTCACCATCGGCATCGCGGCCTCGCATTCCGGCGCGCCAGGTGCGGCACTGGGGCTCGGAGCGGCGATCTTCGTCGTCGCCCTCGTGACCCCACGCCTCGCGCTCGGGGTGACGGGCGTCGGTCTCGCGGTGCTGATCGTCTCGGCCCCCTGGACCGGCTCGATCCTCACCCGCGCCCTGCCCCCCGATGCCCGCCAGGAGCTCCGCGAGGAACATGCCGAGCATCGCCTCACCATCTGGAGCGCCTTCGAGCACCGCGGCTTCGACCGGCCCTGGCTTGGCCACGGCTTCAACGCGAGCTTTAGCGTCGCCACCGCTCCTCGGCCGGACGGCAACCCACCGCCGGCCGACAGCTCACGCATCGTCGGCTTCCACCCGCATGACGTGATGCTGCAGTTCTGGATCGAGCTCGGCGCGCTGGGCTTGGTGGCGGCGGCCGTGGCCTTTTCCTTCGCCTTCGGACGCCTCACTCACCACCGCGGACCGGCCCTGGCGGCGCGGCTCGGACTCCTCGTGGGCGTCTTGGGTGTCGGCCTTGTGGGTCTCAGTGCCTGGCAACCCTGGTGGATCGCCTCGGTCGGCGCCGCGCTCCTGTGGTTCGAGCGGGCCGAGCGCGGCATTTAAGCCTCCTCTAGCCCGGCGCCTTCCAGGGAAACGTCCAGGTTTCGGTCAGCGCCTTGTTGCCGGACTTGAGAAAGGCCCGCAGGTCGGTGCTCTGGCCGGCGGGCAGTTCCACGTCGATGGCGGCACGGAACCCGTTGATGTGGGGGTTCGGCACCAGGAAGCTGCGGATGATATGGCCGTTGGTGGAGGTCGGCACCACCTGCACGAGCGACGCATCCGTGGCGTAGTAGGCGAGATCGCCACCCGAGAAATCGATGATGAAGCGGCGCGAGCCCGGCGACGCCACCTCTTTTGAACCCAGCGCGCGGGCCTGGGTCTGGTAGGTCTTGATCACCCGGCCACCCGGTGACAGGCGCCCGAGATTGAGGCTCGCCGTCACGGTGTAATTGACCACGATGGGCTTGCCGACTTCGACCGCGGCGTTCGGCACCCAGGAGGCCACGACATTGTCGTTCGTCTCGTCCTGCGTCGGCAGTTCGACGAGTTCGACCCGGCCGTCGCCCCAATCCCCCTTGGGCTCGATCCAGTAGGAGGGGCGAAGCTCGTAGCCGAGATCGAGGTCCTGGTAATCCTCGAAGACCCGGTCGCGCTGTAGCAACCCGAATCCCTGCACGCCCTTGTCGAGGAAGGCCGAGACCTCCGGCTGCGCCGGGTTGCGCAACGGCCGCCAGATCCATTCACCGGTGCTGGAATGGATCAGCAGACCGTCCGAATCGTGCAGTTCGGGGCGGAAATCGTCGGAGAACCGACGATCGTTCTGGCTCGTAAAGAACATGGAGGTGAGCGGTGCCAGTCCGAGCTTGAAGTCGGCGCGGCGGGGGAACAGCGTGGCTGAGACCTCCATCACGGTTTCGGCCCCGGGGTAAAGGTCGAAGCGGTAGGCGCCCGTCACGGAAGCGCCGTCGAGCAGCGCGAAGATGGTCACGCGCTCCGCCAGAGGACCTGGCGTCTCGATCCAGAACTCCCGGAAGAAGGGGAACTCCTCGCCGGGCGCGCCCGCCCCGACCGCGATGCCTCGGGCCGACAGTCCATAGCGCTGCTTGCGGCCGAGAAAGCGGAAGTAGGAGGCGCCGAGGAAGGCCGCGACCTCGTCGAGCACCTCGGGGCGATTCAGCGGCGACAGCAGCCGAAACCCCGCGAAGCCGAGGTTCAGCGGCAGCGGTTTGTCGATCTTGTTGCGGCCGTAGTCGAAGAGGCTCGCCGCATAGGGCACCGGCGTGGCGATGCCGTCGCGCACCACATTCACCGTGACGGGCCGGGGATAGATATGGCCGAGGTGGAACATCTCCATGCGGTACGGGCCGCCCTCGCTGCCGAGCAACGCCTTGTCGCGGCGAAAGCGGATATCGCGCCACGAATCGAAATCGAGCCTGGCGAGCGCTTCGGGCAGCGGCGGCGGGTTGGCCTCGAAGGGCGCGGTGCCGATCTCGCGGGCGCGCTTCAGCACGTCCTCGAAACCGAAATGCGGCGCGGGCTCGGTGGGCGATTGGGATACGGTCTGCGCCATCAAGGGTGTCGCCGCAATCTGAGCCAATCCGGCCGCGATGCCGGCCACGACGGCGCGACGATCCAAGCTTGCCATGCCCTACTCCGACTATGCACCGCGACGAAAGCCGGGCGTTGAGATCCGTGCGGTGCAGCGTGGGGACGAGATCCCAGGAGATCCGTACCGCAGCGCAACCGCGCCCCGTCGAGGTAGCGGCAGCGGTGCCGTGGAGCAAGCGCCGGCGACGGCCGTAAGAGCGGCATCGCCTTCCCCCCGCCCGCTTCCCGGCCTAGATCGTGGGGCATGAGCCGCACCACACCTACATCCGATGCCGCGGGTCTCGTCGACGACGTCGACGAGATGGAGGACGACGCTGGCGAGCGCGACTCCGGCATCGACCTCGGTTTCGGCGACGAGACCGCCGCCCCCGCTTCGGTTCGCCATGGCGCGGCCGTCATCCGCCGCCATTGGGCGACGCTGCCCATGGGGCCCGGCGTCTATCGCATGCTCAATGCCGAGGGCGAGGTGCTCTATGTCGGTAAGGCCAAGAGTCTGAAGAAGCGGGTCGCCAGCTACACGCGGGCGGCCGGCCATTCGCGCCGCATCGCCCAGATGATCGCGCTGACGGCCTCCATGGTCTTCGTCTCGACCGCCACCGAGACCGAGGCGCTGCTGCTCGAAGCCAATTACATCAAGCAGATGAAGCCCCGCTTCAATGTCGTGATGCGGGACGACAAGTCGTTCCCCTATATCCTGGTCACGGCCGACGCCAAGGCGCCGCAGATCACCAAGCATCGCGGAGCGCGCAACCGCAAGGGCGATTATTTCGGCCCCTTCGCCAGCGTTTGGGCGGTGAACCGCACGCTGAATGCGCTGCAGCGGGCCTTTCTGCTCAGATCCTGTTCCGACAGCTATTACGATAACCGCACGCGGCCCTGTCTGCTCTATCAGATCAAGCGCTGCTCGGGGCCTTGCACCGGAGAGATCGGCCAGGACGGGTACCGCGAGCTCGTCGACGAGGCACGCGACTTCCTCAACGGCAAGAGCCGCGCCGTGAAGGACCGGCTCGCCGCCGAGATGATGACCGCCGCCGAAGTGATGGAATTCGAACGCGCGGCGCGGCTGCGCGACCGCATCGCGGCGCTCTCCGCCGTGCAGGGCGAGCAGGGCATCAATCCGAAGACCGTGGAGGAGGCCGACGTCTTCGCCGTGGTGGAGGAGGCCGGGCAGTTCGCCATCGAGGTGTTCTTCTTCCGCACCTACCAGAACTGGGGCAACCGCACCTATTACCCGCGCGCCGACCGGTCGCACACGGCCGGCGAGGTGCTCGATAGCTTCCTGGTGCAATTCTACGCCGACAAGCCGCCGCCGCGGCTCGTGCTCCTGTCGCACGAGGTCGAGAACCGGGCGCTGCTCTCCGAGGCCTTGTCCGAGCGCGGGGGGTTTGTCGTCGAATTCGCGGTGCCGCAGCGCGGCGAGAAGCGCGATCTCGTCGGCAGCGCCGCCGCCAACGGCAGGCAGGCGCTGGCCCGCAAGCTGGCCGAGACGGCCAGCCAGGAGAAGCTGCTGGCCGGTCTCGCGGCCGCTTTCGGGATGGACCGCACGCCGCGCCGCGTCGAGGTCTACGACAATTCCCACATCATGGGCACCAATGCGATCGGCGCCATGATCGTGGCGGGGCCTTCGGGGTTCCTGAAGAACCAGTACCGCACCTTCAACATGAAGGACGTCACGCCGGGCGACGACTACGGCATGATGCGTCAGATGCTGCGCCGCCGCTTTGCCCGCCTGCTGCGCGAAAGCCGCGGCGCCTCCGCCGACGACGCGCTCATGTCGGCGTCGCTCGACGACATGCCCGCAGAGTTTCGGACGGACGGCGCCGACCTGCCGCCCGAGGCGGTCGGTCCGCTGGCGACCGGCTCGGAGCTGGACGACGTTTCGCTGTCGGCAGACGACGGGCTTGTCGACGACGCCCCCGGGCTCGACTTCGACGACGGCTCGCCCTGGCCCGACCTGCTCCTCATCGACGGCGGCAAGGGACAGCTCACGGCCGTGCGTGAGATCATGGCGGAGCTCGGCGTGCCAATGCTGTTCGGTCCCGGCGCGGTGCCCAACGGCCTGGCGGTCGTCGGCATCGCCAAGGGACCGGACCGCGACGCGGGTCGCGAGACCTTCTTCGCGGCCGGCCGCGAGCCCTTCAAGCTGCACGAGCGCGATCCGGCGCTCTATTTCGTGCAACGGCTGCGCGACGAGGCGCACCGTTTCGCCATCGGCACGCACCGCGCCAAGCGCAAGAAGGACATCACGCGTTCGCCGCTCGACGAGGTGACGGGGATCGGCCCGGCGCGCAAACGCGCCCTCCTTCACGCCTTCGGCACCGCCAAAGCCATCGCCCGCGCCAGCCTCGCCGACCTTGAGAAGGTGCCGGGCGTCAACGCCGCCACGGCAAAACGGGTGTATGATTTCTTCAACGAGGGGCGGGGGTGACAGGAATCGCCGAACGAGAACTCAGATCCCATTCCACCTCGGAAGCGTGCACGCGCTGAGCGGCGATGAGACATCTCACATCGAGAAGACCGTCGCGAGCACAGCCCGAACCGGGGCGGACAGGGGTATCGCCTTCCTCACTGCGGCCTTGGCGCCGCAAAGATTGAGACCGCCTCCGCCAGCATCGCCGTCCCTTGACGCCGAACCCTCCCTCATGCTCCCACTTGCGTCATGGCACTGTCGACCCTTGAACGCGAACGGCAGTGGAACCTGCCCAATCTCCTCACCTACGGCCGGATGGTTGCGGTGCCGGCCGTGGCCGGATGCCTGTTCGCACCGGACGATCTCCGCATGCGCTGGCTGGCGCTGGCGATCTTCGCCGTGGCCGGGGTCACGGATTTCTTCGACGGCTATCTGGCGCGCGCCTGGAACCAGCAATCCTCGCTCGGCCGCATGCTCGACCCTATCGCCGACAAGCTTCTGGTCGCCGCCTCTCTGCTGATGCTGGTCGCGGACCACTCGGTGACGAGTTGGTCGATCTGGGCCGCCATCGTGATCCTCTGCCGCGAGATCCTGGTCTCGGGGCTGCGGGAGTTCCTGGCCGAGCTGCGCGTCTCTGTGCCGGTCACGCGCGTCGCCAAGTGGAAGACCACGGCTCAGCTCGCCGCCATCGGCTTCCTCATCGCGGGACCGGCCGGCGAGACCGTGCTGCCCGGCACCATCGCGATCGGTCTCGTGCTGCTGTGGATCGCCGCGGTCCTGACGCTCTACACGGGCTGGGATTATATGAAGGCCGGGTTCAGACCGGTCGCGGAGTGATGACGTGAAAGCCTTGTATTTCGCCTGGGTGCGCGAGCGCATCGGCATGGCCGAGGAGGAGCTCACACCACCCGTCGGCGTCACGACGCTCGGCGAACTGATGAGTTGGATGGCGACACGGGGCGAGAACTATGCCTACGCGTTCGAAAACCAGGCCGTGATCCGCACCGCGGTCGACCGGGTTCACGCCAAGCACGACGCGGCTTTCGCGGGCGCCGGCGAAGTGGCGTTCTTCCCGCCCATGACGGGCGGCTGAGCCATGGCCAGCGTCTCGGTCCAGGCCGTCGATTACGATGTCGCGGCCGAAATCGCCGCCATGACGGCGAAGCGGACCGATATCGGTGCCGTCGTCACTTTCTCGGGCCTTTGCCGCGACGATGGCGGAACGCTGGAGGCGCTCGAGATCGAACATTATCCCGGCATGGCGGAGGGTGAAATCGGCCGGGTCTGCGCCGAAGCCGAGACGCGCTGGCCGTTGCAGGGGTGCCGGGTGATCCACCGTTACGGCGCCATCAAGCCCGGCGAAGCGATCGTTCTGGTGGTCACGGCCTCGGCGCATCGCGTGGCAGCCTTCGCGGCAGCTGACTTCCTCATGGATTATCTCAAGAGCGAGGCGCCGTTCTGGAAGCGCAACCGCCGTCGTGACGCGGCCGCTCCCGCCGATTGGGTAGCGCCCAAAGAAGCCGACGCGACGGCCCTCGACCGCTGGCTCTGACGCGTCGCAGCGCGTTCCGATCATCTATACTGCACCGCAGCACAAAGCGGGATGTTTTATGTTGCCTCTCTTTCCCCTCTCGAAATCGCTGGACCTCTAGACCTTCAGCCGGCAAGAAGCATTAACAATGAACACGGCTCGCGCGCCGGGACGGGAGGGATCGACCATGGCACGGATCGCACTGGTGACAGGTGGCACGCGCGGCATCGGCGCCGCAATCAGTCGGGCACTCACGGAAGCCGGCGTCAGGGTGGCGGCGAGCTACGCCGGCAACGACGAGGCGGCCAGCCGCTTCAAGGGCGAGACCGGCATCCCGGTGTTCAGATGGGACGTCGGAAGCTTCGAAGCCTCGGTCGAGGGCGTCGCCAAGGTCGAGGCCGAGGTCGGCCCCATCGACATCCTGGTCAACAACGCCGGCATCACGCGCGACGGATTTTTCCACAAGATGACGCACGAGCAATGGCGAGCGGTGCTCACCACCAACCTCGACTCGCTGTTCAACGTCACGCGCCCCGTGATCGAGGGCATGCGGACCCGCAACTGGGGGCGGATCGTGGTGATCTCGTCGATCAACGGCCAGAAGGGCCAGATGGGCCAGGTGAACTATTCGGCCGCCAAGGCGGGCGACATCGGCTTCGTCAAGGCTCTGGCACAGGAAAGCGCCAACAAGGGCATCACCGTCAACGCCATCTGCCCGGGGTATATCGGTACCGAGATGGTTCAGGCTATCGCGCCGGAGGTCCTGAAAGCCAAGATCCTACCGCAGATCCCGGTCGGCCGGCTTGGCCTGCCCGAGGAGGTCGGCAAGGCCGTGGCTTACCTGACCGGCGAGGATGCCGCCTTCGTCACCGGCTCGGTGCTGTCGATCAACGGCGGCCAGCACATGTGATCGGTCCGGTCGTCCGCGGCGCCTGCCTCCCTCCACCACCCTTCGGCTAGCGGGTCACGGCGAAGGGCAGGATGCGGGTATACCGGCGCTCGATCGTGCGCCTACTTCGCCGGTGGCGTCCATTGCGCCGCCTTGACGAAGCCGTCGACGAAGCGCGCCGTGTCGATCTCCTGCACGATGGTGACCGGACGCACGCCCATCTCCTTGGGCGCGGTCGCGTCGGGCCACACTTGGGCATGCCCGTAGGTCACCCCGCCCGAGACATCGACGTCCATGAAGGCATCGACCGATTTGGTCACCAGAGTCGGATCGACCGCGATCGCGGCCGCCATTTCGTCCCACAGCGGCAACGGATTGAAATACTTGGACAGGTAGGCGGTCAGCGGCGTCTTGACGGACGCGATCCCGTCCATCAGCGCCCGTGTCATCATCACGGAATTCGACACGTTGCCGACAGCGACGATCTTGGGCCACGGCGCCGTCAGGGCAATGTGAGCGGCCTCGGGGTCGAAGATCAGATTGAAGTCCGAGGCGAAATCGGCGTTGCCGGTCACCGACGCCATGGAGGTGTCGAGCAGCCCGCCCATGAAGACGAGTTGCTTGGCATCGGCCGCGAAGCTCGGATCCATGCGGATCGCCAGGGCGATGTCGGTCAGCGGCCCGGCGGCGATCACCGTCACCTGATGGGGATGGGCGTGAACCTGCTTGATGAGAAAGCTGGCCGCCAGCCCCGCCGCCGGAGGCGTGGTGGGGAGCCCCTCGTCAAGACGGGGCAACGAGGGTTCCTGTGCCGGCACTCCGTCGATGGATCCGAGGCCGCCCCACGCGCCTTTCCAAGGGATCTTGCCGTAGCGGCGCTCCCAGACCTTCATCTCGGGAACCGAGCGGAGCAGTGGATAGGTGGCGCCGTTGACGACCGGGACATCGGACCGTCCGGCGATCTCGAGGAAGCGCAGCAGGCGCGCCGCCTCGTCGTTCTCCCAGCCATCGCCCGTCACGACCGTAAGGCCCAGAATGCCGACGGAGGGATTGGCCAGCAGCGGCAGGATGGCCTGCATGTCGGTCCCGCCCGGCCCGGCGAAGTCGTTGTCCATGAGGACCAGCGTCTTCGGCGCCTCGGCGGGCGGCTCCTGCGCGGGAGCCGGCGAGGATCCCACCAGGATCAGCAGGACGGCGGCGGCCCCAAGGCGGGCTGAACTCGAGGGCAGCATCGCGAAATGGCTCCGGTCGGACTGGTCCCGGTCACCTTCCCGTCTCGGAGACGGCAAAGCAACCGGGATCAAGGGCGAGTGTTGATCGACGCTGTCGAAAGCCTGACGATCGCCAAGGCCGCCAACGCACCGGCAGCGGCTCCGGCACTCTTGATGACGAAATCGTGCAGGCGTCCATGCCGCCCGTCGACGAGGCCCTGGGACGCTTCGAGCACTCCCGCGACGGTGACGAGGCCGATGAACCATCCGAGACGGTGTTTCGGATAGCCGATCATCAGCGATAGGCTGACGAACGCGAAGGCGCCGAACCGCTCAACATTAGGCCCGAAGGGCGTCTCGGGACGGTCGGCGATGGGCGACAGGGTGACGAAGGCCACATAGGCCAGCGCCAGCCAGAACAGGACCCGCGCCGCACGCCGCAGCGCATCCGCCCTCAATGCTTGAAGTGCCGGATGCCGGTCAGCACCATGGCGATCCCGGCCTTGTCGGCCGCCGCCACCACCTCGGCGTCGCGGAGCGAGCCGCCGGGCTGGATCACCGCCGTGATGCCTGCCGCCACCGCGGCTTCGAGGCCGTCGGCGAAGGGGAAGAAGGCGTCGGAGGCCATCGCGGCACCGCGCGCCAGCGACTGCGATTCACCCGCCGCCTTGGCGGCCTCCTTGGCCTTCCAGACCGCCGTGCGGACGGAATCGACGCGGCTCATCTGTCCGGCACCGATGCCGACCGTCGCGCCACACTTGGCGAACACGATGGCGTTGGACTTGACATGCTTCACGACCCGGGAGGCGAAGCGCAGGTCCTCCATCTCGGTGGCCGAAGGGGCCCGCTGCGTCACGATCTTGAGATCGAAATCGTCGACCGTCGCGGCATCGCGCTCCTGAACGAGAAAACCACCCGAAACGCTGCGCCAGAGCAGGCCGGGCTGGCGCCGGTCGGGCAGACCGCCGGTCAGCAGGAGCCGCAGGTTCTTCTTGGCGCCGAGGATGGCCCGGGCCTCGTCGTCGGCGTCGGGCGCGATGATGGCTTCGGTGAAGATCTTTGCGAGTTCGGTCGCGAGCGCCGCATCGACGCGGCGATTCACCGCCACCACGCCACCAAAGGCCGAGACGGGATCGCAGCGGAGCGCTCTCGCATAAGCCTCCGCCGCGGTTTGGCCCGTGCCGACGCCGCAGGGGTTGGCGTGCTTGATGATCGCCACGGCGGCGGGGCCGGCAGGATCGAACTCGCCCACCATCTCGAAGGCGGCATCGGCATCGCCGATATTGTTGTAGGACAGCGCCTTGCCTTGGATCAGCTTCGCCGAGCCGACGCCGGGGCGCGCATCGAGCGTGCGATAGAAGCCGGCCTTCTGGTGCGGATTCTCGCCGTAGCGCAGCGCCTCCTGCAGGGTCCCGCCGAGGGCCCGGAAGGTGGGGGTCTCTTCGAGCGCCGTGGAGGCGAGGTGGTTGGCGATGGTGGCATCATAGGCCGCCGTGCGGGCATAGGCCTTCTGGGCCAAGCCGCGTCGCACCTTCAGAGTCGTGGCGCCAGCATGGGCCTCCATCTCGGCTCGCACCACCGCATAATCGGCGACATCGACCACCACCGCGACATCATCGTGGTTCTTGGCGGCGCCGCGGATCATCGCGGGACCGCCGATGTCGATGTTCTCGACGCATTCCTCGGGCGTGCCGCCGCGCGCCACCGTGGCCTCGAACGGGTAGAGGTTGACGACCAGGAGGTCGATCGGCCGAATCGCATGGGCCAGCATGGCGGCCTCGTGCGTCGGATTTTCGCGGATGGCCAGCAACCCACCGTGCACCAAGGGATGCAGGGTCTTCAGCCGGCCGTCCATCATTTCGGGGAAGCCGGTCAGGTCGGCGACTTCGGTGACGGGCAGGCCCGCGGCGGCCAGGGCGTCCCGCGTGCCACCGGTCGAAACCAGCGCCACGCCGCGCTCGTGCAGGAACGTCGCGAAATCGACGAGCCCCGTTTTGTCCGAAACCGAGAGCAGCGCACGTTCGATGCGGCGCAGATCGCTTGCCATACCGTTGAAATCCCCGAGGTCCAGATCGAGGGGCGCTTAGCACGCGCGGCCGTCACTGTGAAATTCATGGGTGATCTGCCTTGGCGGCAGTAGGGGAATGCCGGTCGATCACGAAAAAGTCCGGATCCGCCCCGCTTCCTACGCGCCATCCGCAGATGGTCGACACAATTTTTTCGGAACAAAGGTTTGAAGCGACCGGCGGAACATGTCGCCTTCGATTTAAGCAACGATTAACCAAACTCGGCCTCAATGTCCCGACAGAGGACAGACGAGGATCCTCCCTTCGGATCAGGCGCAGCGGCACCGGATTGGAGGACCACCCCGAAAGTGAGGCGAATGACCGACGCGTCCCTGACATCGTCCGATCTGTTGCTTTTCGACCGGGCCCGCCTGTCGCAGCGTCACTCGACCTGGACGGTGGCGGGGGCTGGTGCCATCACCCTGGGCGTGTTGATCGGGTCGTTGATCGTCGATCACCGCGGTAACGCCCCTACCTCCGTTTTGGTTGCGGCAGTCGATCCTGGAACGGCGCGGCTCACGGCAGCGTTCCACACCCCGCCCGCGACGCCGCTGCCGCCGCTCGCGGATCCCGACGTACAGCGTCCGGCTCAGGCCCTCAGCCTCGCATCGACGGCGACCGTCATCGTGCCGCCCAGGACAGAGACCGCCATGCTGGCCCCCGGCTTCGTCCGGGCGCCTGCCCCGACCGTGCTCGCCGAGGCTGCCCCGCTGGAACCTCGGTTCGTGACGCCGGCCCAGCCCGCCGAAGCACCGGCCCGAATCGAAACCTCCGCACCGACAACGTCCGGTGTCGAGTCGCCGTCCGCAACGCCCCAGTTCGCCATGCTCGCGCCCTTGCCGGAGGAGGACCCGCATGATGCGGCGCCGGCGCCTCTCCCGGTGTCGCCCGCGCCGGTCGCGGTGATCCAATCGCCGACGACCCCGGTGGCAGCCGCCGACATCGTGGCCCCGATCGCTGCGCCGCAGACGCCTGTGGCTCAGACCTCCGTCGTTCGGACCGCTACTCCGCAGATCGAAGCCCCCCAGCCGGGGGCCGTGCCGCTTCCCGAGCCGCGTCCGGCGTTCCGTTGGGCCGCTCCCGAACAATATCGCACGTCCCGCCGCCAGACGGCGCGCAACACCGACAAGGCGCCGACCCTTGCCGCGGCGGCGCCGACCATCCCGGCCGACAACCGGTCGTTTCTCGAGAAGTTCTTCGGCTCGCCCAAGCAGGAGGGCGGCCCGACGCTCGCCTATGCGGCGCCCGAGGACGGGCTATTCGGCCGCTCGGCCGCCATCCCATCCAGCAATTCCTACGCGCACGACCATTATACCGCGGTCTACGACATCGCGGCTCACACGGTCACCCTGCCAGACGGAAGCCGGCTCGAAGCGCATTCCGGCCTCGGCCGCATGCTCGACGACCCGCGCCACGTCAGCGCCCGCAACGTCGGCCCGACGCCGCCGCATGTCTACGATCTCACCATGCGCGAGTCGCTGTTTCACGGGGTCCAGGCGCTGCGGCTCAACCCTGTCGGCGGCGGCGGTGTCTATGGCCGCACGGGTCTCCTCGCCCACACGTTCATGCTGGGGCCCAACGGCGACTCCAACGGCTGCGTCTCCTTCCGCGATTACAGCGCCTTCCTGCGCGCCTTCCAGAACGGCCAGGTGAAACGGCTCGTGGTGGTCACGGGCCAGAGCTGAGCGCCGGATCTCGACAGCTCCGTCCGACCGCCTTAGAACCGTCTCAGTCGAAGCTCGGCGAGCCCGCCAGGCCGGACAGAGATCCGGCGGAGATCCTCCCAACATGTTCGAAAAGCGCAAGCTCGGTCGCACCGGGCTCGATGTCACGTCGATCTGCCTCGGCACCATGACGTGGGGCCAGCAAAATACAGAGGCCGAAGGCCATGCCCAGCTCGATCTGGCGATCGGCCGGGGCATCAATTTCATCGACACGGCCGAGATGTATTCGATCCCGCCGAAGGCCGAGACACAGGGCTCGACCGAGCGGATCATCGGCAGCTGGCTGAAGAGCCGCGGCGGCCGCGAGCGCATCGTCATCGCGTCGAAAGTCTCCGGCCGTTCCTCGAACGATTGGCTGCGCCCCGGCGGCAAGCCCGCCCGCCTCGACGAGACCAACATCCGCTATGCCGTCGAGCAGAGCCTCCAGCGCCTGCAGACCGACTATATCGACCTTTACCAGCTGCACTGGCCTGACCGGGTCGTGAGCCTGTTCGGCGCGGGCGGAAACGTGTTCCGCGACCTGCCGAAGCCCGACGACTCGATCCCGATCGCCGAGACCCTCGGCGCTCTTGGCCGCCTCGTCGAGGAGGGTAAGATCCGCCACGTCGGCCTCTCCAACGAGACGGCTTGGGGCACGATGCGCTTCCTGCATGCCGCCGAGACCGGCCACGGGCCGCGCATCGCCTCGATCCAGAACAGCTACAATCTCATCAACCGCAATTACGAACTTGGCCTAGCCGAGATCGGGATGCGCGAAGACGTAGGGCTTCTCGCCTATTCGCCACTGGGCCAGGGCTATCTCACCGGCAAATACCAGGGCGGTGCCCGGCCGGCCGGCGCCCGTACGACGCTGTTCAACCGCGGCACGCGCTACGAAAAACCAGGCGTCGAGACCGCCATCGAGGCCTATCTCCAGCTCGCCCGCGAGTTCGGCCTGAACCCCACCCAGATGGCGCTGGCCTTCGTGACGTCGCGCAAGTTCGTCTGCTCCAACATCATCGGGGCGACCTCGATCGAGCAGCTCGAAACGGTGCTCGCCTCGGTCGACGTCTCGATCACGCCCGAGCTCGAGGACCGGATCGACGCCATTCATCAGGTGCACCAGAACCCGGCGCCCTGACCCTTGCCGACCGGGGCTCGGCGGGGCAAAGCTCCCGCTCCGGCCGACGCCGGCCCGAAGGGAGGCCCGCATGACGCCCCGATACGACGTGCGCCAGGAAGAAGACGGCAGCTGGACCGTCTATGACGTCGCGACCGACCTGCCGGCCGTCGTCAACGACATGCCGCAACTCGGCCATTCCGAAGAGGATGCCCGCAACGTTGCGCAGGAACTCGACGACCTGATGGGCGACGAGGACGAGATGGCCTGAGTGAGCAAACGACAATCGTTCGCTCGCTCGTCCTGTGTCAGCGGTGCACCCGGTCGGGCCCGCTTGATCGGGTCCCGACCTACTGGCCTGCCCAGATTTTCTTATAGGCGTCGCGATAGCCGTTGGCGGGGTCGTAAAGGTTCTTCGGGCCACCGTCGAAGGCGATGTTCTTGGCCGTAACAAGGTGGACGCCGCCGACATAACCGGACCAGGGTTGCTTGGCGAAAGCGCGGTTCAACTCGTCGACGAGCTGCCAACCCTGCTGCTGCAGCGGCTCGGGCACGGTGGCAATCTGATACTGTTCCGCGCGGATCCGCTGGAAAGCCGACTCCGACCCGTCGCCAGCCGAGATGTTGTGCGGCGCGTCGGTGCCCGACTGACCGGCTGCGCCGAGCGAGGCCGCCATGAAGTCGTAGTAGAGGTCGTTCACCGCCAGTGAATAGGTCCACTTTGCGCCGTACCGTTGTAGCAGCGAGGTCGTAAGCTGCGGCATGCGGGTCGAGGCCTCGGTCATGGGCGAGTCCTCGAGACTCAGCACCGTGCAGCCCGAACATTTCTTGATGTCGGCCTCCATCATGCGCGCCTTGCCAATGGCCATCTCGTAGTTGCTGTCGCCGAAGATCACCACGCCGGCCTTGCCGCCCGACTCCACGATGGCGAGGTCAGCCGCCGTCTGCGCCACGTCGGCGATGCGGGTGTTGACGTTGGAGAACATGCCGGTTTTGGCGTCGGGGCCCGGCGCCACGGTGGCGTGCCAGCCGACGTAAGGAATGCCGGCCTGTTTCAGCCCGTCGAGCGCGGCATTCTGCTCGATGGCGTCGAAGCCACCCACCACGATCCCGTCGGGCTTCAGCGCAATGGCCTGGTTCAGGGCGGCGGTGCGGGCCGAGATGTCGCCACGCCCATCCAGGATGCGCAGCGTCCAGCCGATGGCCTTGGCAGCCTCGTCCACGCCGCGCGAGACGCCCTCGGTGCCGCCGTTGCGCATGTCGCCCGCCACATAGATGATCGTCTTGACGGGCGCGGCCTTCGGCCCCGTGGTGGGTCCGTCCCATTGCCCCGAGGCCGCAGTCGCCTTGGCGATCCGGGCCTGGGCATCGGCCATTTCGTCGGCCCGCACCGCGTGAGCGGTCGTAAGCGCCAGGGCGCAAACGCCCAACAGCAGAACCATCCTCATCCGTCGTCTCCTCCCGCTCCTGGCCTGCGCGCAGTGGCGCGGCCTTCGGATCTATCGTCCGATGGCGTGAGCGTCGAAGGTTAGGGGACCAGTGTCAACTTACCCATGATACCGCGCTGCGAACCTCCGGAATCGTAGCGGATCTGCGCGGCCGCGATTTCGGCTCGATGGCTCTGCGCCCAGGTGCCAAGCGCCTCGACGGGAGCCCAAAGCGATCGACCGAGGTCCGTCAGGGCATAGTCGACCCGCGGAGGCACGACCGGGAACACCGTGCGGTTCACGAGCCCATCGCGCTCGAGCCCGCGCAGCGTCAGGCTGAGCATACGCTGCGAAATACCTCCGATGTCGCGCTTCAATTCGTTGAAGCGCCGCGGCCCCTGCCCCAAGGACCTGACGATCAGCACGCTCCATTTATCGCCGACGCGCGCCAGCACGGGCGCGACGCCCGCGCATTCCGATGCGGAATGGTCCGCCGGGGCGGTATCATGGCTGTAATCGAGTTCCATGGATGTGCCTTCTTGCGCGGCTCCGGAGGCGCGATCATAAGACGGTGGTTACGCTTTGTAACCATGAGGTTCAGAGATGAAGCTACTCCATATCGACTCCTCCATTCTCGGTTCGGCCTCCGTTAGCCGGCAGATCTCCGCCGCCATCGTGGAGACCCTGAAAGGCGAAATCCCGGGACTGACTATCGTCAGCCACGACCTCGCGGCGGATCCGATCGCCCATCTGTCGGGCGCCTACCTCGCCGGCCAGAGCGCTGACGTGAAACACGATCAGGCCTTGCAGGAGGATCTCGAGCTCGGCGGCAAGGCCTTGGCCGAGTTCCTGGAGGCCGACATCGTGGTGGTCGGCGTACCCATGTACAATTTCGCCGTTCCGAGCCAGCTCAAGTCCTGGGTCGATCGTGTCGTCGTGGCGGGTAAGACCTTCCATTACACGGCGGCGGGTGCCGAGGGACTGGTTCACGGCAAGCGCATGATCCTGGCGGTGTCGCGCGGCGGCATGTACGAGGGTCTTCCGGCCAAAGCCGTGGAACATCAGGAATCCTGGCTGCGCAGCATCTTCGGCTTCATCGGTGTGAAGGACATTCAGGTGATCCGCGCCGAAGGCATCGCCCATGGTCCGGAGCAGCGGGAAATTGCGTTGAAGGCGGCGCTCGCCCAGGCGGCGACCCTACAGCCGGCCTGATCCGCCCGAGAGCGGACTCGTCCTGGCGCTATCAAGGGCTCGAAAACCGCACTCGCCGAAGCAGCGCCGAAGGCTTAGACACTCGTCCGATCCATCGTGCCGGCCGTCGCGGCCGGAGCGCAGCTTGAGGACGAGAATGGCCTCCTATCGCATCGCCGTGATTGGCGTCGGCAAAATAGCGCGGGACGAACACCTGCCGTCGATCGCGGGCGATCCTCGCTTCGCGCTTGCCGCGCTGGTGAGCGGCAGCGGCGCGACCGAGCCGGGAGTGCCGACCTTTCGGACCGCCGCCGAACTCTATGCCGCGGTGCCGGATCTCGACGCCGTGGCGATCTGCACGCCGCCCGGCGCACGCACGGCGCTGGTGCGCCAAGCGCTCGATGCCGGGGTCCATGTCCTGATGGAAAAGCCCCCGACCCCGACGGTCGGCGAGTTGCGCGACCTCGCCCGTCATGCCGAGAGGGCGGGTCGGATCATCTTCACGACTTGGCATTCGCAGTACAATGCCGCCGTCGAGGCCCTGCGGGAGAGGCTCGTCGGTCAGTCCATCACGCGGCTCGCCATCACCTGGAAGGAGGACGTCCGCCGCTGGCACCCGAACCAAGCCTGGATCTGGGAAACCTCCGGCTTCGGCGTCTTCGATCCGGGCATCAACGCGCTGTCGATCCTCACCCGGATCATGCCGGCTCCCGTCTTCGTCGACTCGGCCAAACTTCTGACGCCCGCGAACCGCGCCATGCCGATCGCAGCCGCGATCCGCTTCACCAGCCCGGCCCTGGCCGAAGGCGGCGCGCTGACGGCGGACTTCGACTGGCGGCAGACCGGCGACCAGACCTGGGAGATCGCCGTCGATCTCGTCGATGGAACCAGGCTTAGGCTGACGGGCGGCGGCACGACGCTGGCGGCCGACGGCACCATGGTCGAAGACGCGCCCCGCCACGAATACGACCGGATCTACGCGCGCTTCGCCGGTCTGCTCGACGCCGGAACCAGCCTCGTCGACATGGCGCCCTTCGAACTCGTGGCCGACGCCTTCCTGGTCGGGCGGCGCGAGGAGGTGGAGCCCTTCTTCGACTGAGCGGTCAGCGACGCCAGGACATCGTCATCCATGGATCAACGCTCGCACCGGCCAGCCGTCGCTCCCGAGCCGATCGACGCCGATCACGAACCCGGCGGTCTCGTCTTGGTGTATCCACTGATCGCGCTGGCGGGCTGGGTGGCGGCGCTGGGCCTTGTCGGGTGGCACGGCCAGTTCGTTCCCTTCATTAGCGGCAATTCGGCAACGCTCGGGACCGCGTCGACCATCGGCGATGGGCAGGGCGCTTGGGAGGTCGGCCGCGCCCTCCTGTGCTTCCTGCTGGGGACGATCGTCGGCGAAGTGATAGGTCCGGCGGCACGGTCCTGGCGCGGCCCCGCCGTGGTGGGAATCGAGGCCGCACTTCTGTGGCTCGCGCTGGCGTTCGATCTCGGAGAATGGGGCGGCGAGGCCGTGACGGTCGCGATCACCGGCCTGGCGATGGGGATCCAGACCGCGGCGGTGCACAAGGTCGACGGGACCAATGTCGCCATGACCTATGTCACCGGCACGCTGGTCAGTCTGGGGCGCGCGGTCGCGTCGGCACTCCGCGGCACCGCGCCCTGGCGGAAGATCCTGCCGCTTGCGGGTTGCTGGCTCGCCTTCGTGATCGGTGCAATCGCCGGCAGCGTCGTGGCGCGAATCGCCACTACCGACGCCCTGGCGGTGGCCGCCGCCGTGGCCAGCGTCACGGCACTTTTTTCGGCAGCGAGGGTTGCCGTTCGTCGTCGACGGGTCAAGTAACCCACTGACCGTCGGTCGTCATCGCGAGCGAAGCGAAGCAACCCAGGCGCGTGACGAGCTAATCAGCAGTCCAGCCTCGACGATCGTGCAGAGTTCGGAGAGGTTGTTTCAGGTTGCTCGCTGCGCTCGCAGCGATGGTTTGCCAAAGATCCGACGCTTCGATCAGGCCCGCACGGCAGCCGAGTAATCCTCGAGCAGCGTGCGGCTGATGTTGCCGGGCGTGTAGCGGTGCGGCCCGATCTCGCTGACCGGGGTCACTTCGGCGCCCGTGCCGCAGATGAAGCATTCGTTGAAGCTGTCGAGCTCCTCCGGCATGATCCGCCGCTCGGTGACCTCAATGCCCCTTGTGCGGGCGAGGTCGATGACGGTGCGACGGGTGATGCCGTCGAGGAAGCAGTCGGCGATCGGTGTGTGCAACGCGCCATCCTTGGTGAAGAACACGTTGGCGCCGGTGCATTCGGCGACGCGTCCTTGCCAATCGAGCATCAGCGCATCGGCATAGCCGCGGCGCTCGGCGCGATGTTTGGAGATCGTGCAGATCATGTAGAGGCCAGCGGCCTTGGAATGACAGGGCGCGGTCAGGGGATCGGGCCGGCGATACTCGGCGATGTCGAGCCGGATGCCCTTCATCTTCTGCTCGACATCGAACATGCTGGGCCAATCCCAGCACGCGATGGCGACGTGCACGGTGGCGTTCTGCGCGGCGACCGCCATCATCTCGGATCCGCGCCAGGCCACCGGCCGGACGTAGACGTCCTGGGCGTCGTTGGCCTTCAGCACGGCCTCCTTGGCGGCGATAAGCTCGTCGACCGAATAGGGCAGTTCGAAATCGAGAACTTCGGCCGAGGTCCTGAAGCGCTGCGAATGCTCGCGGGATTTGAAGATGCGGCCGTCATAGGCGCGCTCGCCCTCGAAGACCGCCGAGCCGTAATGAAGGCCGTGGCTCAACACGTGGAGCTGCGCGTCCTTCCACGGCACCAGGGCACCGTCCATCCAGATGAATCCGTCGCGCTTGTCGAAGGGCAGGATGGACATGGTGGGGCTCCTGTTCCACTGTTCGGCGCGGGGCGCCGAGGGCCGGGTTTCCGACCGGTCATGCGCTCGAGGTCCATCGGCGCGCAGCGAAGCGCGAGGATTGGCCGGGAGGCGGGCAAGGTGCGACCAGGGATGACCGCGCCGGTGCTTGACGATTAGCGAGCGGGCTGAGATATGTCAACGATGCTGACGTATTTTCCGGCACGGGGGATCGATCTTGGGTGATCCTGCTCGGGATGCGGAAACCGCGGCAGCGGGCGCTGCACCCCTCTTCGACCTCATCGAGCTGTTCTTCTTCGCCTATCGCGACTTCACGGCGGATGCCGACCGGCAGCTCGAAGCCCTGAAGTTCGGCCGCGCCCATCACCGCGTGCTGCATTTCGTCTACCGTCATCCCGGCCTGACCGTCGCGGCGCTGCTCGATATCCTCAAGATCACGAAGCAGAGCCTCAATCGCGTCATGAAGGATCTCACGGACGGCGGGTTCATCGAGGTCCGCGCCGGGGTGAGCGACCGGCGTCGCCGCCTGCTCCACGCCACCGCCGAAGGGTGCCGGCTGGCGCTCGACCTGGCCCGGCTCCATTCTGAACGGTTCGAGCGCGCGCTGCGGCCGTTGCCGGCATCGGTGCGCAAGGAGGCGGTGGCGTTCCTGCTCGGCATGATCGATGCCGGCGAGCGGCCCCGAGTCGAGGAGCTTGTCTGGGGGGCTCCGGCCGAGATGCCGGACCGGCTGCCCGGATCCGAGCCGGCAGCGCGACGCCTGGCGCGTCGGGAGCACGCGGCATGACGGCGGCCTCGCTCGAAGAGGTAACGTCGGCCCTTGCCGACGATGCCCCTCACCTGCTTCTCGTCGACGACGACAGACGCATCCGCGAACTCCTCTCGCGTGTGCTCGGCAAGAACGGCTATCGGGTCACCCTGGCGGCCACCGCCGCCGAGGCCCGGATCCATCTGCGCTCCTTCGCCTTCGACCTCCTGATCCTCGACGTGATGATGCCGGGCGAAACGGGGGTCGCCTTCGCGGCCGACGTCCGCCGCACCTCCGAAGTGCCGATCCTGATGCTGACGGCGCTCGATCAAGCGGACGACCGGGTTCGGGGGCTCGAAGCGGGCGCGGACGACTACCTCGCCAAGCCCTACGAGCCGCGCGAACTGCTGTTGCGCATCGCATCGATCCTGCGCCGCGCCGCGCCGCGTCAGCCTAAGCCCGATGGGATCGCGCGGTTCGGTCCCTTCTCGTTCTATCCAGAGCGCGGCGAGTTGCGCTAGGACGACGAGCCGATCCGCATCACCGATCGCGAACGCGACATGCTCGCCATGCTGAGTGCCGCGGCAGGCGCCACGGTGTCGCGCGAGGATCTGGCCGGGCTGGCGGCGGCCGAGGGTGGAAACG
>JBPBQY010000030.1:0-232176 GCA_050920985.1 Janthinobacterium lividum | reverse complement strand
ACAGATTGTCGTTGAGGAGGCAGCCGCCCTTGAAGTGGATGTCGTCGCCGAAGCGGTCGTCGGTGGAGCAGACCGTGACGATGGCCTTCAGCGCCGGCGGGCGCCGCGCCGCCACCTGAAGCGCGTTGAAGCCGCCCCAGCTCTTGCCCATCATGCCAACGCTGCCAGTGCACCAGGGCTGGGCGGCGATCCAGGCGATGACCTCGAGGGCGTCGTCCTGCTCCTGTACGAGATATTCGTCGTGGAGCAGCCCGTCGGAATCGCCCGAGCCGCGCATGTCGACCCGCAGCGCCGCATAGCCGCGGGCTGCAAAGAAGCCATGCATCGGGTCGTCGCGGCCGCGGGTGCCGTCGCGCTTGCGATACGGAATATATTCCAGAACTGCCGGGACCGGCCCGGCGACACGGGGTCGCCACATCCGGACCGCAAGACGCGTCCCGTCGGCGAGCGGGATCCACAGGTTTTCGGTCATGTCGACGTCGTAGGTCTTGCCGTCGTCCACGTCGCCTCCCCGACTCACCGCTGAACCCCTGTAAGATCGCGGCCTTTTCGTCGCCCGTCGAGTGGCTTTCCATCCCGCCACGCGCCGCAAAGGCCGACTTCCTTTTGAAATCATCCACCACGTCGCATTCCGGACGGCGGAGCGTCGGGCGGCGTCGAGCCGAAGCACCGCGGGCGCGGGATCTTGCCGGACGAGGCCCCGGAGATTCGCGCATGAACCCTTCCGTCTTCATCACCTGCGCGGTCACGGGCGCGGGCGACACGGCGGGGCGCAGCCCCCACGTGCCCATCACGCCGAAACAGATCGCCGAGGCCTGCATCGAGGCGGCGCACGCCGGAGCCGCCATCGCCCATATCCATGTCCGCGACCCCGAAACCGGACAGGCCTCGCGCGCCCTGCCGCTCTACCGCGAGGTGGTGGAGCGCGTCCGCGACTCCGGCACCGACGTGATCCTGAACCTCACCGCCGGCATGGGCGGCGACGTGGTCTTCGGCTCCGGCGAGACCCCCCTTCCGCTCGACGTCGCCGGCACCGACATGGTCGGACCGACCGAGCGCCTCGCCCACGTAGCGGCTCTCCGCCCGGAGATCTGCACGCTCGACTGCGGGACGATGAATTTCGCCCTCGGCGACTATGTGATGACCAACACGCCCGCCACGCTCCGCACCATGGCACGGCAGGTTCAGGCCCTCGGCGTTCGCCCCGAGCTCGAAGTCTTCGATTCCGGCCACCTCGTCTTCGTCAACGACCTCGTGAAGGAAGGGCTGATCGACGGCCCCGCGATGATCCAGCTCTGCCTCGGCATCCCCTACGGAGCGCCCGACGATCCTCTCACGCTGATGTCGCTCGTGCATCGCTTGCCGGCCGGCGCCGTATGGAGCGCCTTCTCGATCGGGCGGCGCCAGCTCCCCTATGTCGCCATGGCGGCCATCGCCGGCGGCAACGTCCGCGTCGGGCTCGAGGACAATCTCTGGCTCGGCCGCGGCGAGCTCGCCACCAACGGCGCGCTGGTGGAGCGTGCCGCCACCATTCTCACCGCCATGGGATCGAGCGTCATGGGACCGGCCGCGGTGCGCGAGTTGCTGAAGCTGCGGAGCCCCGCATGAGCCGGACAGAAAGCATCGGCCTCGTCGGCGGCGGCGTCATCGGCGCCGGCTGGGTGGCGCGCTTCCTCCTCGACGGCCACGATTGCGCGGTCTTCGATCCCGATCCGGACCTCGCCCGCAAGCTCGATGCGGTCATCGCCAATGCCCGGCGCGCCCGGGCCAAGCTGATGCCGGGCGTATCCGTGGCCGAAGGCACGCTGCGGATTGCCGCCTCGGTGGCCGACGCCGTGGCCGGCGCCAGCTTCGTCGTCGAGAGCCTGCCCGAGGTGGAGGCGCTGAAGATCCGCGTGCTCGGCGAGATCGATACGGCTGCCGGGCCCGAGGTGGTGATCGCCTCGTCGACCTCTGGGCTCCTGCCGACGCGGCTCGCCGCCGGCATGGCGCATCCCGAGCGGCTCGTCGTCGGCCACCCGTTCAACCCCGTCTACCTGCTGCCGCTGGTCGAGGTCTGTGGCGGCGAGAAGACCGTGCCGGCCGCGCAGGACCGCGCGGCGGCGCTCTACGAAAGCGTCGGCATGCGGGTGCTGCGCGTCCGCAAGGAAATCGACGGTTTCGTCGCCGACCGGCTGCTCGAAGCCCTGTGGCGCGAGGCTCTATGGCTGGTCGAGGACGGCGTTGCCACCACGGAGGAGATCGACGACGCCATCCGCTACGGCGCCGGCCTGCGCTGGAGCTTCATGGGCACCTTCCTGATCTATCGCCTCGCCGGCGGCGAAGCCGGCATGCGGCACTTCCTGGCGCAGTTCGGCCCGGCGCTGAAACTGCCCTGGACCAAGCTCGTCGCGCCGGAACTGACCGATGCTCTGGTCGACCGCGTGTCGGACCAGTCCGACGCTCAGGCGGAGGGCGTCTCGATCCGCGAGCTCGAGCGCAAGCGCGACGATTGCCTTGTGGCGGTGCTGTCAGGACTGCGCGGGCAGGATTACGCGGCGGGCGCCGTCGTGGCGGCCCATGAGCGCGCGCTGCGGGGTCGCGACTCCCCGGACGGCGCGACCCCGCTCGACACCTGGACCGGCGCGGTCCTGCCGGAGTGGATCGACTACAACGGCCACATGACGGAGCACCGCTACCTGCAGTGTTTCGGGGAAGCCACCGATGCCCTGCTGGCGCGGATCGGAGTCGATGCCGCCTATCTGGCGACGAAGCGCAGCTTCTACACGGTCGAGACCCATCTCATCCACCGCGGCGAGGCCCATGCGGGCGAGGCGCTCAAGGCCGACACGCAGGTTCTCGGCGCGGACGGCAAGCGGCTGCATGTCTTCCATCGCCTGCTGCGGGCCGCCGATGGGACTGTCCTGGCCAGTGCCGAGCAGATGCTGCTCCACGTCGATACCAAGGCCGGGCGGAGTATCTCCACCGAGGGTGCGGTGCGGGAGGCGATCGACGGGCTGGCACGGGAGCACGTGGGACTGGCCCGGCCCGAGGCGGCTGGGCGGAGCGTGGGTATTCGTTGAGTGACTGAGCCAAGCGTAGCGAGAGAGCTCACCCATCGTCGGCGGGCCGAATGAGCACTATGGCTCGCCCGAAGCAGCCGATGCGAGCTCGGTCAAAACCTGCCCACTTAGCCGATAGAACACCTTCTCTCGCTGCTGAACTGCCCCGAGAGCGGCGTAGAACTTCATCAGACCGGCATGGCCACGGTCTGCGGTCCAATCAAGGCGAGCGAACCCTCTCGACACCGCGAGGCGGGCACTGGCGTGCATCAGCTTTGTTCCAATACCCTGGCCACGAGCCTGAGCTGAGACGAAAAGTTCTTTGAGGAACAGGCCAGGCTCTAAGCCTGGGCCCGGAAAGATCGCGCAGACGGCCGCGAAGCCGACGATATTCGGGGCCGCAGCCACGAGCAAGTCGACGCCTGAAGGTAGATTCAAGAGCTTCGCCGCGATCTCGGCGAGTGACGGACAGGCGACACTGTAATGAGCTTGCATCTCCTGGAACAGGACCGCCGTGGCCCCCACATCCGCGGCCGCCATCAGTCGAACCTCAAGCACAGCGTTCACCGCCCCCGGCAGGACTCATGAGCGACTGACGCACCTTCGCCAGCGACTTTCTCTGCCTCAGATTTCCAGCATTCCCTTGAGGTTCCGCACCTCCGTCTGCAGCTCCTCGAGTCCGGCCGTACCGCGACCTTCGCCCAGCACCTCTCGCCCAACGAGGCGCTCCGTCTCGGCAACAGCGCCCGGATCCTGGGCCGCCACGTGCGCGGTGAGCGCCGGCTCGGCCTGGCGCTGCACTGCGCCGGCGACCAACCCTGCAGCCCCGCCGCGTCGCGCCAGGATCTCGTCGAGCCAGGTCGTGTGCATCTCAGGCACGGAGAGGATCAGCTTCTCCGTGTAGGGATGGTAGGGCGGCGCGAAGATCTCCTCCGTCGGCCCCTGGGCGATGATCTCGCCTTTTAGCATCACCGCCGTGCGATGCGCGATGCGGCGCACCGTGCCGAGATCGTGGGTGATGAAGACATAGGCGAGGCCGAGCCGGTCCTGCAGGCCCTTGAGAAGCTTCAGGACCTCCTCGGCCACGAGAGGATCGAGTGCCGAAGTGGGCTCGTCGCAGATGATCACTTCGGGCTCGGCCGCCAGCGCGCGGGCGATGCACACGCGCTGCTTCTGCCCGCCCGACAGCTGGCCCGGCTTGCGGTCGGCGAATTCTTCCGGCAGGCCGACGAGGCTTAAGAGCTCCAGCACGCGTGCCCGCACCTCGGCCCTGCTCTTGCCGAAGAACCGAGCCACAGGCCGACCGATGATCTGCGCCAGGGTCTGGCGCGGATTCAGCGCCGTATCGGGCATTTGATGCACCATCTGCAGGCGACGCAGGATGTCGTTCGAGCGGCTGCCCAGCGCAGGTGGCAGGCTCTTGCCCTCGAGTTCGATCTCGCCGCTCCAGCGCGGCAGCAGTCCTGTCACGATGCGCGCCATCGTGCTCTTGCCCGAGCCCGATTCGCCAACGATCGCGAGCGTCTCGCCCTTGGCGAGGTCGAAGGAGGCGCCTTTCACAACCGCCACCGCCCCCTTGGCGGTGGCGGTGGTCCCATAGCCCGCCGTGACGTTCGTCACACGCAGGATCGGCCGCGCCGCCTTGTCGGGCACCGAGAGGGTCAGGTGCTCGGCCTCGCGTCGCTCGTTGACCAGCGCCCGGCAATATTCGGTGCGCGGCTGTTCCAGGATCTGGATCGTGTCGCCGCATTCCACCATCTTGCCATGGCGCAGCACCATGATGCGGTGGGCGATCTGCGCCACCACGGCGAGGTCGTGGGTGATGTAGAGCCCAGCCGTGCCGAACTCCGCGATGAGGTCGCGCAACAGCGCCAGCACCTCGATCTGCGTCGTCACGTCGAGTGCCGTCGTGGGCTCGTCGAGCACGATGACGTCCGGCCGGCAGCTCATCGCCATGGCGGCCATGACGCGTTGGAGCTGCCCGCCCGACACCTGGTGCGGGTAGCGGCTCCCGATCGTGTCGGGATTCGGCAGTTGCAGCGTGCGGAACAGTTTCTTGGCGTAGACCTCGGCCTCGGCGCGGTCCATCACGCCGTGGATCACCGGCGCCTCGCAGACCTGATCCATCAGCGTCATGCCGGGGTTGAACGAGGCCGCAGCGCTTTGCGCGATATAGGCGATGCTCTTGCCGCGCGAGTTGCGGCGATAGAGGGCAGTGGAGGCGCGCAGCTCCGTGCCAGCGAGCGTAATGGTGCCACCCGTGATGCGCATGCCGGCTCGCGCATAGGCCATCGCCGCCAGCCCGATGGTGGACTTGCCGGCACCGGATTCGCCGATCAGCCCCAGGATCTCGCCGCGTTTCAGCGTGACATCGACATCGTCGACGAGCACCCGCCCCGTGATGGTCTCGACTCGGAGTTTCTCGAGGCAGAGGATCTGGTCGTCGGCCATCGGATCGCCCTCACATCTCGGCCTGGGCGCCGGACGGGCGCGCGTCGATCGACAGGAACCAGTCGACCACGAGGTTGATGCCGACCGTCAGCAGCGCGATGGCGGCGGCCGGATAAAGGGCGGCAGGCAGGCCGAAGGAGATGCCGCCCACATTGTCCTTCACCATGCCGCCCCAATCGGCATAGGGCAACGGCACGCCGAGTCCGAGGAAGCTCAGCGCTGCGATGAACAGGAAGTTGAAGCAGAAGCGCAACCCGAATTCACTCATCAGCGGCGCGGCGGCATTGGGCAGGATTTCGCGGCTGATCACCCACCACAGGCCCTCGCCGCGCATCCGCGCCACCTCGACGAAATCGAGCGATACGAGGTTGAGGCCAAGCGCGCGAGAGAGGCGGAAGACGCGGGTGGAATCGAGGCAGCCGATGGTGAACACCAGCGAGAACAGCGACTGGCCGAGAACGTTGAGGATCATCAGCGCCCAGATCAGCAGCGGGATCGACAACACGACGTCGACGGCGCGCGAAATCAGCGTATCGACCCAGCGTCCCATCACGGCCGCGATGAGACCGAGCGTGATGCCGATGGCAAAGGACAGGATGGTGGTGACGAAGGCGATGCCGATCGTCATGCGGGCGCCGTAGATGAGCCGGGTGAACATGTCCCGGCCGATCTGATCCGTACCGAACCAGGCCGACGCCGAGGACGCGTCCCAGCCGCCGCCCACGATCTGCGTTTCGCCGTAAGGAGCGAAATAGGGTCCACCCAGGGCGACCGCGAGGTTCAGCAGGATGATGGCGAGGCCCACCACAGCGGTGAGGGGCGCCTTGTGGCCGAAGATGGTCATGCGGGGCGCATCCTCAGCGGGGGTGACGCAGGCGGGGGTTGAGCACGATGGCCATCACGTCGGCGAAGGTGTTCAGCGTGATGAACACCGTCGCAAAAACGATGCCGCAGGCCTCGATGACCGGGACGTCGCGCTTGGACACTGCGTCGATCATGTATTGGCCGACGCCCGGATAGGTGAAGACGTTCTCCACCACCACGACGCCGACCACCAGATAGGCGAGGTTGAGGGCGATCACCGAGATGACCGGCGAGGCCGCGTTGGGCAGGGCGTGGCGGGTGACGACGCGGGCGCGGGACAGGCCCTTGAGGAAGGCCATCTCGACATAGGCGGTCGACATGGTTGAGAGCACGGAATTGCGCGTCATGCGCAGCATGTGGGCCGTGACCAGGAAAGTCAGCGTCACGGCCGGCAGCGTCACGGCCCAGACGCGCTCGCCGAAAGGCGTGTCGGTGCCCACGGTGGCGAGCGACGGGAACCATTCGTGGTTCACGGCGAGATTCAGGATCAGCAAGTAGCCGACGAAGAACTCCGGCATCGAGATGGCGAGCAGCGCCGCGATATTGGCAATCCTGTCAGTCAGCCGTCCCTCGCGAATGGCGGCCAGAATGCCGAAACCGATGGCCAAGGGCAGAGCCATCAGGGCGGCATAGCCGGCCAGGAACAGCGTGTTCTTGAAGCGGGGTCCCAGGACTTCGACGATGTCCTGCTTGTTGGTCATCGCCAGGCCGAAGTCGCCGTGTAGGACGCCGCCAAGCCAAATGAGGTAGCGCAGCGCCGCAGGCCGGTCGAGCCCGAGCTCATGGCGGAAGGTCGCGAGCGTCTCGGGTGTGGCGTTCTGGCCCAGAACCGAAGTGGCGGTGTCGCCCGGCAGGATCTGCGTCAGCACGAAGATCACGATCGACACGACGAGCAGCGTGATGAGCCCGAGACCGATGCGCGACAGGATCATGCGGATCACGAGGGGTCCTTTCGGGTCAACGAGACGGCGCGATGATGACAGCGAAGCGGCAGCCCACAGCCTCTCGCAACGGCGTCGGCTGTCTCCGATCCGTCACGGACCTATGCAACGGCGAGGCTCGGCGCCGGGTACGCAACCGGCGCCTTGCGGTCAGGCGAACCAGCCCTTCTCGGCGGCACGCTGGTCGGCCATGTCGTAGCGGGGGTGAGGCGAGATGCCCTTCACCTTCTTGGAATAGCCGTCGAGGTAGTCACCGACCGCGTAGCAGATCATGCCGCCGGTATCGGCGATCATATGCTGTGCCTCGGCGTACATGGCCTTGCGCTTGGCGGCATCGAGTTCGACGCGCGCCGCCACGACCAGCTTGTCGAAGGCCGGCTCGCGCCAGTGTGAGTCGTTCCAGTTGGCCGTCGAGTAGAAGGTCTGCGACAGTTGCAGGTCGACGCTGGGCCGCCCGCCCCAATAGACGGCGCAGAAAGGTGCCTTGAGCCAGATGTTGTCCCAGTAACCGTCGGCCGAGACCCGCTTCAGGTCGAGATTGATGCCGGCCTTCTTCAGCGATTCCTGGAACAGCACGGCGGAGTCGGTGGCACCCGAGAAGGCGCCCTCGGAGACCTGCAGCTGGAAGGCGGGGCTACCCGCCTTCTTGTAGAGGAAGGCCGCCTTGTCCGGGTCGTACATGTGCGGCGGATCGTTCTGGACGAAGTAGGGGTTCGAGGGCCCGATCAGCGTGTCGTTGCCGATGGAGGCATAGCCCTTGTAGACCGTGTCGACGATCTTCTGGCGGTCGATGCCGTATTTCAGCGCCATGCGGGCGTCGTTGGAGGCGTAGCTGGGGTCGTCGCAATGCGCCACGAAGGCGAAGCGGTTACCGGAGCCCTTGGTCTGCACGACGTCGACCTTGGGCGACTTCAGCACGAAGCTCACGGTCTTGGGATCGAGCCGGTTGACGGCATCGACCTGCCCGGAGATCAGGGCCTGGGTGCGGGCCGCGACGTCCGGAATGTAGCGGATCTCGATGCTGTCGAACCAACCGCGACCCGGCTTCCAGTAATGGCCGGTATTCTTGGTCACGACCTTGACGCCGGGCTGGAAGCTTTCAAGCGCATAGGCGCCGGTGCCGTCGGGCTTGGACCAATCGGTGAAGCCGTTGGGCACCACCAGAATGTGATAGTCGGAGAGATTATAGGGCAGGTCGGCGTTGCCGGCGGACAACGTGATGCCGACCTGCGTCGGGCTCAGCTTCTTGATCTCGGAGATGGCGCTGAGCAGATCCTTCGCGGGCGACTTGGTCTCACCGCGATGCAGGTTCAGCGAATAGATGATGTCATCGGCATCGAGCGTCTTGCCGGAGTGGAAGGTGACGCCCTTCCGGACATTGAAAACCCAATCGGTCGCGCCGGGCTTTGTCTCCCAGGACTCCAGCAGCTCTCCCGCCGCGGTGCCGTCCTGGGCGATCTCCACCATGCCGTTGAAGATCTGATAGCCGTAAGAGATATGGATCGAATCAGTGTAGGTGCGGAAGTCGATACTGTCGGAGGCACTGCCGCCTTCCATGCCGATCCGCAGCGTGCCGCCTTTCTTAGGCGCATCCTCGGCGCGGGCCGAGGTTCCCCATGCGCCTAAAGACAGTCCGAGTGCGCCGGCGCCCGCCAGCAATCGGCGACGATCGACAATGAGTTTCGATGGACCGAAGAACGGTGGCTCTGCAAATGTCATGGATCAACGCTTCTCACAGCTCGGGATGATTCGGACGATAGGGTACTCGTGTGGTTCGATTGCAAATTTCAAACTGCACACCATACTCCAGTAATAGACCGGACTTTCAGCGGCAGCAGAGCATCCCGGTGGCCCAACAATTTAAACGGCCCCAACAATATCCACCTCAGCTCTTGAGCAGATCATTTGCGAAGATCGATGCTCTACGCTTCGAACATCCTCGACACTCTACGAACAGTCAGAGTGTCGACGGTTTATGAGGCGTCCGTCAAGTCGAAACGCGCACTCCGTCGCATGCCGCGAATGAGGGCGCTTGCGTGGTCGCACACCGCCGCCGGACTGAGCAGGTCGTCGTCGAAATTCGGCCGGTCGGCACGTTATTGAGGCAGAGGCGCGCGTTCGACGTCGCGTCCGAGTCGGGCGGCATGGTTGAGGCCGTGGTGATGGTGCGGCGAAGTGGGTGTCGAAAGCAGATTCGGGCTTTGCCCTCGATCGTCGAGCAGTGCCATCTCGCACGCAGCGTCTCGCCAGACTGCAACTGCGCTCGTCGGATTGGGCATTGATGCGCGACAGTGGCTGTCGACCGGGAGCGACGTCGCATCATCACCGGTGTCGAGCGTCACCACCTTGGGATCCTCGATGGAGAAGCCATTCGAGCGTCCAACAAGGCACAGAAATAGAGCCACAAGGCAGAGGCGCATGGGTGTCTTCAGCTGCGATAGTCCCGCGTAAGACTATAGCTGCTGAATGCCACTACTAAGATGTAGACTTAGAGAGTGGTGCCCTGGAGAGGACTCGAACCTCCACGGTGTTACCCACTGGTACCTGAAACCAGCGCGTCTACCAATTCCGCCACCAGGGCCTTGAGCGGGGTTCTATGGGCGGCGGGGCTGGCTGTCAATGCGGGTCCGCAGGCTTAGCTCAAGCCTGGCCGGTTTTCCCGCTCCGGCTGCGAGATCATGAACTCCGGGCGACGGACTCGACCAAGGTCACCACGGAGTCGATCGCGTCATCGGAGAGACCGGCCCAGAGCGGCAGGCGGACCAGCCGGGCGCTGAGATCTTCCGTGTGGGGCAGGGGACCGGCCTGCCGGGCGAAGCGCAAACCTGCCGGTGCGTTGTGGAGCGGGACGTAGTGGAACACCGCACCAATGCCGGCCGCCTTGGTGCGCCGCAGCAGTTCACCCCGCTTCTCGACCGTGGGCATCAGGACGTAATAGATATGCGCGTTGAGCGAACAGATCTGCGGAACCGTCGGGCGGGTCAGCAGCCGGTCGTGCTCCAGTCCCGCCAGCGCGCGGTGGTAGCGGTTCCAGGCACGATGACGCGCCTCCTGGATCCCATCCACCTGCTCGCACTGCGCCAGTAGAAACGCCGCATTCAGCTCGCTCGGCAGGTAGGACGAGCCCACGTCCACCCAGGTGTATTTGTCGACCCGGCCCTGGAGGAACTTGGTTCGATTGGTGCCCTTCTCCCGCAGGATATGGGCCCGATCGATGAAGCGAGGATCGTTGATCAGCAGGGCACCGCCCTCGCCCGCGATGAGATTCTTCGTCTCGTGAAAGCTCACCGCGCCGAGGTGGCCGATCGAGCCGAGCGGGCGTCCGTCGTAACGGGCAGCGATGCCCTGGGCGGCGTCTTCGAGAACGAACAGGCCGTGGCTCTCGGCGATGGCCATGATCTCGTCCATGGCGCAGCCGACCCCGGCATAATGGACCACGAAGATCGCCTTGGTCTTCTCCGTAATGGCAGCTTCGATCAGGCGCTCGTCGATGTTCAGCGTGTCGGGCCGGATGTCGACGAAGACCGGTACGGCGCCGCGCAGCACCACCGCATTGGCGGTCGATACGAAGGTGAAGGACGGCATGATGACCTCGTCCCCGGGCGCGAGGTCGAAGAGCAGCGCCGCCATCTCCATGGCGGCCGTACAGGAATGCGTCAGCAGCGCCTGCAAGCAGCCGGTATGGGCTTCGAGCCAGGCGTTGCAGCGCTTGGTGAAAGGACCGTCTCCGCTGAGGTGATGGTTCCCGATCGCCTCGGCCAGATAGGCTATTTCGTTGCCGGCCGGCAGCGGCAAGTTGAATGGAATTTCGGCGTGCGGCGCCACGGCAGGCCCTCCAGAGGTCGCATTGGACCCTGGTCGGGGTGCCAGGCCCGAATTCCGGCTGTCGCTCGTCATTTCGGTGATGGTTCGATCTCGCTGGCAAACGTCGATCCGCCATGCTTAGCCCGCTTCCTGCGCGGCATCCACTCAAAGGCTTCGGCGTCGCCGAGGATGCTTCCAAGATGCGGCCGAGGAGGCCTAATCAAATGAATCGTCGGTTACGGGACAGGATGTTAATGACTTATTAACCTAATTCCTTAACCCTCGTGAAACTCGGTTGTCGTGTTTTGAGCGGAACACCCATGCGGCGCAGCACGATCCTCCTCGTCGAAGATGACCCCCTTCTCCGCGCCGACACGATGGTGACGCTGGAAGGTGCAGGGCTGACCGTCATCGATCGTGCCGATGCCGACGAGGCGCTCGGCGTCCTGCTCGAAAACTCGACCGATATCGCCGCCGTCTTCACCGACGTCAACATGCCGGGCCACTCCGACGGCGTGCATCTGGCCGAAATGATCTCCCGCCACTGGCCCCACATCGGCGTGCTGGTCACATCGGGCCAACACCAGCCGTCGAACCTGCCGGATCGTGTCCACTTCATTCCGAAGCCCTGGCGCGTCGAGCAGATCGTCGCCGCCATGCAGGGTCTCGTCGAAGCCGCTTGAACGGCAGCATTCTGTGCCGATGCTGCCTGCCGCGCCGCGGTCGATCGGCGCCCCCGTCGCCAGGCGCTATACAGGATGGCCCGCCTCCACTAGAGCAATGTCGTGCAGCGGGAGTCGTTATGCGGCTCCATGCCGATGCAATGGCTCGCACTGCTCTGCTGGGGCAAGGTCGCTACAGGTGATCATGCTTCCGGCATCTCGTCGTCTCTCGTGGAGCGCATGATGGCCGGTTCCGAACTCGCGACCAATAGCAAGGTGACCGTGTTCGGCGGGTCCGGCTTCCTCGGCCGGCACGTCGTCCGGGCGCTGGCGCGTGGCGGTTTCCGCGTCATGGCCGGTTGCCGCAGGCCCGATCTCGCCAACTACCTGATGCCTCTCGGCCGCGTCGGCCAGATCCAAGTCGTTCAGACCAATATCCGCTACCCGGCCTCGCTCGCCGCCGCCCTGCGCCAGTCCGAGGTGGCGATCAATCTTGTGGGTGTGCTGACCGAGAGCGGCAACCAGACGTTCGAATCGATCCATGTCGCGGGAGCCCGCGCCATGGCCAAGGCGGCGAAGGAGGCCGGCGTGCGGCGCTTCGTCCAGGTCTCGGCCATCGGCGCCGATGCCGAATCCGACTCGCTCTATGCGCGGTCCAAGGCGCGCGCCGAAGAGGCGGTGCGCGAGGTCTATCCCGATGCCGTTATCCTGCGCCCCTCGGTGGTCTTCGGGCCGGAGGACGATTTCTTCAACCGTTTCGCCGCCATGGCGCGGTTCTCGCCGGCCCTGCCGCTGATCGGCGGCGGTCACACGCGCTTCCAGCCGGTCTTCGTCGGCGACGTCGCCGATGTCGTGACACTGGCGGCGGAAGGCGGCGCCACGCCGGGCGCCGTCTACGAGCTCGGCGGCCCGGGCATCAAGACGTTCCGGGAACTGATGGAATACGTTCTCGCCACGACCCAGCGCCGCCGCGCTCTGGTGCCGATCCCCTTTGGCGCCATGCAGTTCCCCGCGGCTGCCACCGAGACGCTATCAGGCCTGATGATGGGCCTGTTTCCGAAGACGCTGCTGATGACACGCGATCAGGTCAGGCTGCTCGGCCACGATAATGTCGTGTCGGAGGCGGCGATCGCGGAAGGGCGTACCTTGCAGGGGCTCGGCAACGAGCCCAGGGCCATCGAGTCGGTCGTGCCGGGCTATCTCTATCGCTACCGTAAGCACGGCCAATTCGATCGCGACAGCCGGCTTGCCTGAATTTGAGAGCGTCGGACCCGCCGAGGCGGGTCCGACGATTTGTCGTGCCTTCGATCTTAGCCCTGGCGCTTGATCGCCAGAGGACCGGAGGCTTGGCAGGTCGGCATCATCTCGACGCGATTGATGTTGACGTGACGCGGTAGAGACACGACCCAGGCCACTGTTTCCGCGATGTCCTCCGACGTCAGCGGCTCGGTGCCCTTGTAGACGGCCGCCGCCTTGTCGTCGTCGCCCGAGAAGCGGACGTTGCTGAATTCCGTGCCGCCGCAGAGACCCGGTTCGACATCCGTCACGCGCACGAAGGAGCCGACGAGGTCGGCCTTCAGGTTCAGGCTGAACTGCTTCACGAAGGCCTTTGTGCCTCCATAGACGTGGCCGCCCGGATAGGGATAGGAGCCCGCGATCGAGCCGAGGTTCACGACGTGGCCGCGGTCCCGCTCCACCATGCCGGGCAGTAGCGCCCGCGTCATATGGATCAGGCCCGTCACGTTGGTGGCGATCATCTGATCCCACTGCTTGAGGTCGGCCTTCGGGGCCGGGTCGAGCCCGAGCGCGAGACCGGCATTGTTGACCAGAACGTCGACCTCCTGCCAGCCTTGGGGCAGGGAGCCGGGCAGGGCCGCGACGGCATCGGCGTCGGTGACGTCGAGGACGAAGGGCAGGAGCCGCTCGCCGAGCTGCGACTTCAAGGCGTCGAGACGGTCGGCACGCCGGCCGGCCGCGATCACACGGTGGCCGTCGCCGACGAGGCGCTCGGCGATGGCCTTGCCGAAGCCGGAGGTCGCGCCGGTGACGAAGACGGTGAGGCTCATCGGGCGGCCCGCCCGGCGTGCGTGGAACGGTTCATGTGGACCTCTTCCCTGGAGTGGATGGCTGGATCCTTTAACGCCCCGCCACCCGCCGTGGATAGAGGGTGCCGCTCCGACGCGCGTGGCGACCGAGCCTGCGCTCAAGAACCGCCACGATCAGCGTGGCCGGGATGCAGATCGCGGCGTAGAGAAGCCCCGCCAGGGTTAGGATGGTTATCCAGGCGACGGTCGTGGAACCGACCCCGTAGGCCCGGCTGACGAGCTCCGGGAGTCCGATGGCGAAGCAGAGCGACGTGGCCTGCAGCAACAGAATGGCGAAACCGAGCAGCGCTGGCAGCGAGTTCCGGAGACCCTGGGGCAGGATGACGTAGCGCAGCTCGTCATATCGGCCGAGTCCGATCGCGGCCGCCGCCTCCTTTTGGCCCTGCGGCACGGTTTCAAGACCGGCGCGGATGATCTCGCCCGTATGTGCGGCGGTCCACCCTACGAAGGCGAAGCTCGCCGCCGTGAAGGACGACAGCGACAGTCCGGCAGAGGGAAGGCCGACGTAGGCGAATTGGAGGAGGATCAGCACCGGCGCGCCGCGCCCGATCTCCACGACCGCCACGGCGGGCCAGTAGGCCAAGCCGGCGCGTGCCTGCACGCTCAGCGCCAGCAGAAGCCCCAGGGGGATGCCGAAGAAAAGTCCGACGCCGGTCACTGCGATGCTGATCTTCAACCCATCGAGCAGCGAAGGGAGCCACTCGGACCAGACGGCGAGGAGGCCGGTCATCGCGCCACCGCGACGCGCAGGCGTAGGTCGGCCCAGCGTGCCGCGGCAGCGATGGGCAGGCTGATCGCGATGTAGAGGGCGCCCGTGATGGCGAAGACGCCCAGGCCGTGGGAGGTGCGCTGCGTCACGTGAGAGGCCGCGAAGGCCATCTCGGTGACCCCGATGGTGGAGGCGACCGCGGAATCCTTGAGGAGCCCGATGACGGAGGTGGCAGCCGAGGGTAGGGCGATGCGCAGCATCTGCGGGCCGATGATGTCGAGGAAACGCGAACGGGCCGGAAGGCCGAGCACGATCGCGGCTTCCCACTGGCCGGCCTGTACGGCTGACAGCGCTCCTCGGTAGATCTCCGCCATATGGGCTGCAGTGATCAGCCCCAGGCCGATGGCGGCCGCCGCGAAGGGCCCGATCGATAGCACTTCGGCGCCGATGCCGAAGAAGATCACGAAGAGCCAGAGGATCGGCGGTATCGATCGGACGAGCAGGATTACCGACGCGCCGACGAAGCGGAGCAGACCCGACCGCGAGACCCGAAGCGCACAGAGACCGATGCCCAGCACGGCGCCGATGGCGAAGGACACGCCGGTCAGCGCGAGGGTCCAGGGAATCCCGGCCGCGATGGCGAGGAGGATCCCGCCCATCACCGGTCCCTGACGGCACGCAGGAAGCGGCGGGCCCGTTCGGTTTCTGGCTCGCGCATCACCTGCCGGCTCGGCCCGTGCTCGATGATGCGTCCGTCCGCCATGACGACGACCCGGTCCGAGATGGTTTCCGCGAAATGCATCTCGTGGGTGACGACGATCATCGTCATGCCGCCTTCGGCCAGCTCGCGCATCACGGCCAGGACCTCGAGCCCGAGCTCGGGATCGAGGGCCGAGGTGGGTTCGTCGAAAAGCATCAGCTTCGGCTCGAGCGCCAATGCTCGCGCGATGGCGACCCGCTGCTGCTGGCCGCCCGAGCAGCGCGACGGGTAGTGCTCCGCCTTGCCGGCGAGGCCGACGCGCTCAAGGAGATCCCGCGAGCGTGCATCGGCTTCCGCGCGGCTGCGGCCCAACACCCGCTCCTGCGCCAGGCTGACGTTGCGCAGCACGGTGAGGTGCGGGAAGAGGTTGAAGGACGGGAACACCATGCCGACGCTGCGGCGCAGGTCCGTCAGCTCCTGGCGGGTCGGGGCATGGCCGGCTTCGATCGAAACGCCGGCCAGTGTGACGCGGCCGCTGGTCGGCGGCTCCAGCTGGTTGATGCAACGGAGCAGGATGCTCTTGCCGGAACCGCTCGGCCCTATGATGCCCAGGACCTCGCCGGGACGCATCACGAGGTTGATGTCGTCGAGAACCACGAGAGATCCGAATGTCAGGCCCACGGCATCGAGCCGAAGGATCGGGCTCCGTGCCAGCACCGCCACGCTGGCATTTCGGATTTCGGAATCGGATTTCATTGAGGCGGCGGCTTCATGGCGGTCCTTTGCTCGCACGGCCTTGTGGCCATGGCGACACATTGAACACCCCAACAGAGAAGGCAACCGGCACCGCTAGAGGGCTTGGCGCAGCCGTTCCGATCGTCGATCCGGCAAGCGCTACAGCATAGCGGAGGCGGATCGATAAGGCTGCTTCCGTCCCGCTCAGATCGTCCCGACCGATGCTGTAGAACCGACCACGATGGCTCGCCGCAGCGGGCAGCTCACATGGTGGCGCCGATCTGCCAGGGTACGAATTCGGCGTCGCCATAGCCGAGGGCTTCGCTTTTCGACGGCGCGCCGGACGCCACCGCGAGAATGCGCTGGAAGATCTCCCGGCCCTTGTCCTGGATCGACACGCCCTCGAGCACGTCGCCACAGTCGACATCCATGTCATCCGCCATGCGGCGCGCCATGTCGGAATTGGTGGCGAGCTTGATCGACGGTGTCGGCTTGCAGCCGTAGGCGGAGCCCCGGCCGGTCGTGAAGCACAGGATGTTGGCCCCGCCGGCCACCTGCCCGGTGGCTGAAACCGGGTCGTAGCCTGGCGTGTCCATGAAGACGAAGCCGTGGTCCGTCACGCGTTCGGCATAGTGGTAGACCGCCGAGAGGTTGCGGGTGCCGCCCTTGGCGGCCGCGCCCAGCGACTTTTCCAGGATCGTGGTGAGGCCACCCGCCTTGTTGCCCGGCGAGGGATTGTTGTTCATCTCGCCGCCGTTGCGCTTGGTGTAGGCCTCCCACCAATGGATCGTGTCGACGAGCTTCTCGCCGACGGCGCGGTTCACGGCACGGCGCGTCAGGAGATGCTCGGCGCCGTAGATCTCGGGTGTCTCCGACAGGATGGCGGTGCCGCCATTGTCGACGAGAATGTCGGCCGCGGCACCGAGCGCCGGATTGGCGGTGATGCCCGAATAGCCGTCCGACCCGCCGCATTGCAGGGCCAGCACCAACTCGGAGGCCGAAATGGTCTCGCGCCGTGCGGCATCGGCGGTGGGCAGCATCTCGCGCAGACGGGCGACGCCGGCCTCGACGGTCTTGCGCGTGCCGCCCTCGTCCTGGATCGTCATGGTGCGGAAGCGCTCGCTCTCGACGAGTCCGTACTCCGACTTCATCCGGCCGATCTGGAAGACTTCGCAGCCGAGCCCCACGAGGAGCACACCGGCGATGTTGGGGTTGGTGGCATAGCCCCACTGCGTGCGCTTCAACGCATCGAAGCCCTCGCCCTTGTCGGCCATGCCGCAACCGGTGCCATGCACCAGCGGGATCACGCCATCGATATGCGGGTAGCCGGCCAGGATTCCGGATCGCTCGACCTCTTTGGCGATGAAGCGGGCCACCGTGGCGGAGCAATTCACCGAGGTCAGGATTGCGAGGTAATTGCGGGTGCCGGCGCGGCCGTCGGCGCGGCGGAAACCCTCGAAGGTGGCCTGCTCGGCCAGGGGCAGGAGCGTGTCGGGCCGGACGCCCTCGCCGAAATTGTAGTCGCGGGCGAAGTCCCCGCCCATGCCGCAATTGTGCTCATGCACCCAGTCGCCCGGGAGGATCGGCTGGGTGGCGAAGCCGATGATCTGGCCGAACTTCAACACCGGCTGGCCCGCCGCGATGGCGGTCGTCGCCATCTTGTGGCCCTTGGGGACGCGTGCCGTCGCCAGAATGCCGGCCGAGGTCGCCAGGCCGGGCTGCACGACGTCGATCGCCACGACGACATTGTCCTCCGGCTGGAGGCGGAGGGTGCGGGCGAGGTCGGTCATCATCGGTCTCCGAAGCGCGCCACCGTGGCGGCGGCGCCGTCGCGCATCAAACCCGACAGAGCATCGGTGACGGCGCGGGTGAAGCGGGGCTCGGCCGGCAGGTCGCGGCCGAAAACGGCGTCGAGGTCCATCAGGGTCCCGGCGAGCGACGCCGGGTCGGCGATGCCGGCGGTCCTTCGCCGAAGCTCGTCGGCCAGCGGATCGCGCAGGTCGATGGTGCCACCCCGCTCGTCTCTTCCCGTAGCATAACGCATCCAGGCCGCGATGCCGAGTGCCAGTCGCTCGATCGAGGCGCCGGCGGCCAGCCTGTCCCGAACGGTGCCGAGAAGGCGTTGGGGCAGTTTCTGGGTGCCGTCCATGGCGATCTGCCAGGTCCGATGACGCAGCGCCGGATTGCGGAATCGCGCGACGAGCGACTCCGCATAGGCTGAAGGATCGAGACCCGGAACCGGCGGCAGGGTCGGGGCGGCCTCGTCGAGCATCAAGCCATGAACCAGAGCCGCGAAGCCCGGTGCCGCCATCGTGTCGGCAACGGTCTCGTGGCCGGCGAGATAGCCCAGATAGGCGAGCGTGGAATGGCTGCCGTTGAGCATGCGAAGCTTGGCGAGTTCGAATGGCGCCACGTCGCTCACGAAGGTGGCGCCGGCACGATCCCAGGCGGGCCTGCCCTGGCCGAAGCGATCCTCGATCACCCATTGGGTGAAGGGCTCGGTGGCGATGGGCCAGGCGTCGTCGAGGCCGATCGCGGCCCGGATGCCGGCGCGGTCGGCGTCGGTGGTGGCCGGCACGATCCGGTCTACCATCGTCGAGGGGCAATCGAGCTCCTCCGCCACGGCACGACCGAGGTGCGGGTCGCGCAGGGCGGCGAACCGCACCAGGACGCGCCGTAGCGTAGCGCCGTTATGGGGGAGGTTGTCGCAGCAGAGCGCCGTGAAGAAAGGCAGGCCCGCGGCGCGGCGGCGGTGCAGAGCCTCGACGATGAAACCCGGTGCGGAGCGCGGCCTATCCGGGTGGGCGAGGTCATGAATGACGTCGGGGTGGTTTTCGTCGAGTTCGCCGGTCGCGGGCGCGTGGCAATAGCCTTTCTCCGTTACGGTGAGAGAGACGATCCGCGTCTCCGGCGCGGACATGGCGGAGAGCAGGGCCTCGGGATTCTCCAGAGCCACGAGAAGGCCAATGACGCTGCCGATGATCTGCAAGCGTTCGCCGGCGGCATCCCGCACCGCCAGCGCGTAGAGGCCGTCCTGCGGAGCGAGTGCGTCACGTGTGTCGGACGAGCGAAGCGAAGCGCCGATGATTCCCCACCGCGGATCATCGGCCAGTACGGCGTCGGTATAGGCCGCCATATGAGCCCGGTGGAACGCCCCGATACCGAGATGCACGATGCCGGCCTGGACGGTGGAGCGGTCGAAGGCCGGGCGTACGACATCGGCCGGGAGTTGGTCGAGCGTGGCGTCGGAAAGGCGGAGAGTCATCAAGCAGGTGTCCGGCGGAACATGTGGCCCTCCCATTATAGAGACGGAAGGGCGACGGTGCAGGAAGGTCGTCTTAGTGAGCGGTCTGGGTCTTCGACCGCGCTACGATCTGGGTCGGGTTGACGAAGCGGAGCGCCAGCAGCAGCCAGACGAGCGTCGTCACCATGTAGACGACGGCCATGACGTCGACCTCTTGCCCGGCGCGAACGCCGGAGGCGAAGACCGCGTAGTAGAGCGCCACCACCAAGGTCTGGCTCGTCGGGCCGGAGGTCAGGAAGGTGAGCTCGAACATCGCCACCGTCCGCACCAGGACCAGCAGCAGCGCCGCCAGCACGCCCGGGAGCAACAGCGGGAGCAGGATGCGGACGAAGAGCTGCGTCGTTGACGCGCCGAAGACGCGCGCCGCCGCCTCGACCCTGGGATCGATCTGCTCGATGAAAGGGATCATCACCAGGACCACGAAGGGCACAGCCGGCACGAGATTGGCCAGGACCACGCCCCAGAAGGAGCCACCGAGGCCGATCCGGTAGAGCAGGGTCGCCATGGGGATGCCGTAGGTCAGCGGCGGCACCAGCAGGGGCAGCAGGAAGACCAGGGTGGCGGCCTTCTTGCCAGGGAAGTCGCGCCGCGCCAGCGCATAGGCGGCCGTGACGCCGAGGGCGCCCGAGATCAGCACGACTGCTCCCACCACCTCGAAGGTTACGACGAGAACGTCGGTCAGGCCGAACTCGTCCCAGGCATCGGCATACCAGTGGGTGGTGAAGCCGGCCGGCAACCAAGTGCCGAGCCAGCGGGTCGACAGCGAGTCGATCACCACCGTAGAGATCAGCGCCAGGAGGTTGAGCACGAAGATCACCACCACGGCCCAGACGGCGGTGCGCCAGAGCTTGGAGAGGACGCCGGAATCGCGGATCATCCCTTGGTGCCTCCGACAGGGCCACGGTAGAACAGCGAGCGGGCGCCGAGCGCCAGCAGAACGACGATCAGTTGGACGGCACCCATCACCATGGCGATGGCCGAGCCGAGCGAGGCGTCGTAGCGCTCGAAGGCCGCCTGGTAGGCGGCGATCGAGATGACATGGGTCGAGCCCGCCGGCGCGCCGAGCAGCACCGCCGAGGGAAAGACCGCGAAGGCCTGAACGAAGGACAGGCAGAAGGTGACGGCGAGGCCCGGCACGAGCAGGGGCAGGAACACGCGGGCGAAGCGGCGTGCCGCGCCCGCGCCGAGGGTGGCGGCCGCCTGTTCGAGCGCTGGATCGATGCCGCTCACATAGGAGAGCGTGAGCAGGAAGGTGAAGGGAAAGCCCGTGATCACCAGCGAGGCGAAGACGCCCCAATAGTTGTTGGTGAGCTTCATCGGCGCGCCGATGACATGAGTGAGCATCAGCACGCGGTTGAACCAGCCCTGCGGGCCGAGATAGGTCAGCAGGCCCTGCGCCACCAGCACGGTACCGAGCGTCACCGGCAGTACCAGGATCGTGGTCAGGAGGCGCTGGTTGCGCATGAGCCGGACCCGGAAAGCGATTGGCACGGCGAGGAGAATGTTGAACAGCGTCGTCGGCAGCGACAGGATCAGCGTGTTCCAGATCGTCTCGCGCAGAAACGGATCCGAGAAAAATGTCCGATAGCTGGCGTAGAAGGGCCCGACCTTGGGGCTCAGGGACAGCACTAGCCCATAGACGAAGGGGTAGATGAACAGGGCCAGGATGGCGAGGAGCGCCGGCAGGAGCAGCAGCGTGGTGCCGTCGAGGCCACGGGCGGCGAGGCGGACCCGGAGCGGCGGAGCATTAGGCGAAGATGCCGTGATGGCAGTCATCAGGAGCCTCTCCGCCCGTCATGGCCGGGCTTGTCCCAGCCAACCAAGCCGTCGTGCGCCGTCACGAGATCAATGCTTTGCCAAGCCGCGTTGCGACGGAACGGCGTGGGAAGCCGGGACAAGCCCGGGCATGACGGCGGAGGGCGGAGGGCGTTGCCCATCAAGCGTCGCTTTCCGGAAACATCAGCACCTGATCGGGCTTGGCGCCGAGCGTCACGCGCTCGCCGGCCGACACCGGGCGGTCGCTGCGGAAGAAGAGTTCGGTCCCGTCGATGGCCTGGGCGGCACCGAAATAGGCGCGGCCGCGATATTCCGAGATCCGCACCGTCGCGACGACGCCCGTCGATCCCGCGACGAGGTCTTCCGGGCGCACCATCAGGGTCACGGGTTCGCCGGAGGAGAGCGGGCCGCGGACCAGGGCGTCGACGCGGGAACCGCAGGTCTCGACCGTAGCTCGTCCGTTGGCGATGCCCAGGACCCGGCCGGGGAGCTTCGAGCGGTAGCCCATGAACTCCGCCACATCGACATGGGCCGGTCGCTCGTAGAGGTCGGCGGGCGTGCCGGTCTGCCGGATGAGACCGTCTTGCATGACGACGATCCGGTCGGCCATCGACAGGGCCTCGTCCTGGTCGTGGGTGACGTAGATGGTGGTCGACCCGATCGTCTCGTGAATGCGGCGGATCTCCGCGCGCATCTCGAGGCGCAGCTTGGCGTCGAGGTTGGACAGGGGCTCGTCCATCAGCACGACCGGCGGACGGATCACGATGGCGCGGGCGATGGCGACGCGCTGCTGCTGGCCGCCCGACATCTGCCCCGGCAGCTTGTCGGCCTGGGCGGACAGCCGCACCAGCGCCAAGGCCTCGTCGATGCGCTTTTCGGCCTCTCGGCGCGGCACCTTCTGCATGGCGAGGCCGAAGCCGATGTTGCGCCGCGCGCTCATGTGCGGAAACAGGGCGTAGCTTTGGAACACCATGCCGAAGCCGCGCCGCTCGGGCGGCAGTTCATCAATGCGATGATCGCCGAGCGTGATCGTGCCGCCCGACAGCGGTTGCAGCCCGGCGATACAGTTCAACGCCGTCGTCTTGCCGCACCCCGAGGGGCCCAGCAGAGCGATGAACTCGCCGGGGCGGATCACGAGATCGAGTCCCTTCAGGGCCCGGAACCCGCCGAAGTCGCGCCGCAATCCGCTGAGCGTCAGGGCGTCGCCGGTGCGGGCGGCGCTGGGCGGCGGGGTGTCGCGGCTGCTCGCCATCGTCATGCTCATGCTTGTCAGCCCTTGCCGGCGCCGATGCGCTGGTCCCAGAGACCGAAGGCCGACACCATGCTCTTGGCATCGAGCGGCACTTCGAGCGGATGGTCGGCGATCAGCGGATCGTATTCGGGCCGGCCGAAGGTGCGGATGGCCTCCTGCGAGTCCTCGGGCGCCATGTCGAGGGTGACGTCCTTCACGGCCGGACCGGGATAGAAGTAGCCCTGATCAAAGGCATAGGCCTGTTGCTTCGGTTGCAGCATGAAGGCCATGAGGTCGATCAGCACGGCGAGCTTGTCGTCGGGGACGCCCTTCGGCACGACCATGTAATGGGCGTCCGTTACCCAATGGAACCCCTCGAGGGCGCCGATAGCGGCCTCCTTCGGCACGATGCCGAGGACGCGCGGATTGATGTCCCAACCCGTCGTCGACACGATGATGTCGCGCGTGCCTTCCCCGAGCTCCTTCATGGTCTGGGTCGTGCCGGCAGGGTAATATTCGATGTTCTCGCCCAGTGCCTTCAGGTAGTCCCAGGTTTTCGACCAGCCGTTCACCGGATCGAGCGGCGCGCTGTCGCCGAGGATGTAGGGCAGGCCCATGAGCCAGGTGCGGCCCGGCCCGGAGTTCGACGGGCGCGCATAGATGAATTTATTCTTGTTCTGCTTGGTGTAGTCGAGCAGTTCGGCGGCGGTCTTGGGCATCGCCTTGACCTTGTCCGGCATGTATTCGAGCAACGGCCCCGACGGATAGTAGCTCACCACGCGGCCATGGTCCTGCGCGATGGCCTGCATCTTCAAGGCCTGCGGCAGGTAGACCGAGGCGGGGTCGGGCAGGTCGGCGGCATAGGGCTTGAGGTCGAGCCAGATGCCCTGGTCGAGCCCGGCCGACAGGGCATCCGGGCCCGTCAGCACGAGGTCGATGTCCATATGGCTCGCATCCTGCTGCGCCTTGATCTTGGCGGGCAGTTCGGGGGCGGGCGCCTTGGTGAAGACGAAGCGAGACACGGCGTTGGGCTTGGCCCTGCGGTAGCCCTCGATGGCCTTCTGGGTCAGGGCGAGATTGCCGGCGACATCCACCACCGTGATGGTCACGGGAGACTTGGGCATCGGCAGCGCCGCCCATGTTCTGCCGGGCAGAATCCCCGCCACAGCCGCCGCGCCGAACCCGCCGATGACCTGTCTGCGATCCACCATCTCGTATCCTCCGCCATTGCGCCTTCTACGAGGCGCCGTTTCGTTCGATCGTCAGAGTTTGTAGGCCCGTTTGGCGAGACCATAGGCGAGGTCGTGGGCAAGGTCATGAGCCTCGTCCTCGTCGAGTCTGTGCTCGGCGACAAGTCGCGCCAGGTAACCGCAGTCGATCCGCCGCGCCATGTCGTGACGCGCGGGGATCGAGAAATAGGCCCGCGTGTCGTCGTTGAAGCCGACCGTGTTGGCGAAGCCAGCCGTCTCGGTTGCGATCTCGCGGAAGCGCCGCATTCCTTCCGGGCTATCGAAGAACCACCACGGTGGCCCAAGGCGCAAAGCCGGATAATGGCCGGCCAGCGGCGCCAATTCGCGGCCATACTGGGCCTCGTCCAGCGTGAACAGGATCAGCGTCAGGCGTTTGTCGTTGCCGAACCGGTCGAGCAGCGGCTTCAGGGCGTGGACATAGCCGGTCGGCTGCGGAATGTCGGCGCCCTTGTCGAGGCCGAACCGGGCGAAGACCGTCGGGTTGTGGTTGCGCACCGAGCCGGGGTGAAGCTGCATCACCAGCCCGTCATCGACACTCATCGCCGCCATCTCGGTCAGCATCTGGGCGCGGAAGAACTCGGCATCTTCGGGAGAGGCGGGGTTCGACACCAACCGATCGAAGAGCGCCGCGGCCGCGCCGACGTCGAGATCGGCCGTACGGGCCGTGGGATGGCCGTGGTCGGTGGCGGTCGCGCCGAGGCTCTTGAAGAAGCCCCGCCGCGCCCGGTGTGCCGCGAGATAGCCGGTCCAACTCACCGGCTCGCCCGCCAGAGCACAGAAGCGGGCGACATCGTCGCGGAACGTCGCTCGATCGGGATCCACGACGGCGTCCGGGCGATAGGTCGGCACGACGCGGCCGTGCCACCCCGACTGGCGCAACGCCTTATGGTGACGGAGGTCGTCGAGCGCGCTGTCCGTGGTGGCGATGGCCTCGATGCCGAACCGGTCGAAGAGCGCCCTGGGCCGCATCTCGGGTCGACCCAGAGCCTCGGCGATCCGGTCGTAGAGCCGGTCGGCGTTGGCCTCGGTCAGCCGCTCGTCGATGCCGAGCACGAACTCCAGCGAATGCTCGAACCAGAGCCGCGTCGGCGTGCCTCGGAACAAGGGAAAATGCTGGGCGAAGAGCCGCCAGATGGCGCGGCCGTCCGTCTCGACGGCGCCGCCATCGTGCCGCGGCACGCCGAGGGACTCGAGCGGCACGCCCTGAGAATAGAGCATCCGGAAGACGTAGTGGTCCGGCACGACGAAGAGCTGCGCCGGATCGGGGAAGGCGCGATCCTCGGCGTACCAGGCGGGCTCGGTATGGCCATGCGGCGACAGGATCGGCAGCTTCGCCACCGCGCCATAGAGGCGGCGGGCGATGCCGCGTGTCTCGGTGTCGGCGGGGAAGAGCCTGTCGGGGTGCAGAGCCATCGGGCGTTTCCAGCGTGAACCCTTTCGGTCCACTTGGCGCCACTGAACAACTGATATATTAGTATGTCAATAGGGGAGGATCGATGAACCGCAATATAGCCGAGGACGATGAAGGCGTGGCGGAGACCGCGAGGCTATCCGTTGCCCCGCGGCCTTGGCGCGGTGCCATCACCCAGAAAGGAGCCGTGACGGCGGCGGGTGCGATCGCGGCGACATTGCGGGACTCGATCGTCGCCATGGAACTCCTGCCGCGCACGCCGTTGCGCGACGCCGTGCTCTGCGAACAATTCGGCACAAGCCGCACGCCAGTGAGGGAAGCGTTGATCCGGCTCGGCGAGGAGGGGCTGGTCGACATCGTGCCGCAGTCGGGCACCTTCGTTTCGCGCATTCCGGTCCAGGCCATCCCGGAGGCCGTTCTGGTTCGTCAGGCGCTCGAAGGCGTCACCGTCGAGGCGGCGGCGCGTGCCGGGCAAGAAGGGCTGGCCCGCATCGATGCCGCGCTCGATGCGCAGCGCCTCCGGGCGGCCCGCCGGGACACGCGCGGCTTTCACGAGGCCGACGAGGCCTTCCACGAGGCCATCGCATCGGTGGCCGGGCACCCCAACATCTGGCGCATGCTGCGGCAGGTGAAGGTACAGCTCGATCGGGCCCGACGCCTCACCCTGCCGGCCGTGGGGCGCATGGATCAGGTGATCGGCGAGCATCTCGTGATCCGTGACGCTATCGCGGCGGGTGATGCCGTGGCGGCACGGGCCGCCATGACGGCGCATCTCAGCGTCGTCCTGCCCGACGTGTCGCGGCTGCGCGAGGCGCACCCGAACTTTTTCGTGTAGGCTCAAGCGACGGTCGTCGGCCGTAGGTGAAGCCCGGGCGCCGTCAGGCGAAACGCCGTGCCGCCTGTTTCTGGTCGGCGATCATCTTGGCGAGATCGAGCCCGACGGGCTGGCCGTCCTCCACCCTCCAGCGGCCTCCGACCATCACCCGGTCGGCGCGATGCGCGTTGCAGAGGATCAGCGCCGCCACGGGGTCGTGAGCCCCCGCGAACCGCGTGTCGTCGAGCGTGAACATCGCGAGATCGGCCTGCAGGCCCGGGGCGATCCGCCCGATGTCGTCACGGCCGAGGCAGCGGGCCGAACCCTCGGTACCCCAGCGAATCACGTCGTGGTGGGTCACCTTGTCGGCGCCGTAACGAAGGCGGCCGATCATCAGTGCCTGGCGCAGAGCTTCCATCATGTTGGAGGCATCGTTCGAGGCAGAGCCGTCGACTCCCAGTCCGACCTTGACCCCTGCCGCTTCGAGTTCGACCGTGCGGCAGATGCCGGAAGCCAGCACCATGTTGGAGGCTGCGCAATGGCACACGCCGACCCCGTGACGCCCGAGCTTCGCCACTTCGGCATCGTCGAAATGAATGCCATGCGCCATCCAGGCCCGCGGAACGAGCCAACCGCTGCGCTCCAGGAGATCGACGGGCCGGCAGCCGTAACGCGCCTCGCAGAAATCGGTCTCGTCGGCGGTCTCCGCCAGATGGGTGTGGAGCGGGCAATCGAACTTCTCGGCCAAGGCGGCGGTCTTGCGCAGGAGCCGCTCCGTCACCGTAAAGGGGGAGCAGGGCGCGAGGCCGATCTGGATGTCGGCGCCGGGCTTGGGATCGTGGAACAGCGACAGCACGCGCTCGCTGTCGCGCAGGATCGTGTCCTCGTCCTGCACCACCGAGTCGGGTGGCAGGCCGCCGTCCTTTTCGGACAGGTTCATCGAGCCGCGGGTGACGGTCATGCGCAACCCGACCTCGCGCGCCGCTTCCACCTCGATGTCGACGGCCTGCTCGAGCCCCTTCGGGTAGAGGTAATGGTGGTCGGCGGCCGTCGTGCAGCCGGACATCAGGAGTTCGACCAGCGCGATCCGCACAGCCGACCGAAGATCGTCGGGCGTCAGCCTCGACCAGAGCGGATAGAGCGCCTGAAGCCAGGGGAACAGCGGCTTGTTGATGGCTGCCGGATGAGCCCGCGTCAGCGTCTGGTAGAAGTGGTGATGCGTGTTGACGAGGCCCGGCAGCACGACATGGCGCGAGGCGTCGAAGACCGTGCAGGGCGCGGTCGGCTCGGCTCCGGCGGGAACGCATTCGACGATGATGCGTCCCTCGACGACGATCCCGCGATCGGCGCCTTGAGCGACGATCGCCAGAGGATCCTTGATCCAGAGCCGGGCTGAGGCGGGGGCGTTCAATAGGTCACCTTGTCGGTTTTCTCGGCCCAGGCGTGGAATGTGGCTTCGGCCTCGGGCAGTGGCAGGTGACGGGTGGGCAGGCGGCGCTCGAGCGGCGCGCGGGGCACCTCGTCGTACAAGAACGCGTCGTCGAAGCCGATGGCGGCGGCCTGATGGCGCGTATTGGCGAAGACCAAGCGGTCGAGCCTGGCCCAGTAGATGGCCGAGAGGCACATTGGGCAGGGCTCGCAGCTCGAATAGATCGTTGCGCCGACGAGGGAGAAATCGTCCACCGCGGCGCAGGCCCGGCGGATGGCGGTCACTTCTGCATGGGCGGTGGGGTCCTTGGCCGAGGTGACGGCGTTCCAGCCTTCGGCCAGAACGACGCCGTCGCGCACGATGACGGCACCGAACGGGCCGCCCTGGCCGGCCTCCATACGGGATCGCGACAAGGCGACCGCCTGGGCCAGGAACGCCCGATCCTCGTCATCACTCGCCATGTCGAATCTCCTCCGCGACACCGTCGCCCGAACCGGGTGACGGTGCAATCCTGGTCAGAGATTGCGCGAGCCGCGGGTCACCACTCGCCGGTGTTCTTCATCGAGGTCCAGGGCTCGGCCGGCGCCTTGGGGCCGCCCTTCTGCAGAAGCTCGAGCGAGATGCCGTCCGGCGTCCGCACGAAGGCCATGTGGCCGTCGCGCGGCGGGCGGTTGATCGTGACGCCCGCCTCCATCAGCTTCTGGCAAAGCGCGTAGATGTCGTCGACCTCATAGGCCAGATGGCCGAAGTTCCGGCCGCCCGTGTAATCCTCGGGATCCCAGTTATGGGTCAGCTCGACGAGGGGGGCCTGTTCGGCGGTGCCTCGCGCCACATCCTCGGATGCCGCGAGAAAAACCAGAGTGAAACGACCTTTTTCATTGTCGATGCGCCGGGTCTCGGTCATGCCGAGCAGCGTTTCGAAGAAGTGCAATGTCTTGTCGAGATCCGTGACGCGGATCATCGTGTGGAGGTAGCGCATGGTACAACCTTCTATGGGCCGCGGCTTCGAAGAACAGCCTGCGGCGCGGGGAACGCGGTCCGAAAACGCGTCCGGCGGCGCAAAGTGCCAATCGCGTGAACCGCCGATGAAGCTGCGCCTCAGCCTCCGTTCAGTCGCCGAGGTGCAAAACAGCCCCACAATGCAGCGGATATTTTCGGCCGGCTGCAGAGGAGGGGAATGATCATGCCATCCTTCACAATCACGACCGGCACTTTCAGGACGGCTCTCACAGCCGGCGCGGTCGCGCTGACGCTTGCCGGCGCCAGCGTCACCACCAGTGCTCCCGCAGAAGCCTTCGTCCGCCACGGCGGCGGCTTCCATGGGGGTGGCTTCCATGGCGGCGGGTTCCGACATACCGGTGGCTTTGGCCATGGCGGCTTCGGCGGTCATCGCTTCGGCTACGGGTACGGTCGGCCGTTCGGTGGGTACGGGTTCCGGCATCGGATCGTCGGCTACCATCCGTTCGGCTTCCGCCGCTTCGCCTATGGCATCGGCGTCCCCTACGGCGGCTACGGCTTTCGCCGTTGCGCCATCGGTCGCCACTTCGTGCCGGGCCTGGGATGCCGGCTCAATGCCGTCTACGGCTATCGCGGCTTCGGTTACGGTTATGGCGTGCACCGCTTCCATCCGGTTCGTTACGGCTACCGCGGCGGCGGCTTCGGCGTGCATCGGTTCGGCTACGGCTTCGGCCGGCATTTCGGTGGCTACGGCCATGGGTTCCGTCAGGCTGGCTTCGGCCACGGAGGCTTTGGTCACGCCGGTTTCCACCGGGGCGGCTTCGGCCATGGCGGGTTTGGACATGGTGGGTTCAGCCATGCGGGGTTCCGGCGCCACTGACCGGTAACGCTCACGAGGCCTTTCGCTTCAAAGGGCGATCGACGCCTCGCCGCGGTGGACGGCTTCGGCTTCCGCGGTAAATCCGCCCTCCGCGCGATGCAGCACGAAGGGGGGCGCGATGCGCAATGGCGCACGGCTCCCCTTCACGCCGCCGAGCAGGATGCGGACGGCATCGCCTCCCTCCCGCGGCATGACGGGCCGGAGCACCACTCCGCCGAGCCGCCCTTCGCAGGCGGCCAGCAGGGCCGGCACGGCATCGGGCCGGTGGATGATGACCATTCGTCCTTTCGGGGCCAGCAACGCCGCCGCGGCGACAAGCCAATCGCCATGGCCATAGGCTCCCATCACATGGGCGCCGGCGCGACTCCTGTCGGGCGAGGCCCGGACGGTGTCGGCCGGGAAAAACGGCGGGTTGGTGATGACCAGTCGAGCGCCTTCGCTCGGCAGCGACGGTGGCCGCGCGCCGGCGCGGTCGAAAAGGTCGAATTTCACCACGGCGACACGTTCGGCGACACCGTTCAGCAGGCAGTTCCGGCGGGCGAACTCCGCCGTGGCGGCATCGGTTTCGAGCAGCACGCCCGTGGCGTCCGGGCAGCGCAGCGCCAGCGCCAGTCCGGCAGTTCCGACGCCCGAACCCACGTCGACGAAACGCTCGCCCGGTCGGATCTCGGCTGCGGCGGCCAGCAGAACGGCATCGGTTCCAGCCCGGTGTCCCGTCGCGGGCTGGAGCAGCGCCAGCCTGCCGCCGAGAAGCCGGACGGGTTCACACATGCCGCAGTTCCTCGCCGAAGCCGGCCTCCGTCAGGAGCCTGCGGGCCCGAGTCTCGGCGTCGCGCTCGACCATGATCCGGCGCGCCAGGAATCCCGACGACCCCTCGATCACGCTCATATGCTGATCGGCGATGAAGTAGGCGATGTTGGTCTCATCGAGCAGGGACGCCACCACCGAGATCAGGACGATATCGTTGGTCCGCATGATCTCGATCATTTCCGACGAACTTCGCTATCCTGAACCTGCACCAGTGGCGGGTCGGTCCGCCGGACCCTCGGCGCGCCGATAAGGCATGTTGCGACGCGGTCCCCCCGGCCTTATGGTCCGCCCGCGCAGCAGTGACAAGGAAGTATGCCTTTGGGCGTGGTTATCCCCCTCGGTGAAGCGGCTTCCGAGGCCGGCATCGGCAAACTCTGGTCCCTCGTACGGGCCGACATGGAGCGCGTGAACCTCGCCATCGTGGCGCGGACGGGATCCGATGTCGCCATGATTCCGGAGGTCGCCAACCATCTGATCGAGTCCGGCGGGAAGCGCCTCCGGCCCATGATGACGCTCGCCGCTGCGGGCCTCTGCGGCTATGTCGGCGACGGTCACGTCAAGCTCGCTGCCTCGGTCGAGTTCATGCACACGGCGACGCTGCTTCACGACGATGTCGTGGATCAGAGCGACATGCGCCGCGGCAAGCTCGCCGCCCGGATGCTGTGGGGCAACGAGGCCTCGGTGCTGGTCGGCGACTTCCTGCTCGGCCAAGCTTTTCGCATGATGGTGGAGGTGGGCTCTCTGCCTTGCCTGTCCGTCCTGGCCGATGCCGCCGCTGTGATCGCCGAGGGCGAGGTCATGCAGATCTCGGCCGCCAAGGACACCGCCACCACCGAGGACGATTACGTCGCCGTCATTCGCGCCAAGACGGCTGCGCTCTTCGCCGCCGCCTGCGAGGTCGGCCCGATCCTGGCCGGGCGGCCCAAGGCCGAGATGGCGGCCTGCCGCGCTTATGGAACCAATCTCGGTATCGCGTTCCAGCTCATCGACGATGCGCTGGACTACGGCGGCTCGAGCTCGGCGCTCGGCAAGAATGTCGGCGACGATTTCCGCGAGGGCAAGATCACGCTGCCGGTGGTCCTGTCGTTCCGCCGCGGTTCGCCCGACGAACGCGCTTTCTGGACGCGGACTCTGGAGAAGGGCGAGATCGCCGACGGCGACCTCGAGACCGCCATCGCCACGATGCGGCGACACAGGGCGATCGAGGACACCATCGACCGCGCCCGTCACTACGGTGCCATGGCGCGCGACGCGCTGGAGCTGTTCCCGGCCTCCGAGCACAAGGCGGCGCTGCTCGATGTCGTGGACTTCTGCGTGCGCCGGGCGAGCTGACTTCGTCGATGGTGATAAACCGCACCGTCCGCGTCATTCCGGGGCGAGCGGCGCGAGAGCCCGGTAACCCATAAGCGCGGCGGTTCAAACCTTCTGCACGCGCCCGGATTTGGGTCAGGGCCCGCGCTACGGCGCGTCCCGGGTGACGATGATACGCTATCCCTGCAGGACGTTGGCCCGCGCCGAGGCGCTGTGCTCCTTCAAGACCTTGCCGCCCGACTCGACCTCTTTCAGGTGCACATCGTAGCCCCAGAGATCGGCCAGATGCTGGAGCACTTCGCGGGTCTCGCGTTCCGCCAGCAGCGTGCCATTGAGTATGTTGTGCTGCAGCATCAGCCGTCGGTCGCCCGCGAGGTCGACGTCGACGACCTGGATGTCGGGGTCCTGCCAGGCGACATCGTAGTGCCGGGACAGGGCGCGCCGAAGATTGCGGTAGCCGCGCTCGTCGTGGATGGAGGCGACCTTGAGATCGGCCTTCGGGTCGCCGTCATCCTGCACATGGAACAGCTTCCACCGGCGCATCAAATGCGGGCTCAGGAATTGCGAGACGAAGCTCTCGTCGCGGTAATTGGCCCAGACATCGGCCAGCACCGCATAGGGGTCGCCCCGCCCGGCGATGTCGGGGAACCACTCGCGGTCCTCCTCGGTCGGTTGGGTCACGACCCGCTCGATGTCCTGCATCATGGCGAAGCCGAGCGCGTAGGGATTGATGCCGCCGAAGCGCTTGTCGTCATAGTCGGGCTGCATCACCACATTGGTGTGCGACCCGAGGAACTCGAGGTACGAGCCCTCCGAAATCTGCCCGGTCTCGAAAAGCCTGCCCATGATCTGGTAGTGGCAGTAGGTCGCGCAGCCCTCGTTCATCAGCTTGGTCTGCCCCTGCGGGTAGAAATACTGCGCGATGAGCCGGACGATGCGAATGATCTCGCGCTGCCAGGGGGCGAGACGCGGCGCGGATTTCTCCAGGAAATACAGGATGTTTTCCTGCGGAAGCTCGAGCAGCGCCTTGCGCCGCTCCTCCGACAGATTGGCGCCTTCGCCCTTTTCCTTCTCGGGGACGGTGCGCCAGAGATCGTTGAACATCTGCTCCTGGAACTCGCGCCGGTCCCGTTCGCGACGCTGCTCGGAAACGAGGTCCGGCTTGCGCTTGCGCGGATAGCGGTGGACGCCGTGGCTCTGCAGCGCGTGGGCCGCGTCGAGAATACGCTCGACCGCCACATGACCGTAGCGCTCCTCGCAATCCGCGATGAAGGTCTTGGCGAAGTCGAGGTAGCCGAGAATGCCCTCGGCCTGCGTCCATTGCTTGAACAGGTAGTTGTTGCGAAAGAAATGGTTGTGACCGAAGGCTGCATGGGCAATGACCAGCGTCTGCATCGTGGCGGAGTTTTCCTCCATGATGTAGCTGACGCAGGGATTGGAGTTAATGACGATCTCGTAGGCGAGCCCGCGCAGTCCTTTGCGGTAGGAGGCCTCGTGATGGGCGAAGCTCTTGCCGAAGCTCCAATGACCGTAGAACAGCGGCATGCCAACGGACGAATAGGCGTCCAGCATCTGCTCCGTCGTGATGATCTCGATCTGGTTCGGGTAGGTCTTCAGTCCCATCTCGCCATGGGCGATCGCCTCGCAGGCGTCGTTGATCCGCAGGATCGTCTCATAGCTCCAGTCGGCGCCGGCGAAGAGCAGACGGTTCGGCGTCACGACATTCATGCCGATGCTCCCCTGACCGCTTCGGCCTTGCTGCTCCGCTCCTTGCGTTCGAACAGCTTGCGGAACACCGGATAGATCTCGGCGCGATGGCGCACCTTGCACATGGCGAAGTCGGATCCTGATTTCGCCACCGCCTCGTAAGTTCGCCACAACTCGGTCTGGCGCTGCACGAAGCCCATATGCGGCGTCTCGTTCTCGCGCCCGACTTCGAGATAGGCGAAATATTGGCAGAGCGGCAGGACCCCGTCGCGCAGCGTCGTGACGGTGCGCTCCGTGTCGCCGGAGGAGTTGTCGCCGTCCGACGCCTGCGCCGTGTAGATGTTCCAATCGGCCGTCGGATAGCGCGCTGCTGCGACCCGCATCATCTCATCCAGCGCCGATGAGACCACTGTGCCACCGGTCTCGGGCGAGGAGAAGAACGTCTCCTCGTCGACCTCCTTCGCCTCATGGGTGTGGCGGATAAAGACGATGTCGACGTTCTTGTAACGGCGCTTCAGGAAGATGTAGAGCAGCGAGAAGAAGCGCTTGGCCAGATCCTTCATATGCTCGGTCATCGAGGCCGAGGTGTCCATCAGGCAGAACATCACCGCCTGGGCGACGGGCCTCGGCACCGGATTGAAGCGCCGGTAGCGAATGTCGATCGGGTCGACGAAGCTGACGCGCCGGGTACGTTCGAGAAGCTGGTCGAGTTCGGCCCGCAACGTAACCAGCTTCTCGGCATCCAGACCGGAAGCCTCAAGGTCCTCTAACTCCGCCTCGAGTTGCCGGATGTCTTCGCCCTTGGGGCGCCGCAACGCGATACGCCGCGACAACGAGTTCCGCATCGTGCGGGCCAGAGACATGTTGGCGGGAGAGCCAGCCGTGGAATAGCCCGCGCGGGACAGCGACACCGAATCGGCGGTCGCCAACTTCTTCTTGGCAAGATCAGGCAGTTCGAGATCGTCGAAGAAGAGGTCGAGATACTCCTCGCGCGAGAGGACGAAGCGGAAATCGTCCTCGCCCGATCCGTCTTCGGCCCCCTCGTTGCCGCTACCGCCGCCGCCCGACGGATCGCGAGGGATGGTGTCGCCCTCAATGAACTTCTTGTTGCCCGGGAACAGGCCTTCGCGGCTGCCACCCTTGGACGAGCGATGCAGGCGAGGCTCGCGCACCCCATCGAGCGGGATCGACACCTCCCCGCCCTGATCGAGATCCTTGATGGACCGGTCCTTGGACGAATTACGAACCGCCTGTCGCACGAGTGTCTTGGCCCGGCGCAGGAAGCGCTGTCGGTTGGCGAGGCTCTTGCCGCTCGAATTGAGACGTCGGTCGACGATGTGCATGCGCGTACCGCTCAAAGAGGGGGAGTGTCAGCCGGCCTTCTTCACCCTCATGTACCATTCGACGAGGCGGCGAACCTGGCGCTCCGTATAGCCGCGGGCCACCATGCGCTCGACGAACTCCCCGTGCTTCTTCTCCGTATCGCTGTCACGCTTGGAGCTGAAGCTGATCACCGGCAGCAACTCCTCTACCTGCGAAAACATGCGCCGCTCGATGACGTCCCGCAACTTCTCGTAAGAGGTCCAGGATGGATTTCGACCGGAATTGTGCGCCCGGGCTCTCAGCGAGAACTTGACGACCTCGTTCCGGAAGTCTTTCGGATTGGCGATGCCGGCCGGCTTCTCGATCTTGGTGAGCTCCTGGTTCAGGAGTTCGCGGTTGAGCAACTGCCCGGTGTCGGGGTCCTTGAAGTCCTGGTCTTCGATCCAGGCGTCGGCGTAGTCGACGTAGCGGTCGAAGAGGTTCTGCCCGTAGTCGTGGTAGGATTCCAGATAGGCTTTCTGGATCTCGTGCCCGATGAATTCGGCGTAGCGCGGCGCGAGGTCGGCCTTGATGAACTCGCGGTAGCGCTTCTCGACATCGTCGGGCAGCTGCTCGCGCCGGATCGACTGTTCGAGCACATACATGAGGTGGACGGGGTCGGCGACGATCTCGGTCGTGTCATGGTTGAAGGTGGCGGCCAGAACCTTGAAAGCGAAGCGGGTGGAGATGCCATCCATCCCCTCGTCGACGCCAGCCGCGTCCTTGTATTCCTGCATCGACCGCGCGCGCGGATCGACCTCGCGCAGCGACTCGCCGTCGTAGACGCGCATCTTGGAATAGGTGTTGGAATTCTCGTGCTCGCGCAATCGCGACAGGACCGAGAACCGCGCCAGCATGTCGAGCGTGCCCGGCGCGCAGGGTGCTTCCGCCAGCTCAGAGGTGCGGATCAGTTTGTCGTAGATCGACCGCTCTTCCGTCACCCGCAGGCAGTACGGGACCTTGATGACGTAGATGCGGTCGATGAAGGCTTCATTGTTCTTGTTCTGCCGGAAGGTCTGCCACTCGGCCTCGTTCGAGTGGGCCATGATGATGCCGGTGAACGGGATGGCGCCGATGTTCTCGGTGCCGACGTAATTGCCCTCCTGCGTTGCGGTGAGGAGGGGATGCAGCATCTTGATCGGCGCTTTGAACATCTCGACGAATTCGAGCATGCCCTGGTTGGCCCGGTTGAGGCCGCCCGAATAGCTGTAGGCGTCGGGATCGGCCTGGGACAGGGACTCGAGTTTGCGGATGTCGACCTTGCCGACGAGAGACGAGATGTCCTGGTTGTTCTCGTCGCCGGGCTCCGTCTTGGCCAAAGCGATCTGGCGGAGTCGGGACGGGTTGATCTTGACGACTTTGAACTTCGAGATGTCGCCGTTAAACTCGTCGAGGCGCTTTAGCGCCCAAGGGCTCATCAGCCCCGTCAGGCGGCGGCGCGGAACGCCGTAGCGCTCTTCGATCTGCTCGCCCATCGTCTCGGGATCGAAGAGCCCGAGCGGACTCTCGAAGACCGGACTGAGTTCAGTGCCGGCCTTCAGGACATAGACGGGGTAGTGCTCGATCAAGGCCTTGAGGCGCTCGGCCAGGGACGACTTGCCGCCCCCGACGGGGCCGAGCAGGTAGAGGATCTGCTTTCGCTCTTCGAGTCCCTGGGCAGCGTGTCGGAAGAACGACACGATGCGCTCGATCGTCTCCTCCATCCCGTAGAATTCGGAAAAGGCCGGATAAAGCCGGATCGTCCGGTTCATGAAGATGCGGCCGAAGCGCGGATCCTTGGCGGTGTCGACCATCTCGGGCGCCCCGATGGCGGCCAGAATGCGCTCGGGCGCGCTGGCGTACATCATCGGATCGGATCGGCAGCCCTGCAGATAATCGGAGAGCGTCATGTCGGCCGCCCGCCGGGCGTCGTAGGACCGCGTGAAGCTCGTGAACAGATCGTCCATCAAAGGGCCCTCTCATCCGCTGCCATCAGGCAAAGGCCTGATGTCGTAGAGTTTAGAGACACGAACCGGACTGCAGACCATGTGCCAATCCAAACCCGAGAGCCGGAGCGGCACGTTCCTGAGTTAATGCGCGACGGGTGTTCCTTCTATGGCGCCCCCCTGAGACATCTAAGCCTTGCAGAGAATGTTCGCCCCGGACCGATCCCGACGCAAGGACAGTCTCCGAGCCGTGGCACGCGTGAAGCTTGTGTGACATTGAAGGCGTTCGTGTCGATTGCTGTGACCGACGTGCGACAGATTTGGAGTGTGCATGCAACGATCGATCTTCGCGCGATCTGGCAAAGTATCGTCGTAACCGATGACGCCACCGTGTTAATCCAGACGGCGAGCCATTCTCGAGCAAACGCCGCGTCTCACGCCGCGCCGGTCGGATGATCTCATTTGATGGATCGTCGGAACAGGCGTCGGTACGCCGGCCACAGATCCAGCGCCTCGTGACGAGTTGCTGTTACGCCACCAGTGCGACATGGGCGCAACAGCGGGGAGACAGGGTGTCGCGGGGCAGGAATGCCGGCTTATGCACAATCCGGAGGCAGCTTGTCGCGCGCCGGGCGTAAGGGCGCGGAAAGGTCCAGACCGGTCTCGACCATGGCATGGTCGCCTGACGGCTGCAGACCTCGGAATGACCGGCTCAGCGCAGTGCGGTCGCGCGGATCCACCAGTCGGGACGGGCGCCGGCCACAAGTTTCGCCGCCGTCGAGGCACCACGGCGGTTCTCGTAGAGCGCGAAACAGGTCGACCCCGACCCCGACATGCGCACTACGAGATGCCCCAACGTGGCGGAGAGGACATCGATCGCGTCGCCGATCGCCGGAGCCAGCGACAGGGCTGCGGCTTCCATGTCGTTGCGGCCGCCTTTGACCAGAGCGACGAACTCGGCGTGAGACAGCCCGTCATGCGGCACGGGATGCTCGTCGACATCTCGCGCTTCGCCGCGCTCGAAACCCATGCGGGCGAAGACCGCCGGGGTCGGGACGTGGATCCCGGGATTGGCCAGAACGGCATAGAGCGGTCGGCCCATCAGGGGCGTGCCGAGCCTGTCGCCTGTGCCCGCCATCATGCGGGAGCGTGGATCGACGCAGACCGGCACGTCCGAGCCCGTGGCCCGGGCCGCCGCCAGGACCCGTTCGTCGTCGACGGCGAGTCCGTTAAGTTCGGCCAGCAGGCGCAGAGCCGCTGCGGCATCCGATGAACCACCGCCGATGCCGGCGCCGACCGGCAGGCGCTTGGTCAGTCGGAACTCACCCAGGCGAAGCCCCGGCACCCGCTCGGCCAGAGCGCGGGCCGCCTTGAGAACCAGATTGCCGTCCGTATCGCCGGAGGCGGCGGCGGTCGGACCCGTGACGTCGAGACCGAGTGGCGCGCCGGGATCGAGCGTCAGAACATCGGCAACCCCCGCGAAGATGACCAGGCTTTCGAGGTCGTGAAACCCGTCGAGACGACGCCGCACCACGTGGAGCGTCAGGTTGATCTTGGCAGGAGCGCGGGTACGGAGCAGCATGGGGTTCCATGGCCCGAAGCCAATACGGGGGTCAAGGCGTGGGAAAGCGTCGCCGCCACATGTGCTGTGTATCGGGCAGCGGCCACGTCCCATGGTTGCGCAGGTTGGTGGCAGTGTAGAAGCGGCCGCGGTCGCCGTTCGGCAGACAGCGCTTGCGGAATGGTTGTCAGACAGATCCAGGAGCGATTCGTTCCGAGCTGTCCACTCGCATTCCGCTCATCTCCGCGAAGGCGGGGATGAGCGGCCGAAGGTAGCGAGGCGACAAAGCCCGTGCTCAAGCCGCCTTTTTCTTTTCCCCGATCGCCACAAGCCGGCGCAGGATCTCGCGCGTCCCTTCGAGGCGATCCTCGGGCCGGTCGAACTCGCGCTGGAAGGCGACGCGCATGTCCGGCCGGACCTTGGCGTAGTAGCGTGGATCCTGGATCAGGCGGACCAGCGCCGTCGGGTTGGTGAAGCTGTTGTTGCGGAAGCCGACGATCACGCCCTTCGGCCCGGCATCGACCTTCTCGACGTTGGCGCGGCGGCAGAGACCCTTTACGGCCATCAGCTTCAGGAGTTGACGCACTTCGTCCGGCATGGCGCCGAACCGGTCTACCATCTCGGCGCCGAAGGTCTCGATCTCCTCCTCGTCCTCGAGCGCCGATAGGCGGCGGTAGAGCGTCATGCGCAGCGCGATGTCGGGCACGTAATGTTCCGGGATCGTCACCGGCACGCCGATCGAGATCGCGGGCGACCAGGCCTCCTCGACGAGTTCGCCGCTGTCACCCGACTTCAGCGCCTCGATCGCGTCCTTCAGCATCTGCTGGTAAAGCTCGAAACCGACCTCCCTGATGTGGCCTGACTGTTCGTCGCCGAGCAGGTTGCCGGCGCCGCGGATGTCGAGATCGTGGCTCGCCAGTTCGAAACCGGCGCCCAGCGTGTCGAGCGATTGAAGCACCTTCAGGCGCTTCTCGGCCTGTGCCGTCGGCGGCTTGTTGGCGGGCAGGGCGAAGAGCGCGTAGGCGCGCGTCTTCGACCGGCCGACGCGGCCGCGGAGTTGGTAGAGCTGCGCCAGGCCGAAGAGGTCGGCGCGATGCACGATCAGCGTGTTGGCGCGCGGGATGTCGAGCCCGGCCTCCACGATGGCGGTGGCGAGCAGCACGTCGTAGTGCCCCTCGTAGAAGTTCGACATCTTCTCTTCGAGCTCGGTCGCCGACATCTGCCCATGGGCGACGACGAACTTCACCTCCGGGACCGAGCGCGCCAGGAAGGCGCCCATGTCCTCCAGATCCTCGATCCTCGGGCAGACGAAGAAGCTCTGGCCGCCGCGGTAGCGCTCGCGCAGCAGGGCTTCGCGGATCATCAGCTCGTCGAAGGGGAAGATCGAGGTCCGCACCGCGAGACGGTCCACTGGCGGCGTCGCGATGATGGACAGGTCGCGCACGCCCGTCATGGCGAGTTGCAGGGTACGGGGGATCGGGGTCGCCGACAGGGTGAGGATGTGCACCTCGGCCCGCATGTCCTTCAGCCGCTCTTTATGGGCGACGCCGAACCGCTGCTCCTCGTCGACCACGACAAGACCGAGGTCCTTGAACTGGATCGCCTTGCCCAGCACCGCATGGGTGCCCACCACGATGTCGATCGTGCCGTCGGCGAGGCCCGCTTTGACGCGCTTCTGCTCGGCGGCCGGAACCATGCGGCTGACCTGCCCGACCTGGATCGGCAATCCGGCGAAACGCTCGGCAAACGTCTTGAAATGCTGGCGTGCCAGCAGCGTCGTCGGCACCACGACAGCGACCTGACGCCCGTTGATGGCGGCCGCGAAAGCGGCGCGTAGCGCCACTTCGGTCTTACCGAAACCGACATCGCCGCACACTAGCCGGTCCATCGGATGGCCGGAGGCGAGGTCGCCGAGCACAGACTCGATCGAGCTCAACTGGTCCTCGGTCTCGTCATAGGGGAATAGGGCGCAGAACTCGTCGTAGAGCCCGTCCGGCGGCACGAGCTTCTCGGCGGCCTTCAAGGTCCGCTCGGCCGCGATCTTGATCAGCCCATGGGCGATCTCGCGGATGCGGTTCTTCATCCGCGTCTTGCGGCCCTGCCAGCCTCCGCCGCCGAGCCGGTCGAGGATGGCCTCCGAATCCTCTGATCCGTAGCGGGACAGCAGTTCCAGATTCTCGACCGGCAGGAAGAGCTTGGAATTGCCCTCGCCCGCATATTGCAGTTCGAGGAGATCGTGCGGCACGCCAGCCGCCAGCAGAGTCTTCAAGCCGAGGAAGCGCCCGATGCCGTGGTCCACGTGGACCACGTAATCGCCCGGTGCCAGGGTGGCGACCTCCTGGAGGAAGTCTGTGGCGCGGCGCTTGGTTTTACGCGCCCGCACAAGGCGGTCGCCCAGGATGTCCTGCTCGCCGATGATGTCGACGTCGCCGGCCGAGAACCCTTCCTCGAGGCCGAGCACCGCCAGTGCCACCACGGCCTGCGGCAGGCCCAGAGCTTGGCCGAGCGAGCCCACCGGCTCGGTTTTCTTCAGCCCGTGTTCGGCAAGGACGCCGCGCAGCCGGTCGCGGGAGCCCTCGCTCCAGCCGGCCATGATCACGCGCCGCCCCCGCCCGACGAGATCGGTGATGTGGGCCACCGCGGCATCGAAGACGTTGGATCCTTCCTGCGCGCGTTCCGGCGCGAAGGAGCGGCCGGGTCGCCCCGCGCAATCGACGCAGATGGCGGTCCCGGGCGGAGCCTCGACATCGGTGATCCGCGCCACCGGAGCATGGTCGAGTTCGAGCGTCCAGTCGTCGCGGTCGAGGTAGAGGGCCGTGGCCGGCAGCGGCTTGAAGCCGTTCGACTGGCCGGGCTGCTTGCGTGCGTCGACACGGGCGTCGTGATGGTCGGTGACGACCGAGAAGCGCTCCGTTACGGCCTGATCGTCGAGCGGATCGAGCACGATCGGGCAATGGCCAACGTAATCGAAGAGCGTGCCGAGCTTCGGGTAGAACAGCGGCAGCCAGTGTTCCATGCCGGGGTGGCGGCGCCCTTCGCTGATGGCGGCATAGAGTGGATCGTTGTGCGCGGCACCGAAGGCATTGACGTAGTTCTGGCGGAAGCGGCGGATCGACTCCGAGGTCAGCTGCACCTCGCTCATCGGCACGAGGTCGAGCGAGCGGAGCTGGCCCACCGAGCGCTGCGTCTCGGGATCGAACGAGCGGATCGACTCCAGCGTCGCGCCGAAGAAGTCGAGCCGCACCGGCAGCGGCATGCCGGGTGCGAAGAGGTCGACGATGCCGCCCCGCACCGCATATTCGCCGGTGTCGCGCACCACATCCGAGCGCAGGAATCCGTTGGTCTCGAGCCAGGCGGCGAGGTCGTCGGTGGACACCGAATTGCCGGGCGCGGCCGAAAAACTGTCCTGGGCCACGCTGTCGCGCGGCGGTACGCGCTGCAGGATGGCGCTGACGGTGGTCGACAGGATGCGGGGCTTATCGGCCGAAGACTTGGAGCGGGCGAGGCGCGATAGGACCAGCATGCGCCGCGCCGCGATGGCGGCATTGGGCGACACGCGATCGTAAGGCTGGCAGTCCCAGGCAGGGAACTCCAGGATTTCGATGTCGGGTGCCGCGAAGGCGACCGCATCGCGGAACGTCTGGGCTCGCTGGCTCTCGCGGGCGATATGGACCAGCACGGCAGGCCGCTCGGCACCCGCGCGCGCCAGGGCACGCGCGAGATCGGCCACGACGAAGCCGTCGAACCCGTCGGGAACGTGGCTCAGCGTGACGTGGGAATCGCCCTGCAACGCCTTGACGACGCGTGCCATTTCGGCGAGAGGCGCCGGCGGGCGGATGACGGGGGCAGGGGTCTTCGGGGGCGCGATCACGCGCCCCGCAACGGCTTTAGCCACGCAGAGCACCCGAAGCGTTGTGGAAATTTCGGATCCGGGCCAGGAAGGCGGCATCGACGTCGGCCGGGACAGGAACCTCGCCCGAGACCCACTTGTAGAGGTCGGGGTCGGGCTGCTCCATCAGGGCCTCGAAACTGTCGAGCGCCGACGAGTCGAGCTTAGCCAGTTCCGCGTCGGCAAATCGCCCCATGATGAGGTCCATCTCGCGGGTGCCGCGGTGCCAGGCCCGAAAGCTGATCTTGCGGCGGCGGACTGCGTCCTCGTCGGGATACGTCATGACAGGGTGGTTCACTCGTTCGTCGGACCTGAGACCTTGGCGAGGTATATAACCAGGGCTCGGGGAAGCTGCCAGAGGACGGATCAGCGTATCGTGGGTGCGCTGGCGTGGGTCAGCCGGGCTCATAATCTCCAGTTCGGTAGTGACATTGGGAGATGTTTCCATGGACATGACGGTATCTGTCGATGACGAATTGGCCCGGTTTATCGAAGGCCAGATGGCAAGCGGTCGCTTCGAGACGTCGAGCGATCTGGTGCGCGAAGCGCTGCGCCTGATGGAGACGGTCGAGCGGCAGGACGCCGATCGTCTGCAATGGCTACGCAGGGCTTGGCGGGACGGCGTCGATAGCGGCGACGCGGGCGAACTCGACTTTACTGCTTTGAAGGCGGAGGCGCGGAAGCGGCAGACCGATCCTGGATCATGATGTGGGACAGGTTCGTTTTACGCGGCGCGCGCGGGCCGACCTTCTCGATATCTGGAGCCACGTTGCCGAGCGTGACCCCGTTGAGGCGGATTCGGTCCTCGACCGTATCGAGGCGGGCTGCACGGTCCTACGGGAGCATCCTCGCTTCGGCCGCGCCCGACCCGACATAGGGACAGGCGCGCGGATCCTCGTGATCGAACGGTGGTTGGCACTGTATCGCGTCGTTGGATCTCACGTACGGGTCGTGCGGATCGTCGACGGAGCGCGTGACCTCAGGCGGATCGGATGGGCAGCCCGATCGACGATTGATGAGTGATCTCCAGGCACTCCGATGGCTTGACGCAACCCTTACCTCGATCATTTGCATTGGCTAGTGACCTCACGATGCGCCCGTCTATCCTCAACCCGCTGTTCGTCGAAGCCACCAAGCTCCGCGGGGTCGGCCCCAAGGTGGCGACGTCGCTCGACCGGCTGCTCGGCTCGGCGACGCGGCCGGCGCGGGTGCTCGATCTCGTGCTGCACCTGCCGATCTCGGTCATCGACCGGTCGACCCGGGCCAAGATCCGCGACGCTCCGCGCGACCGAGTGGTGACGTTGCAGGGCCGCGTGCGCGAGCATCTCGCCCCCGCCAAGACCAATGCGCCCTTCAAGGCCGTCATAGAGGACGAGACCGGCGACTGCACGCTGGTGTTCTTCCGCAACAATGCCGCCTGGGTCGAGAAGGCGCTTCCCGTCGGCTCCGACCGCTACGTTTCGGGCAAGCTTGAACTTTGGGACGGCCGGCTGCAGATGGTGCATCCGGACCGCGTCATGGATGCCGAGTCCTTCGCCACCATGCCGCTGGTCGAGCCCGTTTACCCTCTGACGGAGGGGTTGTTTCCGCGCGTCCTCGCCAAGGCCGTGAATGTGGCGCTGGAGCGTCTGCCCGATCTCCCGGAATGGCTCGACCCGAACCGTTTCGTGTTGCGCGGCTGGCCGAGTTTCGGGGACGCCTTGCGCGGCCTGCACCATCCCGCCAAGGCCGGCGACGTCCTGCCCGACACGCCCGCTCGACAGCGTCTCGCCTATGACGAGCTTTTGGCCAGCCAACTGGCGCTGGCGCTGGTGCGCAATCGCACCGCCGTTCAGGAGGGCATACCCCATAGTCCGACGGGCGTGATCTCGGACCGGGTGGAGGCCGCGCTCCCCTTCACCCTCACCGGAGGCCAGCGCAAGGCGCTGGGCGAGATCCGGGCCGACATGGCATCGCCGCGCCGCATGCTGCGCCTGCTCCAGGGCGATGTCGGATCGGGCAAGACCGTCGTGGCGCTGCTGGCGGCGGCTTCGATCGTCGAGGCCGGCTGCCAGGCCGCCCTGATGGCCCCGACCGAGATCCTGGCTCGGCAGCATTTCGCCCGCATCGCGCCGCTGGCCGAGGCGGCCGGCCTTCGGGTAGCGGTGCTGACGGGGCGCGACAAGGCCTCGGAGCGCGCCGCCACCCAGGCGGCCCTCGCCGATGGATCGATCGACCTTGTGGTCGGCACCCATGCACTCTTCTCGGAGGGCGTGGATTTCAAGGATCTCGGTCTCGTCATCGTGGACGAGCAGCATCGGTTCGGTGTGGCACAGCGCCTGACCCTGGCCGAGAAAGGTCAAGCCGCCGAACTGCTGGTCATGACCGCGACGCCGATCCCCCGCACGCTGGTGCTGACGATCTTCGGCGACATGGAGGTCTCGATCCTCGACGAGAAGCCGGCCGGCCGCCAGCCGATCGTCACGCTCGCCAAGCCGGCCGACGCCATGGAGGAGGTCGTGGCCGCGGTGGGCCGCGCCATGGCGGGAGGGGCTCGGGTCTACTGGGTCTGCCCGCTGGTGACCGAGAGCGAACACACCGACCTCGTCGCGGCCGAGGACCGCTTCCGGGCGCTCGCGGAATTCTTCGGCGACCGGGTCAGGCTGATGCACGGTCAGATGAAGGCCGCCGAGCGCGACGCCGCCATGGCGGATTTCGCCTCCGGACGGGCGCAGATGCTGGTCGCCACGACGGTGATCGAGGTCGGCGTCGACGTGCCCGAGGCCAGCGTCATGGTGATCGAACACGCCGAGCGATTCGGCCTGGCGCAGCTTCACCAGCTGCGCGGCCGCGTCGGCCGCGGTGCCGCGAAAAGCTTCTGCCTGCTGGTCTATAAGAGCCCGATGGGCAAGACTGCGGAGCAGCGCATCGATATGATGCGCGACACCGAGGACGGCTTTCTCATCGCCGAGGCCGATCTCAGGCTCCGCGGCGAGGGCGAGCTCATCGGCACCAAGCAATCCGGCCTGCCGGATTTCAAACTGGCCAACCTCGAGGTGCATCAGGCTTTGCTCGAGGAAGCGCGCCAGGAAGCGGCTGGGCTCGTCGCCGACGATCCGCAACTCGCAGGCCCACGCGGCCCGACGCTGCGCACGCTGCTCTATCTCTTCGAGCGCGAGGCTGCGGCGCGCCTGTTGCAGGGCGGATGAGCGAGACAGGCCCCCAGCATGGCTCACGCGCCATCAGACGTAGAGCGACGCCATGGCGCGCCATGCGCGCGGGCTCAACTCAAGGGCGACCGCTCGATGCCGAGTCAACCGATACCCGTTGCGGATGATCGACTTAGCTATAGCTGTTAGCTGATGACTGGGTCGGATGGGTGACGGTTCCGGCGGTCGGCATGAGGAGTCGTGATGCCTGTCTTCACCGTTCATGGAGCGCAAACGCAGTTATCGAAGCTGCTTGCGCAGGTGCAGGACGGCGAGGAGGTCGTTATCGCTAGAGGCAAGGAACCGGTGGCGCGGCTCGTTCCCTTCCAGAGCGCTAAACCTCGCCGGCCCGGCGCTCTGAACGGTAGAATCGCGCTGACTCCCGCGTTCTTCGAGCCGTTGTCAGCGGACGAGATCGCAGCTAGGGGCGAGGATCCTCCTAGACACTCAAGCCCTGATTTGGTGGCTGGGTGATAGTCCCGAGCTGTCCCGAGCGGCCCGCGACGCGATCAGTCTCTCCGACAACGAGGTGCTCGTTAATGCCGCCTCGGCTATGGAGGTCGTCAGTAAACACCGTCTCGGCAAACTGCCTGAGGGCGTCGTGCTGGCACAGAGCTTTGAGGCTTCCGTCGGGGACGAGGGTTTCGCTCCTCTCTCCATATCGCTTCGACATGCGACCGTCGCGAGAGGGCTCCGGATCGTTCATAAGAATCCCTTCGACCGCTTCCTGATCGCGCAGGCGCTGATTGAGAACATTCCGATCGTTTCGAACGAGCAGATGTTCGAGAGTTTTGGCTGACTCGTCTTTGGTAAGGTGGGCGACGCCAGCCGATCCGGCCTTGACGCTTCGTCACACTCGGGTCTGATGCCGACTAAATAAGTTGGAGGAACCGAGATGCTGATCGACGCAGTTCGTCTCGGCGACTACGTCCGCGATGTGTTCATTCGCGAAGGCTGCGCGGAGGACGAGGCCGACCGGATCGGGCGTTCGCTCGTCGGCGCCAACCTCACGGGCCACGACAGCCACGGCGTCATTCGGGTGCCGCGCTACGTCGGCCTGCTGAAGGATGGTGGCGTCCATGCCGGCCGCACGCCGGAACTCGTGACCGACGGGGGCGCCTTCGCGCTGCTCGACGCCCATTTCGGCTTCGGACAGACCGCCGGCCCTGTGGCTGTCGCCGAGGGCATCGCCCGCGCGCGGCAGCATGGCGTGGCTGTCGTAGCGCTGCGCCATTCGGGCCATCTCGGGCGTATCGGCGAATGGGCCGAGCGTGTGGCCCAGGCGGGACTGGTCTCCATCCACTTCGTCAATGTCGCCGGTAGCTTGCTGGTGGCTCCCTTCGGCGCCGTCGACCGTCGCTTTTCGACGGCGCCTTTCGCCGCCGCGGTCCCGGTCCCGAATGGCCCGCCGCTGGTGCTCGATTTCGCCACGTCACTGGTCGCCGAAGGCAAGGTTCTGGTCGCGTCCAAGGGCGGCAAAAGTCTCCCCGAAGGCAGCCTTATCGAGCCCGACGGCACGCTCTCCCGGTCGCCCGACACGCTCTACAGCGGCCGAGGCGCCATCAGGGCCTTTGGCGAGCACAAAGGGTCGGGCCTGGCCTTCATGTGCGAATTGCTTGCGGGAGCGCTGACGGGCTCGGGCTGCGCGGGCCCGCCACCAAAACCCTTCTGCAACGGCATGCTGTCGATCACCATCTCGCCCGACATCGGAGGCTCGGCCGAGGGCTTTGCCGCCGAAGTGCGGAGCTATCTCGACTTCTACGCCTCGGCTCGCCCTGCCGAGCCGGGCGGAACCGTGCTGGCGCCGGGCGACCTCGAACGCGCCACACGCACCCGCCGCCTGGCTGAAGGCGTTCCGCTGACCGACGAAGTGTGGGAGAGCCTGCTGGCCACGGGCCGGCCACATGGCATCGATGGCGAGACCTATCGGCACGGAGACAGCACGGCATGAGGCTCGACGAAACCGCCAAGGGCGTCTTTCCCATCGCGCCGACGCCCTTCACGGCGGAGGGTGCCATCGATTGGGCCTCGCTCGACCGGATGGTCGACTTCTATGCCGGCATCGGCTGCACGGGCCTGACGGTTCTTGGCGTGATGGGCGAGGCGCCGAAACTCGACGCCGCGGAATCCTCCGAACTCGCAGCCCGCTTCATCCGCCGCGCCGGCAGCCTGCCGGTGGTGGTCGGCGTCTCGGCGCCGGGCTTTGCCGCCATGCGGGCTCTCGCCCATGACGCCATGGCGGCCGGCGCCGCCGGCGTGATGATCGCGCCCCCCAACACGCTGCGCAGCGACGATGCGATCGTCACCTACTACCGCCAGGCCGTCGAGGCGATCGGCGCCGAAATCCCCTTCGTCCTACAGGACTACCCGCTCACCTTCTCGGTCGTGATGAGCCCCGGCGTGATCCGCCGCATCGTCGACGAGAATTCGAATTGCGTGATGCTGAAACACGAGGACTGGCCCGGCCTCGACAAGATCGCCACGCTGCGCCGTTGGAGCGCCGAGGGCGCGATGCGGCGCATCTCGATCCTGTGCGGCAATGGCGGGCTGTTTCTCGACTTCGAATGCGAGCGCGGCGCCGACGGCGCCATGACGGGTTATGCCTTCGCCGACATGCTGGTCGATGTGGTGCGGATGAGCGCCGCCGGCGAGCGCGACGCCGCCCACGACCTCTTCGACGCGCATCTGCCGCTACTGCGCTACGAGCAGCAGCAGGGCGTCGGTCTCGCGGTCCGGAAATACGTCATGGCACGGCGCGGCATCATCGCCTCCGAGGCCCAGCGCAAGCCGGGCGCCTCGCTCGATGCCGCGGCTCGGGCCGAGGTGGAATTTCTGCTCCGCCGCCTCGCCCGCACCGACGGTCGCGCGGCGCTGACCCCGGTCTGATCACGACGACGAGGCTCGTCTAACGCCTAAACGAGGTCGCTATCCTTCCCCGTTCCGGGGAAGGTATCGCCGCGAAGCGGCGACGGCAGGGGGCACTGGCGCGAAGCGCCACTGTCTCGGGGCCGTTAACCCCACCCGTCACCGCTTCGGTATTAGGTAGCAAGCTCACCTAAAGCCAAGTACCTGAATTGGCTTGGGTTTGATACCATAGCGGGATGACAGACGCTATCCGTCCCGCCCGAACCGACACCTATGAACACACGATCTCCGGCTTGCTCACGAAGCGCGCCGATCTGTTCGGAGAAGCCGAGCGCCTTCGGGGCCGCCTGGCCGAGATCAAGAATGATGTTGCCGCAATGGATCGCGTTCTCGGCACGCTCGGCTACACGGGCGACCTAGACGCCGCCATGCCGCGTCAGAAGCGCGAGGTCATTTTCGGCCGGGGCGAGCTGACGCGGGGCGCCTAGACGAGCTGCGGAACGCCGAGGGGCCTCTCACGTCACGCCAAGTGGCAGAGGCCATCCTCTCTGTTTCAGGGCAGGACGCGCGGGACCGCAAGCTGATGGCCGATCATACCCGGCGCGTGTCAAAGGCGTTGCGAGTGCTTAAGGGCGAGGGGCGGGTTACGGCCGGCAAGGACGAGCATGGAAACATGCTGTGGAGGCTGGCGGGGCGGTAAGCCTTTGGATCCTGTCCAGGCGGGAGGCGCTTTATGATTTTAATATCATTGTGGCTCGGTTGACGTAAAATCTTGGCTCGTTCCTTCTTTTCGGCAGGATTGAAAAATGGCTCGGGACCCGAAGATTGAAGTTGCTGCTTTGAATGTTCGCATTCCGATTGATGCCAATAGGGACTACGCATCCTTGCTTGAAACAATTTCGTCTTTAAAAAGGGGAATTCGTATCCACGGAGAGTCCTACTGTGCTTTACGAAGTTCAGTAAGGGGCTTGGTATTGGAATTATCTCTAAATATACAGAGATTGACATTGATGGTGAGTGGTTTGATCTCGACGATTTCGATAGGGCTCAACCAGAAAAGCTCGACGATATAAGCATTCCGTCTAATCTTAAGCCCAATCACGCCGCTTTCTATTTTAAGCTGAGCGAGGGTCTACATACTATCGTTTTTGAGACTTACTCTGAGAGTAAGTCCTTAAGTGCCGCGTCGTTTGAGAAGTACTTCAAGGAAGTTTTGCGAATCAAAGAGGTTCGGCAATTATTTGGAAGGGTAGAGGCTGACATCATTAAGGATTACACCGCGGTAGATAAGATCTTGGAACTTCCAGATCTCAAGGAGCTACAAATCGTCATAAGACGGCCTAATTCAGATGATATTGATGACAAACTTGCGAGAGTAATAGAGCGTCGACTGAGCGAACAGGATGGAGACGAATATCAAGAAATATTGAAAGCAAGAGGTAAACATAATCTAAAACCTAATGAAAGAACAAAGAAGCTAGCAGGGGTTGCAGCGGATAATGGGCAGGTACATGCAAAGAGCATAGTTAATGGCGTCATGACTACGCAGGATACGCTTAGCGTACCCTTAACCGAGACTACAACTTTCAAAGCGTCCCTCGTGGATTCCAGTCTGCAGATTTTCACAGATGTAGCTGAGAAGTTGTTATCTCGTATTTCGACTCATAGAGCGCGGTAGCACTATGTTTTCTACAAGCCTTCTTCCTGTTCTGCGGGAGTTTTATCGTAGCTACGGTGGGTGGCGAGCCTTGCTGCGCTCGGAATATTTCATCATAGCTATAATACTCAGTTTTGCTCAATGGAGAAATGTCGGTAGTGAGGCGTGGGTCGATACTACAAAGGTCGTTCTACCCGCGCTTACTGCTTTTACGGTTGCAGCCTTTGCGATCTTGTTTGCAATTTTAAATGATATCGATCGAGAAGCTCTCAGCTACCCCGAGAAAGAGCTTGACGGTCGGACACCTCTTTTGATGATAGCTACTCCTATTTTACATGCAGCTTTAATACAGATTGCGGCTATCACGTATGCTGTAGTTTTTTCGTCAAAGCCATTTCCAGTCTTCTTTGGGCTAGTGGAAACCGCAAACGTAATTAATGTTATATTTTCGTGGGTAGGTTGCCTACTAATGATATATGGGATATTGTTGCTAGTTGGGTCTGTTCTATCTGTCTATAGAATCATTGGAATTAAAAAAAGTAAGAAAAAGTTATCAACTAGTTCGACAGACGCTGCCAGTAGCCCTTCCACACCCGTGATACTGGATGGCGAAGCGCAGCCTCCGTCATCATCAGGTACTGCTCTCCATTAGAAACACGACGGTTATCCTCGCTCCATGCCATCTCTTGGCTGTAAGCTTGAAGATAGGGACCGGCGACGTGATGGTGGATGCCGATCTCGGCGCGACGGATGCGGGAGAAGAACGACTCCGCACCATTGATACAGGCTTCGGCCGTCGAATAGGCTTCCTGATGATTGATGCGCTTCGTCAGGAAGCGATCATGCAGGCGATCCCATGAAGCGGCTTCGTCGGCAAAGATAGTGGAGCCGAGCGCCACCTTGCGGCCGATCGTGGACACCGCAGCGGCTTCCGAGCGGAACACGAAGGGCAGCGTCTCGCCGCCACGCTCACGCATAACGACAACCACTTGGCGCTTGCCGGTCTGATGTTCGGCCTTGCGGCGATCAACCCGGTTTCCCTTTTCTTTGGCGGGCTTCACGTAGCCGCCGAAACAGGCGCCATCGACCTCGACCTCACCAGCAAGGGTGCGCTCGTCAGCGTCGGCTGTGATGGCCTCGCGGATCTTGTGAGCCAGGACGAAGGCCGTCTTATATTGGCAGTCCAGATCGCGGGAGAGCTGCAGGGCGCTGTGGCCCTTCGCGCCGTTCACGAAGATCGCGATGGCAAGCAGGATATCGCCGATCGGCATCTTGCGGCTGGTGAAGATGGTGCCGCTCGTCACCGAGAACTGATGCGAGCACGCCTTGCACTTCCACAGCTTGCGAGCCTTGTAGGTGTAGGTGGCGGCGCAAGCGCAGCGGGGGCAAACCGCTTCGCCCTTCGTCTCGGTCCAGCGGATCAGCCGAAAGGCGTCATGCGCTTCCTCATCCGAAAGCCGAGCAACCCGAGCGAGGCTCAGACTCCTTGCGGCTTTGGAGAGGAGGAAGTGCTGCGACAAAGGCTGAGGTCCAACGTTTTCCGTTGACCTCAGTGATAAGCAGCAAAATCGTTGGCGTCAACAGAAAACGTTGACGTGGACGGCGTTTTTTCGTATCACTTACCCATGACGATAACGCCGGAACAGAGTCGCGCTGCGCGTGGATGGTTGGACTGGGGGCAGGCAGAGCTTGCCGCCGCCGCGAACGTTTCGCTGTCGACGGTTCGGGATTTCGAGAAGGGGCGACGGATTCCGATCTCGAATAATCTAGGGGCAATGCGAGCTGCCCTTGAAGGGCAAGGGATCGCGTTCGTTCAAGGCGAAACGACATTGGGTGTCACCGGACCGAAGCCCGGCGCTGGACCCGCCATGGGCTGAAATGGTAGACGTGGAGGCAACGGGAGTTGCACCCGTGGGGAGTGGCTTGGACGGTCCCGCCCTGCGCTTGCTGCCCCCAGCAGAGGGCCTAGGTGTGCAACCACCTAGGCCTTTTTCGATTCAGGAAAGAGCATCACCCCGCCTTCCGCTCGCTATCAGGGTTGTCGCGCTTGATTGCCGTGTAGAAGAACTCGCCCTGCTTGGGATGGGCATACATGCTCGGCGTCGTCGGAAGCCCAAGTTTGAACCAAAGCTCGCGAGCCGATTGGATCCCGTGAGTTTGCCGCGCCTCCGTGACAAAGGATCGCCGGTTCATAATCGGCTCCTCCCGGTTCACGTCGATTATTGCCTCCGGCGTGCTGCGAGGCTCGGCGCATGATCGACCGTAGAAGTGCTTGAAGAGAACGCCGTAGCACTCGCGCTTGTAGGAAAGAACTCGCTGACGAGTTTCCTCGTCCCTTACGCGGTTTTCGTCGATCCCGAACAGCCACCCGTTCTCGAGGTCTAGGCGGAGGCATGTCGTTTCCTGCGCCCCACTAGGCGAAGGTAGGACCGTCATGGTCATACCTTCCGACAGAATCGGATCTCGCTTCAGGCGCTCCAGCTGCTTGTTCCAAGCGAGGCCAAGTGTGTCGCTGATCGGCTTCACAGCCACGAAGACACCGTCGTCGCGCTCAACCGCGAAGAGCGTTCCATTCTTAAAATCAACTGTGATGATCTTTGCTGAACTCATGGTGATCCCTCCTTGGGATGCATGTTGCTAAGTCCGCTTTTCAGAAGCCGCCGCACAGCAGCATTCCGGCTTGGCATCCCGGCTGGAACACCCCAGAGGTCAATCGCCTCTACCTCGTCATTGGGCATATAAATGACAACCCTGACCGGCTTGCTGCCGCCATCCCTAGTCTGTTTATAAGGTGTTCCCACGGCTACCCTCCTGACAGCTTCGTTGCCATTATTGTGTCACTTGCCGTGTCGGTCAAGTGTATGGCATAGGTATGCACATGGCACGCGACCCCGCACCCACCGATGGCAATGATAAGACGCAGCGCCGCGTCTACGTGCTCCCGACTGAACTCGTGGAGCGTATCGTTGCGTATCAGAACGAGCTTGGCCTTAGCTCTGAGGTAGAAGCTGCACGTCGGCTACTGGACGAGGCTCTTCTAAGTAGAGATACGGTTGTCTCAATCGTTAGCCGCGTGGTAGCACAGCTCAAAACCGTACGTTCTCTTCGTGAGGCTGCCAGGGAGGTTCTGGCAAGTCACCCATTGATTACGCATATCGTGTTTAATCCAGCAGACCTTTGTTTCAAAACGAGTGACGGACATAACGTTGAGGTTACAGATAAAGGCGTAGCCACAATTAAAGATGAGCAGAACGACTATTACAGTTTTGGATTTGGAGTAGATCCGCCAGAGTGGGCGGCAGATGTTCACAGGCCTAAAAGACCTTCGTTCGGTAGATCATCTCCTATGGAGACGCGCGCAAAAAGCATGTCGGATGCTGCAGTCGACGATGACATTCCATTCTAGCCAAGGAATGGGACCGTTGCCGCTTTTAAAGTCTCGCAACGCAAAAGGCCGCGCACTGAGGCGACCTTTCCATGTGCGGGCTTGACGATAAGATAGGCCATGACAAACGCCACCTACCCCGATCGGCTCGCCATCATACGTGCCGAACTTGAGCAACGCGCGAGAGCGCGCAAGACCATCACCTATGGAGAGATGGCGCCTAGGCTCGGGTTGATGCCCATGGCTCTCGGACGGCTACTCGATACCGTGCACGACGAAGAGAAGGCACAAGGCAGGCCCGATCTCGGATGCCTTGTCGTGAATGCCACGACGAAGTTTCCGGGATACGTTGGCGAAAGCGAAAGCGAGCGGGCTAACGCCTTGGCAATCCGAGAGGCCGTTTTCAAAACGTGGGCTAGAGGCTAACTCTCTGATTTTCAACGTTGGTGAGGCAGCTACATAAGACCGCACCGCTTCGCGGCGACACCCTCCCCGTTTCGGGGAGGGACAAGCCCGTCAGACCTTTCAGGCGATCCCGCGACAGTGACGACCGCCGCAGGGTCGCGGGTTAGTCAGGGCTTCGGAGCGGCGGGAGCCGGGGTGGTCGGAGCCGCCGGCGTGGCGCCCGCGGGTGCCGGAGTGGCAGGCGCCGGAGCGGCAGGGGCCGGCGGAGGGGTCATGCGGTCGATCTTGGCGGTCTCGCGCAGCTTGGCGATGTCGTCGCTCTGCGCCTTCTGGGCGACGTAGCGCGACACCTGGTCCTTGACCTGATCGAAGGGCGGAAAAGCCTTCTCGCGCTTGCCCTCGACCTTGATGACGTGCCAGCCGAACTCGCTCTTCACGGGATCGGAGATCTGGCCGGGCTCCATCTTGAAAGCCGCCGCGGCGAACTCCGGCACCATCTTGTCCTTGGTGAACCAGCCGAGGTCGCCACCCTGCGAGCCCGGGTCCTTGGAAACCTCGTCGGCCACCTTGGCGAAATCTTCGCCCTTCTTCACCCGCGCCAGAGCAGCCTTGGCCTCTTCCTCAGTGGGAACGAGAATGTGCCGGGCGTGGATCTCCGTTTCGGGCGGCTGCGCCTTGGCGGCGTCGTCATAGACCTTCTTCTCGGCCTCGGGCGTCACGGCGGCCTTGGCGATGTTGCCGAGCAGCGTCTCCATCAAGACCTTGTCGTGGTAGTAGGCCAGCTTCTTGGCGAAGTCCGGCCCATCTGCGAGTTTCTGCTGCGACGCCTGCTGGGCGGCGAGCTTGAGGTCGATCAGGTAATCGAGCACATAGGTGTCGCGCTGCGCGCCCTGGAGTTGCGCGGGAAGTGCCGGGCCGAGGTCACCCATGGCGATCCGGACGTCGTCGTCGGTGATGTCGGTGCCGTTCACGGTCGCCAGCACCTTGGCGGAGGCGGGCACGACCGAGACCAGGCCCATCAGGGCGGCGGCGGCGAGGCTCCGCAGCGTGAAATCGGTTTTCTTCAGCATGGCGATGATCCTTGATGGGGTCGGGTGGGCTGGACATGACGCGCGCTACCCTCCCGCGCAACGTCTGTGATCGCGCAAAAGCTCAGCGGCCCGAACCGACGCGAGCCGGCCGTCATGGCGGCGCCCGCGATTGACAGGCTTCGGGGCGGCTCTTATCGGTCGCCAGCTTCGAAGGCTACCGGATTCTCTCGTTTGGCCTTGGCCAGGTAGCCGCCGCCGCCGTTGCAGGCACTGCCGCCGCGGCTTACATGCGGTTCGCCGCCGCGGCCGTGCTAAAGAGGGCGGCAGACGGCAGGTTCAGCCCTGCGCCATTTCGGGCGCCCGGCGCAGTGAAGGTTCTCGACGCATGCTCGGCTCGCTCGCAAGCAAGATTTTCGGCACGGCCAACGGGCGTCGTTTGAAGTCTTACACGCCCAAAGTCGCTGCGATCAACGCGCTCGAGCCCGAGGTCGCCGCCCTCACCGACGAACAGCTTGCGGCCCGAACCGTGATGTTCCGCGAGCAGATTGCAGCCGGCAAGAGCCTCGACGACCTCTTGGTCCCGGCTTTCGCGACGGTGCGCGAGGCCGCCAAGCGCGTGCTTGGCCAGCGCCACTTCGATGTGCAATTGATCGGCGGCATGGTGCTTCACGAGGGCGGCATCGCCGAGATGCGCACCGGCGAAGGCAAGACGCTGGTGGCGACCCTCGCCACCTATCTCAATGCGCTGCCGAGCAAGGGCGTGCATGTCGTGACCGTCAACGACTACCTCGCCCGCCGCGACGCCGAATGGATGGGTCGCGTCTACAACTTCCTGGGCCTCTCTTATGGGGTCATCGTTCATGGTCTCGATGACGGTGAGCGCAAGCAGGGCTATGCGGCCGATATCACCTACGGAACCAACAACGAATTCGGCTTCGACTACCTTCGCGACAACATGAAATACGAGCTGGAGCAGATGTCCCAGCGAGGCCATGCCTATGCGATCGTCGACGAGGTGGATTCGATCCTCATCGACGAAGCCCGCACGCCGTTGATCATCTCCGGCCCGTCAGAGGACAAGTCGGACCTCTACAATTCCATCGATAAGTTCATACCCCGACTGGTGCCCGAGGATTTCGAGGTCGACGAGAAGCAGCGCACCGCCAACCTGACGGAGGCCGGCAACGAGCATATCGAGGCGATGCTGGGCGAGGCCGGGCTCCTCACCGAAGGCTCTCTCTACGAGGCCCAGAACGCTACGCTGGTGCACCACGTCCAGCAGGCGCTGAAGGCCCATAAGCTCTTCACGCTGGACAAGGACTACATCGTCCGCAACGACGAACTCGTGATCATCGACGAGTTCTCCGGTCGCATGATGCCGGGGCGGCGCTATTCCGAGGGCCTGCATCAGGCGCTGGAGGCCAAGGAGGGGGTGCAGGTCCAGCCCGAGAACGTGACGCTGGCCTCCATCACCTTCCAGAACTATTTCCGCCTCTACAAGAAGCTCGCCGGCATGACCGGAACGGCCTCGACCGAGGCCGACGAATTCGCCGAGATCTACAAGCTTGAAGTGGTCGAGGTCCCGACCAACCGCCCCGTGTCGCGCACCGACGAGCATGACGAGGTCTATCGCTCCGGCCCCGAGAAGGTGAAGGCGATCGTCAAGGAGATCGAGGCCGCCAATGCCACCATGCAGCCGATGCTGGTCGGCACGACCTCGATCGAGAAATCCGAACAGCTCGGCGAGATGCTGGCCCAGTCCGGCTTCAAGCGCATTGACTTCTCCGATCCGGCGGCGGCGCTGAAGGGTCTCTACGCGGCGGCGCGGTCGGACGAGAACAAGCCCTCGAAGCTCTTCGCCATCCTCAACGCCCGCTTCCACGAGCAGGAAGCCTACATCGTCGCCGAAGCCGGTGTGCCCGGCGCCATCACGATCGCCACCAACATGGCGGGCCGCGGCACCGATATCAAACTCGGCGGTTCCGAGGACATGCGGATCGCGACCGAATGCGTCGGAATGGAGCCCGGCCCCGAACGCGACGCCAAGGAAGCCGAGATCCGCGGCGAGGTGGCCCGCTTCAAGGACAAGGCCATCGCGGCCGGCGGCCTCTACATCGTCGGCACGGAGCGGCATGAGAGCCGCCGCATCGACAACCAGCTGCGCGGCCGCGCCGGCCGTCAGGGCGACAAGGGCCGCTCCAAGTTCTTCCTGTCGCTGCAGGACGATCTCATGCGGATCTTCGGCTCCGATCGCATGGACATGGTGCTGAAGCGCCTCGGTCTGCAGGAGGACGAGGCCATCGTCCATCCGTGGATCAACAAGGCGCTCGAGAAGGCGCAGCAGAAGGTCGAGGCCCGCAACTTCGACATGCGCAAGAACGTGCTGAAATACGACGACGTGATGAACGACCAGCGCCGGGTCGTCTTCGAGCAGCGCCGTGAGATGATGGGGCAGGAGTCCCTCGAGGAACTCATCGGCGAGATGCGGCAGGGTGTCGTCGACGACCTCGTCGGCCGTCACATGCCGCCCGAGGCCTATCCCGAGGCCTGGGACATAGAAGGGCTCAAGGCCGCGCTGCGCGACGGCTTCGGCATGGAGCCCCCGGTCGACGATTGGGCCCGGGAAGAGGGCATCGCCGACGAGGAGATGCGCGAGCGGCTGCAGAAGGCCGTCGACGAGCATTACGCCGCCCGCGTCGAGAAGAACGGCGTCGAGCTCAGCCGCTATGTCGAGAAACAGATCGTCCTGCAGGTGCTCGACCACCTCTGGCGCGAGCATCTCGTGACGCTGGACCACCTGCGCCAGGTTATCGGCTGGCGCGGTGTCGCGCAGCGCGATCCGCTGAACGAATACAAGTCGGAGGCCTTCGACATGTTCGACGGGCTGATCACCAAGCTCCGCGAGATCGTGACGGCGCAGCTGATGCGCGTCGAGGTCGCCTTCGAGCAGCCGGTCATGTCGAACGACCTACCGCCCATGTTCGCCACCCATCAGGATCCGCTGACGGGTGACGACGACATGGCCATCGCCGACATGAATGCCCGGCTGGCTGCCGGCGATTTTGGTGCGCCCGACGGCGGTGGCCTGCTCACCACGCTGGAGCGGACCACGCCCACCACTCGCGACCCGAACGACCCTTCGACCTGGGGTCGCGTGTCCCGCAACGAGGCCTGCCCCTGCGGCACGGGCAAGAAGTACAAGCACTGCCACGGCACTCTGGCGTAGGCGTCCACCTTCTCTCGCTGCGCGGGAGAAGGTGGTTTGACGCAGCCGGGTCGGACGAGGGCACAAGGGCGCGTCTGGGCATCCCCCCCCTCATCCGTTAGCGCTTCGCGCCGACCGCTTCTCCCATGTCATCGGAGAGGGGCATGTAGACCCTCACCGCTGAGCACTTTCCCAGTTCGGAGCGCGGTAGAAGGGCTGGTTCGAGGGGGGCAGGGGCTGACGGCCGCGGATCAGGTCGGACGCCTTTTCGGCCAGCATGATCGTCGGGGCGTTGAGGTTGCCGGTGGTGATTGTCGGGAAGATCGACGAATCCGCCACTCGCAGTCCCTCGACGCCGATCACCCGCGTATCGGGCCCGACAACCGCCAACGGATCGTCGACCGCCCCCATGCGGCAGGTCGAGCAGGGGTGATAGCCGCTTTCGACGTGGTCGCGGATGAAGGCGTCGATTGCTTCGTCGCTCGTCACCCCGGCGCCGGGTTGAATCTCCTCTCCCCGATAGCGGTCGAAGGCCGGTTGCGCGAAAATCTCGCGCGTCAGGCGCACGGCGGCGCGCATCTCCACCCAATCGTCGGGATGGCTCATGTAGTTGAACAGGATCGAGGGCCGCTCCCGCGGATCGGCCGAACGCAGGTGGATGCGGCCGCGGCTCTTGGAGCGCATCGAGCCGATATGGGCCTGGAAGCCGTGCTGATCGGCGAGATCCTTGCCGTTGTAGGAAATAGCGGCAGGCAGGAAGTGATATTGGAGGTCCGGCCATTCGATCCCGGCGCGCGAGCGGATGAAGCCGCAGCTCTCGAAATGATTGGTGGCGCCTAGACCCTTCTGCGTCAGTAGCCACTGCGCGCCGATCAGCGCCTTCGGCACCGGACCCATGGTGGAGTAAAGCGTAATGGGTTCCCGGCAGGCGACCTGGAAGTAGAACTCGAGGTGATCGGTCAGGTTGGCGCCTACCCCGGGCCGATCGGACACAATCGGGATCCCATGCTCCGCCAGATGCGCCGCGGGACCGATGCCCGACAGCATGAGAAGCTGGGGTGAGTTGATGGCGCCGCCGGCGAGGATCACTTCGCGCCGCGCCGTTGCGGTGACGGCCTGACCCTTGCGATGAGCTGCCAGACCCGTGGCCCGGCGACCGTCGAAGGTGATCCTGTCGACGCCGCAATGGGTCCAGAGCGTGAGGTTCGGCCGCTTGCGGGCTTCGTCGAGATAGGCGCGGGCAGCGCTCCAGCGAATGCCCTTGCAGATGGTGCGATCCATCCGCCCAAATCCCTCCTGCTGGAAGCCGTTGACGTCGTCCGTCACGGGATAGCCGGCCTGCTTCCCGGCTTCGACGAAGGCCGAGAAGAGGGGATTGCTGAGGGGTCCGTAGCTCGTGTGCAGCGGGCCGTCGCCGCCGCGATAGCCGTCGCCGCCCTCATCCCGCGTTTCGGCCCGTTTGAGATAGGGCAGCACGTCGGCATAGGCCCAGCCCCGCGCGCCGGCCCGGTCCCAGGTCTCGAAATCCATGGCATTGCCGCGGATGTAGACCATGCCGTTGATCGACGAGGACCCACCGAGCACCTTGCCGCGCGGGCAGGTGATCCGCCGGCCGCCGAGATGCGGCTCCGGCTCGCTGAGGTCGTTCCAGTTGGTGCTCTTCGTCTCCATCGCGATGGCGAGCGCGCTCGGCATACGGATGAAGGGCGACCAGTCGCCTCCGCCGGCTTCGACCAGGAGGACGGTGGCACTGCCGTCCTCGGTCAGCCGGTTGGCCATAACGCAGCCGGCGGAGCCCGCGCCGACGATGATGTAATCGAAGTCTGTGGACACGGTTGGGGCGGCCTCGGCGGTGGCGATTTTGCCAGTCTAGGTCAGAGGGGCACCCCGGTCTTCCGGGAAGACGACGCCTTTTTGGCCCGCTGCCTCACCGCTGGGTGCGGCGTTCCTGCGAGGGCGTTCGGTCGAAGTGCTCGGAGTAGCATTTCGAGAAATGCGAGGCCGAGACGAAGCCACAGGCGAGGCCGATCGACAGAATGGGCATGGAGGTCTGCAGCAGCAGCTGGCGCGCCCGGGTGAGCCGCAGCCCGAGATAGTAGCGGGTCGGGACCTGGCCGATGTACTTGCGGAACAGCCGTTCGAGCTGCCGAGTCGAGAGGCCGGCGCCTTCGGCGAGATCGACGCAGGAGAGCGGCTGCTCGATGCAGCTCTCCATCTCGGCGACGACGCTGATCAGCTTGGGATGGGCGACACCGAGCCTCGAGCGCAGCTCCATCCGCTGGCGCTCGTCGCCGTCGCGCATGCGGTGGTGGATCAACTGGTCGGTGACGCCGGAGGCGACCTCCTGGCCGAGTTGGCGGGCGATCAGAGCCAGCATCATGTCGATGGCGGCCGTTCCACCGGCGCAGGTGAATCGCGTCCGGTCGATCTCGAACAGTTCCTCGGTCACATCGATTTCGGGGAACTGCTCGCGCAGGGAATCCTGGTTTTCCCAATGCACGGTGCAGCGGTGGTCGTCGAGGAGCCCCGCCTTGGCCAGCACATAGGTGCCGGTGCAGACCGCACCGACCGGCACGCCGCGCGATGCGAGGCCGCGTAGACGGGCGATCAGCTCGCGGTGGTCGAAGGTCTGCACGTCGACCCCCGAACAGACAATGGCGGCCGTGGCGCCGCCGAGGTCGGCGAAGCTGCCGTGGACGGCGAGTTCCACGCCGTTCGAGGCCGCGACCGGCTTGCCGTCGGCCGAAAGCACCCGCCAGGAGAAGGTGTCCTGTCCCTCGATCCGGTTCGCGAGCCGCAGCGGCTCGATCGCCGACGAGAAGGCGATCATCGAAAAGGACGGGACAAGCAGGAAGGCGACCGAGGTGATATCCGCCAGGGCGCGGCTTCGGCTCGCATCGTCGGCCTTGGATATGGGGGCACGTCCGGCGGCCCGGGAGCGCAGCATCGGCGGCAACGGAACCTGTCCCACGGGGCGGCTCCTCACCGTCCGGGCCGAGAGGTCGCCGCTTTCCGCTTTGCTGATGGACATGTCGTGGGGACCGATCACGCAACCTGAAGAGAGTGCGCCGTGATCGCGGTGATGGGCCGGATCCTTGCCGCGACTCTGCCGAGCGAGGATGGCCCAGGCTCGTCGAATGTCAAATGAGCAAAAGGCTTGCCACTATGCTCTGGCAATGTGGGCCGTCACATCGCCCAGACCTCGTCGCGATAGGCCGAGTCCCAGAACATCCATTCGAGCTGCATGGCGCGGGTGAAGGCCCCGTGCATCGCGCTTCGCTGCGAGGCCGACGCCGTTTCGGCAAGCGCATCGGTGGTGGCGATCATGGCGTCGACGGCGGCGGCGAAGTCCTCGCCCGCGTAGGTATCGATCCAGGCCCGATAGGGATTGTCCGGCGTCGCGCGGGCGTGGATGTGATGTCCGACCTCGCGATAGATCCAGAAGCAGGGCAGGACCGCCGCAGCGATGACCGGCAGCGGCTCGCGAAAGGCCGTGGCGAGCAGGAAGGACGTGTAATGGTGGCAGGCCGGCGACTGCGGTGTGGACGCCACTTCGGCGCTATCGAGCCCGAAACGGCCGAAATAATCCTCGTGCAGCGCACGTTCGACCACCACGGCTTCGCGTGCCGCCCCGGCCAGTTGCGCGACGTGGTCGGGGTGGTCGGCCTTGCCGGCCGCGACGGCGAGCGCCTGGCCGAAGCCGATGAGATATTTGGCATCCTGGACGATGTAGTGGCGGAAGATGGGAAGTGGCAGGCTTCCTGCCGCCAGCTCGACGTTGAAGGGCATCGCAACCGTGCGGTCGTAGAGTCCCCGATTGCGATCCCAGGCTTCGGCGGAGAAGGTTGGTGTGGAAACCATGACTTCGACCTTCCGTCCGGGCGCCGGATTGCACCCTGTTGAGTTGCTTCCGGACCACCGACGTTATCGGGGGCCGGGTGCCACCGTGCCGGTGGTCCGGAGCGCCGTCACTGTCGCAGAAAAGCGTTCACCCGGTCCATCGTGTCGGCCGGGAAGGCGTCGTCCCAGTCCGTCGGCCAGGTCATGGCGGCGGCCCCGGCGAGACGCGCGTCGATGTTCTCGGTCCTGGTGATGGCTTCAAGGAGCCCGTCCACGATTCCGTCGAGCGTCGGCTTGACGCCGATGAGGTTCGGCGAGATCGCCGTCAGCGCCGCCACGGTCTTGTTGGCGAAGGTGTTGGTCACGGTCGCCAAACCGGCGGCGGCCATTTCGAGCGGGACCAGGCTCGGATGCGGCGTCAGCATCAGCGACAGGCCGACGTCGAACTCCGGGAGCATGTCGATGTAGCCCTGCAGGCTCGTCTTCGGGACCATCTGCAGGAAGATGCGAGGGGCGAGTTCCAGCCGGTGGGCGGTGGCGATCGATCCGATGCCGTGCGCCGTCCAGCCCGCCGCCGCGATGGCGGGATCCGAAAAGAGCTGCACCAGCGCCGCGAGGCCCATCTCGAACAGGTTGCGTGCTGCATGGTCTTCTGGCCGGGCGTAGAACAGGATCCGGCGACTGCGGCGCTCAAGCTGGGCCCGGTTGGGCGAGAAGCGCTGAATGGCGTTCGAGAACACCGCCGACCGGGCCTCGCCGTCGTCCTCTTCGAACAGCCCGATGTGGTTGGCGGCGAAATAGTCGCGCAGGATGGCGGTGGAGAAGAGACCGAACTGCGGGAAATCGTAGGCCTGCCGAAGCAGCGCCGTGTTGGTGTTCATCGGGCCAAAGAAGGGTTCGTATTCCTGGATCAGGAACAGGAAACGCTTATGCCCGAGGGCGACCTCGGCCTTGTGGGCGACATGGGCACTCCAGCCGCTCGTCGCGACGAAACGATCCTGCGGCGAGACGTCGAGTGGCACCGTCCGATCGTAGCGATAGGCGACCTCGACGGCGTCGAACAGGTGGCCGAGACCAGGGTATTTGGCGATGCGGCTCCGCCACGCGCTGAGTTGCACGTCCGTCTCGTCGAGCAGCACGATGCGGACCGCGTGACCGTCCCGGTGCAGCCTCAGCGCGAGATTGAACATTCCGATGTATCCTCCGAAGAGGTAGTCGAAATTGATGGTCGCGAGCAGCAGGTTGACTCGGCGTGGATTGCCGGCGGAGACTCGCAGCGTCAGCGGAGAGATGTTGTGGAAGATCCAGCCGACATGTCCGAAGTCCATGGCGGCGATGTCGGGATCCGCCCCGGAATAGCGGAAGTCGATGGGCGCGGCGGGATCGCCGCTCGTCATCAGGTGGCGAACGCCGTGGATGGTGCGCTTCTGGCGGATACGCCGGGCTTGAGGAGCGCGCAGAGTGCGATAGGCCGCTTGGCGCGTGCGTGAGATCAAGACGGCGCGCAGGAAATGGCCTTCGTGGTTCAGCGTCGGCCGTTTCTCGATGGCGGCCAGCAACCGCTCACGCAGGGCAGGGGCGAGACGCAACAATCCGCTCAATCTCTCTAGCGTCCGTCGCACAGCCGGACGCGCGCCCGGATGGCGGAGCAGCAGAATGCGCGCCAGCACGACCTTCTGGGCGACCAGCGACTGACGATCGATCGTTGCCCGTCCCATGATGTCGCGCAACGTCTGCCCGAGCGGACCCCGGTGTCTCAGGGCCGAGAGGACGGCCCGTCCGGCGGCCGCAAGGCCCGGTGCATCCGAGTCCCGCTTGTGGCCGATGACGTTGCCGCCGTGCTGGACGTAATCGTGCAGCGGCCGATCGACGTAGCGGATGGCACCCGCCGTCAACGCGTTGAGCCCGATCCAATGGTCGTGGTAGGCGGCGCCGAGCCGCTCCGGGAAGGGGAGGATCTGCTTCAGCAGCGTCGCGCGAAACAGGCTCGCAGCACCGATGACGGTGTTGGCGGCCATCAGGCTCGGCAGCGAGGTGAAATTATTGCGGCGCGTCACCCAGAAGGTCTCGGAGCGTGTCAGGCCCTCCGCGTCGACGATGCGGACATCGGCATAGGCGAGCTGTGCCTCGTCGTCGAGCGCGCCGAGCAGGGTCTCGATCTTGTCGAGATGCCAGCGATCGTCCTGGTCGCTCAGCGCCACGAACTCGGCATCGGCCGGCACGGCCCGCAGAGCGCGCTCGAAATTGCCGTAGAAGTCGAGCCGATCGCGGTTGCGCAGGAAGATGAAGCGCGGATCGTCGAGCAGCGGCGCCATGCGCTCGACCACGACGTCGGACGAGGCATCGTCCGAGACGATGCAGATCCAATTCTCGTGCGTCTGGGCTTTGATCGAGGCGATCTGGGCGGCGAAGAGGTCGAGCGGCGGCTGGTGGGTCGCCATGCAGATGGCGACACGCGATCCCTGGCTCGGCCAATTCACGACGCGCGGCGCGCGGCCATCGCCGGGCAGCAGGGTCAGGGTTCCGAGATCCTGTTCCAATACGGCCCCGTCCCGGGTGACGAGCCGCAGGTGGACCGGTCGTGTCACCGGCGCCGATACGGCGGGCAGGGAAAGGACGGCCTCGAATCCGCTGAAGAAGGAATGAGCTTCGGGGTCGTGCACCATCTCGGCGTCGAGCACATCCGGCCGAGGCTGGGAATGATCCGTGATCGGATAGCGCGTTTCGCCGATCAAGAGATCGAGGAAGCGGATCCGGCCGCGTCGCGGATAGGCCCAGCCCTGGACGAAGAGCGCGGTGCCGAGGCCGGTGTGGAGCGATGTCGGCAGACGCTCGATCTCGGCGCGGAGCACGTTCGGCAATGCAGCATCCTGCGCTTCGGCACGCGCGAGAAAATGCGTCAGCGCGTGCGTGCCGTCCTGGTCGGCATCCGGGAAGATGTCCCGATAGCGCCGCGTGTCGAAGCTCGGATGCGGTGCGAGGTCCTCGAGATCGGATCGTTGTCCGCCCAGACGGCGCCGTGCGACGAGGCCGGCTCCGGCCAGGCGACGAGCTTCGAGACGTTGCATTCGGCGGGATCGACGCCCTTCGGCGCGCATGAGGTCGGCCCAGTCCTCGGGACGGCCCACCAGCCTGAACAGGACGCGCCCGAGCGGGTGGCGAGCCAAAGCGTCCAGCCGCGCCCGTGTCCCGCGATCGTTATCCGTCATCGTGCCTCGGCTCGTCCCCTGATGCCCCGGACCGCACTGGATCCAGAGGCTTGTAGCCTACCGGCAGGGGGGATACCGCATGAGCGATTTCGGCCCGCCTATCCCGCCGCCGCTAGTGACAGAGGCAAAAGGACGACCCTGGCTAGTCCGTCAAGCGAAGGAGAAGCGCTTATGGCCGTGGTAGCTGACCACGACGGGGCTCAGCACGCCGACGACATGGGCGATGAGTTCGGCGTTCCAGGTAATGTGGAGCGCCGGGAAGACGAGCTTGGCAAGACCGATGCTGACCACCAGGACCTGAATCAAGGCCGCCACGTTGACCAGCGCGAAACGTCCATACTCGACGTGAAGGCTGCGCCCTGACGCCGAGAACACGAAGAGCCTAGCCAAGAAGAACGCCGTCGTCATACCGACGCCATAGGCCAGGATCACGGCAGACTCGTAGGGCATGACGCCTTCGAACACGATGCGGCTTACGACATTGACGCCGGCCGCGAGTCCGCCGGTCATCAGGAAGGCCAGAAAGCGGCGCGCCTCCGGGCGACGAAGTCGGCCGGCGATGGACTTCAGCGTCATGCAGTTGCTCCCCTCCATGCCGTCGATGCGGTGCAATGGAGAGAGACGATCGCATAACAGTCTTGCCGAAGGGTTGCGGCGGTGCAACGGGCAGAAACCGTTTGACGTCCGGACCGTGGCACGCTCAAGGCCTCGCGGTGGTGACGAGGCCCGGACCACCATCAGCTTCGGCCGATAGCGCGCGGTCTCCGCCGAGCGCGCGCGCGGCGTTCAGGTCGACCACGACCCCTCCGGCGCGATCCTTGAGGAGCTTGGCGAAGGACGGGATCGCCTCGGCGAAGACGCGGTCGGCATCGGCTCGGCTTCCCGACGCGATGGCGGCCGCGAAGGTCTCAAGCCAGCGCGTGATACGGGCGCGATCGTAGCCGACCGTGCGGGCCGCCGTGACGCCGTCGACGCCAATATCGAGCATCGGCTCGTCGCCGGTGAAGAGATATTCGTTGAGGCGCTCGCCCTTGCGGACGCCGGTAAAGACGATCTCCATGTCGCGCCCCGGCTCGAAGCCCGCCATGCGGATCATGCGCGTGGCGAGGTCGACGATGCGGGCGGGTTGGCCCATCTTCAGGACGTAGACGGAGGCGCGCTCGACATTGGCGGTCTTGCGGCCGAGCGCATGGGCCGAGGCCGTCAGCACGAGGTCGCAGGCCTCCCGCACCGTCATGAAGTAGCGCACCATGTCGGGATGGGTGACGGTGACGGGGCCGCCGCGCTCGATCTGGGCCTTGAAGCGTGGCACCACGGATCCGACCGAGCCCAGCACGTTGCCGAACCGCACCGACAACAGCCGCACCGGCCGCAGGGCTGCGGCGGCTTCGGCGTCGAGCAACTGCGCGTAGATCTCGCAGAAGCGCTTCGTGGCGCCGAGGATAGACACGGGGTCCACGGCCTTGTCGGTCGAGATGAGGACGGCGGCGGCGGCCGTCTGAGCGGCCGCGTCGGCGATGTTGACCGAACCGAAGACGTTGGTCTTGATCGCCTCCGTCCAGTCCACTTCGAGGAAGGGGACCTGTTTCAGCGCCGCCGCGTGAAAGACGAGGTCGGGCTTGAAGTCGCGGAACAGGTTGAAGATGCGGTCCCGGTCGCGCACGTCGGCGATCTTGCCCGCCAGCGTGACGGAGCCGGTGCAGAGCGGGGCCAGCGTCTCAAGGATGTTGTAGAGGGCCGGCTCGGAATGATCGAGGATCAACAGGTCGGAGATCCCGAAGGCGATGAGCCGGGCGCAGATTTCCGAGCCGATGGAGCCGCCGCCGCCCGTCACGATGGCGCGCTTGCCGTGCAGCAGATCGGCCAGCATGGCGCGGTCGACCTCGACGCTCGGTCGGAACAGCAGGTCCTCGATGGCGACCGGCTTCAAGGCGGCGGCGATGCTCGCTCCCTCTTCCACGGTCTGCATGCGAGACAGCGGGATGCCAAGACGGTTGGCGGTGGCCAGCAGAAGCTCGGATTCGGTCTCCGGCACGAATTCGTTCGGCGCCACGATGATGCGGGCGATCGGCTGGTTGCCGTCCTGGGCCTCCGCGACGACGCGTTCGAGCTCGCCGTAATTGCCCAGTACCGGCACGCCGCGGATCGACGTGCCATGGTCGCTGCGCTGCGGCGAAAGGATGGCGCGGGCGACGAAGCGGCGGCGCAGGCCGGTTTCGAGCGCGCGCAGCACCACTTCGGCCTCGGTAGCGCGGCCTAGGATGACAATGCTGCTGGCGCTCTCGCGATCGCCGGCCCGGCGCGACTGCATGTATTTGAGATAGCGATAGGCGAGGCGGGGCCCCCCCAGCAGGAACATCTGCAGGAGCCAGTAGATCGCGACAGTCTTCTCGCCGAACATCAACCAGGGCGTCAGGCCGCGTGCCAGCAGCACGTAATCGCCGATCAGCATGATCAGGGCGAGCACGCTGGCCGCCTTGAAGATGTTGAAGAGATCGGGCAGCGAGGCGAAACGCCACTTCGAGGCGTAGAGCGGGAAGATGCGGTAGACGGCGGCGGCGACCACAACGAAGAACGGCATCACCCAGACGATTTCGTCCGCCATGGGGGCCAGTTGCCAGAACTGATAGCGGAGGATCAGGCAGCCGCCAAAACTCAGCGCCGTCGCCACGAGGTCATGGGCGATAATGATGCCGCGCTTCAATACCTGCGACAGAGCCGGCGTGTCTTTGAGTGTCGTCATCGATCCCCTGGGGCTGCCCGGAACGGCGGCTGTTGATCCGGGCGTCGAATATAAGCGCCGGTTTAGCGGATCTCGTCGTCGAATGCATCCGTGATCGCCGAAGCCGGGTTGGCCGGGGCAGGGCAGCATCCCTATAAGCGGCCCAAACCACGGGGCGTTTCGCTCCTGCGGGGCAACCGGGCGCAGCATGACGGCGAACCTAAAGGCATCCCCAGACACTGCATCCGCTCGGGGGCCTGTCGTGGTGCTGGGCGCCAGCAACATCATCGCGACCGGCCTGATGAAGCGCCTCGCGGCGGCCGGCGTACCCACGCTCGCGGTGGCGCGGCGAGATCTTCCACTGCCGGCCGGCGTGGAGTCTGCCCGCGTCGATTTCGAGACCGACGAGCCTTGGACCGTGCCGCCCGGCGCCGCCGTGGTCAGCATCCTGCCGCTGGCGCTGCTGGTAACGGCGCTGCCGCGGCTCACGGGTGCGCGATCGATCATCGCCATCGGATCCACGAGCCTCTTCTCCAAGGCCGACAGCGACGAGGCCCAGGATCGTGCGACGGCGCGCAAGCTCGAGCGGTCCGAGACCGCCCTGGCCGATTGGTGCGGGCGCCACGGCGTCGCCTGGACGGTCCTGCGCCCGACCCTGGTCTATGACGGCTTCAGCGATCGCAACATCGCCCGGATGATCCGCCTCGTGCGGCGAACCCGCGTCCTGCCGATCGCGAGACCGTCGTCGGGCCTGCGCCAGCCGATCCACGCCGACGACATCTCCAAGGCCATCATGGGCGCGCTTGACAATCCGCGCGCGACCGGGCGGGCCTTCAATATCGCGGGCGGCGAGGTGCTGACCTATCGCGCCATGGCGGAGCGGGCCTTCCGCAGCCAGGGGCTCACGCCGCGCTTCGTCGTCCTGCCGGTCTCCTGGCTTCGCCTCGCCTTCGGGCTGGCGGCGCGTGCACGGCTGCTGCGCGAATCGGGTTTCGGCAGCGCCGTCTTCGCACGCATGAACCAGGACCTCGTCTTCGACGTCGCCGATGGCCTAGAGATCCTCGGCTACGCCCCGCGCCGCTTCGAGCCGCCGCGGTGGTCGCCCCGGGAGCGCCGCGTCGTCTCGCCCGGCGAAAACTAGCCGGCGCGGGCCGCGATCTCGCTCTGCAGCTCAGGCACGTTGTAGCCGAGCGCGTCGGCCATCATCTTGCCGTAGCGCACGCTTTCCGAAATGCCGCGGTCTTCGGGATAGTAGAAGCAGGTATCGGCGACCTGAAGCCCGTGGATCGGTGTCTGCACAGGCGGGATCATGGCGGCGAAGCCCGGCGGACAGATCGGCTGGGCATAGCGCAGCCGCGCCACATGGCCGTCGATCCGGTCGGCGTCGGTGATCAACGGATTAACCTTGCGGATCGCCGCAAAGGCCTCGTCGAGCAGGGCCTCATCCGACCAGGCCCAGCGCGGATTCGTGGTCGGCATGTAATAGGGCACGTAGACGATCGTATCGCCGGTGTCGCGCAGGTTCGAGAACTCGATGATCCCCGGGATCGGCACGCCGGGCTCGACGATATTCACCCAGAAGTGCGGCGTCACCGACCGCTTCAGTTTAAACACCAGGCACGCCACGCCGATGTTCTGGATCGCGTCGTACTGCGCCTTCGACTCCGCCGGCAGGGCCGGGATCATGCGCGACACGAGCGGCGTCGGCACCGTCGAGATGACGGCATCGGCGGGGATGGTGCCTGAGGCCGTCCGGACGCCCCTGGCGCGGCCGCGCTCGACCAGGACTTCTTCGACCGGATCGCCAAGCTTCACCGTACCGCCGAGCGCGTGGATCTTGTCGACCAGAGCCTTGACCAGCGTCTCGGTGCCACCCGCGAGGTGGCCGAGCTCTTCCTGCATCAGCGACTTGCGCGAATTGCCGAGTCGCCGGATGCGCGTCCAGATCCAGGCCGCCGAAACGTTGTCGGCATGTTCGTAGAACTTCAGGGCGAAGAGCGGGTGCCACAGCTTGTCGTAGACGGTACGGCCGCACCAGCGAGTGATCCAGTCCCTGGCCGAGGTGGTCTCGAGCGCATCCCAGCGCGGCCGCTTGGCCGACAGGAACATCAGCGCGCCGTAGCGAAGCTTCGAGATCAGGTCGAGTTTGGGGAATCGCAGGAGCGAGATCGGGTCGCCCCATTTGTGCAGCGCGCCGCCGATGAAGTAGCCCATGGTCGTGGGCTTCCACACCATGCGATCGCCGATGCCGAGTTCCTTCATCAGGTCGAAGGTCGGCTGATCGGTGCGGCAGACGAAGTGATAGTAGCGCTCGAGCGACAGGCCACCGAAGTCGAAGTGGGCCGCCATGCCGCCCGCCTCGGGACCGGCCTCGACGACCGTGACGGCGTGGCCGGCCTTGGCGGCATGATAGGCGGCGGCGAGGCCCATGGCCCCCGCGCCGACGACGACGATGCGCATGTGATCAGAAGTCCAGGACGACCGACGCGAAGCGCGGGTCGTTGAAGGTTTCACGGAAGGCGGCGTCGAGCGGTGTCGGGGTGACGCCGAAGATTCCGGGCCAGTCGATGACCTCGAAGAGGTCGGGTGTCACCAGGGCGGCGAGCTGGTTGGCCGTGAAGGGCGGATCCTTGTCGACGAGGGCATAGGTCAGCAGCAGGCGGCGGAACAGGCCGTAGGGGATGGTGACGATGCGCGCCCGGGCGCCCGCGGCCTTCTTCACGGCCCGCATCATGTCGATGTAGTCGAGGGTGGTCAGACCGGAGATGTTGTAGGCGCCGGTGGTGCGCTTCTCGAGGCAGCTCATGATGATGTTGGAGAAATCGCCGGCATAGAGCGGCTGCCGCCGGAACCTGCCGTCGCCGGGAATGGGGAAGACCGGCATCTTCTTCATGAAGCGGGCGAGCCAGCCGATGTGCTTGCGGTCGAACCAGCCGAACATCAGCGTCGGCCGCAGCACGACATGAGGGATCGGGCAGGAAGCGACGATCGCCTCCTGGGTCTTCTTAGTCTCGGTATAAAGATCGACCGCCGCCGAGTTCACCACGGACGACGATATGTGGACCATGTAGCCGATGCCGGCCGCGGCCGAGGCCGCCAGCACCCGCTCGGTCGCCGTGACGTTGTTGGCTTGGAAGGTGGCAGGGTCGAGCCCGCCGATCTGCGCATGGAGCTGGATCAGCGCGTCGGCCCCCGCGAACGTGTCTTCCCAGCCGCCCGCGCGGCTCAGATCGGCTTCCACGACCCGGATATCAGAGTGCAGGCCGGCCAGGATCCTCGTATTAGCGCGATGCTTGTCGATGGCCACGATGTCGGTGTAGCCGCGCGCCTTGAGCCGAGGGATCAGGTTCTGGCCGACAAGGCCAGCCGCGCCGGTGACGACGATCCGGCCGCGGGACAAGGAAGGTTCGGTCAAGGCAGGTTCGCTCAAAGCTTGGTCTTGTAGAAGAGCGACCGCGGGGCAAATCGCACTGCCGTCATGATGGGCCGCCAGAACCACGGCGCATAGACGATGCGCTGCCCTTTGGCCACAGCCCGGTCAATCGCGCCCGCAATGGCCTCGGGCTTGGCCCAGAGCGGCCCTGACCGGTCGAGGTGAGCCGTCATCGGCGTGTCGACAAAGCCCGGCTTGACGGTCACGACCTTCACGTTGGTGCGATGCAGCCGGTGCGCCAAGCCTTCGGCAAAGGCGTCGAGCCCGGCTTTGGCGGCACCATAGACGTAGTTCGATTGCCGGCCGCGGTCGCCCGCCACCGAGCCGATCACCACCAGCGTTCGCGTCCTCCCGTCGGCCAGGAGCTTCGGCTCGGTCAGGATCTTGGCGGCCAGCTGCAGCCAAAGAGCGGCGCTGGTGAAGTTGACGTCGATGATGCGTCGGGTCTCGTCCGCGCTGTCCTGCGCGACGGCCTGCTCCCCGAGAACGCCATAGGCGAGGACTACCTCGTCGGGTGGCCCGAGGCGGGCCATCATGTCGTCGAAGCGCAACTCCGCTTCCGCCATGTCACCGAGGTTCGTCGCCACTGTGGCTACGGCGGAGGCGCCGCGTGCCGAAAGATCGTCGCCGATGGAGGACAGCCGTTCCGCCTGCCGGCCGACCAGGACGAAGCGGGCTCCGGCTGCCGCACGCTGGCGGCAGAAGGCCGAGGCGATGGCCGAGGTGGCGCCGAGTACCAGCACCGTGCGGGGCGCGCCGGTCCCGGACCTGGCGGAAAGAGAACTCATGCCTGGTCTCCGGTGACTCGGCGCCAGAAATCCGACGAAATGGCGGGGTCGCGATAGGATTCGACTTCTCGCCAGCGCGGGAAACCGGCGCGGAACTGCTCCGCCGTCATGGTAGCGTCCTTGGCGGGATAGAGCCGTCCGCCTGCCGCCAGCACCACCTCGGCCATGCGGTCGAGCAGGCGCAATGTGCCGGGACCACGGTTGGGTAGATCCAGCGCAAAGGTGGCCCCCTCGCGCGGAAAGGAGAGAATGCCGGGCGAGGGGCGCGGCCCGAAGAGCTTGAGCACGACCAGAAAGGAGCCCTGGCCCTCGCTCGACGTCAGCTCCAGCAGCTTCTGAAGGGCCCGAGGCGCCGCCTGTAGCGGGACGACGGATTGATGCTGGAAAAAGCCGCGAGTCCCGTAGAGTTTGTTCCAGTCCGTGATGCCATCGAGGGGATAGAGGAACTTGCCATAGGGCACGCGCTGCGTCTGGCCCGAGGCCGGCTGGCGCGAATAGGCGGCATTGAAGAGCCGCACCGTGGCGGGGCCGAGCAGCGCCGAAGGTGCGTCGAGCGGCACCTTTAGCTTCGCCTTCTCGGGATGTGGCAGGAGCTCGCCGCCGGTGGCATGACGGCCGCGGTTGAACAGGCCACGACCGAGAGTCCGCCCGGCCGCGAGGCAATCGACCCAAGCCACCGTATACGGCCAGTCTTGGCTGTCCTCGGCGACGCGGAAGAAGCTGTCGAGGTCGCGCAGGCGCAGCGTCTGCGTCTCGAAGTCGCTTGAGCTTACGGGCTGGAGCTGCAGCTCGACCCAGGCGATCAGCCCGGTGAGGCCCAATCCGCCGACCGTCGCGCCAAAGAGGTGGGGCCGCGTCTCGGGACCGATCTCCTCGACGCCGCCATCGCTGCGGAGCAGTCCGATCGCGCGGACGTGGCAGCCGAAGGTGCCGGCCGCATGATGGTTCTTTCCGTGGACATCGTTGGCGACGGCGCCGCCGAGGGTCACGAATTTCGTGCCGGGCGTCACCGGCACGAACCAGCCACGCGGAACACCGACGGTGAGCAGCGCTCCGATCGTCAGGCCGGCCTCGGCCCTGACGACGCCGGTGGTCCAGTCGGCCGCGATGATCCGATCGAGACGTCCGGTCCGCAGCAGCTGGCCCCCGTGGTTCAGGCAAACGTCGCCGTAGGAACGGCCGAGACCGTAGGCCAGGGCGTGATCGGAGCCGCCGGAGCGGAACGCCTGCGCGAGGTCCTCGACGAAGGCCGGCTCGCTCACATGGCTCGACGCCCGAGCGACACGGCCCCAGGATGTCGTCGGGATTGGTTTTGCAGGCGAGCCAGCCATCACAGACGGACGACTTGAGCGGCGATCGCCAGGATCGCGCAGGCGCCGCCGAGCAGGATGCTGGTGTGGTCCCGGGCCGCGAAGAGAATGGGATCGTCGTTCATCAGACCACGGGTGGTCAGCATCCACATTCGCAGGATCCAATAGCCGAGAAGCCCCATCACCCCCCAGAGCAATTCGGGGGATTGATAGTTCAGCTGAGACCGTTCGATCGTCGCGGTGATGAAGAGAGAGAAGATCACCACCGAAGCGATGCCCGAAGACATGCCACAGCACAGGACGTAGAGCCGGTCGTCGAGATCGTAGCCCCGCCCCGACAGGGTCGTGCGACCGGTCTGGCGGATCACGTTGAACTCGACCTCGCGTTTCATGAAAGCGAGGCTGAGAAAGAAGAAGATCGAGAACATGAGAAGCCAGTGCGAGGGCTTCTCGCTGACGAGCAGCATTCCAGCCAGGATCCTCAGGGTGAACAGCATCGCGATGACGAGGACGTCCACCATGGCCATGCGCTTCAAACGGAAGGAGTAGGCCAGGGTGATGACGAGATAGGCGCCGAGCGCGGCCGCGAAAGCGTAGCGCAGCAGGCAGGCGCAGACGAGCGACCCGACAATCAGCGCCGCGCCGGTGGCGACCGCCTGCGCCACCGGAAGGTCTCCGCTGGCGATGGGGCGGTTGCGTTTCCGGGGGTGGCGACGGTCGGCTTCGATGTCGAAGAGATCGTTGACGAGGTAGGTGCCGCTGGTCAGGGCGCAGAGGCACAGGAAAGCCAGAACGGCGGTGCCGGCATCCCGCAGGTGCAACTCGCTCATCGACATGGCGAACGGCACGAGGACCAGGAGGTTCTTCAGCCATTGATGCGGTCGCATGGACCGCAAGGCAGCCCTGGCCAGCGACGGCGGCCGCGACAATTCGACGATGCCGAGCCCTTCGGCTTCGGCGCGGCGCCGCAACCCGGGCGAAAGATCGACACCGAAACGCTCGCGGGCGGCGCGCCAGATGGGAAGGTCGGCGTCCGAGCGGCCAACATAAGCGAAACCCTCGGGGTGCCGAGCCGTCAGGGCGCGCGCTTCTTGCTCGGACGACGCGTCCGGTCGGCGGGTCTCGGCGCCGTCGCTCACGAAGGGAGCGGGTTGGTCGTCCTCGGGTTCCAGAGCCTCTCGCGACAGCCACATCACGCTTCGCCCCGCTGCCGAAGCCTCGGCGGCGAGTTGAGCCACGGCTGGGCGTGTCGGACACCCGGCGAGCCGAAACTCGCCCGAAGCTTCACGCAGGGCGGCCTCCTCCAGACTGGCTTGGCCACGCAGGGCGGCAGCCACTAGCCCCGGTACAGCCAGGGGGCGCGCTTTGAGCACGGCGAACAGCCGCTCGTGCAAGGGCTCGGTGCGGAGGAGGGCTCGGTCCAGATCGATCACGAGATGGCGGCTCGTGAAGGGGGCCGCCGTCGGCTGGCTCGCATCAACGTTGGGCGACGCGTTCTTGATACCGTCGATATCGATCGCCTGCACGGGTCGCCGAACTCCTGGAGCGGTCGATCATCCCCCATGGCCGCAACTCGCGCGGATCCGGGTTCGTGGACATGAGGTCGTGAGCCGGTTCGCATCTATCGTTGAGCGACGATACGACCCCACTCGCGAGAACGAGGGTGAGCCGTCCCGACAGACAGCCGTGGCAGACATATACGATAGCGTGGACGATCGGAAGCATCCTGGCTGGCACCGATGCTACGCTGCCGGATGCAGGCGTTCGAACAGCCGTTCACCGTCGCTGAGCGGTCCGAGCCGTCCCACTGTCCGGGACCCATCAGATCCGTCGTCCCACTGGCGGCGGTGTGGCGGTGTGAGACCTCGAACCCGACCGATCGGAGCCGCTCTGTCGGAGTTTCGAGCGGCAGCGGGTCAGAGACGCGGTGGCCTTCCCTGCGCGGCTCGCAGTTCTGCGATCGCTGCATCGAGCCGCTCACGCTGCCGTTCCAGATGGGCGATCTGCTGCGCAATCTGCTCGTCGTCGAGGGCCAGGGCCGGCCCGTCCGAGACGGTCGTCTTCACGAAACCGATGATCTCGGTGAGCGTGAAGCCCAGGCGCTTGGCGCGAAGGATCGTTTCGAGTCGTCGTCGCTCACCCGCACTGTAGAGGCGGATCGATCCTTCGCGGCGTGGATTGAGAAGCCCGCGATCCTCGTAGAAGCGCAACGTCCTCTGGCTCACGTTGAAGGCGCGAGCCATATCGCCGATGCTCAGGGGCGTGTCCGCCACGAGCGTGGATGGCGTGGGCGGCAAGCCGTTGGCGTATGAATGTGTCATGCCCATCAGCGCGATTTACCATTGCAAAGCCGGCGAGCTTGCTGCGTCAAAGTTGACCGACTTTGGAACCCAATGTCAACTTACAGTTGCCTTTTGCGAGATACCGAGGGTCGTGACCTTGCTCTGTAGCGGCATACACCGACACTCACTTCGAGCTGGATTCGAAGGGGAAGATTAACTCCGTATTTACCCTATGCATCGAAAGTCTAGCCGTGTGGGCAGACTACGACCGAAACGCGGGGCGTTCCCCTCCTTCGGGCCGTTGAAAATCCGACAAAGCGATCGTGGAAAACGGGAGAGTCGGGTTGCAAGAGCCGCGTCGCGCGGCATTTCCAACCCGATGGTTTTCTCGACACGAGCGATGGGCTTCCTGGTTCTGGCACAGGCTCCGGTCTGCGGGTGCGACAATGAACACAACTGTACCGAGGACCCTGGAGGAGATCGACGAGGGCACGCGGGACGCGGCGCTTGCCGCAGCGCGGCGCTCCGGATTGTCGCTCGGCGAATGGCTCGACCGGGTCATCTCCGAACGGTCCGCGACAGCCTCCATTCCCTCGACGACGCCGACCGATCATGCCGCCGAGATGGAAGCCATCGCGGAACAACTCGCTCGCCTGTCCGAGAGCGGAGCACCGGGCGATCGTTCCACGCGACGCACCGGAACCCGACCGGAGCCGGGCTTCGATGCTTCGGCTGCCATCCGCAAGGCGGTGGCGGAAATCACCAAGCGCCAGGGGGACCTCGATCGCCACAGCGAAGCACCCGCTGCCGACGACGACAAGCCCACGCCTTCACGTCCCGAAGCTCACCCGAACGAGCCCGCCACGGATCGTGACGCCCGCGCCACCATACCAAACCTCTCCGGTCCGCCGCCACGCTGGTCCATGCAACTCGAAGATGCCATCTCGCGCTCATCATTGAAGGCGCGCGAGCCCCTGGGATCCAGGCGCCCCGGCGCGGATCTCTCGAAGGAGGTGTCTCAGACCTTTGCCCGGTTCTCGCGCGAGATGCATGACGCCATACAGGCGACGGATGCTCGGCCGAAGGTCGACTCCCTGGATCGCCAGATGCGCCGCATGGCCCGCACCGTCGACGGGCTCGGTCAGAACATGCCGAGTGCCGAGTCGCTCGACCGGATCGGGGAACAGACACGCGAGATGCGAGATCTGCTTCGGGCCTCGTCGGACCGCGCCTTGCCCCTCGATGCCGTCGAGCAGCAGGTCTCGTTGCTGGAGCAGCGCCTGAGTCACCTCGCCGACCTGCCGGTCGGCGCCATCCAGCCTCCGCATCTCGACGAGACGATGCGCGAAGTCCGAGCACTTCTCGACGGGTTCAAGCCCGGCGTTACCATGACGGCGCTCGAATCGCGGCTGAACGACATCACTTCGCGCATCGAGCAGGGGCTCGCCGCGCAGGGACCGAACGGTCTGATGGAAGGACTGAGCCGACGCGTGGATGAGATCCACGCTACGCTTCAGACGAAGCTCGCCGACACGTCCGTCGATACGCGGCCTCTCGAAGGCCTTGTCCGCGGACTGTCGGACCGCCTCGGTCAGGCCCATGAAGCCTCGTCGGATCTCGAGCATCTCGAGACGACGATGCGCGAAGTTGCGGCAAAGATCGATGCCGCCGCGGGAGACCAGGATCCGCGCGGCGTTCAGGCCGTCGAGGCACAGTTGATCCGGCTGACCGAGCGTTTGGACCGGTCCGACGCGAGCCTCAGGGCTCTCGATGGTGTCGAGCAGACTCTCGGCCAGTTGTTCTCGCAGTTCGAGGTCACGCGGCAGGTCGCCATCGATGCCGCCGAGACCGCCGCCCGCACGGCTGCGCGCGATACGTTACGGGGCGCGTTGCAGAGTCCTGGCCTCGCGGCTCGGGTGGCGGACACGTCTCCAGGCTTGGCCGAACAGGTGTCGCGAGGGCTCGAGGAGCTCCGGGCTTTGCAGGACTCGGCCCAGCGGAGAACCGAGACGACCTTGTTGGATCTCCGCGACATGATGGAGCGTCTGACGCAGGATACGGCGAGCACCTTCACGGATTCCCGCCGCCGCACGGCGTCGGACGACGCGAGGCGTCGGCGTCCGGAGACCGCGGCCGAACCCAGGCTGGCGAGTGATCCGAGCGATATTCTGATCGAGCCCGGCCTCGGTCGCGCTCCCGTGTCCCCCATCGCTCGCCCCGAAGCCCGGTCCTCGACCGCCAGCGGCGAGGTCGAAATTCCGGTCGGACCCGTCGAGGAATCCGACGGCCCTGCGAGCTTCATCGCGGCGGCGCGCCGCGCCGCCAAAGCCGCCCAGGCCTCGGCGGCTTCGACGGCCGGGCAGACAGGCGGCGAGCGGCGGTCGGCACCGCCTCGGGCCGAAAGGCAACGAACCTGGCGCGAGCCGGTCGGCGCGGCCGCAGGATCGCCCGGCGCCCTGGTCCAGGCCAAAGCTTTCATCGCGCGCCGTCGCCGTCCCATTCTCCTAGGCCTCGCCGCCCTGGTGCTGCTGGTTGGCGCTCTCGAAGTGCTCAAGCTCGGAGTGACGCCGAGCGACGATACGCATGTGGGGGCAGCCCAGATGATGGCGCCCGGTCAGACCAAGACGGCTGCGCTTGAATCACCGCCCGCAGCCGCCAAGGCTCCGACGGCCGTGCTGCCCCCCGCGACGGCTCCCGTGACGCCCCCGCTGCCGACGTTCGTGGCGGGAGTTTCAAAGCCGCAAGCGGCTCCTGACGGGATCGGCGAAGGCCTGCGAAGCCTCGCTTCGGCGGGCAACGCGGCCGCGCAATACGAAATCGGCCTACGCTACGCGGAGGGACGCGGCGTTGCCCGAGATCCCAAGCAGGCCCTGGCCTGGTTCGATAAATCTGCAGCCCAGGGGTCCGCGCCCGCACAATACCGGCTCGGCTCGGCCTACGAGAAGGGTGTCGGCCTCGACCGCGATCCCGCTCTGGCGATGGCTTGGTACGGCAAAGCCGCAGATGCTGGGAACATCCGCGCCATGCACAATCTCGCCGTGATGTCGGCCGAGGGGGCGGTCGGCAAGCCCGATTACGCCAAGGCGGCGCAATGGTTCGGCAAGGCCTCCGAGTTCGGCGTGCGCGACAGCCAGTTCAATCTGGCCATTCTTTACGCGCGGGGCCTCGGCATCGAGCAAAGCCTGGGTCAGTCCTACAAGTGGTTCGCCATCGCGGCGTCCGAAGGCGACGACGATGCCGCGAAGAAGCGCGACGAGGTCGCCGCCAAGCTCGACCCCGTCGCCCTGTCATCCGCCAAAGCCGCCGTGGCCGGCTATCACGCCGCGGTGCCCCAGACCTCCTCCAACGACGTCGCCCCGCCGACCGGCGGATGGGATGCCGCAGCGTCTCGCCTTCCGAACCCCTCGTCGGCTGCCAAGGTCAGCCAGCTCTGAGATGCATGCGGCCGGACGGTTATGCCCGCTCTTGCCAAGGCGACAGGCTTGTTATAGCGCTGAAGTCGCGCGGGTGTAGTTCAATGGTAGAACGGCAGCTTCCCAAGCTGCATACGAGGGTTCGATTCCCTTCACCCGCTCCAGCCTAGTGCAGACTATCGAAGGTCCGCCTTGTTTCCCGAACGATGGGCCGGTGTCTCGCGTCTTTCGGGCTCAGCCCGGCGCGGCGCTTCACTGAACCCCATCCACCAGACAGCGACCATGCAGCCCGTTATGGTGATGGTGGCCGCTACGAAACTCCACAACATCGCGTCCTCCGGCTTACGGCCGAAGATACGGGCCTGAGAGCGTGAGGTTTCAATCACACGCACTCTTCGAGCCGGTCCAGCGCTGCGCCGGCACTCTGCGGCGTCCCAATGTCGACCACTTACGGCGCGTACTCTAGGCTCGAGCGTGGAGCCGGTATGTCTTGGAGTTGGTGGAACGTGTGAATCAAGCAGGTCTCGGCGCCCGTATCGCCGCCCTCCGACTGGCCCTACAGAACCGCCACTCCTGCTCCGCCTCCGTTTGGGCCTGTGATGCTCGCCAGAACACTGTCGTCACTGATTGCGACTCCCTCCACGACTTCCGCAATTGAACGAACGGCATGATCATAGGTCACCGGTCGGGGGCGGCGGACCATGAGGGCGAGCTAAACATCATGCTTGAACTTGAATGTGTTTCAAGTTTAAGGGAAGCGAATGGTAGCGGGCTCATCCGGCAGTATATCTGAGGGAAAAGCGTGGCCGACGTTGAGTTCTGCGAACGGCCTTTGGTACCTCAGGAGGCCGCCCGAAGCGTCACGTTTCGGCAACTCTCCACGCTCACGCTGCGGGTCGGACTGCCTGCTTTGCTCGTCGTGATGGCTCTGTTCGGCATGCAGTTCGTAACGGGCTGAACCAAGCCGCGGCCGAGCACATTCGCGTGAGCGATAGAGCACCGGCAGACGTGATGAGCATCGCCTCGAGGGCTGACCGTCAGGCAACAGCGCAAAACGGTCAGGGTCCGAGCAAGGGCGGCGAGCGCCGGGTTGAGGTCGGCCAGTTCGGATCAGGAGCAAACCCTGTCCCTCGGCGGTACTAGGCGCTCGATCGGGGTGGCCAGGACAAACGGGTCGATCCCCGCCGCGCGAGCCACGTCGCCGACGTTTGAGCATTGCGTTGTCTATGGAATGCGCTTTGCATCGTCCCCAGCTCGCGCGGGACGCGATCTGTCCGGGCCGGTGCGCTCTCGCCTAGGGCGACGAGGCCAGCCCCTCTGAACTGGAAGCCCCATGAGCCGTACCCGTCGCCTGCGCCTCGGCGCCTTCATGCGTCCTGTCGCGATCCACACCGGATCCTGGCGCTATCCCGGTGCTTCTCCGGACGCCAACTTCAACTTCCCGCTTCTCAAGCGCTTCACGCAGCGGCTCGAGGCCGCGAAGTTCGATGCCTTCTTCATGGCCGACCACCTCGCGGTGCTCAACATGCCGGTGAAGGCGTTGAAGCGCAGCCATACGGTCACGTCGTTCGAGCCCTTCACGCTGCTCTCGGCTCTGGCGGCCGTGACGGAGCGCATAGGCCTCGTAGCGACCGCCTCGACCACCTTCGACGCGCCGTACCACGTGGCGCGCCGCTTCGCCTCGCTGGACCACATCAGCGGCGGCCGTGCGGGCTGGAACATCGTCACCACCGCCAATCCGGATGCGGCACTGAACTTCGGCCAGGAGGAGCAGATGGATCATGCCGCCCGCTACGTCCGAGCGCGCGAGTTCTACGACGTCGTCACGGGGCTCTGGGACAGTTTCGCCGACGACGCCTTCGTTCGGGACGTCGGGAGCGGCATCTTCTTCGATCCCGAGCGGATGCATGTCCTCGATCACCATGGCCCGAACCTGTCGGTCAGGGGACCGCTCAACATCGCCCGCCCCGTGCAGGGCTGGCCCGTGGTGGTGCAGGCCGGCGCCTCCGAGCCCGGGCGGCAACTGGCCGCCGAAACAGCCGAGGTCGTCTTCTCGGCCGAGGGATCGCTGGAAGCGGCGAAGAGGTTCTATGCCGACGTGAAGGGGCGTATGAGGGCCCTCGGTCGCGACCCGGATCATCTGAAGATCCTGCCTGCCGCTTTCCTCGTCGTCGGCGAGACGGTGGAAGAGGCGCGTGCCAAGCGGGCCCGCCTCGACGCCCTGGTGCACTACGACAGCGGGATCGGCTCGCTCAACGGCATGCTGGGAACGGACGTCTCGAGCTACGATCCAGATGGACCCTTACCCGAGATCCCGGAAACCCAGGCCAGCAAGAGCGGGCGTGCCCGCATGGTCGATCTGGCGAGGCGCGAGAACCTCACCATCCGTGAACTCGCCCAGCGCGCCGGGAGCTATGCAGGCCTCGCCTTCGTGGGTACGCCGCAGACCATCGCCGACGGCATGGAGGAATGGCTCGACGGAGAGGCCAGCGACGGCTTCAACATCATGTTCTCCGACCTGCCGCAGGGCCTCGACGACGTCGTCGATCGCGTGGTCCCCGAGTTGCAGCGCCGCGGCCTGTTCCGTCGCGACTACGAGGGACCGACGCTGCGAGAGAATCTCGGCCTACCCCGGCCGGTAAACCGCTTCTTCGCGTAACCGGCTCCGTCCTCAGGGCTTGACGAAGCGCAGCAGCATGCGGTCGCTCTCGCCGATCACCGTGTATTTGGCGCGGTCCAGGTCCTTCAGACGGTAGGTCGGCGGCAGGGTCCAGACGCCGGCCGGATAGTCCTTGGTATCTTTAGGGTTGGCGTTGGCTTCCGACGTGCCGGCCAGGCGAAAACCCGCCTGGGTCGCCAGCGTGATCACGGCGTCCTGGCGCACGTAGCCGCTTTTGGCCAGCGGGTCCTGCGGCTGGTCATCGCGGCCGCGATGCTCCTCGACGCCGAGGATGCCACCGCTTTTCAGCGCCCTGAAGAACGTCGCGAAAACGGCCGGGGCCGATCCGTCGGCCATCCAGTTGTGGACATTGCGGAAGGTCAGCACGGCATCTGCCGTCCCCGGCGGCACGATCTCTGCCGGAGGCGCGAAGGCGACGGTCTCGGTCTTGCCGAGATCGGCAGGGTCGGCGGCGATTTTAAGGGAGAAAACCTCGTTGCCCTTCACGGCTTCGTCCGACCTGTCCGTGGCTGGCGGATTGGCGGCGATATAGCGGCCTTGATCGCGGAGGTAGGGGGCCAGGATTTCGGTCCAGTAGCCGGAGCCGCCGGGCAGGATCTCCACCACGGTGTCGGTAGGCGCGACCGCGAAAAACTGCAGGTCTTCGAGGGGATGACGAAAGGGATCGCGCGCCCGGTTGGCCGCACTCCGCTGCGTCCCACCGACCAAAGCCTGCAGCTTCGCCACATCAGGCTGCTGAGCAGCATCGGCGAATGACACCGCGCCGCAGCTGAGAGCGATGGCGGCGGCGGCGGACAGCGCTCGCAATATCGGAAAAGCGGTCATGGTGCACCTCGTTTCCTACGACGGTAGCGCGGGCTCGTCTGCGGCGGAAGCACCATGACGCGACGGATGTAGCCGACGGGCAGGGCAGCTTCATCCTAACCGATGCCGATGAGCTGCTACGCCGCATCGCTGAGGGCGAACTCACGACAATGGTCGAGATAAGCGCGCTCGTGATGGCCGACGAGCTCCACGACTGTCATCCAGAGCCAGGAAGGCGCATCGAGGCCGCCGGCGTGATGGCGCCGAAGCTCCTCGGCCCAGTTGCAGCGGTCCTCCGGCGCCATCTGACGGGCATGGGAATGGCCTACGACAGCGGCTAGAAACCGTGCTGCACCGACCGCCTCGTCTCGGCTCAGCTGGTCGATCTCGAGCTTGAGATCCTGAGGCATCAGTTCACGCATCACCACCGATTGGCCGAGCAGGCTGGCCGGCAACATGCGGTCGCCGAGGCTCGGCGAGAGCGCACGGGCACCGCTGACTACACGCGCGGCATGGTCGATCTCGACCGGGGTCCCGGATGCGCGCGCGGCGACGCTCGGCACCGCTTCCTTGATGTCGACCAGGCAGTGGCTGACCCTGGACTTGCCGGAGCCGACGCGCAGCAGCACCGCATAGCGCAAGGTGCCGAGCGATGAGCATCCCTTCATCCAATAGGCAGCGTCGAGAACCGTCACGGCATGGTGGCGGCCCCGGCCATGGAAAGCCCCGACGAGATCTTGAGCCGCCTCGGAGGAGACCAGCGCCGTGATGGCGTCGCGCTCTTCCGGGGACAGCGGCCAGAATCTCTTGCCGAACTGGATCGTTGGTTCGACATGCTCGAGCCGCTCGCGGGCGAGATGCTCCCAACGTCGCCGCGTGCTCTGCTCGAGCACTTGCCGGACTGCACGGCCCGCCCGTGCTTCCGACAGGCTTTCACTGTGGCCGAGGAGCGCTTCGCTGTAGCCGCGGACGACCTCCTCCAGCATGTGTGCAGTCGTGACACCGGGAAGATCTGACCCACGAGCCGCCGTCGACAGTGACAGGCTGAGCCGGATGAGGTCGTGCGCCGGATTACCTATCACGGTCTGATCGAGATCACGGATGCGGATGCGGACCTTGCCGGTCGCATCGGCGAGTGGACCGAGGTTGCCGAGGTGGCAGTCGCCGCAGATCCAGACCGGGGGAGCCGAGGGGACCAGACCAGCATCGACGTCGGAGAGCCAGGCGTAGAACTGCTGTGTCGAGCCGCGCACGTAGGCATGGGCCGACCGGGCCATCTTGAGATTACGCTTGCGGTGAAGGATCGCAGCGCGATCGGCGGGACCGGGGAAACTCGTCGAATCTCGTCTGTCGGTCGCCATCGCTTACGCACTCCGAGCTTGAATGAGCTCAAGCCCAGTAACGACGCCGGCGGCCGTTCGTTCAGCGTTGTGACCTCTCGACACAGCAAAGGTTATCCCACAGCCCGGCCAGACCTCGATCGTTATCATCTGCCGACTGGCCAGCGACATCGCATCGAAAGCGCTCGACCGGCCATCGACGTCCGAGAACATGCGAGCGGCATCGTAAACCGATCCTCAACCATGGCGGATCAGAATGGCCAGACATGACAGGCGCAAGAGGACGGCCTTGCCGACGGTCGCGAATGTATCTTGAGGCGGAGTTTTCGCGATGAGGCTCCTCCCTGGACGGCGAACCATCGGCGGCAAGGTCGCGCTGGCCTTCCTGGTCACGGGTCTGGTGACCGCGCTCGTGGCGCTCGGCAGCGTGTGGGAATCGCGGCGCTCGGGTGAGATAGCGTCAAAGGCCTACCAGGAAACCGTGATCGCGACATCGTTCGCGCGCGCGGTGGCAAGCGACTTCGGCGGTATGCGGGCCGAGGCGGAACATGGGCTGCATGCGGCGCCCGCCGTTCGCGGCCGGACCGCCAAGCTCGTGGACGCGCTCCATGCTTCGTTCCTGCGCGACCTCGGCACGGCCGCAGCAAGCTCGGACGATCCCGAGGTCGCCGAAACGACGACGCGCCTTCGCGCCGCCGAAGCCGGTTGGCTGGACGCCATGCGTCAGGCGCGCCCGGATGGCGACCCTGCAGACGCGATCGAGGACAAGGCGCACGAGGTCGAAAAGGGCATCGACTGGCTGTCCTACCTCGTGGCGCGAAAGGCCAGCGTCAATCGCGACAACGCCCGCGCCACCGTCGAGTCGGACATGAGCTTCGCGATCGCCTCGGCGGCGGCGGCCTTCGTGATCTGCGCCGTGACCTCGCTGCTGATCGCCCGCGGACTGACCGGCCCGCTGAAGACCAACCTGCGCTTCGCCGAAGAGGTGGCCGCCGGCGGCTATGATGCCGAGCCGCCCCGTCCGTCGAACGACGAGTTCGGTGACCTGACCCGATCCGTCACCACCATGCGCGACAAGCTCGTCGATGCCCTGAGGTCTCAGGAGGTGCTGGGCAAGCTGTCTCAGGAGCGTGTCGGGTTGGCGCTGGAAGGCGCAGCAGACGGCGTGCTCGTGGTCGCTGGCGACGGCACCGTTCAGGTGGCGAATGGCGCGCTGCTCAGGCTGCTCGGCATACCGCCTCGAGAGTTCCAGGCCGGGGCCGAGTTCCGGCTGCTTGTTCTGGCTGCAAGGCGGGCCGGTGGAGATGGAGCGACGATCCTGTTGGATGCGTCGGCCGCGGGCGAGGACAATTTCGAGCGTCGGCTGAGCGGCGGTGGGTGCGTGCGGATCAGCCGCCGCCATACCGAAGAGGGAGCGCTCGTGGCGGTCCTGGGCGACGTCTCGGACGAGCGACGCCAGCAGGACGCTCTCGTGGCGGCCAAAAGCGATCTCGACGGAGCTCTGGCCAACATGTCCCAGGGACTGGCCGTCTTCGGACCGGACGGAGCGCTCCGTCTCTCGAACGACCGGTTCCACGAACTCACCGGCACGTCGGGAAGAGGGCCGGCATCGGGTGCCATGCATGCCGATCTCGCTGTGGCGGCGGCTCGCGCCCGGGGCGCGGACGCCCGCATGGCGGCTCGTTTCGCCGCCGTGGAAGCGGCATGGTCGCGAAAGCGGGGAGCGACGAAACGGGTCATCGCCGGCGAAGGTTTCGCCATGTCGGTCGCCCAGGCCCGAATGCCCGACCGGGGTTTCATTCTCACCATCGAGGACGTGACTCGTCAAAAGGAGGCTGAAAGCCGCGTTCGGTTCCTGGCTGACCACGACGCCCTGACGGGGCTGCCGAACCGCACTCTGATGCGGGCCAACGTGGAAGACGCTCTGACCGGCGCGCGACGCGGCCGCGGCTTCGCCTACCACGCCTTGGACCTCGATCACTTCAAGGCCGTCAACGACACGATGGGACACGCCGCCGGCGACGACCTTCTGGCGCAGGTCGCCGGGCGTCTACGCGCCTGCGTGAGGATGGAGGGTGTCGTGGCGCGGCTCGGCGGCGATGAATTCGCCATTCTGCAACCGGACGCTCTCGGAGACGACGGGGCTGCCGCCGTCTCCCTCGCCCGGCGCGTTATCGCGGCATTGAAGACTCCCTTCCTCGTGCTCGGCAGGGAGGTGAGCATCGGGGCGAGCCTCGGCATAGCCTTCGCCCCCCGCGACGGATCGACGGAGGGCGACATCGCGATCGCCGCCGACCAGGCCCTGTATCAGTCGAAGCAGGACGGGCGGGGAACACATACCGTCTTCGTACCGGAGATGAAGGAACGCGTCAGACGGCGTCGCGACCTGGAGGCGGACCTGCGATCGGCGCTCGCATCGGGGCAGATCGAGCTCCACTACCAGCCTTTGCTAGATGCGGCATCCATGACGATCGGTGGGTTCGAGGCCCTGATGCGCTGGCGCCATCCGCGCCTCGGTATGGTGTCCCCGGCGGAGTTCATCCCCATCGCCGAAGACAGCGGGATCATCCGCGAACTGGGGGCTTGGGCGATGCGGGAAGCTTGCCGCGAGGCGGCCGGCTGGATCGACGACGCCTATGTCGCCGTCAACGTCTCCCCGGTTCAACTCTGCGAACCGCGCTTCAAGGCCATCGTCCTCGACGCGCTGACCAAGGCCCGGCTACCGGCGGCGCGCCTCGAACTGGAGATCACCGAAAGCAGCCTGATCAAGGATCCCGCCAACACGACCTCCGTGATGCAAGAGATCCGCACCGTCGGTGTCGGTTTCGCGCTGGACGATTTCGGCACCGGCTACTCATCGCTGTCGATGCTTCACGCCTTTCCCTTCACGCGCATCAAGGTCGACCGGTCATTCGTCAACGATCTGGACGCCGGGCGTGGCGCCGAGCAGATCGTCAGGGCGGTGACGCTTCTCGCCAAGACGCTCGGCATGAAGGTCACGGCCGAGGGGGTCGAGACACGGCGGCAACTCGCCTTTCTCGAGGACATCGAGGTCGATGTCATCCAGGGATGGCTGATCGGGCGCCCCGTCGCGGCGCGCGAAGTCTCTTCCATTCTCGACATGCACAACAAGACCCGGTCCACGGCCGCCTAGGAGACCGCCATGCGCTGGATTCATGCTCTGGCCGGCATTCCGGCCCTGTTGGTGCTGATCGCCAGCATCGTTGTGGCTTGCACCGCCGGTCCCATGTCGTCGGGCGCTGAAGCTTTGACGGCGGGACTGGATGTCGCGCGCGTACGGTCCTCGTTGATGGCGACCGTGCCGGTCGGCACGCCGATCGAAGCGGCGCGCAGCAGATTGCGGGACCGGGGACTATCCTGTTCGGTTTCCGAGCCCCCGCTGGCAAATCTGACCTGGCCGGTCGTCAGATGCACGATCCCGTCCTTGTCCGGCAATGCCACGCTGCAGGTCGATGTGGCGGGACGGAACGGCGTCACGGCGGATATCGGTGTCGAGGATCTCTCGTGCCTGTCGCGAGCCGATGCCACCGATCCGCTTCCCCGTCCCGTCGACTGCGACATCTCCGGCAAGCGCCTTCTCGCCATGGGAGCACAGCGGCGGGATGCCGAAACTGCGCTCGTCGCCGAACTCCTGAAGACGCCGGCACCCTTGGCCAAGCCAAGCCGCTGATCGGCGATCGAGCCGGAGCGTTGCCACTCCGGACGGCTGGACGCGCCGGTCAGCCTAGTTCCTGCCCGCGCTAGACTCACGGCAGGCGACTGCGTTCCGGCTGACGGTGGGCTTCAACGGCCGCCTTCATCTGCGCCTTGGTGTACATTAGGGCATGCGATGCCAGGTCATGGCTGTCGTCCCAGAGATTGCGCCAGATGCCCAGAATACCTTCGAGCGGCTGGCCGACCACCCGCGACGAGAAGGATTCGAAGGTGATGGGACCTTTGTAGTCCGCCTTGACGAGAGCTCGGAATACGCCCGCGAGGTCGATCGACCCCGATCCCATGTAGCCGCGATGCGAGTCGCCGGTGTGGAAATAGCCGAGGTGCTCGCCGGTCTCGATGATGGCCTGGGGAATGTCCGATTCCTCGATGTTCATGTGGTAGACGTCGAGGTGGACCTTGACGTTGGGAGCGCCCACCCGCCGGCACATCTCGACGCCCTGGGCGGCGGTGTTGAGGATGTTGGTCTCGTAGCGGTTGACGACCTCGAGGCCGAGGACGATGCCGCTCTTCGCTGCGGTTTCAGCGACGCGCTGGATGACTTCGACGGATCGCTTGACGCCCTCCGCGGTCGTCGGCACGGCGTATTTCTGGAAAGCCGAGTAGAGGATGCCGGCGATGTGCGTGGCGCCGATATCGCGGGCCATCGCGATCGCGTCTTCGAGCTTGGCCTGCCCGCGCCGCTCCTTCTCGCGATCGTTTGCTGAGATGTCGGTGTCGGCATCGAGGCCCAGCGAATAGGTCGCCCCCAAGCCGGCCGCCTCGAGCGCACGGCGGGTGAACGCGACGTCGACCGATTTCGGCTCCAGCGTCGAGACTTCGATCAGGTCGAAACCCACCTCGGCGGTGCGGGCGATGGCACGTTCGGCCTCGTCGCGGTTCCAGCCTCTCTCCCAGACGAAGGCGTGTACTCCCAACTTGTTCATTGTCATTCTCCGGTTTTCAGCAGTGTTGCACCGCACCCATGCTGTTGCGATGCGGCATGGGTGAGTACAGGTGCACTCCGTGGATGATTGACAGGGTTTTTCGGAAAGTCTAGCCTCTGATAAATCGATTTACGACTGTAGGGAGAAACGGTGTGAAGCGGGTGTCCGGGGTCGTCGAGATGGTCTCGATCAGGATGGTGGCCGAAGCGGCCGGCGTCTCGACCGCGACCGTGTCAAACGCCCTGAACGGCAAGCCGAGCGTTTCGCCCGACCTGCTCCGCCGTGTCCGCGACGCCGCCGAGGCGCTCGGCTACGCGGCCGACAATCACGCGTCTCGTCTGCGGTCCGGCAAGCGTGCTCTGGCCGGCGTCGTCGTGCCCGACCTGTCGAACCCGATGTTCGGGGCCTTCGTGTCGACGCTGGAACGCGCGGCGCGGCGCGACGGTCTCGATCTACTCGTGGTCAGCTCTGCGAACGATCCTGCCGAGGAGGCGGAACGGTTGCGCGCCATCCGGTCCTGGCGCCCGTCGGGCCTCATCGTCATCCCCTGCGATGGCGGTCTGGGGGGCCGCCTGCCGCCGGGCACCATGCCGCCGATCGTCGTCGCCGATCGTATTCCGGACGATCCGGTCTTCGACCTCGTCGCGGTCGACAATGCAGAATCGGCGGCGGCGATCGTGGCCCATCTGGTCGCGTCGGGATGCCGCGACGCGCTCGTGGCGGGATCGAGCCTCGCCATCAGCAACGTTCGAGAGCGATGGGATGGCGCGCGCAGCGCATGCGGCCGCATGGCGCTGACCATGCTCGAATGCGGCCTCGATCCGTCGGGGATCGGTGCTGCTCTCGAGGCGCGGCTCGCCGGCCACCCGCGACCCGATGCCTTGTTCTCGCTCGACCACCTCACGTCGCTCGCCGCCTTTCGGACCCTCGCCGATCTCGGGATCGGCATCGGACGCGACATCGCCTTCGCGAGCTTCGACGAAACCGAATGGATGCGGCTCGTGTCGCCCCCCATCACGGCGGTGCGCCAACCTGTCGAGGACCTGGCCGAGGCGGCCTGGCGCCGGCTCGTCCTGCGCATGGATGGGGACGACGGGCCGCCGACCACCACGCGCTTCGCCTGCGCGATCGAAATCCGTGGCTCGACGCTGCGGCAACCGGGACGGCCAAAAACAAAGGCCGCCTGACCAAACAGTGAGGAAACCATGATCCTGACGCGACGGACTCTCATTTCCACGATCGGCGGCGGCCTCGCGGCCGGAGCCCTGGGCCGGCCTGCCTTCGCCCAGGTCAAGGAGCCACAGGTCGGCATCGTCGTGAAGATCGGCGGGATCCCGTGGTTCAACGCCATGGACGCCGGCATCAAGAAGGAGGCCAAGGCCGAGGCGACCAACGCCTGGATGGTCGGGCCGACGCAGGCCGACGCGGCTCAGCAGGTCCGTGCCATCGAGGACCTCATTGCCCGCAAGGTCGACGTCATCGGTGTGGTGCCGAACGATTCGGCCGCTCTGGCGCCCGTCCTCGGGCGCGCCAAGGCGGCCGGCATCAAGGTGATCTCGCACGAGGGACCCGACCAGCAGAACAACGACTGGGATTTCGAACTCACCACCGTGCAGGCCTATGGCGAAAAGCACATGGACCTCTTGGCCGACGCCATGGGGCAGGAGGGTCGATACGTCGTCTACGTGGGCTCACTGACGGTGCCGCTGCACAACGCCTGGGCCGATGCCGCCATCGCCTATCAGAAGCAGAAGTACCCCAAGATGGAGATGCTGGGCGACCGCTTCGGCTGCGCCGAGAGCCTCGACGAGAGCATCAAGGTCACCCAGGATCAGGTCCGCGCCCACCCCGATCTCAAGGGCATCCTGACCTTCGGATCGCAGGGGCCGATCGGCGCTGCCCGGGTTCTCGACGACCGCGGCAAGGCCAAGACGATCGCCCTCGTCGGCGGGTTCTCGCCCGGCCAGGGCCAGAAATACGTGATGAACGGGACGATCCGCGGCGGCTACATCTGGAACCCCATGACGGCGGGCCAGGTCTTCGTGCAACTCGCCAAGATGCTCGCCGAGGGCCGGCAGCCGACAGACGGGATGGAGCTCGTCGATGTCGGTCCGGTGAAGGTCGTCGCCGAGAAACGCCTCATCCAGGCGCAGAAACTCGAGTCCCTCGACAAGGCGAACATCGCCCGCCTGGTGGCCCTGGGTCTCTGACGTCGCGTCGGATTTCGGCCCAGCGCCACCGGCGCGTCCACACGCTCGCGATCTTCGGCCGGAGCGATCCCGCCGAAGGTCCGATCGCCACAACGCCCCGCCTCCATCCCGATGAACCTGTTTACGGCAACAGCGCCATCCTCTCCCTTCGACAGGTCGGGGGTAGGGCGGCGATCTCCTCCGACAGCGGTTTGCCCATGACCGATCCCGTCCCCTTTCTTCGCCTCTCCGGCCTGTCGAAGCGCTTCGGCGGCGTGCTGGCCCTCGACGGGATCGACTGGGACGTTCTCCCGGGCGAAGTCCATTGCCTCGTGGGCGAAAACGGTTGCGGAAAATCGACCCTGATCAAAGCCGTCGCGGGCGTTCACGCCCCTACCGGCGGCACCATCGAGATCGAGGGCCAGCCTGTTCTGCCCCTCACGCCATCGCGCGCCCGCGCGCTCGGCATTCAAGTCATCTTCCAGGATCTGTCGCTCTTTCCGAACTTGTCGGTGGCCGAGAATATCGCGGTCGAGAGCCACCTCGCCGGGCTGCTGCGTCCGGTCCGGACCCGGCAGATGCGGGCGCTCGCCGAGCAGGTGCTGAAGCGCCTAGGCTTCCATCTCGACCCCGAGACCCTGGTCGGCGACCTGTCCGTCGCCGAACGCCAGATCGTCGCCATCGCCCGCGGGCTCACCGCCGAGGCGAGGCTGATCTTCATGGACGAGCCCACCGCCTCTCTCACCCGCGCCGAAGTGAAGAGCCTGCTCGCCATCGTGGCGCGGCTGAAGCGCGACGGGATCGCGGTCGTCTTCGTGTCGCACAGGCTCGACGAGGTGGTGGAAATCGCCGAACGCGTGACCGTCATGCGGGATGGTCGGGTGGTGGGTACCTATCCCGTCGCCGACGTGGACCAGCGTCGGATCGCCCATCTCATGACGGGGCTCGATATCGGCCACACCGTCGTGGCGCGCGACATGAGCGCGGCGCCGCCGCTGCTCACGGTCGACGGTCTCACGCGGGATGGGGAGTTCGCCGATGTCGGTTTCACGCTTCGGCGAGGAGAGGTGCTCGGCATCACCGGCCTGCTTGGGGCCGGCCGGACAGAGCTCGCCCTGACGCTGTTCGGCATGACCCGACCCGAGCGCGGCACGATCGCGCTCGACGGCAAGCTTCTGCATCTCGCCTCCAATCGCGACGCCGTCAAAGCCGGTATCGCCTATGTATCGGAAGACCGGCTGAGCCTCGGCGTGATCCTGAAGCAATCGATCGCCGACAACATCGCCCTCGCGGTCCTTCAGGATCTCCGCAAACGTTTTGGCCTGATCCCGCCTCCACGGCGACGGCGGCTCGCTGCCGACTGGGTCCAGCGGCTCGCCATCAAGGTGCCGGCCACGGACCGTCCGGTCGGTACGCTGTCGGGCGGCAACCAGCAGCGCGTGGTCCTCGCCAAGTGGCTCGCCGCGCACCCCAAGGTGCTGATCCTCGACAGTCCCACGGTCGGCGTCGACATCAAGAACAAGGCCGGGATCTATGCCGTCGTGGCGGAACTCGCCCGCGAGGGCGTGGGGGTCATCGTCATTTCGGACGAGGTGCTCGAGATTTTCGCCACCTGCGACCGCGTGCTCCACATGCGCGCCGGCCGCATCGTCGAGGAGGCGGTGCCGGGTGCGGTCACCGAACAGGCGCTGGAGGCCCGGATCTATGCGTGAGCGCCTCGCCCGTCTTCAGCGTCGGCCCGAGGCCTGGCTCCTCGCCGTGATCCTCGTCCTCGGCGCAGGGTTCGGCGCGGCGGCGCCGGGCTTCCTCAGCCTCGCCAATCTCGTCGACCTCCTCGAAACCTATTCGGTGCAGGCCATCATGGCGATGGGCCTCTTCGTCGTGCTGGTCTCGGGCGGCATCGACATCTCCTTCGCGGCGACGGCCTCGGTGGCGCAATATGTGGGCGTGCTCTGCGCGACCCGAGCCGGTTTGCCTGCACCGCTCTCGCTCGGTATCGGCCTGCTGGTCGGGACGGCTCTGGGCTGCATCAACGCCGCCCTGATCCATTACGTCCGCATCACCTCGATCATCGCCACGATCGCCATGATGAGCGTCACCTTCTCTCTGCTGATGTATGTGTCCGGTGGCGTGTCGATCTACGATCTCCCGGAGTGGTGGAGCGGGCGGATCGTCTTCTGGCAAAGCGAGGACGCGGCCGGAAATCTCACCCGCGTCACCCTGCCGATCGTGGCGATGGTGGCGGCGGCGCTGCTCACTTGGCTTCTGATGGCGCGGACGAATGTCGGCCGACAGCTCTACGCCATGGGCGGCAACCCCGAAGCGGCGCGCCGCATCGGTGCCGATATCGGGCGGCTACACTTCGTCGCCTACGGCTTCCTTGGCTTCATGGCCGCAGCGGGCGGCCTTCTTCAAGCGCATCGTGTCGGCGAGAGCGTTCCGAACGCGCTCTACGGCTCGGAACTCTCGGTGCTCTCGGCGGCGGTTCTGGGAGGCGCCAGCCTCTCGGGCGGCGTCGGCACGGTTCCGGGCGTGCTGCTCGGCATCGTGCTCCTGGCGATGCTGCAGAATGGGCTGAACCTCCTTGGCGTCTCCTCCTACTTCTTCCAGATCGTCATCGGGCTGACGATCCTGATCTCGACAGCGGTGACCGTACTGAGCGCCCGCAAGCGCCGGCGTCACCGCAATCCCGACCTGGAGGCCGCGCGTGGTTGAACTCCAGCAGTCGATCGGACCCGACGCGAGCCTCGCGGGTCTGATGAGCCGGCTCCGCGGCGGCGCACCGGGCGGAAGCCCAGGCCTTCTCGCCCTTCTGGTCGTGCTCGTGGCCGGGTTCTCGGCCCTGGTTCCGGGCTTTGCCAGTCTCGGTACGCTTCAATCCTTCATGGCGCAGCTTCCCATGCTGGGGCTGCTCTCCCTCGCCATGATGGTGCCCCTCGTCACGGGAGGCCTGAACCTCGCCATCATCGCCACCACCAATCAGGCGGCGCTGCTCATGGCCGTGATCATGCGCGGCCAGCTCACGCCGGGTTCGCCGGTCACCAGCGTGGTGGCGGTCGTGGCGCTGGCGCTGCTGGCCGGCCTCGTGCTCTGCCTTCTCATCGGGCTCTTCACCGGGGCGCTGGTCGCCTATACCGGCGTCCATCCCATCCTTGTGACGCTCGGCACGAAGTCGCTGATCGACGGCGTCAGCATCTATCTCACCCGCGGTGAGGCGATTTCCGGCCTGCCGCAGGCTTATGCCTCGGTCGGCAACGCCGCCATCCTGGGCGTGCCGGTCGCTTTTCTGGTGCTGGTCGCCATGGTGGCGCTCGTGGGCACGATCCTCAAGCGGACGCCTTTCGGCATCTCCTGCATGATGATCGGCTCGAATATCGAGGCGGCGCGGTATTCCGCCATCGATACGCGCCGCGTGCTGGTCGGCGTCTACACGATGTCGAGCCTCACTTGCTTCGTGGCGGCCCTGGTCTCGCTGGCGGTGTTCAATTCGGCCAGCGCCGATTATGCCCAGTCCTACCTTCTAGTGACCATTCTCGCGGCGGTGCTGGGTGGCATCGACCCCTTCGGTGGCTTCGGCACGGTCGGCGGGCTGATGCTGGCGCTGGCGGTCCTGCAGGTGATCTCGTCGGGCTTCAACCAGTACGGGCTGAGCCCTTATCTCACGGCCGCGATCTGGGGCCTTGTCCTGATCGGCGTCATGGCGGTGCAGACGCTCCGGCTCCATCTGCGGTCGGTCGGACGATGAGCGCGGTCGTCGTCCTTGATGTCGGTAAGACCAACGTCAAACTGACGGTGGCGTCGGACGAAGGGCGCCTCGGCGAGTCGGTGTCGAGGCCCAATCCCGTCCGGCCCGGTCCGCCCTATCGCCATCACGACCTCGCCGCCATCGAGGAGTGGCTTCTCGGCAGCCTCGCCGACCTCGCTCGGCGTCATTCGATCGGCGCCGTCGTCACGTCCGGTCATGGCTCCGGCGGCGTGCTGGTCGATGCCGACGGCCCGGTGCTCCCGATGATGGATTACGAGCAGCCGGCGCCGCCGGAGGTCACCCGGAGTTACGCGTCGGCCGCGGGCTCGTTTCGGGAGCGCGGCAGCGCCATCATGCTGGGGACCGCCCATCTCGCCCGGCAGATGATGTGGATGGAGCAGGACTGGCCCGAAGACTTCGGGAAAGCTGTCGCCTGCCTGGCGGTTCCGCAATATTGGGCCTGGCGCCTCTCCGGTGTCCTCGCCTCAGAGGTCACGAGCCTCGCCGCCCAGTCGGGGCTCTGGTGCGCCGCCGATGCGAGGCCCTCCGCGTTGGTCAAGCGGCGCGGCTGGGACCGGCTACTGCCACGCCTGCAGCCCGCCTGGGCGACGCTCGGGCCGTTGCGACCGGAGATCGCGGCCCGCACGGGCCTGGCGAAGGACGTTCGCGTGGTCAACGGCATCCACGATTCCTCCGCCAATCTTTATCGCTACCAAGCGGCCGGGCTCGCCGACATGACCCTGGTGTCGACCGGTACCTGGATCGTCGCGCTGAGCGACCGCTCCGGCCCCGACCTCGACGTCGAGCGGCCGGGGCTCTGCTGCAACGCCGACACGCTCGGGCGACCGCTTCCCGGCATGCTCACCATGGGCGGGCGGGAGTTCGCCGCCGTGTCGGGCGGTGCGACGGGTCCAGCCCGGGCGGATCTGCTGGCGCGACTGGTCGAGACCGGTACGATGGCGCTTCCCTCCTTCGGCGACGATGACGGCCTGTTTCCCGGAACAGCGGGCAGGGGTGAGTTGCGCGGGTCTATGGCTCAGGATCCGGAGGCGCGGTTCACGCTCGCGGTGCTGATGGCGGCGCTGCAGACCGATCGCTGCCTCGACGGTCTCCCGGCCGAGACGATCGTGCTCGACGGGCCTTTCGTTCGCGAGCCTCTGTTCGGGGCGCTGATCGGCGCCCTGCATCCGGGTCGGCAGATCCTGGTCAATTTCGAATCCTACGGTGTCGCTGCCGGGGCCGCGTTGCTGGCCAGCCACGAGACACGGACGGCCCCCGTGCCTCTGGCATTGACGCCTCCGCCCGCACTTCACCTCGACACCCTTCCGGCCTATCGCGACCGCTGGCGGTCCAAGGCCCTCTCCAGGAGATGATCATGAGCCACGACGATCTCGCGCAGCGGCGCGCCATGGTGGACACCTGCCGTCGCATGAATGCCAGCGGCATCAACCAGGGGACGGCGGGCAATATCTCTCTGCGGGATGGCGACGAGTTCCTCATCACGCCGACCTCGCTTCCCTACGACAGGATGGAACCCGAGGATCTCGTCCGCATGAAGTTCGACGGCACCTACGAGGGGCGGCGCCGGCCATCCTCGGAATGGCGCTTCCATCGTGACATTCTCGCCTCGCGGCGTGACATCGACGTCGTGCTGCATTGCCATTCGATCTATGCGACTACGCTCGCCTGCCATCACAAGACGATCCCGAGCTTCCACTACATGACCGGGGTGGCGGGCGGGACGACGATCCGCTGTGCGGCCTACGCCACTTTCGGCACTCAGGCCCTGTCCGACGCGGCCCTGGTGGCGTTGGACGACCGGCTCGCCTGCCTGCTCGGGCAACACGGGCAGATCTCGCTCGGCAAGTCGTTGGATGCGGCGCTCGCGCTCGGCATCGAGGTGGAGACGATCTCGCGCCTCTACGTGCAGGCGCTTACCCTGGGCGAGCCACCCGTCCTTTCCGACGAGGAGATGGCCCGGGTGCTCCAGCAGATGAAGAACATGAGCTACGGGCAGGCGCCGGATCTCGACGGTGTCAACGATGTCGCGCGGGCGCGCATGTGACGGCGAGAGCTCGGCCGAAGATCGGCCGATGACGACGCCTCGCCCGCTGATACTGCCAAAGCCCGCGGGAGCCGGGCGGACGAGAGCCGAGGCGGGTCTGCGCGGCTCCGACCCCCCGGTGTTCGAGCGGGTGATCACGGGAGAGAGCGAGACGTTCCTGTGGCGCCGTGACGACTATCCCTGGGAGCGGAACGTCTGGAACGTCCATCCCGAAGTCGAGATCCACCTCGTCCGCAACGCCTCCGGCGTCGTCCTCGTCGGAGACCACATCGGGCCGTTCGAGCCGGGGCACCTCGCCATGGTGGGGGGCGGCCTGCCGCACGATTGGGTGACGCCGATCCGGCCCGGCGAGGTCATCCCCGGTCGCGACATCGTGGTCCAGTTCGATCCCGACCGCCTCCTGCAGGCGGCCTCGCTGCTGCCCGAGATGGCCGAGATCCGCGGCCTGCTCGGGGAAGCGGATCGCGGGCTCGCCTTCCATGGCGAGACGCGCCGCGAAGCCGCGGCGCTCATGGAGACCATGGGAGAGGTCGGTGGTCTCGAGCGGCTCACCCTGTTTCTCCAGCTTCTCAAGACGCTGGCAACGGGGCGCGAACGCCTGAGCCTGTCCTCCGACCATTTCGTTCCCAGCACCGATCATCGCACGTTGGACACGGCCGCGAGCGCCTTCGCTTTCGTGGTCGAAAACTTCAGGGCTGACATCAGCCTCTCCGACCTCGCCCGGCACCTGGGAATCGGCGACTCCGCCTGCTCGCGCTTCTTCAAGAAAAGCTGCGGCAACAGCTTCACCGACTACGTGGCGCAACTCCGCATCGGCCACGCCTGCAAGCTGCTGTCCGAGACAGCCATGTCGGTGACCGACGTGTGTTTCGAGGTGGGGTATGGCAATCTGTCGAACTTCAATCGTGTCTTCCGCCAGCAGCGCGGTTTGACCCCGTCCGCCTACCGGCGGCTCGCCCGTAACCGCCGCGCATCGCCGACGCCGCCGGTCGGGCTAAACTGATGCTGTGATGCAGTCGATGAAGCTCAAAGCGAGTTTTGCTGCGGTGCAGCACGCATATGATCACCAGTCGACCGCACGAGAGCCGCTAGATCGGACGTGCTCGCGATCTTTAGACTGCAGAACGACTACCCGACCCTGACCGACCCGAAGACCTCCAAGCTCGGCGATTGCCTCGCCGTGGCGCCTGAGCCTGCCGGCCCGGCCGGACGTCTGCCGGCGCTCGGCGGCTTCTCGCTCGCGGTCGCCAGCCAGGCTCCCGAGAAGGAGCAGAAGGCGGCCTGGATCTTCATCCAGTGGGCCACCTCCGATGCCATCGCCAAGCCCTACGTGGAAGCCGGCGGCGTGTCGGGACGCATGGCGGTCTATGACGACCCCGCCGTCAAGGCGACCTACAAGTTCGTCGAGCCGATGGTCGCTTCCTGGCAGAAGGGCGTGCCCGAGTTCCGGCCGCGTTTCCCGTCCTGGCCGGCGATCTCGGAGATCGTCGCCGAATTCGGCTCCAAGATGGAGCTGGGCGAAGTCTCGGTCGCGGATGGCTCGAAGGAGATCGGCACTCGTATGGAAGCCGTCCTCAAGAAGGACGGCTACTACGACGGTAAGCAGAAGCTGCTGCAGTAACGTCGCGCAGGCCACGCCGCCCTCACCCCTCTCCCTTTGTGGGGGTGAGGGTCGGCGAGACGAGCCAGAGATTGCTCACTGCGGAACCCCGCCTATCGCGAGGCTGTCCCGATCCTCACCCCCGGCCCCTTTTCACAAGGGAAAGGGGAACACCGTAAGCCGTCTCCCCGGAGTTTCTCGTGTGACCGACGTCCCCGTGCCGAAACCGCCCCGCGGCCATCCGGGCTATGGACGGTTCACGCCGCTCTGGTTCCTGGCACCGGCCGTGATCGCGCTGGCGGCGATCGGCATCTACCCGACGCTCTTCGCCCTCGTGACCTCGCTGCGCCAGTACAACATCGCGCGGGTGCGGGACGGCTTTCCCTTCGTCGGTCTCGCCAATTACCAGCAGGTCCTGACCGACCCGACCTTCTGGCAGACGCTTGGCCGGACGGCGAGGTTCTTCTGCGTCGCCCTGCCGTTCGAGATGCTTTTCGGCCTATGCATTGCGTTGCTGCTGCACAGGCCGGGCCTGAACTTCCTTCGCGCCCTGGCCCGCGTGTCCCTGGTGATCCCGCTCGCCACCACCTACGCGGTGGTGGGGCTTCTCGGGCGCCTGATCTTCAATCGCGACTTCGGCGTCGCCAACAGCTTCATCAACCTCTTCGGCTTTCCGTCCTTCGACTGGCTCGGCGACGTCAACGGCGCCTTCGCGGCCATCTGCATCATGGACGTGTGGCAGTGGACGCCGTTCTGCGCCCTGATCTTCCTCTCGGGCCTCTCCATGGTGCCGGTCGAGATCGAAGAAGCGGCGCAACTCGAGACGACGAGCCGCTGGGCGCTGCTGCGCCACGTGCAGTTGCCCTATCTGCTGCCCGGCTTCACCGCCATGCTGATCCTGCGCTCGGCCGACGTGTTGAAACTCTTCGACGTCGTCTTCACCATGACGCGCGGCGGCCCGGGTGCCGCGACCGAACTCATCTCGATCTATATCCAGCGCGTCGGTTTCCGGGTGTTCGACCTCGGCGTCGCGTCGGCGCAGGCGCTGCTCCTGCTGGTCATCACCATAGTCCTGGCGCGCGTCTACATTCGCTTCTTCTACCGGGAGATCCAGTAATGGCGTCGCGTCCCGCTGGCCGCCTCCTACACGGACTAGGCCTTCTCCTGATCTTCGCCGTTACGGTGTTTCCGACCTACTGGATGGTGGCGTCGTCCTTCAAGACGCAGAGCGATCTCCTCGCGTCGCCGCCGGTCTGGTTCTTCAGCCCGACGCTGGCCAATTACGCCGAGGTCTTCGCCGATCGGAAAGTGGTGGATGCCGTCGTCAATTCTTTGATCGTCGCGATTTTCAGCACCGGACTGTCGGTGGCGCTCGGCACGCCGGCCGCCTTCGCGCTGGCCCGCTACGATTTCCGCGGCAAGTCGGACCTCTGGTTCTGGTTCATCTCCAACCGCTTCGTCAGCCCCATCGTGCTGGCCCTGCCGATCTATATCCTGGCCCGGAACCTCGGCCTGCTCGACACGCATATCGTGCTGATCCTGGTCTACATCACCTTCATTCTGCCGATCGTGATCTGGATCTCGACGGATCAGTTCCGCTCCATTCCAAAGGAACTCGAGGAGGCGGCGCGGCTCGAAGGCGCAAGCCAGTTCGACATCTTCTGGCGCATCTACCTGCCGCTCGGGCTTCCGGGAATCGCCGTCTCGGCCATCTTCGGCTTCATCTTCTCCTGGAACGAGCTGCTCTATGCGCTCGTTCTGACGCGGCGCGACGTCCAGACCGCGCCGGTCGTGGCGACGAGCTTCATGTCGGGCTACGAGCTGCCCTGGGGGAAGATCATGGCGACGGGCACGATCATCGTGCTGCCCGTCACCTTCTTCGCCCTTCTGGTCTCCCGCCACATGGTACGCGGACTGACCATGGGAGCCACCAAGTGACCTGCCTCGCATCCCGCCCTCGAACGGAGCCCGCGAGGGACCAGCGATGACCTACCTCAGACTCGAAAACATCCAGAAAAGCTTCGGCTCGGTCAAGATCATCCGCGGCGTCGACATCGTCGCCGAGAAGGGCGAGTTCGTCGTCTTCGTGGGACCGTCCGGCTGCGGCAAGTCCACGCTGCTGCGCATGATCGCCGGACTCGAGGACGTCTCCGGCGGCGACGTCCACATCGACGGCGCCAAGGTCACCGGAGTCGAGCCCGCCAAGCGGCAGGTGTCGATGGTGTTCCAGAGCTATGCGCTCTTCCCGCACATGAGCGTGCGCGACAACATCGCTTTCGGCCTCAAGATGTCCAAGGTGCCGAAGGCCGAGATCGAGCGGCAGGTGGCCGAGGCCGCCCGCATCCTCCAGATGGAGCCGCTGCTCGACCGCAAGCCCCGCCAGCTCTCGGGCGGCCAGCGCCAGCGCGTCGCCATCGGCCGCGCCATCGTGCGCCATCCCAAGCTCTTCCTGTTCGACGAACCGCTGTCCAACCTCGATGCGGAACTGCGCGCGCAGATGCGGGTCGAGATCGCCCGGCTGCACCGCGAGCTCGGCGTCACCATGGTCTACGTCACGCATGATCAGGTCGAGGCCATGACCCTCGCCGACCGGATCGTCGTGCTGCGGGCCGGGGTCGTTGAGCAGATCGGCTCGCCGCAGGACCTCTACGATCGGCCTGCCAACACCTTCGTGGCTGGGTTCATCGGCTCGCCCAAGATGAACTTCCTCAAGGGCCAGGTGGAGCGGGCAGGCGAGAGCGGGATCGCGGTCAGTCACCCGTCCCTGGCGACGCCGCTGCCGATCGTCGACCGGCGCCAGGGCGGCAGCCCCCTCGCGCCCGGCACACCCGTGACGATCGGCCTGCGTCCCGAGCATCTGGCGCTCGGCGGCGGTGGGACCCGCATCGACCTCACCACGGACCTGACCGAAAGCCTCGGCGGCAGCACGCTCATTCACGGCCAGACACGGGCGGGCGAGACCATGAGCCTGCAGGCACCGGGCCGGAAGGTGCTGACCAAGGGCGAGGCCTTCTCGGTCGGCTTCGACCCCGCCCAGGCCTATGTCTTCGACGATGCCGGGCAGGCGATCTAACACGATTGGAGGGCGGTCCATGCAGTTCGAGAACCGATCGATCCTGGTAACCGGTGCCGGCAAGGGCATTGGCCGCGCCACGGCGAAGCTGTTGGCGCAACGCGGCGCCACGGTCGTGGCGCTCGGCCGCGCCTCGGCCGATCTCGACAGCCTCGGCGAGGAACTCGGCTGCCGCACGATCGCGGTCGACCTCGCCGATGCCGAGGCCACGCGGGCGGCGGCGCGGGAGGCCATGCCGGTCGACCTCCTGGTCAATTGCGCCGGTACGACCGAACTCGACGCGATCCTTGATCTCTCGACCGAGACCTTCGACGCCATCATGGCGGTGAATGCCCGGGCTCCGCTGATCCTCTCGCAGGAATATGCACGGATCGTTCTCGAGCGCGGTGCCCGCGGCGCCATCGTCAACGTGTCGAGCATCTCCTCCTTCATCGGCTTCGCCGACCATGCCGCCTATTGCGCGTCGAAGGGTGCGCTCGACGGATTGACGCGGGTGATGGCCAACGAGCTCGGCCGGCGCGGCATCAGGGTCAACGGCGTGCATCCCGTCGTCACCCTGACGCCCATGGCCGAAAAGGCCTGGAGCGATCCGGCCAAATCCGGCCCCATGCTGTCACGCATTCCCCTAGGTCGCTTCGTGCAGCCCGAGGAAGTGGCGAGCGCCATCGCCTATCTGCTGTCCGACGACGCCGCCATGGTCAATGGCATCGACCTGCCGGTCGACGGCGGCTTTCTCATCAACTGAACGGAGCCCGACATGCGCGCCCTCGTCCTCGAACGCCAACACGAGATCGCGATCCGCGACATCGACCTGCCGCTGACCGTGGGACCAGCGGACGTCAAAATCCGCATCCACACGGTCGGGATCTGCGGCAGCGACGTCCATTACTTCACCCACGGCCGCATCGGCTCCTTCGTGGTCGACGCGCCGATGGTGCTGGGTCACGAGGCGGCTGGCACCGTGACCGAGGTCGGCTCGGCGGTGAAGAGCCTCAAGGTCGGCGACCGCGTTTGCATGGAGCCGGGCGTGCCCGATCTCACGTCGCGCGCCTCGAAGCTCGGCCTCTACAATGTGGATCCCAGCGTTGCATTCTGGGCAACCCCGCCGATCCACGGCGTGCTGCGCTCGGAGGTCGTGCATCCCGCGGCCTTCACCTTCAAGGTTCCCGACAACGTCTCCTTCGCCGAAGCCGCCATGGTGGAGCCTTTCGCGGTCGGCCTGCAGGCGGCCGTGAAAGCCAAGGTCCAGCCGGGCGATACGGCGGTCGTCACCGGCGCGGGTCCGATCGGCATCATGACGGCACTGGCGGCGCTCGCCAGCGGCTGCTCGCGCGTGATCGTGTCGGACATCATGCCGGCCAAGCTCGCCATCGCGGGCACCTATCCGGGCGTCTCGACCGTCAATGTGCGCGAAGCTTCGCTGGTGGACGCTATCGGCGCCATGACGGACGGCTGGGGCGCCGACGTCGTCTTCGAGGCGAGCGGCGCCGCGAAGGCCTATGACGGGATCCAGGATCTGATGCGGCCGGGCGGCTGCCTCGTGCTGATCGGCATGCCGGTCGAGCCGGTCAAGATGGACATCTCCTCCATGGCCGCCAAGGAGATCCGCATCGAGACCGTGTTCCGCTACGCCAATGTTTTCGACCGGGCTCTCGACATCATCGCCTCGGGCAAGGTCGACCTGAAGCCGCTGATCACCGACACGCTTTCCTTCGAGCGGAGTATCGAAGGCTTCCAGCGTGCCGCGGAGGGCCGGCCGGGCGACGTGAAATTGCAGATCGCGATGGAGTGACCGAAAGACAGCATCGATCCATCCCGGCTCCAATCCGCTCTCTCGCAGTCATGGCCGGGCTTGTCCCGGCCATGACGGTTGGAGAGGGGATCAGACCGTTCCCGCCGCCTTGTCAAGGATCAGCATGCCGTCGAGGTGGTCGACCTCGTGCTGCATCACCATGGCCATGAGCCCTTCGAACTCCCGCTCCCGGGCCACGCCGTCGCGGTCGAGGTAGCGCACGCGCACCTCGGTCGAGCGCTGGACCGGCGTCGGCCGGTCGGGGATTGACAGGCAGCGCTCCTCGCGGACGGCCTTCGTCTCGGACATCCAAACGATCTCGGGATCGACGAAGACCATCGGATCGGGCGCACCCTCCTTCCAGGCGATGTCGACAACGACGACGCGCTGCAGCACTCCGACCTGCACGCCGGCGAGACCCCGGCCCTGGGCCGCGTACATGGTCTCCAGCATGTCGTCGAGCAGCGCGCGCGTCTCTTCGGAGACGGTGCCGAGGGCCGCCGACGTCCTGTGCAGGACCGGATCGGGATGTTGAACGATGGCACGGATCATTATGGTCCCCTGATGTCCAGTCGCCGAGCGATGGCCTTTCCGCATCGGCCGAAACGGCCTCCGAGGGCAACGGCGATGCGCAATGCGATAGACCTTCGTCGAAACGGCGGCCCCCTGGCTCAGGGCTCGGCCTCTCTCATCGCCGCCCGAACAGCCGCTCGATGTCGGAGAGCTTCAATTCGACGTAAGTCGGGCGGCCATGGTTGCACTGGCCTGAACCGGGCGTGCGTTCCATCTCACGCAACAGCGCGTTCATCTCGTCGGGTAGCAGCCGCCGTCCGGCCCGGACCGAATGGTGGCAGGCCATGGTGGCGAGGTAGTGGTCGAGGCGGCGCTCGAGCGGGACGGCGACGCCGTCCTCCTTGATGACCTCGGCAAGGTCGCGCACCAAGCGGACAATGTCGCCCTGGCCGATGGCGGAGGGGACCTCCGTCACCGCCACGGCGCCGGGCCCGAAAGCCTCGAGGCCGAGTCCCAGTGCCGACAGGCTCTCGGCTTCGTCGAGCAGCAGCGCCGCCGCATCGGCGGGCAGGTCGACGACCGTCGGGATCAGCATCATCTGGCGCGGAATGCCGCCTTCCTGGCGCAATCGCTTCATCCGTTCGTAGACGAGGCGCTCGTGCGCGGCATGCTGATCGACGATGACGATCCCGTCGTGGGTCTGTGCCAGGATGTAGGTCTCGTGGAACTGCGCCCGGGCGGCGCCGAGCGGCGCGTCCTCGTCGGCCATTGCGACGTCCGGCGCTGGCTCTGCGACACGGATGTCTGCCGAAGGCTCGGAGAGGAACTGCGCCTGCGGGCTCTCGTCGAAGCCGCGAGCCGCCGCCCGCGGACCGGCGAAGGCCTCCGGCGCGCCGGGAGAGCGCCGCGGGTCCCACCCGGCCTGCGGGCGCGACGGAGCCTGATATCCATGGCCGAAGCTCCGCGCCCCGATGGCATCGAGCGTCCGGGCGCCACCGGTCGTCGAAGCGCGATGCAGCGCACCTGAAAGCGCATCGCGCAGCGCCGAGACCACGAGGCTGCGCACGAGGTTCGAATCGCGGAACCGTACCTCGGCCTTGGCGGGATGGACGTTGACGTCGACCGCGCGCGGCCCGCAGCGCAGGAACAGAGCCACCACCGGGAAGCGGCCCTGCGGGACGTAGTCCATGTAGCCGGCGTAGAGCGCAGAGGTCAGCAGCTTGTCGCGGACCGGACGTCCGTTGACGAAGAGGTGTTGGCCGTCGCGCGTGCCGCGGTGGAAGGTCGGCAGGCCGATGAAGCCCGACAGCGCGACGCTCTCGCCATCGGTGCTCTCGCGCTCGGCACGGATCGGCAGGGCATTGTCGGCGAAATCGCCGCCGACGATCTGCGAGATGCGCGTCAGCACGCCTTCCTCGTCCTCGGCGCAGGCGAGATAGTCGAAGCCCACCGCAGGCGTGCCCTCGAGCGACAGATGTACGGCGGGATTGGCCATGGCGAGGCGGCGCAGCGCGTCGGCGACGGCCGAGGCCTCGGCGCGGTCGCTCTTCAGGAACTTTAGACGTGCCGGCGTGGCGGCGAAGAGGTCGCGCACCTCGACGGTCGTGCCGGGACTGCGCGAGGCCGGGCGCACCGGCGACGCGAGGCCGGCATCCACCGTGACACCGTGGGCGCATTCCCCGGCGATGGTCCGGCTGACGATGTCGAGCCGCGCCACCGAGCCGATCGAGGGCAGTGCCTCGCCGCGGAAGCCGAGCGTCGCGATGTCGAGAAGGTCGCCGTCGGGGAGCTTCGAGGTCGCATGGCGCTCGATGGCCAGCGCCAGGTCGGCTTGATCCATGCCGCAGCCGTCGTCGGTGACGCGGATCAGCGCCCGCCCGGCCGATTCGATGCGAACCGCAATGCGGCGCGCCCCGGCGTCGATGGCATTCTCGACCAGCTCCTTGATGGCCGAGGCAGGCCGTTCGACGACCTCGCCGGCGGCGATGCGGTCGATCAGGATGGGGTCGAGGCGGCGAACCGGCATGACAGATGATCCGGCTGCAGGGCGGAGAGCGTCAAGGGTCAGACCAAGCTTCTCCCGCATTGCGGGAGAAGGGCAAGGCCTTCACCCCAGCTTTGCCAGCATCTCCTTGACGATGCCGCTGGCCTTGCCGAAGTCGATCTGGCCGGCGTGTTTCGCCTTCACGGCGGCGATCACCTTGCCCATGTCCTTGGGGCCGGCAGCGCCCGTCTCGGCGATGGCCGCCGCGATGGCGGCGCGGGTTTCGGCCTCATCCATCTGCTGGGGCAGGAATTCCTGCAGCACCTCGACTTCGGCGCGTTCCTGAGCGGCAAGCTCCTCGCGGCCGGCGCCTTCGTAGGCCACGATCGAATCCTGGCGCTGCTTCAGCATCTTGCGCAGCACCGCCTGCTCGTCCTCGCCCGTCATTTCCTTGCCGAGGCCACGGGCCTCGATCTCGCGGTCCTTCATGGCGGCCTGGATCAGGCGGATCGCGCCGAGGCGCTGCTTCTGGCCGGCCTTCATGGCCTCCTTCATGAGGGTGGGAAGCTGTTCGCGCATGGGAGACCTCAGGCGTCGGCGACACTGGCGGACCGCGCCCCGATTGACCCATCGGGAGACGGTCTCTAACGATGCAGCATCTGTGACAATCACGACAGGGCGGGAGCGATGGGACGCGGGCGGGAGCCGCCGCGTCCGCATCGTCCGCCGGAACGCGGGTGTAGAACGCCGATGAGCGACCGACAAGACGCGACGACGGGCTGGACCGATCCGGTACCGACCGCTCTCCTGGTGCTGGCCGACGGCACCGTGCTCGAGGGCATGGGTTTCGGAGCGACGGGCTCTGCCGTTGCCGAGGTCTGTTTCAACACCGCCATGACGGGCTACGAGGAGATCCTCACCGATCCGTCCTATTCGGGCCAGATCGTCACCTTCACCTTTCCCCATATCGGCAATGTCGGGGTGAACGATCAGGACGTCGAGACGCTGAACGGCGCAGCGGAAGGCGGGGTCCGGGGCGTCGTGCTCCACGCCGCCATCACGGCCCCGTCGAACTATCGCGCCCAGACGCCGCTCGACGGCTGGCTGAAGAGCCGCAACATCATCGGGATCGGTGGGATCGATACCCGCGCCCTGACGGCGCTGATCCGCGACAGGGGCATGCCCAACGCCGTCATCGCCCACGATCCCGAAGGACGCTTCGACATCCCGGCGCTGAAGGCCGAAGCCGCGGCCTGGCACGGCATCGACGGATTCGATCTCGTCCCCGACGTCACCTCGGCCCAGAGCTCGGACTGGGACGAGACGGTCTGGAGCCTCGACGCCGGCTTCGGTCGCCAGCAAAAGCCGAAGCACCATGTCGTCGCCATCGATTACGGGGTGAAACGCAACATCCTGCGCATCCTCGCGGAAGAGGGGTGTGCCGTCACGGTGGTGCCGGCCTCGGTCAGCGTCGAGGAGATCATGGCGCTGAAGCCAGATGGCGTGTTCCTCAGCAACGGGCCCGGCGATCCGGCCGAGACGGCGCGCTACGCCGGATCCGTCATCAAGGAGATCGTCGACCGCAAGGTGCCGACCTTCGGCATCTGCCTCGGCCACCAGCTCCTGGCTTTGTCGATCGGCGGCAAGACGCAGAAGATGCATCAGGGCCACCATGGCGCCAACCATCCGGTCAAGAACCAGGAGTCCGGCCGCGTCGAGATCGTGTCGATGAACCACGGTTTCTCGGTCGATCCCAAGAGCCTGCCGCCCGAAGCGGTCGAGACGCATGTGTCGCTGTTCGACGGCACCAATTGCGGCATCAGCCTATCCGACCGGCCGGCCTTTTCGGTGCAGTATCACCCCGAGGCCTCGCCCGGTCCGCATGACAGCCACGGGCTGTTCCGGCGCTTCGTCGCCCTGATGGAATCCGAGAAGGCCAAGAACCCGCCGCGCGGCTGAAGATCGGGTGAACGCGGCGCTCAGCGCCCGTTCAACATCGGAAGCCCACGATCTTCACGCGATCCTCACGGGATCAGGGAAGAAGGTCGAGGCCATGGTCAATCGTATCGCGCTCCTCTCCGCCGCTGCAACGCTCTCTGCCGCGGTCCTGCCGCAAGTGGCCTCCGCGGCTGACTATTACGACGAGGGTCGCGGCTCCGTCGTGTTGCACAGCCGGCAGGATGTCGAGATCGAGGGCGACCGGGCCTACCCGGAGCAGCGGCGAGACGTCGGCCGCTTCGCTTCCCGTGGACCGGGACCCGTCGTCTACGACGAGCGTGGTTTGGATCGACCCGCTTATGGCGCACCGGAAGGCGGCTACCGCGGCCCCGACTTCGCCGGATACGACGGGCGCGGCCCCGTCGGGCCTCGCTTCGGACGCCCCTATGAAGGCGAGGGCCTGCCCTACCGCTTTGCGCCGGGTTACCGCGCCGTCGCGGCCGGTGGTGTTGACGAGGGCTTCGACCAGCGGGCCGGCCTGCCCGACGTCGGCTGCACCATTCAGCAATCCCAGTCGGTGACGCCGGCGGGCTGGCGCAAGATCGTCACCCACCGCACCTGCTATCGGCGCTGAACGGAGCCGTCACAGCCGGCTCAGGAACCCGGCGAAGGTCATCAGCCCCTCCGGCCAGGGACCGTGGCCGGATGCGGCGTTGATATGACCGGCATTGCCGGCGTCGACGAAGACCGATCCCCAGGCGGCCGAGAGCGTCGCGGTCTCCTCGATTTCGGCATAGGGGTCGTCGTGGCTGCCGACGAGGAGGCTGCGGAACGGCAGCGGATCGGTCGGATAGGGGCGGAAACCGCCGTCGATCTCCGGGATGCCGATCAGCGTCGTCTCGCTCGGCGGCGCCACCATGAAGGCGCCGACGAACTTGCCGGTCGCGGCGACGCGCGGTGCTGCCCGGACCAGGGTCACAACGCCGAGGCTGTGGGCGATGGCGACGACCGGCCGCTCGCAGCTTTCCACGGCGGCCACGACGAGATCCTCCCAGGCGGCCGCGACCGGGTGATCCCAATCCTCCTGCTCGACCCTGACCGGATTGGGCAGCTTGGCGGCCCAGCGGGTCTGCCAGTGGTCCGGACCCGAACCCCCGAGGCCCGGGATGATGAGGAGATCGGTGTCGCGGCTTCGCATGGATCGGGATCTTCGTGTGGCTCGAATGGTGGATGACCTTGCCCGGTCGTCCCCCGGTTTGTCGAGATCGTCAACTCCGCTCGCCAAGTGCCGCTCGCCAAGTGCCGCTCGACAAGTCCCGCACCGTGGTGAACCGACGGTGTGGACCAGCGTTGGATCGCAAAGGAGTGTTCCATGACCCGACCTGTCCTGTTTCTCGTCCTTTTGGTTGCCGCATTGTCGGCTTCCGCCGCTCAGGCCCAGACCGCGAATTCCAGCCCGACCTCCGGCGGCGGAGCCGGAGGTGGTAACGTCACGCGAACGGCACCTTCGGGCAGCACGGCGATCCCCACTGCGGGCCAGCCCCAGGCCGGCGCACCGACACCGGTCGAGCAGCATGAGGAGCAGAAGAGCCAGAAGGAGACAACGTCGGTCTGCAAGGGCTGCTGATCGCTCCAATGGCGGCGACCGCCGTCCGGCGGTGTCGCATCGCGGCGCGGTCGAGGTCGCTCCGGTGCTAGACCGTTTGGGTCGCAGGCCCGACATTGCCGCGCGACCGCCCGGAGCCCCGACGCCTTGCGATTCTCACTGGCCCAATTGATCCGTCAGAGCTTTTCCGGCCACGCGGGCTGGCCCGAACAGTGGCGGCACGCGGAACCCCGAGCCTCCTACGACGCCGTCATCGTGGGCGGAGGCGGCCACGGGCTCGCCACCGCCTATTACATGGCGGCCGAACACGGCATGCGAAACATCGCCGTCGTTGAGAAGGGTTGGCTCGGCGGCGGCAACACCGGCCGCAACACCACGATCATCCGCTCGAACTACCTCTGGGAGGAGAGCGAGGCGCTTTATAATCACGCGCTCAACCTGTGGCAGGACCTGTCCCAGGTGCTCAACTACAACGTCATGTATTCGCCGCGGGGCTGCATGATGCTGGCTCACAACATCCACGACGTGCAGGTGTTCAAGCGACACGTTCATGCCAACCGCCTGGCCGGCATCGACAACGAATGGCTGACGCCCGAGCAGGCGAAGGAGTTCTGCCCGATCCTCAACATCTCGGAGGGGATCCGCTATCCGATCCTCGGAGCGAGCCTGCAGCGGCGCGGCGGCGTGGCGCGCCACGATGCCGTGGCCTGGGGCTATGCTCGCGCCGCTAGCGCGCTCGGCGTCGACATCATTCAGAACTGCGAGGTGACGGGCTTCTCGCGCGATCCCTCGGGTGCGATCTCCGGACTCGACACCACGAAGGGGCATATCCGGACGCAACGCGTCGGCGTGGTGGCGGCTGGCAATACGAGCCATGTCATGGCCATGGCGGACGTGCGGCTGCCGCTCGAAAGCTACCCGTTGCAGGCGCTGGTGTCGGAGCCAGTGAAGCCCATCATGCCCTGCGTGGTCATGTCGAATACGATTCACGCCTATATGTCCCAATCCGACAAGGGCGAACTCGTCATCGGCGCCGGTACCGACGCCTATGTGAGCTATAGCCAGACGGGCGGGCTCCACATCGCCACCCATACGCTCGACGCCATTTGCGAACTCTTCCCCATGGTGCGGCGGCTGCGCATGCTGCGCAGCTGGGGCGGCATTGTCGACGTGACGCCGGACCGCTCGCCCATCATCGCCCGGACACCCGTCCCCGGCCTCTACGTCAATTGCGGCTGGGGGACGGGCGGCTTCAAGGCCACGCCCGGCTCCGGCAACGTCTTCGCCCACATGGTGGCGCGGGGGGAACCGCACCCGATCAACGCGCCCTTCACGCTGGACCGCTTCCGCACCGGCCGGCTCATCGACGAGGCCGCGGCGGCGGCGGTGGCCCACTGATGCTGCTGATCCCCTGTCCCTATTGCGGCCTGCGCCCCGAACTCGAGTTCCGCAACGCCGGTCACGCCCATATCGCCCGTGACCTCGCGGTTGACGATCAGGCCTGGGCCGAGACCCTGTTCTTCCGCGACAATCCCAAGGGCATCATGGCCGAGCGCTGGCGGCACTTCTCCGGCTGCGGCCGCTTCTTCAACGTGCTGCGGGACACGGTGAGCGACGCCATCCTGGCAAGCTACAAGTCCGGAGAGCCACGCCCGGCGACGGCTCCACCCGGGCCTGAAGGCGAAGCGCCGCGGATCGGTGCCGGCGACGAGGTCGCGCCGTGACGGGCGAGTTCCGCACGACCCGCGGCGGCCGCATCGACCGCGCCCGGCCGCTGCGCTTCACCTTCGACGGGCACGAGTACACGGGCTACGCCGGCGACACGCTGGCCTCGGCGCTGCTCGCCAACGGCGTGCATCTCCTCGGACGGTCCTTCAAATACCATCGGCCGCGCGGCCTTCTGGCGGCCGGCAGCGAGGAGCCCAACGCGCTCTGCACGGTGAAGCGGGACCGCGCCCGCGTGACGCCGAACCTGCGCATGACGCAGGTCGAGCTCTATGACGGCCTCGTGGCCGAGAGCCAGAACAGCTGGCCGGTGCGGGGCTTCGACCTCGGCGCCGTGAATAACCTTCTGTCGCCGCTCTTTGCCGCCGGTTTCTACTACAAGACCTTCATGGGACCGCGTTTCGTCAAGGGCACGACGCTCTGGGCGAAAGTCTTCGAGCCGGTGATCCGCCGCGCCGCCGGGCTCGGCGTGCCGCCCAAGGAGGCCGATCCCGACCTCTATGCCAACCGCTTCGCGCATTGCGACGTGCTGGTGGTGGGGGCCGGCCCGGCCGGGCTTGCGGCCGCACTGGCGGCGGCCCGCGCCGGAGCGCGAACGACCCTCTGCGACGAGAACCCGGAGATGGGCGGGGCGCTGCTATCCGAACCGGAGGCGGTGATCGACGGCGTCCCGGCAGAAGGCTGGATCGCGGCGACGCTGGTCGAACTCCGACGGCGCGATGTGCGGGTTCTCACCCGCACGCAGGCGTTCGGCTACTACAATCACAATTTCGTCGCGCTGGTGCAGCGCCTGACCGATCACTTACCTCAGCCCGCCGCGGATGCGCCGCGGGAGCGGCTGTGGCAGGTTCGGGCCCGACATGTCGTCCTGGCGACGGGCGCGACCGAACGGCCGTTGGTCTTCCCCGATAACGACCGGCCCGGCGTGATGCTGTCCGATGCCGCGCGGGCCTTTCTCAAGCGTTGGGGTGTGACGCCCGGAACACGTGCCGTCCTGGTGACGGCGCATGATGCCGCCTATCGCACCGCCGTGGACCTCGCGCGGGCCGGCGTAGTGGTGGCCCGCATCGTCGACACCCGGCCTCGCCCCACCGGTCCGGGTCTCGATGCCGCGCGGGCGGCCGGCATTCCGGTCATGGTCGGTGGCACGGTCGTCGGCACGACGGGGGCGCTGCGGGTCTCGGGCGCCATCGTGGCCCAGGCCTCGGGCGAGGGCACCAGCGACCATGAGACCGTGCCCTGCGATGTTCTTCTGATGTCGGGCGGCTTCACGCCGGCCGTGCATCTCTTTTCGCAATCCCGCGGCAAGCTTCGCTTCGACGCCGCGACCCAGCGCTACCTGCCGGGCGATGCCGCGCAGGTCCAGACGTCGATCGGCGCCTGTTCAGGCTCCTGGGGTCTGGCCGAAGCACTCGACGAAGGAGCAGCGGCCGGGATCGCGGCGGCCCAAAGTGCAGCGGCTCAGACGACGGCGGTCTCGGTGTCCCATGCGGTCGAGGGCGACCATGCCGACGACGAGGGCGGCGTGCTCGGCGCCTTGCCGCATCATCGTGACCCCGCCCGGGTCAAGGCCTTCGTGGATTTCCAGAACGACGTCATCGCCAAGGACATCGGCCTCGCGGTCCGCGAGGGCTTCCGCTCGATCGAGCACGTCAAGCGCTACACCACGACCGGCATGGCGACGGATCAGGGCAAGACGTCGAACATGAATGCTCTGGCCATCGCGGCAACGGCGCTCGGCAAGACACTGCCCGAGATCGGCCTGACCACCTTCCGACAGCCTTACACGCCCGTGACCTTCGGGACCTTCGCGGGCGCGGCACGCGACGATCTCTTCGATCCCATCCGCCGCACGCCGATCCACGGCTGGGCCGAGGCCCGAGGCGCGCGTTTCGAGGATGTCGGCCAGTGGAAGCGGGCCTGGTACTTTCCGCAGCGAGGCGAGGATCTCCATGCCGCGGTGAACCGCGAGGTGCGGGTGACGCGCGAGATCGCCGGGCTCTTCGATGCTTCGACGCTCGGCAAGATCGAGGTGGTCGGCCCCGATTCTGCCGAGTTCCTGAACCGTCTCTACTCCAATGCCTGGCTCAAGCTCGGGGTCGGGCGCTGCCGCTATGGGCTGATGCTCAACGAACCCGGCTTCGTCATGGACGACGGCGTGGTGGGCCGCCTCGCGCCGGATCGCTTCCACGTCACGACGACGACCGGCGGGGCACCGCGCGTGCTGAACCACATGGAGGATTACCTCCAGACCGAGTTCCCCGACCTCAAGGTCTGGCTGACGTCGGTCACGGAGCAATGGGCCGTGATCGCCGTCCAGGGGCCGCGCGCCCGGGACATCCTGGCGCCTCTCGTCGACGGCATCGACCTCTCGGCTGAAGCCTTTCCCCATATGGCGATCCGCGAAGGCACCGTCTGCGGCGTGCCGACCCGGCTGTTCCGCGTGAGCTTCACGGGCGAACTCGGCTTCGAGGTCAACGTGCCCTCGGACTATGCGGCCGCGGTCTGGGAGGCCGTGTGGGAGCGCACCGAGGCCCTGGGCGGCGCCGCTTACGGAACCGAGGCCATGCATGTGATGCGGGCCGAGAAGGGCTTCGTCATCGTCGGTCAGGAAACGGACGGCACGACGACGCCCGACGATCTCGGTCTCGGCGGAATGGTGGCGATGAGCAAGCCGGATTTCGTCGGCAAGCGCTCGCTCGGCCGCCCCGATCTCGTGGCGCCCGGCCGCAAGCAACTCGTCGGCCTCGCCACCGAGGGCCGTGTCGTTCTGGAAGAGGGCGCGCAAATCACCCTGCAGCCCGATCCCGCCATCGGGACCCACGCGGTCGGTCACGTCACCTCTGCCTATTGGAGCCCCACCGTCGAGGCGCCCATCGCCATGGCCCTGGTTGAGAACGGCCGGGCCCTGTTGGGCCAGACCCTCCACGTGCCGATGCCGGGTGGATCCATCCCGGTGCGGGTCGTGGCTCCCGTCTTCTACGATCCCAAGGGGGAGCGCCTTCATGGCTGAGCCGTCGACCACGCGGATCGCGGCACGCGGCCTTTCTCCAGCCGTCGGTGCGCTCGTCTCGGTCGGGCTGACCGGGCCGGCGACGCGGTTCTCCTTTCGGGGCGGGGCCGAGGCGGCCGAGGCCTGTGCGGCGGCCATCGGGTACGGGCTGCCCCGCGAAGCCTGTCGCGCCGCCGAGTCCGGAGACCATGCCGCGCTATGGCTCGGGCCGGACGAATGGCTGCTGCTGGCGCCCGAGAGCGATACGGCAGACCTGTTCGCCCAGATCGAGGCGGCGCTGGCGACCATCCCTCACGCGCTGGTCGATATTTCGCATCGGCAGCTCGGCCTCGCCGTCGCGGGCCCGCAGGTCGAGGCACTGCTCAACACAGGCTGTCCGCTCGACCTCGACCTTTCGGCTTTCCCGGTCGGCATGTGCACCCGCACGGTCGTCGGAAAATGTGACGTGGCTCTGTGGCGTCGCGCTCCCGCCAGCTTCCGGCTCGAAGTCAATCGGAGCTTCGCCGATTATGTCGTGGCCTATCTGCGGATGGCCGAGCGCGGCCTTGCCTGAACCCTGGGTCGTATGGCGACGGGGAACAACAATGGCGATGGCGAAAACGCTTTCGCTGCAAGGATCATACAGGGCGAGCTCGGAGCCCTGACCCACGTCATCGCACTGTCACGGCGCTCGAACATGCGATAGGGGATCGACGGCGCCCTGCGGCGCACCCCCTCCATCAGGACCCCCGCATGGCATCGAAGTTCGTGGCCTTCACGTCCCTTGGGCGGCGCGCGCTGCCCAATCAGTGGGATCTGATCGCACTATCGCTGATCTTCGGTCTATTCGTCCTGGTGGTGCGGGGATCGCACGACATGACGGTGCCGCTGCCCTCGGCCGATGTCTCGCCCGTCACGCTCGACTATACGGCTCTGCCCTATTACGCGCTGCGTACGACGCTGCGCATGTTCCTGGCCCTCGCGGCCTCGCTGTTCTTTACCCTGACCTATGCCACGCTGGCGGCGAAGAGCCGGCGCGCCGAAACGGTACTGATCCCGCTTCTAGACGTGCTTCAGTCCGTGCCGATCCTGGGCTTCCTGTCCTTCACGGTGACGTTCTTCCTCGGGCTGTTTCCCGGCAGCACGCTCGGCGCCGAGATGGCCTGCATCTTCGCCATCTTCACGAGCCAGGCCTGGAACATGGCCTTCTCCTTCTACCAGTCCCTGCGCACGGTGCCCGCGGACCTCGCCGAGGTCACGGAAGGCTTCCGCCTGTCGCCCTGGCAGAAGTTCTGGCAGCTCGAGACCCCCTTCGCCCTGCCGGCGCTCATCTACAACATGATGATGTCCATGTCGGGCGGGTGGTTCTTCGTCGTGGCGGCCGAGGCCATCACGGTGGGCAACACAACCATCAAGCTGCCGGGCATAGGCTCCTATCTGGCGACCGCCATCGACGCCAAGGACATCAAGGCGGTGCTGGCCGCCGTCGTCATGGTGCTGATCGTCATCCTGCTCTACGACCAGCTCGTGTTCCGACCGATCGTCACTTGGGCCGACAAGTTCAAGGTGGAACTGTCGGCGTCGCAGTCGACGTCGAAATCCTGGCTCCTCAACCTGCTGGCACGAACCTACTGGGTCCGCCGTGCCGCCTCTCCGCTGGAGAAGGCATTCGACTGGTTCACCAGCCTGCGCCTGGACCTGCCGCGGATCAGACGCCGGACCGAGCCGTCACCGTTGGTGACGCGCGGCGTCGACATCGCCTGGTTCGTGGTCATCGGTCTCATCGCGGTCTATGGCGCCTGGCACGCCATCCTGTTCGTCTCGACAACGCTGAGTTGGGGCGACGTGCTCCAGACGGTCGGGCTCACCCTGCTGACGATGCTGCGCGTGGTGATCCTGTTGACGCTCGCCAGTCTCGTCTGGGTGCCGATCGCGGTTTGGATCGGGCTCCGCCCCGGGGTGGCGGAACGGGTCCAGCCCGCGGCGCAATTTCTCGCCGCCTTTCCGGCCAATGTCGTTTTCCCGATCGCGGTCGTGGGCATTCTCACGTTCCACTTGAACCCGGATATCTGGCTGTCCTTCCTGATCATCTTCGGGACGCAATGGTACATCGTGTTCAACGTGATCGCGGGCGCCTCGGCCTTCCCCAACGATCTGCGCGAAGCGGCGTCCAACCTTCGCATCACCGGCTGGACCTGGTGGTTCAAGGTGATGATACCCGGCATCTTTCCCTATTATGTCACCGGGGCCTTGACCGCCTCGGGCGGCTCTTGGAACGCCGCCATCGTGGCGGAATATGTGAGATGGGGGAACGACAAGGTCTCGGCCTCGGGCATCGGTGCCTATATCGCGCAAGCCACGGAGGCCGGTGACTTCCCGAAAATCGTGCTCGGTGTCGGGATGATGTCGGTCTTCGTCATCCTCTACAATCGCCTGCTGTGGCGACCGCTGTTCAGCTACGCCGAACGGCGCTTGCGGCTGAACTGACGTCGGCCCCGTCTCGATTTGCCCGTATCTCCACGCCGTAGCCCCGAAAGGTCGGACACCATGCTCGAAGAGGCCAAGGGCGGTCCGCTGCTCGAAGTTCGCCACGTCAGCCAGCGCTACAAGGGCGGCAGCGACGAGGATTCCCCGGCCGTGCTCGACGACGTGTCGACCACGCTGTCGCGCGGCGAGATCGTCGGGCTGCTGGGGCGTTCGGGCTGTGGCAAGTCCACACTGCTGCGGATCGTGTCGGGTCTGATCCGCCCTTCGGCGGGCGAAGTCGTGTACCAGGGCGCCGCCCTGACGGGGCCCGCCGAAGGCGTCGCCATGGTGTTCCAGAGCTTCGCGCTCTTTCCATGGCTGTCGGTGCTGGAAAACGTCGAGATCGGGCTGAAGGCCCTGAAGATCGCGCCCGACGAAGCGCGGCGCCGCGCCATCGCGGCCATCGATCTCATCGGGCTTGATGGCTACGAATCGGCCTATCCCAAGGAACTGTCGGGCGGCATGCGCCAGCGCGTCGGCTTCGCCCGCGCAGTCGTCACCCATCCCAACATCTTGCTGATGGACGAGCCCTTCTCGGCGCTCGACGTTTTGACGGCCGAGACCTTGCGCTCCGACCTCATCGATCTCTGGAGCGAGGGTCGGCTGCCGATCAAGTCGATCCTGATGGTTACGCACAATATCGAGGAAGCGGTGCTGATGTGCGACCGCATCCTGGTGCTGTCGTCCCATCCCGGCCGGATCGCCTCGGAGATCCGGGTGACGCTGCCCCATCCGCGCAACCGGCTCGATCCGATCTTCCGGCAGCTCGTGGACAATATCTACGCCCTGATGACGCGCCGCTCGACCTCGAAACAGCCCGGCAAGGATGGGCTGTTTCCCGGAACCGGCATCGGCATGGTGTTGCCGCGCGTGTCGACCAATTCGCTCGCCGGTCTGATCGAGGAGGTCGCCGCCGAGCCCTATAACGGAAAGGCGGACCTGCCACACCTCGCCGATTCCCTGACGATGGAGATCGACGACCTCTTCCCCATCGCCGAAACGCTCCAGCTCATGCGCTTCGCCGAGCTCGAGGAGGGCGATATCAAGCTGACCGGCGCTGGCCGCCGCTTCGCCGATGCCGAGGTCGACGCCCGCAAGAAGCAGTTCGGCGACCATCTCATCGCCTATGTGCCCCTCGCGGCGCGCATCAAGCGCGTCCTCGACGAGCGCCCCTCGCATGTCGCCAACGCGACCCGCTTCCGCGAGGAGCTCGAGGATTATATGAGTGAGGACTACGCCGAGAAGACGCTGCGCTCCGCCATCAACTGGGGCCGCTACGGCGAGGTCTACGCCTATGACGAGGACAACCAGTCTTTCAGCCTCGAAAACCCGACCTGAGTCGAGGCAGCATCGCCTCTTCTGCGGTCATGGCCGCTCTTGTGCCGGCCATCCACGCCGGACCGGTCGTGGCGGGTCAACTTGAGTCAATCGCCCTGTCCATCAGCCGTCCGTGACGCCTCGCGGCGTGGGTGGCCGGGACAAGCCCGGCCATGACAGCGAACGAATTGAGGAGATTTCTACCAGCGCCATGACGGCGGGGGTTGCCCTCTTCGGTACCGGTCTCGCTCTCGCCCACCTGTTCGGTCGCTGAACCTTGCCAAGCCGTAACCGGGGACCCTGCCGGATCCCCTTGGCGTGCGGCGCGTTGTCACCACATGAGGCGCGCCGGCCGGGCGGTCGGTCCACCAGGGAGACGAGACGTGAACGCTGACGAACGCCAACTCATCACGGGTCTGTTCGACCGCATGAAGTCCGTGGGCACGCAGTCGCGCGATCGCGACGCCGAGCACCTCATCACCGATCAGGTGCGCTCGCAGCCGTACGCCCCCTACCTGCTAACCCAGACCGTCCTGGTTCAGGATCAGGCTCTGCGCGCCGCCAACGACCGCCTGCAGCAGCTGGAGGAGCAGTTGCGCGAGGCCCAGTCGGGCGCAGCCCCGCAGCAGGAAACGAGCTTTCTCGGTCGCGTGTTCGGCGGTGGCGCCGCGGCGGCGTCCGTGCCGTCCATCAGCCGGGCCCCTCAACCTGGCTACGGTCAGCAGCAGGGGTATAGCCAGCCCCAGCAGGGTCAGCCGGGTGGCCCTTGGGGCAATCAGGGTTATGCTCAGGCGCCGCAGCAGCCGCAGGGCGGCGGGGGACTGTTCGGCGGTGGTGGCGGCGGCGGTGGCTTTATGACGGGCGCGCTCGGCGCAGCGGCCGGCGTCGCTGGCGGCGTGCTGATGGCCGACGGCATCAAAAACTTGTTCTCAGGCGGCCACAATCCCTACGGCATGGCGTCGGGCTTCGGTGGTGGGGAAGCCGGGATGAGCGGCATGCCGGGCGGCGAGACGATCGTCAACAATTACTACGACAGCCCGCAGGATACGGGGAACCAGGGCGGCGGCGGCTATCAGGCGGGCAATTACGGCTCGGATGGTGGCGATACGGGCGGTGGTGACCCCGGCGGTTACAGCCAGGACGTCTGACGCTCAGTGTCGGCGTAGAATTGGGGCGCGGTCGATCACGACCGCGCCCAAATTATTTCTAGCGACCTGAATGGAGCTCGGCCGTCGCGGTCGTAATGGGTCCGAGCGGGATCCAAGCAGACCTGTCGCGGCTCATCAGCAGTGACATGGGCTTGCATCCCTGATCGGGGATGAAGAACACGAACTGCGGCCCTTTGGTTTCGCTGGCCGTAGAACCAGCGCAGCCGTTCACGACGGCCCTTTTCACGATGTCGAACAGTCTCTCTCGTGCGCTTGGCCCGTGCTCGTGCCATCGACCAACGTCGTCGAGACTCCACATCCGCGGACCTGCAGGGTCGAACGAATACAGGTAGGTGAACGTCGTAAGCCGCCGATCCTGCCGTGTGGGACCGTCGCCGACGATGAAAACCAGGCCGGCCAACACGCAGGCCAGCAGAACGCCCCACCTGTTTCTCAACCAGAGACCGGCGACATCCTTCCTGATCGTGTCGTCGAAGGCGACGCGCTCCGCACCAGGCAAAGCTCGCGAGTAGCTCCAGAGATGAGCGATCAAAGAGCGATTGAGGATGAGAAGCGCGAATCCGAGGCAGGCGGCGATGCTTCTCATCAGAGAGGGCGTTATCATGGCTTCGGCTCGTCACGTTGGATGAGCCATTCTAAGCCGCCCGAGATTTACCGCGGGTTGAAGTCCGCGGTCGACCCTGACGCATCGACGAGACATGCCGAAAGTATGGGCCTTCGATCATGCCGCCTTGTCGTCCTCCTCACCGGGGAACAGCGAGGTGAGCCCCGCTTCCGAAGCGGGGCAGAGGCCGCGTTCGGTGATGAGGCCGCTGACGAGCCGGGCCGGGGTAACGTCAAAAGCGTAGTTGGACACTGGGCTGCCGCGAGGCGTCACCCGCACGGTCTCGATTGTGCCTGCCGCGGTCTCGCCCGACATGAAGGCCACTTCATCCGCCGACCGTTCCTCGATCGGGATCTCGCGCAGCCCGTCGCTGATGCGCCAATCCACCGTGGAGGAGGGCAGGGCGACGTAGAACGGCACCGCATTGTCATGTGCCGCCAGTGCCTTCAGATAGGTGCCGACCTTGTTGCAGACGTCGCCAGTCCGCGTCGTGCGGTCGGTGCCGACGATGCAGAGGTCGACCATGTCGTGCTGCATGAGGTGGCCGCCGACATTGTCCACGACGACGGTATGGGGCACGCCTTCCGAGAGCAGCTCATAGGCTGTCAGGCTGGCGCCCTGGTTGCGCGGGCGCGTTTCGTCGACCCAGACATGAACCGGTACGCCGGCGCGGTGGGCCTTGTAGATCGGCGCCAGCGCGGTGCCCCAGTCGACCGTGGCGAGCCAGCCGGCGTTGCAATGGGTCAGAACGTTGACGGGCCGCGTCTGTCCGTTGCGATCCCAGGCATCGCGGATCAGCGTCGCCCCATGCTCGCCGATGGCGGCGCAGGTGGCGACATCCTCGTCGACGATGCGGCTCGCCTCCGCATAGGCGGCGACACGGCGCTCTCCGGGCTTCAGCGGCGCCAGCCGCGCCCTCATCCGATCCAGCGCCCAGCGCAGGTTCACGGCGGTCGGGCGGGCGACGATCAGGCGGTCGTAGGCCGCGGACAAGTTGGCGTCGGATGGATCGCAGAGCATCGCCAGCGCGAGCCCGTAGGCGCCGACGGCGCCGATCAGCGGCGCGCCTCGCACCGTCATGTCGAAGATCGCCTCCGCGACGTCCGCATCTGTCCGGAGCACACGCTGGGCGAAGCGATGGGGCAGGGCGCGCTGATCGATGACTTCGACCGAGGCTCCATCCTCGCCGAGCCAGATGGTACGGAAGTCGCGGCCGTCGATGCGCATGCAATTCCCTTGTCGATCGCTGTCCCGTCCCCATCCTTACCTGTAGACGCAGCGGCCCGGAACCCGGCCGCTTCCGATCGAGGAGGATGCGATGATGAAGCGAATGCTGATGCTGGCGACGGCCCTGACCCTCATCGGAGGGGCTGCGCTCGCGCAGAGCGCCACACGGGTCCGGGGCACGGTCGTGTCGCTCGAGGGAACCGCGCTGCATCTCAAGGACAGGGCAGGCACCGACGTTACCGTCGCGCTGACGCCGACCTATGCCGTCACGGCGCTGGTGCCGGCGAAGCTCGCCGACGTCACGCCCGGCAGCTTCATCGGTGCCGCCGCCGACACGCAGGCCGACGGGACGTTGGTGGCGAAGGAAATTCACATCTTCCCGGAATCCATGCGGGGCAGCGGAGAAGGCCACCGTGCCTTCGACCTCGGCCCGACCAGTACGATGACCAACGGCACTGTCGGCAACGAGGTCAAGAACGCCTCCGGAGACCGCCTGAGCGTCGCCTACAAGGGTGGCGAAAAGAGCATCGTGGTGCCGAAAGACGCTCCTATCGTGATGTTCGCACCGGGCGATCGGGCCATGCTGGTGCCGGGCGCCCATGTCATCGTACAGGCCACGACGGCCGAGGGTGGCAAGCTCACGGCCGAGCGGGTCACGGTCGGTAAGGACGGCCTCGTCCCGCCGATGTGAGGCGCAGCTTTACCGTCCTGCCACCATGACGGGCTGATCACGGTAGAGGGCCGGGTAGAGCCGGTGCAAAGCCGTGATCTTCGGCGCGTCGTTGATCACGATGTAGGCAGCGTCGGGATGATGGACCATGTAGTCCTGATGATACGTCTCGGCCGGATAGAAGCCGCGCAGCGGTTCGAGCCTGGTGGTGATGTGGCCATGCAACCGGCCGGCCGCGCCGAGTTCGGCGATATACGCTGAGGCGACGCGTGTCTCGGCCTCGTCCGAGACGAAGATCGCCGACCGGTATTGCGAGCCTGAATCGGGGCCTTGGCCGCCCACCTGGGTCGCGTCATGCGCGGTCGAGAAGAACAACTGCAGCAATTGACCGTAGGAGACCACGGCGGGATCGTAGTCGATCTTCACCGCCTCGGCATGGCCGGTCTCCCCGCCGCCCACCATCTCGTAATGCGCCGTTGCGGCCTCGCCACCCGCATAGCCCGCCACGACACGGGTGACGCCCCTCACGTGTTCGAACATGCCCTGGAGGCCCCAGAAGCAGCCCCCGGCCAAGACAATGCTGCGGGCGCCGCCCGATGCCGGCAGATCCATCGCAGGGGCCGGCAAGGGGACCGGGCGTTCGGCGGCCCGGACGGCGGAGCCGATCGAAACCAGGGCCGCGACAGCGGCGAAGGCGAGGGGGCGTTTCAGGACAGAGCGGATCATGGGTCGGTCTCCGGGTTCGCCCGTACGGTGCCCCGGAAAGGGGGCAGCGCTGCGGCGACCTGGTTGTGTTTCGCAGGAGAGGCGCGCGACGTTACGCCCCGGCAAAGCGGCCGACGTCGGCGGGATTTCGCCTGTGATGTCCGGCGACAAAGCCTTCGCAAGGGTCGAAACCACCGCGCGCCCTCCGACGATCGATCTTCGTATTGCTGGTCCCCATGCGGGCGTAACCCCCGAGGAAAGACCGATCCGCGGCTTCGGCAAGAGTGCCGAAGCGCCACGATCAGCTCAGCGGAGCCGCTGCCCTCAGCACCGCCATGATCTCCGCGCGCCGCGGCATGGGATCGACGGCGCCGTAGCCGCGTGTGGCCAACGCCGCCGCCGTATTGGCATAGAGACCGGCTCGGAAGGGCTCTCCGGTGAGGAGGTATTCGGCGAGGAAAGCGCCGTCGAACGTGTCGCCGGCGCCGGTCGCGTCCACCGCCTCGACGCGATGCGGCGGGATCCGCAGGCGCTGTTCGCTGGTCGCGATGAGGCAGCCCTGGCTGCCGAGCTTCAGCGCCACGATTCGGGCCCCGAAGGACAGATAGCGGTCCGCGATGGCATCCGGATCCTCGACGCCCACCAGGAGCCGCGCGTCGTCGAGGCCGGGCAGGGCGATGTCGATGTTGGTCATGGCCTCGTGAATCACGGCGCGGGCGCGGGCGATGGGCCAGAGTTTCAGGCGAATGTTGGTATCGTAGGAGAGAAGGACGCCCGCCTCGCGGGCCAGGGCCAGCGCGTCGAAGACGGCATCGGCGGCCCGCGTCGAGATCGCCTGGCTGATGCCCGAGACATGCAGGATCTTGGCCGATCGGATCGCTTCGCCCGGCAGGTCGTCCGAACCGAAGAGGCTCGCAGCTGATCCCGTCCGCCGATAGGAGAAGTCGTGGCCGGCCTCGGTGTGGGAGACGAAATAGATGCCGGTCGGCGCCGCAGCATCGCGCTTGACGGAGGTAGCATCCACCCCCTCGCGCGCCCAAAGGTCGAGCAGCGTGCGGCCGAACTCGTCGTCGCCGATGGCGGTCGCCATCCCGGTCGACGCCCCCGAGCGCGCCGCCGCCACCATGGCATTGGAGACGTCGCCGCCGCAGCTCACCGAATAATGCTCGGCGCCCTTATGGCGGTTCAACTCCACCATGGGTTCGCCGAGCGCGATGATATCGGGCATGTCTGTCGTCCTCGTCCTGTGCCGCTTTTCACGCCTTGTGCTGCCGATCTCTTCGCCTTGACAAGGCCTCAGACGGGAGAAGAGACTTGACCATCTGGTCAAGTTGTATCGGACCAAGGCCGGGAGGTTGGATATGGCGTCGATCACCACCGATGGTGTGACGGGCGGGCGGCTCGGTGCGGCGGATTATGCCCGCAACTTCGCCGATCTCACGCCGCCGCTGACGCGGCACGAGGCCTTTGTCGAATCGGAGCGCTGCTACTTCTGCTACGACGCGCCCTGCGTGCAGAGTTGCCCGACCGGCATCGACATCCCGCTCTTCATCCGGCAGATCGCCAAGGACAACAATATCGGCGCCGCCGAGACGATCCTGCAGGCCAATATTATGGGCGGCATGTGCGCCCGGGTCTGCCCGACCGAGCAGCTTTGCGAGGAGGCCTGCGTGCGCGAGCACGCCGAAGGCAAGCCGGTCAGGATCGGCGCGCTGCAACGCCACGCGACCGACGCCATCATGGCGGCGTCGGCCTCCGCCGGCCGCCATCCTTTCGCGCGTGCGGCAGACAGTGGCTTCAGCGTCGCCGTCGTCGGCGCCGGGCCGGCAGGCCTCGCGGCGGCGCATCGCCTGGCACTGCTCGGCCATGCCGTGACGCTCTACGACGCCCGGCCCAAGCTCGGCGGCCTCAACGAATACGGGATCGCCGCCTACAAGACGCCGGCGGATTTCGCGCAAGCCGAGGTCGACTTCATTCTCGGCATCGGCGGCATCACGGTCGCGCCGGGCCAGCGGCTCGGAGTCGACCTCGACCTCGACACGCTGCGGCAGCGCCACGATGCCGTGTTCCTGGGCCTGGGCCTCGGCGGCGTTAACGCGCTGGCCGGCATGGAAGAGCAGAGCAACGTGGTGGACGCGCTCGGCTTCATCGAGATCCTGCGGCAGGCCCCGGACAAAGCCGCCGTGCCGGTCGGTCGTCGGGTCGTCGTGATCGGCGGCGGCATGACGGCGGTCGACGCCGCCGTTCAGGCGCGCCGCCTCGGCGCCGAACAGGTGACGATCGCCTACCGCCGCGGTCCAGACGACATGAAGGCCAGCCGCTGGGAACAGGAGCTGGCGCAGATCAACGGCGTGGTGATCCGCCACTGGATGGTACCGGCAGGGTTCGAGGCGCGCGGCGGCACCGTGGCGGCCGTGCGCTTCGCCCATCGCCCGCCGGGCGATGCGGTGACCACCGAGGATGCGTCGCTGCCGGCCGATCTCGTGCTCTGCGCCATCGGCCAGACCTTCCTGGGGGAAACGGTGGAAGGCGAAGGCGCCGCCCTGGCGCTCGACGGCGGCCGGATCATCGTCGATGCCGAGCGCCGCACGACGCTGCCCGGTGTCTGGGCGGGCGGCGATTGCGTGGCGGGTGGCCCCGACCTGACGGTCAGCGCCGTCGAGGACGGCAAGCGCGCCGCCATCGCCATCGACGCCCATCTCCGGAGCGCCGCTCCGACCCTGGCAGGAGCCGCCTGATGGCCGATCTTCGCAGTGACTTCCTCGGCATCCGCTCGCCGAACCCGTTCTGGCTGGCCTCGGCGCCCCCGACCGATCGCAAGACCAACGTGCTCCGCGCCTTTGCGGCGGGTTGGGGCGGCGTCGTCTGGAAGACGCTCGGCGAGGACGGGCCGCCCGTGGTCAACGTTTCGGGGCCGCGCTATGGCGCGATCCATGGGCCGGACCGCCGCCTGATGGGTTTCAACAACATCGAGCTCATCACCGACCGGCCGCTGGAGATCAATCTCCAGGAAATGGCCGAGGTGAAGAAGCTCTACCCCGACCGGGCACTTGTCGCCTCGGTCATGGTGCCCTGCGACGAGGAGAGCTGGAAGCGCATCCTGCCGCGCGTCGAGGCCACGGGTTGCGACGGCGTCGAGCTGAACTTCGGCTGCCCGCATGGCATGAGCGAGCGCGGCATGGGCTCGGCGGTGGGGCAGGTGCCCGAGTACATCGAGATGGTGGCACGCTGGTGCAAAGCCACCACGCGCCTGCCCGTCATCGTGAAGCTGACCCCCAACATCACCGACATTCGACATCCCGCGCGGGCCGCCAAGCGCGGCGGCGCCGATGCGGTGTCGCTGATCAACACGATCAATTCCATCGTCGCGATCGATCTCGACCGCATGACGCCGTCGCCCCATGTCGACGGCAAGGGCACCCACGGTGGTTATTGCGGGCCGGCCGTGAAGCCGATCGCGCTCTCCATGACGAGCGAGATTGCCCGCGATCCCGAGACCTATGGGCTGCCCATCTCGGCCATCGGCGGCATCACCACCTGGCGCGACGCCGCCGAATTCATCGCGCTCGGCGCCGGCACAGTCCAGGTCTGCACCGCCGCCATGACCTACGGATTCAAGGTCGTCGAGGAGATGATCACCGGCCTCGAAACCTGGATGGACAGCAAGGGCTATCGGACGATCGAGGATTTCCGCGGCATGGCGGTGCCCAACGCCACCGACTGGCAATATCTCAACCTCAACTACGTCGCCAAGGCGCGGATCGACCAGGACCTCTGCATCAAATGCGGGCGCTGCCATATCGTCTGCGAGGACACGTCGCATCAGGCCATCACTGCCACGATCGACGGCCGGCGCAAGTTCGTCGTGAAGGATGACGAATGCGTGGGCTGCAATCTCTGCGTCGAGATCTGCCCGGTTGAGTCCTGCATCACGCTGGAGCAGCGGACGATCGGCACCGATCCTCGCACCGGCCAGGCCTACGACCGCCCCTATGCCAACTGGACCACCCACCCGAACAACCCGGCCGCGAGAGTAGCGGCCGAGTAGGGGCGCTATTCCTCCCCGGAACGGGGAGGGTGGCGCCAAGCGCCGGGTGGGATCTCACGCCCCATAGGCGCGGTTCACCGTCGGGCTGATAGTGATCTCGTTGAGGCAGACGCTGGTGGGCTGGGTCGCGACGAAGAGGATCAGCGCGCCGAGAACGCCCGGCTGCAGCATCGCGGCGCGTTCCTCTGCATTCGGCGGCACCGGCCGCTTATCGAGGATTGGGGTGGCGACTTCGGCGGGCAGGATCGCGGTCGAGCGGATACCGTTGCGGTATTCCTCCATGTTGATGCTCTGGCTCATCGCCACGACGCCGTGTTTCGCCGCCGTGTAGGCAGGTCCGCTGACCGGGCTGATATATTTGCCGGCCCAGGAAGCCGTGTGGATCAGCAGCCCGTCGCGTTGCCGGCGCATCGGTACGAGCGCCGCAGCCGCGCAGTAAAAGGCGGCCGAGAGATTGCCATGCAGTACCGTATCGATGCCCTCGGGTGTGAGATCGCTCCAGGCCCGCGCCGCGATGTTCAGACCCGCATTGTTGACCAGGAGATCGAGCCGCCCGAACCGGCGCTCGATGTCGGCCACGATCTCTCCCGCGGTGCTGGGCCGCGTGAGGTCGCCGGGCATCGTTATGGCCTGCCCGCCGGCCGCCACGACCGCGGCAGTCACGGCAGCCAGAGGCTCAGCGCGACGACCTGTCAGAACCAGGGTGGCGCCGGCACCGCCCAGCGCCAGAGCGGCGGCCTCGCCGATGCCACTGCCGGCACCCGTCACCCAGGCCACGCGTCCATCCAGATTCGTCATGGCTCGTCTCCTCGACGCATCCTGCCGGCTAGAGCGCCGGGAGAAAGTCCACCTTGATGCTATCGGCTGCAGCTCCACTGATCTGCAGCGTCGCATCGCCCGCGGCGATCGGGAAGCGCACGCTCTTACGCACGTTCGGGCAACCCTGCACGCCCGAGAAGGCCGACGAACGCACCTCGCGTCCGCCCTGTATCACGTCGATCCAGGCGTCGTCCGAGAGCGTTACCTGATAGGTGCCGGCGACGGCGAGCGGCGGAGTCTTGACCACCACACCGAAGGTGCCGTCTTTCGGCTTGTGCCCCGGAGGCCTCTCGAAGTTTGCCGTCGCGACGGGCTGCAGCCTGACGATGGCCGGATCCATGATGCCGGGCAGGGGCTTGCCCGCTTCGACGGTCTGCAGGCCCGGCGTCCCGAAGGCCGAACGCTCGCGATCGATCGGCCATTTGAACTTCGAACAGCCGCTCGCGTCCTGGGCCAGGGCCGGAGCCGCCCAAGCGGCCAGCACCAGGGCAGCGGCAATCGGGAGGGAGAAGCCGTCGGCGCGCATCAGTCGACCGCCACCATCACGTCGGAGGCCTTGATCACGGCATGAGCGGCCTCGCCGACCTTCAGGCCGAGCTCGTCCACGGCCTCGTTGGTCACCGAGGCCGTGACGATCACGCCGCCGCCGATGTCGATCCGGACATGTGCGGTCGTCTGGCCCTTGGTGACCTCGACGATCCGCCCCTTCAACTGATTGCGCGCGCTCAACCGCATGATGGATTCCTCCGAAAACGACGCGCCATGTCTATGCTGGATCGCCGTTCCTGTCACTCGGAGGAACCGCGAGAACGCCGCGCAGCAGCGTCCCGACCACCTGCCGCTTGGCGGCCGCGAAACCCGTGTCTCCCAGTGCTTCGCCGCCGTTCAATGCCGCGATCTGGTGCGCGAAATCGGCATAATGCTGGGTTGTTGCCCAGATCATGAAGAACAGGATTTTCGGGTCGAGCGGGCGGATCTGCCCGTCGGCGATCCAGCGCTCGATGGCGGCCCCGCGCTCCCGCACCCAGTCGGTGAGGGTCGTAGCCAGGAAATCCTGGATGACCGGGGCGCCACGCATCACCTCGCGGGCGAAAATGCGCGAACCCAAAGGCCGTTCTCGAGCGAGATCCATCTTGCCTTCGATGTAGCGGGTCAGCGCGGCCTCGGCCGACGCGTTCTCGTCGAAGCTGCGGGCGGCATCGAGCCAGGCCGCCAGCACGCCCTCCACGACGCGGCGGTAGAGCGCCTCCTTGGTGACCACGTAATAGTGCAGGTTGGCTTTGGGCAGTCCGGCGCGCGCCGCGATGGCGCTGGTCGTCGCGCCCTCAAAACCCTTCTCGGCGAACTCGGCCTCGGCGGCTTTCAGGATCGCGTCTTCCAGGTCGGCCCGACCCCCCGCCTGACGATCCACCCTCGATTTCGGCAACGACATGATGGGTTTGACCGATCGGAAAAACTGACGCTAACTTGAGGCGAAGCGCCGCATTTGCGACGGCGCACTACGTCGCGAGACCCTTCATGCCAGATCTGTCCAACATCCGCATCGACGGCGCGCGTCTGTGGGACAGCCTGATGGACATGGCGCGGATCGGCGGCACGCCGAAGGGCGGATGCAAGCGTCTGTCCCTCACCGATGTCGACCGACAGGGCAGGGACCTCTTCGCCCGCTGGTGTGCGGACGCAAGCCTGACCATGACGATCGACACGATGGGCAACATGTTCGCCCGGCGCGCCGGCATTGAGGATCATCTGCCGCCCGTCATGATGGGCAGCCACCTCGATACGCAGCCCACGGGCGGGAAATACGACGGCGTGCTCGGCGTTCTGGCGGGCCTCGAGGTGCTGCGCTCGCTGAACGATCTCGGAGTCCGCACCAGACACCCCATCGAACTCGCCAACTGGACAAACGAGGAGGGGGCGCGCTTCGCCCCCGCCATGGTGGCGTCGGGCGTCTTCGCCGGCGCTTACACGCTGGAGGAGGCCTATGCGATCGAGGATCGGGATGGCTTGAAGCTCGGTGACGAGCTCGCGCGCATCGGCTTCAAGGGCGAGGTGCCCTGTGGAGGTCGCGAGATCCGCGCCATGTTCGAGTTGCACATCGAGCAGGGTCCGATCCTCGAAGACGAGGCAATCGACATCGGCGTCGTCACCCACGGTCAGGGGCAGCGCTGGTTCGAGGTGACGATCAAGGGTTTTGAAAGCCATGCCGGCTCGACACCCATGCCGGGCCGCCGCGACGCCCTTGTGGGCGCGGCGCGCGTCGTCGAACTCGTCAACCGCATCGGCCTCGCCCACCCGCCGTTGGCCGTCGCCACGACCGGGATGCTGACCCCCTATCCGGGCTCGCGCAACGTCATCCCGGGTGAAGTCTTCCTCACCTGCGAGTTCCGCCACCCCGAACTGCCGATGCTGGTCGTGATGGACCGGGAGTTGCGCGACGGCATCGCCGAGATCTGCGCGGCGGCCGGGCTCGAGGCCGACATCAGGCAGGTGTTCGAGTATCCGCCGGTGCCCTTCGATGCGGATTGCGTGGCCGCTGTGCGCCGTGCCGCCGTGAAGGGCGGCTTCAGCCACCGGGACATCGTGTCGGGCGCCGGGCATGACGCTTGCTACATCGCCCGCGTGGCGCCGACCGCCATGATCTTCACGCCCTGCGTGGATGGCGTGAGCCACAACGAATCCGAGGAGATCTCGCCCGCCTGGGCGAGCGCCGGCACCCAGGTCCTGCTCGACGCCGTGCTGGAGACAGCCGAAGTGGTGGGGTGAAGGCGCGTCCTCCCCTGCAAGGGGAGGACGTTCCGGCGCAAAGCCGGGATGGGTGAGGAGCGGCGGGCAACGCCGCCGTCGCGCTCCGGGGCATGGCGCGTGTCGTCAAGGGCGGCGAGAGCCGACGGTGGGAGGACGGGAACGATGTCGACGGTCATCAAGGGTGGAACGGTCGTGACGGCGGCGCGGAGCTTTCCCGCCGACGTGCTGATCGAGGACGGGCGTATCGCCGCCGTCGGACACGATCTCCGTGGCGACGAGACGATCGACGCCAAGGGCTGTCTCATCATGCCGGGCGGCATCGACCCCCACACGCATCTCGAAATGCCGTTCATGGGCACGACGACGGCCGACGATTACGCCTCCGGCACCCGCGCGGCGCTGTCGGGCGGCACCACCATGGTGGTTGACTTCTGCATCCCGTCGCACGGCCAGAAGCTCATGGACGCCTGGGCCGATTGGGACCGCCGTTCCGCAACGGCAGCGACCGATTTCGCCTATCACATGTGCATCGTATCCTGGTCGGACGCGATCCGCACCGAGATGGCCGAGGTCGTTGCCAAGGGCGTGACCACGTTCAAGCATTTCATGGCCTACAAGGGCGCCTTGATGGTCAACGACGAGGAGATGTTCGCCTCGTTCAAGCGATGCGCCGAGCTCGGCGCCATGCCCCTGGTCCATGCCGAGAACGGCGACGTGGTGGCGGCGCTGCAGGCCGAACTCATGGCCTCCGGCATCACCGGACCCGAAGGCCACGGCTATTCGCGGCCGCCCGAGGTCGAGGGCGAGGCTGCCAACCGCGCCATCATGCTGGCCGACCAAGCCGGCGTGCCGCTCTACATCGTCCACACCTCATCGATCCCGGCGCATGAGGCGATTCGCCGGGCACGGGCCAACGGGCAGCGCGTCTATGGCGAGCCGCTGATCCAGCATCTCGTGCTCGACGAGACCGAATACCTGCATCCGGATTGGGACCATGCGGCGCGGCGCGTGATGTCGCCGCCCTTCCGCGACAAGCTCAACCAGGACGATCTGTGGAATGGGCTGCGCGCCGGCTCGCTGCAGGTGGTGGCGACGGACCATTGCGCCTTCACCACCGAACAGAAGCGCTTCGGTCGCTCCGATTTCACCAAGATCCCCAACGGCACCGGCGGCCTCGAGGACCGCATGCCGGTCCTGTGGACCCGCGGTGTCGGGGAGGGGCGGCTGACGCCCGAGGAATTCGTCGCCGTGACGTCGACCAACATCGCCCGGATCCTGAACCTCTACCCTCAGAAGGGCTCGCTCGAGATCGGCGCCGACGCGGACATCGTCATCTGGGATCCTAAGGCCAAGAAGACGATCTCGGCCGAAGCACAGGTCTCGGCGATCGATTACAACGTCTTCGAGGGTGTCGCCTGCGTGGGCCTGCCGCGCACGGTCCTGTCGCGCGGCGACATCGCCTACCACGACGGGCGGGTCCTGGCCGAGCCGGGCCGGGGCCGTTTCGTGCCCCGCAAACCCTTCACGCCGGAAGCCAAGGCGGTGCGTCGCTGGCGCGACACGAACCCGCTGAAGGTGGTGGCCCGCTGATGAATGCGCCTGTCGCCCCGTATCTGTCCGGGTCGACCGAGACGTCAGTCGCCGTAGGATCGAGTCCTACGGGCAAAGCACCGCCTCCGGCCGTCGAGGCCCGGGATCTGTCGCTGGTGTTCGAGACGGATGGGGGACCGGTCCAGGCCCTGTCTCACGTCGACCTCACCATCCGGCCCGGTGAATTCGTGTCCCTGATCGGCCCTTCGGGTTGCGGCAAGACCACGCTGCTGCGCGTGATCGGGGACCTCGAATCCGCGACCTCGGGCAGCATCGCCGTCAAGGGGATGAGCCCGCGCGAAGCCCGGCTGAACCGGTCCTACGGCTACGTCTTCCAGGCGCCCGCGCTTTACCCCTGGCGCAGCGTGGCGCGAAACGTGGCGCTGCCGCTGGAGATCATGGGCTATCCGAAGGCGGAGCGTCGACGGCGTGTCGAGGCCGGTCTCGATCTCGTCAATCTCAACGGCTTCGGCGACAAGTTTCCGTGGCAACTTTCGGGCGGCATGCAGCAGCGCGCCTCCATCGCCCGCGCGCTCTCCTTCGACCCCGACCTGCTGCTGATGGACGAGCCCTTCGGCGCGCTCGACGAGATCGTCCGCGACAAGCTGAACGAGCAGTTGCTGCGGCTTTGGGACCGGACGGGCAAGACGGTCGTTTTCGTCACCCATTCGATTCCGGAAGCCGTGTTTCTGTCGACCCGCATCGTGGTCATGTCGCCGCGACCCGGCCGCGTGCACGACATCGTCGAGTGTGAATTTCCGCGGGATCGTACCCTCGACATCCGCGAAACGCCGGAATTCCTTCGCGTGGCGCATCGCGTCCGCGAAGGCCTGCGCGCCGGCCACGCCTATGTCGACTGAGGCGCCCGGCACTGTTCCTCTGCCCCGCAGAGCGCGGCCGAACCGCGCCGGTGCCGTTCTGCCCGGGTTCGCGGGACGCGCCATCCCCGTCCTCACCGTCGTCGCCGTGATCCTCGTCGTCTGGTATGCGGCGGCTGTGGGCATGAACGCCGACCTGCAGCGCCAGGCTTTCGACAATGCGGGCGTGACGGATGCGGGCTGGCGCGATTTCATCGCCGGCACCTGGAGCCAGAGCCACCCACGCCTGCCGGCCCCCCACCAGATCGTCGCCGAGATCGACCGATCCGTCTTCGAGGTGGCACCGAGTTCGAAGCGCAGCCTCGTCTATCATGCCGGCGTGACGCTTGAGGCGACCGCCCTCGGCTTCCTGCTCGGCGGCCTTGTGGGGTTGGCGCTCAGCCTGATGGCAGTCCACGTGCCGAGCCTCGATCGCGGGTTGATGCCCTGGATCGTCGCCAGCCAGACGGTGCCGATCGTGGCGCTGGCGCCGATGATCGTGGTGATCCTCGCCCAGGTCTCGGTGACAGGGCTGGTGCCCAAGGCCATCATCGCCGCCTATCTGTCGTTCTTTCCCGTTGCGGTCGGCATGGTGAAAGGCTTGCGCTCCCCCGAACCGCTGCATCTCGACCTGATGCGAACCTATTCGGCCTCGCGTCCGCAGGTGCTCCGCCTGTTGCGGCTGCCGGCGAGCCTGCCGTTCCTCTTCGCCAGCCTCAAGGTCGGCGTCGCGGCGAGCCTCGTCGGCACGGTCGTGGCCGAGGTCACAAAGTCGGAGGACGGCGGGCTCGGTGCCCGTCTGCTCGCCGGGTCGTATTACGGGCAGACCGTGCAGATCTGGGCCGCGCTGTTGGTGGCGGCGGTCTGCGGCGCGGTGCTGGTCGGCTTGGTCTCGGCCATCGAGTCCGTCGTGCTGCGCCGCATGGGGGCAGGGCGGTGAGCGCCCCCCAATGGATCGCCTGCGTCGCCGTCTGGCTCGCCGCCTGGGCGCTGGTCGAAATCATCGTCCGGCGCGGTCCGCGCCGCGGCTGGGCCGGCCGCGCCGCCGCCCTGGCGGTGCCGGTCATCTTCGGCGCGACACTGCTGTTCTGGTGGGAGGCGATCGTTCGGGGCCTTGGCGTGCCGGCCGTCATCCTGCCCCCGCCCTCCGCCATCGCGCATCGCATCGCGACCTCGCCAGGGATGCTGGCTGCCGACTTCGCCCAGACCATGAAAGGTCTCGCGGCCGGCTACCTGCTCGGCTGCGGCGGCGGCTTTCTAGTGGCGCTCGCCATCGACCGCCTGCCGTTCCTGCAACGCGGGCTGCTGCCGCTCGGCACCCTGGTCTCGGCACTGCCGGTCGTCGGTGTGGCACCCATCATGGTGATGTGGTTCGGCTTCGACTGGCCCTCCAAGGCGGCCGTCGTCGCCGCCATGACGTTCTTCCCCATGCTGGTCAACGTCAATGCCGGCCTCGCCGCCACCACGGCGCTCGACCGCGACCTGATGAGCACCTATGCGGCGCCCTACGGCGTGGCCCTGCGCAAGCTCCGGCTGCCGGCGGCGCTGCCTTTCATCTTCAACGGGCTGAAGATCTGCACCACGCTGGCGCTGATCGGCGCCATCGTGGCGGAATTCTTCGGCACCCCCATCGTCGGCATGGGTTTCCGCATCAATGCGGAAGTCGGCCGCATGAACATCGACACCGTCTGGGCCACGATCGCCGTGGCGGCGCTGTCGGGATCGCTTCTTTATGGCCTCGTGGCCCTGGCGGAGCGACGCACCACATTCTGGCACCCGTCCTTCCGCGGGCGCCACGACTGACGGGGGACCCACATATGAAGAGCATGATCTGCGGGCTGGCGGCGCTCGGCGCCGCATCCTGGGGCGGGATCACGGCGGCTCAAGCCGCCGACCCCGTGACGCTGCAGCTAAAGTGGGTCGCGGACGCGCAGTTCGCCGGCTACTACGTCGCCAAGGACAAGGGGTTCTATAAGGACGCCGGTCTCGACGTCACCATCAAGCCCGGTGGACCGGACGTGAACCCCGAGCAGGTGCTGGCCGGGGGCGGCGCCGACGTCGTGATCGACTGGATGCCTTCCGCGCTCGCGACCCGCGAAAAGGGATCGCCCGTCGTCAACATCGCCCAGCCCTTCAAGCGCTCGGGCCTCGAACTCACCTGCCGGGCCGATTCCGGCGTCAAGACGCCGGCCGATTTCCCCGGCCACACGCTCGGCGTCTGGTTCGCCGGCAACGAGTATCCCTTCCTGGCCTGGATGGCGAAGCTCGGCGTCAAGACCGACGGTCCGCCCGGCGTCACCGTGCTGAAGCAGGGCTTCAACGTCGACCCTCTGCTGCAGAAGCAGGCGGCCTGCATCTCGACCATGACCTACAACGAATATTGGCAGATCATCGAGGCCGGCATGAAGCCTGCCCAGTTGGTCGTCTTCAACTACACCGACCAGGGTGTCGCGACGCTGGAGGACGGTCTCTACGCGCTCGAGCCGAAGCTCAAGGACGCGACGTTTACCGAGAAGATGGGCCGCTTCGTCAAGGCGTCGATGAAGGGCTGGGATTACGCTCAGGCGCATCCCGACGAGGCCGTGAAGATCGTCCTCGACAACGACACCTCCGGTGCCCAAACCGAAGAGCACCAGAAACACATGATGGACGACGTCAACAAGCTCACGGCAGGTTCCGATGGCGTGCTCGACCCCGCCGCATATGCGTCGACCGTCAAAGTGTTGCTGTCCTCGGGCTCCGATCCGGTGATCACCAAGGAGCCCCAAGACGCCTGGACCCACGCCGTCACCGACAAGGCCGGCCTGAAGACGCCCTGATTGATGAGTGCGACGCCTGTACTGCAGGCGTCGCAATTTGGCGCATTTGTCGGATGTAGGAATATTTTCGTCCGATTCGCAGAAGCAGTTGTCAGACCGGATACGCTTCGGCCATCATAGCCCTCGATCCGGCCATTGTGTCACCCCGATCGGCCTCTAGATGCTCTGGGGTCGATCCTGAGTGACGCAACCAGAAGCCGCGACGTCCCAACTGGGAAGAGCGGTCGAGAGGAGGGCCGAATGCTGATCGCGGATATCCTGCATTCCTGCACCGATGAGGGCGTCGCCCGTGCTGCCGTGGCATCGATCGGTGGAGCTTTTGCGGCCGCCGTGCGAGCCGAGGCGGACCGGGTCGGACTTGGCGTCGGAGCTTTCATGGCATCCCTGGTCTCAGAGTTTGCGCGCCATGCGACGGAGCGCGATTGGCGCGACATCAGCGCCGCCATGTCGGGATGCGACCACCCGGTGCTTAGTGGGCTTCAAGCTTTGGCGGAACGTGGATTGCGCCACCGCGACTGCGCCACCCGCCTGAGGACCGAACAGGATGTGCGGCCGGAGCAACGACATCCGCTGCACGTACCCATGGACGTTCGGCTCTTCGCTTAGTCTGTCCGAGAGGGGACAACTCGAAGCGTGACGCTTTCGCGTTGTGGTCACCTGCTCTAGACGCTGTGTCGGAACGGCGAACTGATGAGCGAGCGACGGTGCGGGACTTACCCTTCGACCTGAGCTCTCTCGCGAAGCGCGGGAATCGAGGGACCGGGATGGCTCTGCGCCTCTACAACACGATGACGCGCCGCAAGGAGGATTTCACGCCGCTCGAGGCCGAGCGCGTGCGGCTCTACGTCTGCGGACCGACCGTCTACGATCGAGCCCATATCGGTAATGCCCGACCCGTCATCGTCTTCGACGTGCTGTTTCGCCTTCTGCGCCACCTTTATGGCGCCGACCACGTCGTCTACGCCCGAAACATCACCGATATAGACGACAAGATCATTGCGCGGGCGGCCGAACGGGGCGTGACGATCCGCGAACTGACCGAAGGTACGGCCCGTGGCTTCGAGCAGGACGTCGATGCCCTAGGCTGCCTCCGCCCCACCGTCGAGCCGCGCGCTACGGACCATGTCCCGGAGATGATCGCCGTCGTGGAGCGGCTCGTCGCCTCGGGCCACGCCTATGCGGCGGAGGGTCATGTGCTCTTCGCCGTGGGCTCCATGGCGGATTACGGCAAGCTCTCGCACCGGACCCTCGACGAGATGATGGCCGGCGCCCGTGTGGAGGTGGCGCCCTATAAGCGCGCCGACGGCGACTTCGTGCTTTGGAAGCCCTCCGCGCCCGAAGAGCCCGGCTGGGACAGCCCTTGGGGCCGGGGCCGGCCGGGCTGGCATCTCGAATGCTCCGCCATGGCCTGGAAGCACCTTGGCGAGAGCTTCGACATTCACGGCGGCGGGCTCGACCTCATCTTTCCCCACCACGAGAACGAAGTGGCGCAAAGCTGCTGCGCCTTCCACACGTCCTTCATGGCGCAGGTCTGGATGCACAACGGCTTCCTGCAGGTCGAAGGGCAGAAGATGTCGAAGTCGCTCGGCAACTTCGTCACCATACACGACCTGCTCGCGACGGAGACCTTCGGCGGCCGCGCTTGGCCGGGCGAGGTGCTGCGCCTCGCCATGCTGCGCACCCATTACCGCCAGCCGATCGACTGGACCGTCAGGGCGCTCGAGGAAGCGGAGCGAACGCTCGACCGATGGTATGGGGCGGTCGAAGACGCCCCCGAGGGCGCGCCTGCGGAAGCGTTCTTGGCCGAACTGTCGGACGACCTCAATGTGCCCGGGGCCGTGGCGGTGTTGCACGGCCTCTTCGGAGACGCCGGCACGCGGGGCCAAGCGCTGGCTGCGGCCCGGATGCTCGGCCTGTTGCAGGGCACGGCTGACGAATGGTCGGCGCGGCGCGAGGGCGCGTCTGGCCTCGATGCCAGGCAGGTCGAAGCCTTGATCGAGGCACGCCTTGCCGCCCGTCGCGAGAAACGCTGGGCTGACTCGGATATCATCCGCGACGAACTCTCGGTGCTCGGTGTCGTTCTCAAGGACAACAAGGACGGCACCACGAGCTGGAGCTTGGGCCGGAAGGGGACGATCTAGTGGCGAACGACAAGACTGCCGCGTTGCGGCCCATGCTGCCGACCGACGGCCCGGCACTGGCCGCGATCTTCGGCGCCAGCATCGACGAGCTTTCGGCCGAGGATTATGACGAGGAGCAGCGCACCGCCTGGATGGCGGTGGCCGAAGACGAGAAGGCCTTCACGGCCCGGCTCGCCGCCATGCTGACCCTGGTGGCGACGGCGGATGGCCTGCCGGCGGGCTTCGCGTCGCTGAAAGACAACCGCCACATCGACATGCTCTTCGTCGATCCGGCCCTGGCGGGCCGAGGGATCGGAACGCTTCTGGTCGATGCCTGCGAAAAACTTGCCAAGGCCCGCGGCTCGAAATCCCTTACGGCCGATGCCAGCGACACGGCGACGACGTTGTTCAAACGCCGGGGCTACGTCGCCCAAAGCCGGCAATCGGTGCCACTCAACGGGGAGTGGTTGGCGAATACGCGGATGGAGCTCAAGTTCGAGGACGCTCAGGCTGCCTCGCCTTGAAGACCGCTGTCCTTCGCGATGGCAGGTCACGTCGGCCGCCTTGCCAGCGTCACAGGTCTTCCCTATGTCCGCCCCGCCACCTAACGAGAGAACCCCATGAACCTGCGCCGTCGTGAACTCCTTCTGGCCGCTTCGGCCAGCCTCGCCGCAAGCGTGGCTTTCGGCACAATCCCTGCCCGCGCAGCCGATGCCGATACGCTGGTGATGACCACCAAGGACGGCAAGATCACGATACAGCTCGATCCGAAGCTGGCGCCCAACCATGTGAAGCAGATCGAGACGCTGGTGAACCAGCACTTCTACGATGGGATCGTGTTCCACCGGGTGATCGGCGGCTTCATGGCCCAAACGGGTGACCCGACGGGCACCGGCATGGGCGGCTCGAAGCTTCCCGACCTCAAGGCCGAGTTTACCGACACGCCTTTCACGCGCGGCACGCTCGGGATGGCTCGCTCGTCGAGCCCCGACTCCGCCAATTCGCAGTTCTTCATCTGTCTCGGCGATGCACCGTTCCTCAACGGCCAGTACACGGTCGTGGGGCAGGTGACCTCCGGCATGGATGTGGTCGACAAGATCAAGAAGGGCGCTTCGGACGACAACGGCAAGGTGTCGAGCCCCGACAAGATCGTGACGCTGCGCATGGCCTCGGCCAAGTAGATTGCGCGCGGCGGGCCGGATCGCGGGCGCGGCCTGTCTCGGCCCGGCCGTCGTCGCGGCCGGGATCGCGGGAGCCGCGCCGCCCGCCGCACCTCAGGCTGGGCTGCATCCGCGAATCTTCCCGCTCCGTCCCGGGTCCCGGCTTCCGTTCCGGCGCCGGTTCGGGATCCGGCCTCTGGTTCCGTTCCACGGCATCGGGCCAAGCGTACCACCCTATCTCCTGCCGCCTCCGCCGCCCAATACTTTCATCCAACCCGAGGGACCCGGTCCGTCGCCGCTGATCGAAGGCACGCCCGATGACCTTCCGGCCTTCGCACACGGGTTTCACCTCTCCTTCAAGGTCGGCTACGGGCAACCTGTAGTGTCGCCGGCGACCCTCAATCGCTTCGCCGAAGTGGCGCCGGCGATCGGTCGCTGCTTTTCACCGCCCGCCGGCGTGAGCTGGGGATCGGTGACGCTGCGGGTCAGCTTTAAACGGGACGGGTCGGTCTTCGGCCTGCCTCTGGTGCCCTACAGCGACGCCCCGACGGCCGAGCAGAAGTCCGACCTTGCGCAATCGCTACTGGCTGGGCTTAAACGCTGCACACCGCTCCCGCTGTCGCCGTCTCTTGGCGCCGCAATCGCCGGCGAGATCTTCGCCATCCGTTTCATCCACGAGGACAAGAGATGACCGATACCAACACCCTGACGCTCGACACCACCAAGGGTCCCGTCGTCATCAAGATGCGCCCGGACCTCGCCCCGAACCACGTCGCCCATATCAAGAAGCTCGTCGGCGAGAAGTTCTACGACGGCATCGTCTTCCATCGCGTCATCGATGGCTTCATGGCGCAGACCGGCTGCCCGCAGGGCACCGGCACCGGCGGGTCGAGCTACCCGAACCTCAAGCAGGAATTTAACGCCGAGCATCACAAGCGGGGCACCTGCTCGATGGCGCGGTCCCAGAGCCCGGATTCAGCCAATTCGCAGTTCTTCATCTGCTTCGGCGACTCCGGCTTCCTCGATAAGCAATATACGGTCTGGGGGGAGGTCGTCTCCGGGATGGAGAATGTCGACAAGATCAAGCGCGGCGAGCCCGTTCGCGATCCCGACTCGATCACCACCGCCACGATCAGCTGATCCGGCAACCGTCCGTCTTCCGGCCCGACCCACTCTGCAGATCACGTGCTGCGGGGTAGGTCGGGGCTTCTCGCATCTGAACCCATGCTGGTCGACGCTTTCGATTTCGAACTTCCCGAGACCGCCATCGCGCTGCGGCCCGCCGCCCCGCGCGACAGCGCCCGCCTGTTGACCGTCGACCCGGGCGCAGGCTCCCCCTTCGGCAATCTCAGTGTTCGCGACCTGCCGGCGATGCTCGAGCCCGGCGATGCGTTAGTGGTGAACGACACGCGGGTGGTGCCGGCCCGGCTCTTCGGCCTGCGCCGCCGCGGCGAGGCTGTCGCGCGGATCGAGGTCACGCTGCATCGCCGGGACGCCGCCGACCGGTGGCGCGCCTTCATCCGTCCGGCCAAACGGCTCGCCGAGGGCGAGACACTGCTCTTCGAGTCCGCCGGTGTCCTCATCCTGTCGGCACGGGCATCCGACAAGGATGAAGGCGAGGTCAGCCTCACCTTCGATCGTGCCGGTGAGGCGCTCGACGCCGCCATCGCCCAGGTCGGCCAGATGCCGCTCCCGCCCTACATCGAGCATCGCCGGGCCGGTGACGCTGCGGATGCCAGCGACTACCAGACGCTCTTCGCCGACCGCCCCGGCGCCGTGGCGGCGCCCACCGCCGGCCTCCATTTCACGCCCGACCTCGTCGCCGCCATCGCGGCTCGTGGAGTGTCGCTGCATCGCGTGACGCTGCATGTCGGCGCCGGCACCTTCCTGCCCGTCAAGGCCGAGACCACCGAAGCGCACCGCATGCATGGCGAGATCGGCACCGTCTCGGCCGAGACAGCCGCCGCACTGACGGCCGTGCGCCGCGGTGGCGGTCGCGTGGTGGCGGTCGGCACCACGTCGCTGCGGATTCTGGAAAGCGCCACAGGCCAGGATGGGGTCATCCGACCCTTTGCGGGCGAGACGTCGATCTTCATCACGCCGGGCTACCGCTTCCGCGCGGTCGACCGCCTCCTCACGAATTTTCACCTGCCGCGCTCGACGCTGTTCATGCTGGTCAGCGCGTTCTCGGGGCTAGCCACGATGCGGGCCGCCTACGCGCATGCGATCGCCGCGGGGTATCGCTTCTACTCCTACGGGGACGCGTGCCTGCTCACCCCGGCCGCCTCCGCCGCGCCTCCGCCTCCGGGATCCCCTCGATGACCGCCGAATTCCGCTACGAAGCATTGGGCCGGGACGGCGCGGCCCGCACAGGACGGGTGCATACGGGTCGGGGCACCATCCGAACCCCGGCCTTCATGCCGGTCGGCACCGCCGGCACCGTCAAGGCCATGTACATGGACCAGGTGCGCGACCTCGGCGCCGACATCGTGCTCGGCAATACCTATCACCTCATGGTGCGGCCCGGAGCCGAGCGGGTGGCCGAACTCGGGGGCCTACATTGCTTCTCGACATGGTCGGGACCGATGCTGACGGATTCCGGCGGCTTCCAGGTCATGTCGCTCGCGAAGCTCCGCAAGCTCGACGAGACCGGGGTGACGTTTCAGTCCCACATCGACGGATCGAAGCATCACCTCACGCCCGAGCGCTCGATGCAGATCCAGGCGTTGCTCGGCTCCGACATCCAGATGCAGCTCGACGAATGCGTCCGCCTACCCGCCAGCGACGCCGAAGTCGAACGCGCCATGCTCCTGTCACTTCGCTGGGCCGAGCGCTCCCTCAAAGCGTTCGACGCCCAGCCGGGCCGCGCCTGTTTCGGCATCGTCCAGGGTGGCACGGTGCCGTCTCTCAGGGCGGAAAGCGCTAGGCAGCTGGCCAGCATGCCCTTCGGAGGGCTCGCCATCGGCGGTCTCGCGGTCGGCGAGCCGCAGGCCGAGATGCTGGCCGCGATCGAGACCGTGGAACCGCATCTCCCGGCCGACAAGCCACGCTACCTCATGGGCGTGGGGACACCCGACGATCTCGTCGAGGCCGTGCGGCGCGGGATCGACATGTTCGATTGCGTGATGCCGACCCGCGCCGGCCGTCATGGCCTGGCCTATACGCGCTTCGGCAAGGTCAATCTGCGCAACGCTCGACATGCTGCCGATAAGCGGCCGCTCGACGAGGCCTCGGAGTGTCCGGCAACGCGGGACTATTCACGCGCCTACCTTCATCATCTGGTCAAATCCGAGGAGATCCTCGGAATGATGCTGCTGACCTGGGCCAACCTCAGCTATTATCAGAGCCTGATGGCCGGCTTGAGAAGCGCCATTGCGCAAAGCCGCCTCGACAACTTCATCAGCACAACGAAGGCTGGATGGAGCGCAGGGCTAGGCGAGTGACCGCGAGCCTTGAGCCCACAGCGTCGTTGGTTCATGAGAGACCGGCTCGAAGCTGTCCAGCAACGGCTCAGTTCCGTTCCCACATCATGATGCTGCCAAGGTCGCCCATGGCATGCCACTCGGGCCGTCCGACGTCGCCCGTGGATTCGATCGCCATGAGATTGGCGATGGCCGTTCGGGCGCGGTTGACGCGGCTTTTGAGGGTGCCCAAGGCACAGCCGCAGATCTGAGCCGCTTCCTCGTAAGCGAAGCCCGAACCGCCGACGAGGATCAGCGCCTCCCGCTGTTCGGGGGGAAGTTTGGCCAGCGCACTGCGCAGATCCTGCAGGTCCATATGGCCATTCTGCTCGGGAACGGATACGAGGCGAGCCGCCATCGTGCCCTCCGCGTCCTCCACCTCGCGGCGGCGCTTCCGGTATTCCGAATAAAAAACGTTACGCAAGATCGTGAACAACCAGGCAGACATACTGGTGCCATGCGTAAACGAATGCTGGTTGATCCAGGCCTTCATCAAGGTTTCCTGGACGAGGTCGTCCGCCCGGTCACCATTGCCGCAGAGGGAGAAGGCGAAAGCGCGCAAGCTCGGAATGGTCCCGAGCATCTCGTCCTTCAGACGCTTCGCGGCTTCCTCGCTGGACAACACCTCGGTTGGGGCAGGCTGGGCCTCTCCGGTAGGCGTTCTCATGAGGATCTTCCCTGACGACGCTGAAACGCTGAGGCTGGCCCAGAACGCTCAAGATACAAACGACAGAGGAGTTCTGCTTCGTTCAGATCCGAAGCAGATGCCCCACCATCGATGGAGGAGCGCGGCGCCTCTCATGCGCCGGATATTGGATGGTTCAGAGGGGAAATCAACCCGTCAGGAGCGCGTGGCTGCGAGCTTACCGGTCAAAATCGGGGTGCTTGTGGGCAGTCCGGTCGGCGAGCCTCCCGCGGGTTCGACCGACACAGCGTAAGTCGCGCCCGAAATCACGGCAGGATCGTAGGACGTCAGAGATTCCTGCTTGCCGGCGCCTCCCGCAACGAGGCCAAGAGAGCGCGGGTTACCGAGGGCCGGATCGATGATCCACAACTGATACGTGCGTCCGGATGGCGCGGCGTCCAGTACCGGCGTGATGGTGAGACGACGCGTCGCGAGGTCGATGTCGAGCACCATGGCGGGCGCGCCGGCGTCGCGCTGCAGGACGGCTGTGACGTGCGAGCCCGTAGGCAGGCCCGGCGTCATTTCGTGGACTACGACCCAGGCCGTTAGAGAGGCCGCCAGCAAGGCCAAGCCGCCGGTCGAAACCTGCCAACGACGCAGTTGCGTCCGCAGCAACTCGATCGGCACGGTTCCCGCCGGCGCAGATGCGGCGGAACCGGCGTCTCCAAACAACCGTACCATCAGGGCGTCCAAGACCGCCGCGGGCGGCACGACACTGCGGATGGTCGAAATGAGCGGCGCAAGCCGGTCTTCCCAAGCGGCGACCGCGCGGCCGAGATCGGCATCGCCGGGAAGACGCGCCGCCACATCCGCGCGCCCGTCGGCATCCAACGTCCCGAGGACGTATTCTGCCGCAAGCATATCCCTGTCATCAGGCTCGGTCATTGGCGCAAGCAGAGTCTCAGTTGGGTCAGGCTGCGGTGCAGCCAAGTCTTGATTGTCGGCACGGGTCTCCCGTAGCGCTGGGACAAGGCCTCCCGACTACAGCCTCGGTAATAGGCGAGAAGCACGGCCTCTCGTTTTTCTCCGTCGAGTTGATCGAGGCAAGCCATCAAGGCGCGGAGCTGATCACTCCCCTCCATTGCTTCCAACGGATTTTCCGTCTCGGCGGCGACGTCGAACCCCTCTGGTAAAGCCAACATCGGAGCGGCCTTGGCACGGCGCACTTCGTCGAGCGCCCGATTGCGCGCCACGGTCGCCATCCAGGCGATCGGCGAACCCTTGCCGGCGTCGAAGTCGCCCGCGCGCTCCCAAATGCGAACGTAGATTTCCTGCAATACTTCGTCGGCGAGGCTGCGGCGCGCCAGGATCCCGACGACGATGCCGTAGAGCTTGGCGCTCGTCGCCCTGTAAAGGTCCTCGAAGGCGATCCGATCGCGCGCTGCCACGCGATCCATCAGATCGACGAGGTCACGCTTCTGTTCCAGCATCGGCCCTTCATCCCGCCTCGCGCGATCCCGCAACGAGCGGAACGACCCTCAAGGCCGAGACTAGGCTATCGACCGAACTCGTCGCTGCCAAGCCCCAGGCGGTCCCACGGCGCCCAGGATCTGCCTGAGACGACGACGGCTACAAATGCTGTCGGTCAGCGCCGACGCAACCCAATAAGCAGAGCGGCCACGGCCATCAGCATCCAGCCGGCGATCAGGCAAAGCCCGCCAGTCGGCGCCGCGAGAGGAAACGGCCGCCAGTCGAGAAAGCCTGCCAGAGCGAGTTCGCCGCTGAACAGTATGGCGCCGACGGTCAGTAGCCCGAGGGCCGCCACCCAGAGACCAGATGTTCGGCCGAGGACCAAGGCCATAGCGCTGCCCGCCAGGATAACGGCGGCGTGGATCAAAAGAAACTCCGAGGAAATCCTCGTGAGTTCCCCACCGCCCCGGTGCGTCCCCGCCGCTCCCACTATGACACCCACCGCACCCAGCAATCCCGAACAGACCACGAAGCCCCAAGGCCACGTTGGGCGCGAGGCAGCGCCCATGGTTGTCGTGTCACGCAGAGCGGGGTGATCGAGCATGACGGTCCGGCAGGAGCGGGTTCGGGTTAGCCGCCCGGCTGCATCACGGTGTCGATGACGTGCACGACGCCGTTCGACTGCATGACGTTCGCAGTGGTGACACGCGCGACATCACCCTTGGCATCGGTGACCGTCAAGCCCTTGCCGGCCTGCTGGACCGTAAGAGTATCGCCCGCCACCGTCTTCAGCTCGGCCTTACCCCCGCCGCTCTTCACTTCGCTCATCAGATCGGCGGCCGTCAGTGTGCCCGGCACGACATGGTAGGTGAGGATCTTCTTCAGCGTGTCGAGATTTTCTGGCTTCAGAAGCGTGTCCACGGTGCCTTTGGGCAACTTGGCAAAGGCGGCATTGGTCGGGGCGAACACGGTGAACGGACCGGGGCTCGCCAGCGTGTCAACGAGACCGGCTGCCTTCACGGCCGCCACGAGGGTGGTCAGGTTCTTGGCGTGGCTCGCGTTCTCTGCGATCGGCTTGTTGGCGTACATCGGGGCGCCGCCCACCATGGGGTTCTTGGCCCAGGCCGTAACCGGGACGATCGCCAAAGACGCGGCGATGGCGACACCGACGAGGGCGCGAGATTTGCCAGAGACAATGCGCATCTTTTTCTCCGAGTAAACTTGGACCCCTCACATCGGGGACTTGGCAGATACGGCTCGATGTCGACAGAGTTTCAAACCGGCAGCTGTTTCAATACAGGCCAAGTGAAGATCTGTCGTTCACCCTGAGCGGAAACGCTGCTCGCCTGTCTCGGGTATTTGCGCGATCGTCGGCCAGAAGCAATGCTGCTCTGTCTTTCAGTCCGCGAGTCTCAACCCCATGACGAGAAGTTCGTCACCGCTGACGATTGTCCTGGTGCTCGACCACGCTTCGGTGACGGGCGGCCAGGCCCGTGTTGCATTTGACAGCGCGATCGGGCTCAGGCGTCAGGGTCATCTCCCGATCGTCTTCGCGGCTGCCGGCCCGGTCGCACCGGAGCTCGAAGCCGCAGGGATCAGGACCGTCTGCCTCGGGCAGCACGACCTCATCGGACATGGTTCGATCGTCGCGGCGGCGACCCAGGGACTTTGGAATGGGGTAGCGGCCAGGGCGCTCGAGGCCTTGCTGTCTACTTTGCCGCGAGACAGCACGGTGATCCATGTCCACGGCTGGGCCAAGGCCCTCTCACCCTCGATCAGCGGCCCCATCGCGAGATCCGGGCTGCCGGCGACTTACACGCTGCACGAATATTCGTTGATGTGCCCGAACGGTGGATTCTTCAATTATCGCACCGAGGAGCCCTGCGGGCTGAAACCCCTTTCTGCGGCCTGCTGGGCGACGAACTGCGACTCCCGCAGCTACGGCCGGAAACTCTGGCGAGCCACACGCAATCTTCTGATGGAGCGCGTGGCTCACCTGCCGGACTGCTTCTCCGACATCGTGGCCATTTCCCAGTTCCAGCTCGACGCCATCGGTCACCACCTACCGCAGGGCGCGCGCATTCACCTCATCTCCAATCCGATCGGCGTGGCACCCCTGGGCCCCAAGAGGAAGGGAGCGCGTGGGCCATTAACCTTCGTCGGCCGCATCTCGCCCGAGAAAGGTCCTTTCCTGTTCGCCGAAGCGGCGCGGCGGGCGGGGGTGGAGGCGCTGTTCGTGGGGGATGGTCCGCTTCGCGCAGAGCTCGCGCGACGCTACCCCGAGGTCCAGATCACGGGATGGCAGGGCCCGCAGGCCGTGCAACACGCGCTGCGCGAAGCCGGCGCACTGGTGTTTCCGTCGATCTGGTATGAAGGGCAGCCGCTCACCGTGCTCGAAGCCAAGGCGCTCGGCACGCCTATCATCGTCTCGGACGGCTGCGCTGGCCGGGACTGTGTCGAGGATGGCGTGACCGGGTTCTGGTTCCGCCGCAACGACGTCGACGACCTCACGCAAGCGCTCCGGCGTTACGCGGCCGCCGATCTCGACAGCCTGTCGCGCGCTGCCTACGACAGCTACTGGGAAGCGCCGGCGACCCTCGACCGGCATGTCGCCGCCATCACGTCGCTTTACCGCGAGCTGCTGCCGGACATTGCTCCGGCGGAGTTGCGGCTCAGCGCCTGACGGGTTCCGGCGTGGCGTTCGAGCCAGCGATGACGCGCCGTCTCGATCCCCCAGACGGCCCCGAGCATCAGGAACACGTGGCGCCAATGATCGATGTCGATCTGGAAGCCCTGCAACAGGAACACCATCAGCGAGGGCCAGAAGACCTGCGCGGCGCGTCGATAGGGCGAGGGGCTCCAGGCGATCCGGAAGCCGATCATCGTGGTGACGATGACGAGCAGCACGAAGGCGAAGCCACCCAGCCAGCCGTAGGACGCGAAGGCGTTGATATAGGAGTTGTGAGGTTCGAGCCCGAAGATCAGGCGGAAGCGCAACGGCCCGAAGCCGTTGATGTGATCCAGCAGCATCGGGATGGAGCGGATCTGGTTGCCGAAGCGCCCGGTCACGCCCTCGTCGTAGTCCTGCTCCAGCGCGGCGCGCTGGAGGAAGAAGTCACGCGTACTGGGGAGCGCGAGAAGCACCAACAGCACCAGGGCGGCGATGCCCACCGCCACCAGCGTCATGACGATGATGCGGCGGCGAAGGCTCGGCTCGGCGCTCGTCAGAAAGGCGAGCGCGATGCTGAGCGCGGTCGCTACCACGAAGGCGCCCCAGGAGCCGCGCGAGAACGACAGGAAGATGCCCGCCACGACCACCAACAAGGCGAGCCCGGTCGCCACGACATGGCGCGTACGGCCGAGCACCAGCGTCTGCACGTAATAGACGGCACCCATGATCAGGTAGGAGCCGAGAACATTCGGGTCCTTGAACGTGCCCGACGCGCGGCCGTAACGAGAAAAAAGCTCGCCGAGCGCCCCGACTCCGAAATACCCCACGATACCGCAAAGGGCCGCGAATACCGTACTCGCCGCATAGAACTTCAGGACGAGTTCCGCGCGGCGTAGCGTGTCCTCGGCAAAGAACAACGCAAAGACCAGGGTGGTGACGGCGAGGTAGAGCGACTGCAGCATGAACATCGTCGGATCTGGTTCGACGATGTAGGGGATCAGGCCGATGAAGCCGCCGAGATTGTAGAGAAACATGAGAATGAACAGCGGCAGGAAGGTGCGATGGACCTTGAAGCCGCCGAGGAACCAGATCGGGATCGCCAGGAGCGAGACGAAATCGTAGGGGGACGGCTCGATGATCGCCACCGATCCGCAGAAGACGAAGAGCGCGAAGCTCGCGTTGACGACGGAGCCATAGTCGACGCCCCGGCCGAACCGCAATTCGGACCGGGCGACGGCCGTCGGAGCCCGGAGCGCCTCAGTAGGCATTTTCGGTCTTCAGCAGGGCGAAAGGCGTGATCAGCAGAATGTAGAGGTCGAAGAACAGCGACCAGTTCTCGATATAGGCGAGGTCGTGTTCGACACGGCGCTGGATCTTCACAGGGGTATCGGTCTCCCCGCGCCAGCCGTTGACCTGCGCCCACCCGGTGATGCCGGGCTTGACGCGGTGGCGGGCGAAGTAGCCGTCGACCACGTCGTCATACTGCCGGTCGGCCGCCGTCGCGTGAACCGCATGCGGGCGTGGACCCACGAGGGACAGGTTGCCCTTGAACACGACGTTGAACAGTTGCGGCAGCTCGTCCATCGAGGTCTTGCGAATGAACCTGCCGACCCGTGTGACGCGCGGATCACCCCGGGTCACGAGCTTGGACGCCGTAGGGTCGAGCTGATCCACATACATCGAGCGGAACTTGAAAACCTCGACGCTCTCGTTGTTGAAGCCGTAACGCTTCTGCTTGAAGAACACCGGCCCCTTGGAGTCGAGCTTGACCGCGATGCCGACGGCGAGCAGCAGCGGCGAAAGGACGATCAACGCCAGCGCGCCGACCACCCGGTCGAAGATCGTCTTCATGACGACGTCCCAATCGGCGATGGGCTTGTCGAAGACATCGAGCACCGGCACCGAACCGATGTAGGAGTAAGAGCGCGGCCGGAACTTGAGCTTGTTGGTGTGGGCGGCGAGGCGGATGTCGATCGGCAGCACCCAGAGCTTGCGGAGCATGGCGAGCAGGCGCTGCTCGGCCGTGATCGGCAGGGTGAAGATGATGAGGTCGATACGGGTGTGGCGCGCCAGCGCGACGAGGTCGTCGACATTGCCGAGCTTCGGATAGCCTGCCACGACATCCGGCGAACGGGCGTCGGTCCGGTCGTCGAAGACGCCGCAGATTCGGAGGTCGGTACCCGTTTGCCGCGACAGATCCTCGAGCAGAGCCGCGCCGGCCTCTCCGCCCCCCACCACCACGGTGCGTCGGTCGAGACGACCGGTGCGGGTCATGTGAGCGGTGATGAGGGACAGGATGCCGCGCTCGACGAGTAGCGCGCCTAGCCCGAGCACGTACCAGCCCATCATCCAGACGCGGGAGAAAGTCGCGTCGAGCTTCAAGAAGAAGATCACGGCCAGCGCCGCCAGGACGACGAGGCTCCAGCCGCCGGCGATGCGAAAACCCTGGTAGATCGGGGACCGGAACGCCGTGACGTTGTTGATCCGCAACGCCTGGAAGGCGAAGATGGCGAGAGCCGCCATGGATGGGATCGCGATCCCGTAGGCGAAGCTGTAGCCGACCTGCGGCACCACATAGGTCAAATGAACCGCGACGCCGGTGGCGCAGAGTAGCGCGAATTCGATAAGCCGAACGAGACCCGCCAGGACGAGCGGCGAGTAATGCGGCCGCGCGTCGAGCGAGCCCATGGTCTCCGCCAGCAGGATCAGAGCGGGGTTCGGCCCGTCGATCGTCGGCGGCTCGGCGCCAGCCTCCTGAGCGCTCATCTGCCGGAAATCCTCCGGCGTGAAAGCGGCTGCACCCATTTTCGACGGTTTCACGGGATCATGCCTGCTGTTCAGGGAGAAAGGGCGATCTCGGACGGACGCGCCATGGCGGAGCGGGATCGGGCCGCGACAGCGTCCCGGTAGGCGGCCACCACGGTGTCCACCATGGCGTCGATGGAGAAGCCGTCGCGCACCACGGCGGCAAGCTCGGCGGCGTCTTGCGCGCGACGCTCGGGCGTGGCGGCGAGTGCCGCCGTCATGGCGGTCGCCAATCGACCGACATCGTCGGCCGGGATCAATCGGTCGCGGTAGGGACCGAAGATTTCGGGGATGCCGCCGACATCGGTCGAAATCAGCGGTATCTGCGCCGCTGCGGCTTCTAGCACGACATAGGGCAGGGACTCGGAGCGGGACGGAACCACCAGGGTTCGGCCGAGCGTGAAGGCCTGTCGCGCCAACAGGGGACCCGTGAAGGTAACGCGGCCGCCGAGTCCAAGATCGAGGACGGACCGCTCCAACACCTCGCGGTCGGGACCTGACCCGACCAGAACGGCGCGAGGTGCCGTTCCGGTCATGGCTTTGATGCTCACCAAGGCGTCGAGGAGCACATCGATGCCCTTGGCGGCCCTGAGTTCTCCGACATAGAGGAAATCGGCCGCGTCCTCGGCGGGAGCCAAGGGCTCGAATTCATCGTCCGCGATCCCGTTATGGACGATGCGAAAGAGATGCCTCGGTTCGCCCACGAGGGCTCGGTAGCGCGTGCCGATGAAGGCGCTCTCGAAGAGCAACATGTCGGTGCGCCGCCCAAGCCACGCCTCGACCTTCATGTAGACGGCATGAGCCTTGGTGCCGGGCCGATGGTTGAGGCTGCCGCCATGCGGCGTGTAGGCATTGATGCTCGAGCCGGTGCCGGGGAGGAAGCCGGGCAGGCGGGCAAAAAGGCCACCCTTGGAGCCGTGTCCGTGAACGACGTCGGGCCGCGTCGCCGCGAGGCGCCGCAACACCCGGGCGAGCGTCACCAGATCCGACAGGTGAGGATCGCGTTGCATGGGCAGGCGCAGGAGACCCAGCGCCAGGCTGGGCTCCAGTTCGGCCAAGGTCCGATCCGCGCGCTCGCCACCGGTTAGCGAGTCGACGATGAGGCCGACCGCGTGGCCGCGACGGGCCTGCTCCCGGCTCAAGTCCAGCACGTGACGATAGAGGCCGCCCAAGGGCGCCCGAAGCACATGCATCACCCTGATGGGATGATCCTGGCCGGTCTGATGCGCCATGATGAGCCTCGCCGTTACGACAACCCTTCATGGCGCAGAAAGCTAAAAGAAGCGTTCCTCGATGTTGATCGTATCGCCGGGGCGGACCGGATAGGCCAGCGGCACCCGGGCCGTCACTTGAACCCCATTGATCATGCGGGTGATGTTGGCCGAGTTCCTTTCGGCGCGGGGGCCGAAGCCGCCAGCCACCGCGATGGCTTTCTGGACCGTCATGCCGTTGATGAAGGGGTATTGGCCAGCCGCCGTGATCTCGCCCAGCACGAAGAAGGGACGATAGGCTTCGACCTCAATGGCGACATGGGGATCGCGTAGGAAACCGCCTCGGAGCTTGGTCTCGATGACGTGCTGCGCATCGGCAGTGGTGAGCGCCCCCACCGGCACATCTCCGATCAGCGGCATGGAAATCATGCCGGACCCGTTGATGGCGTAGGAGTTCGACAGCGCATCCTGTCCGAAGACGATGACGCGGATGCGATCTCCGCTGGCCAGCGTGTAGGGCGCGGTCAGCTGCGCCTTGAACACATCGGTGCGATAGATCGGGTTGGCGCAGCCGGCGAGAGCGGCGGCGGCCAGCAGGCAGAAGGCTAGGGCTAAACGGCGCATAGGATGGCCCGGGCATGAGGCCTCGACGAATCGTCAGGGCCAGGGAAGACTGCTGTCCGGAATAGATCGTTAGGGTTAACGAATGCCGAAAGCCGGTTGGGAGTGTGCATGGCAGATGCGCCGTCCTGTCGCTCGGCTTGCCGCAAGCGGGTACGGAGCGGTAGTGCAGGGGCGCGTCGAGCAGCGACGCGAGCCGCAGACCCGGGAACCGACGTCGTCACGTTCCCCGAAGTGAAGCTTCCGTTCCCGCCATGCCATCGTTCCGCACAACGCGAATCGTGTCCCACCCGGCCGCCCGAATGTTCGACCTCGTGGCGGATGTGGAGAAATATCCGGGGTTCCTGCCGCTGTGCCAGGGCCTGACGGTGCGCCGGCGCTCGACGCTGCCAGACGGTCGCGAAGTGCTGGTCGCCGACATGAAGGTCGGCTTCAAGGCGATCCGTGAGAGATTCACGAGCCGCGTCACGCTGGATCGGGCGTCCAACGTCATCGTGGCCGAATACATAGACGGGCCTTTCAAGTCGCTGGAAAATCGCTGGACGTTCCGGGATCGTCCGCCGGGGGACGGTTCCGCGGGGAGTTCGGTCGAGTTCTTCATCACCTATGAGTTCAAGAGCCGGATGCTGGGCCTGCTCATGGGGTCGATGTTCGAGGGCGCGTTCAGTCGCTTCGCCGAAGCTTTCGAAGAGCGGGCCGACAAGGTCTACGATTAGCCGGTCGTCGTCTCGGCCTCGGGAATTGATCAGGGACGAGAGAGCCGCTCCGCCCACAACGAGCAATGCTGCAATGCAGCATGATCATGGCTGCGATGACGCTGCCGACCTTGGATTCAAGTCACACGGCACGAATTCAGGACCGACCCACGGGACTGGATCGATGCTACTGCGCCTTTTCCGAAACGCTCTCTCGGCAGAGCCCATCCAGCGTCGGTTTTCGATCGCTTCACCTTCACGCTCTGCATGCTGACCCTCGCGGTCGCCGCTGGAGTGTTGGCTAATTATGGTCCGGCGGCAGCAATACGGCATATCGTGGTCGTCGCCCTCGCTGCGCCGTCCTGGTCGCTCATGACCGAGGCCGATCTCTACAGCCTCGCCGCCATGCCGTTTTGACCTGCCGGGCCTGCGTTCAGATCTGAGCCTCGAACAGGTCCAGAGCCTGCGCCAGGGAAGCCATACGGACTTCGCGGCGCCCGATATCACCGAACCTGCGCTCGACGACAGTAACACCCGCTCCGCGCTGCGCGCAGGCGAAATGGACAAGCCCGACCGGCTTCGAAGCCGTCCCGCCGCCTGGACCCGCCACTCCGGTGATCGACACCGCGACGTCGGCCTTCGAATGCGCGAGAACGCCGAGAGCCATGGCCCGGGCGACGCTTTCCGATACTGCACCATCAGCCAGGATGAGCGCCGCCGACACGCCCAGCATCTCGCTCTTGGCGGCATTGGAATAGGTGACGAAACCGCGATCCAACACCGCCGAGGACCCCGGAATCTCGGTCAGGAGCGCCGCCACGAGACCGCCCGTGCAGGACTCGGCGGTGGCGAGAACGAGGCCGCGCGTGCGGCAACTGGCGATCAATGCTGCCGCGCGGGTAACGAAAGCGTCGGGGAACATTGTCAATCCGCCGACAGGGGCAGGCGCACGGTAGCCAAGCCCCAGGCCACGATCCCTTCCTCCCGCCCGGTGAACCCCATCTTCTCCGACGTGCCGGCCGTGATGCCGACGCGGTCCGGCGCGATGCCGGCGATCTCGGCGATCCGCCTTTGCATCGCCTCGCGATGCGGGCCGATGCGCGGCGCCTCGCAGACGATGGTGACGTTGATGTTGGCGATAACGCCGCCCCGGGCTTCCACCCGCTCGACGGCGTGGCGCAGGAACCGATCCGACGAGGCTCCCTTCCACTGCATGTCGGAGGGCGGAAAGTGGGAGCCGATGTCCCCGTCGCCGATCGTGGCCAGGAGGGCGTCGGTCAGGGCGTGGAGCACGACATCCGCGTCAGAGTGGCCGCTGAGCTTCTTCGTATGCGGGATCTTCACGCCCCCGAGCCAGACATGGTCGCCCTCGACGAAGGCGTGCACGTCGAAACCCTGGCCGGTCCGCACGTCGAGAAGGGCTGATTGCAAGCGGAGCTCCGCGGTTTCGAGGTCGGACACGGTGGTGATCTTGGTATTGCCGGCGTCACCCTCGAACACCGTGACGGGATGGCCGGCGAATTCCGCCAGGGCGGCATCGTCGGTGAGATCGTGCCGACCTTCGGCGGCGGCGCGGCGGTGGGCGTCAGCGATCAGGCCGAAGCGGAAGGCCTGCGGCGTCTGCACGGTGCGCAGCCCGGCGCGGTCCGGCGTGCCGGTAATGCGGCTTTCGCCATCGATCGCCTTGACGGTATCGAAGACCGCGCAGCCCGGTACGGCGGCGCCGAATTGTGCCGCAGCCGCCACTGCCCGGTCGATCACGTCGGCGGAGACGAAGGGGCGCGCGCCGTCATGGATGAGGACGAGATCCTGCTCCTGCGCGCCTTGCGACGCGAGCGCGTCGAGGCCCGCGCGCACGCTCTCCTGCCGGGTAGCGCCACCGATGACGGGGTTCGCACTCGCGCCGGGCAGCCCGGCGACGGACGCGACGTAGAGGTCCCGATCGTCGGCGTGAATGACCGTCAGCAGAGTGGCGACGTCGTTGCGGGAACCGAACGCGTCGAGCGTGCGCGCAATGACGGGCCGGCCCGCGACCGAGCGGTATTGTTTCGGCAGCCCCGAGCCGACGCGCGAGCCTCGGCCGGCTGCGACGACCAAGACGTGAATGCGTTGCGTCATCGACCTTGAAGGCTCCTGTTCGGCCCTTCTTTCCCGTCTTTCGCCCTTGAGGTCAACGAAGGCCGGGTCATCTCAGGGCCGTTAAAGGCTCGCTTGCCGTCGCGCCCTGAAAGTCTAGAATGCGTGCAACGTTGAAATTGCTGCAAAAAGCGGCAGAAACTCTGACGGCTGATCGGAGCCCCAGTGTTTGAAAGGATCATGCCCCTCTTGACCACGCCAGCAATCGCATCCGACGCGGGGCGGGGCAGGGAACCGCTGTGCCTGGGTGGCTTGGTTCTCTCGGGTCGCGCCATCCTGGCGCCGATGGCGGGCGTGACCGACCTCGGCATGCGCCGCGCTGCGCAAGGGTTCGGCGCCGCCTATACGGTATCCGAGATGGTGGTGGGTGAGCATCTGGCGCGGGGCGAGGCCGCGAGCCTGGCGCGCGCCGCCGGAGCCGGCATCCACCCCCATGTGGTCCAGATCGCCGGCTGCCGCGCTGGACCCCTGGCCGACGGGGCGCGCGCAGCCCAGGATGCCGGTGCCGTCGCCATCGACATCAACATGGGCTGCCCGGCCAAGAAGGTGACGGGCGGCCTCGCGGGGTCGGCGCTGATGCGGGATCTCGACGCGGCCGTGACGTTGATTGCCGCCACAGTGGCGGCGGTCTCTGTACCCGTGACGGTGAAGATGCGGCTCGGATGGGACGATGCCTGCCGCAATGCGCCCGAACTCGCCCGCCGTGCCGAGGCGGAAGGCGTCGCGCTCGTCACGGTCCACGGACGCACGCGCCAGCAGTTCTACAAAGGACGAGCCGATTGGGCCGCGGTCGCTGCCGTCAAGCGGGCCGTATCGATTCCTGTCGTGGTCAACGGCGATTGCGTTTCGCCCGAGGATGCCGCTGCCATGCTGCAAGCTTCCGGTGCGGATGCCGTGATGATCGGCCGGGCCGCAGTTGGACGGCCTTGGCTCGTTGGGCAGATCGCGGCGGCCTTGCGCGGCGAGATCCTTGCGCTACCGAGCCTCAATGCCAGGCGCGAGGCCGCGCTCGACCACTTCGACACGCTGCTGTCGCTGTTCGGCGCGGTCCCGGGCAATCGCCACGCCCGCAAGCATCTCGTCGCCTATGCGGATCACCTCGGCGAGACCTCGCCGCGAAGTGTGGCCCTCCGCTCCGCCATGGCGACCAGCGACGACCATCGGGCGACCCGGCGCATGCTGGGGCAACTTTTCGACATCCAGGACGACAGGGACATCGCGGCATGATCAGGACCGATGCTCGGGTGGTCGCGACGCGCGACGGCGACTTCGCGCAGGCGAGCGAGGTCCTGAACGTGCTGCCGCATGCCGTCCTGACGGTAGAGGCGGATGGCTCGGTGGTGGAGGCCAATGCCGCCGCGGAATCGTTCTTCGACATGAGCCGCGCCGTGCTGCGGCGGCACCGGCTGAGCGAAATCGTGCCCTTCGCCTCGCCGCTCCTCGCCCTGATCGATGAGGCGGCGAAGCGCGGTTCGGCGCTCAACGAATATCAGGTCGACCTCGGCAATCCCAAGCTCGGACCAGATCGCGTCGTCGACATCCATGTCAGCCCCATGCCAGAACCGCGTGGTCGGGTGATGATTCTGCTGCAGGAACGGTCGATTGCCGCAAAATTCGACAGACAGCTGACGCACCGGGGTGCAGCCCGCTCAGTTTCTGCCCTCGCCGCCATGCTGGCCCACGAGATCAAGAATCCGTTGTCGGGCATCCGCGGCGCCGCACAACTACTCGAGACGGCGGTGGGCGACGAGGACCGGGCGCTCACCAGCCTGATCTGCGAGGAGACGGACCGCATCGTAAAGCTCGTCGACCGCATGGAGGCTTTTTCGGACCTGCGGCCGATCGAGCGGGAGAGCGTCAATATTCACGCCGTGCTCGACCACGTGAAGCGCGTGGCATTGGCTGGCTTCGCCAGGCATATCCGTTTTACCGAGGTCTACGATCCATCGCTGCCGCCGGTCTTCGGCAACCGCGATCAGTTGATCCAGGTGTTCCTGAACCTCGTCAAGAATGCCGCGGAAGCGCTCGGCCCCGACACGATCGACGGAACGATCGAACTCAGCACCGCCTTCCGCCCCGGCGTGCGGCTTCGGACGCCAGGGTCGCCCACCCCCGTCAGCCTGCCGCTCGAGTTCTGCGTGCGCGACAATGGTCCGGGAGTTCCATCGGACATTGCGGCACACCTGTTCGATCCTTTCGTCACCACCAAATCATCAGGAACTGGCCTTGGACTTGCTTTGGTGGCGAAAGTCATCGGCGACCATGGCGGCACCGTCGAATGCGAATCCTATCCGCGCCGGACGACATTCCGCGTTCTTCTGCCCATGTTCGCCTCGCGTGACGGGCGGGGCAACGTCGGCGCGTGATCCGGCGCACAGCGTAAAAGGAAATTCGGCGATGAATGGCCACATCCTCGTTGCCGACGACGACACCGCCATCCGCACCGTCGTGAGCCAGGCCCTCTCGAGGGCGGGTTACGACGTCCGGACGACCGGAACGGCCGCTTCCCTGTGGCGGTGGGTCCAGGCCGGAGACGGCGACCTCGTGATCACCGATGTGGTCATGCCCGACGAAAACGCTTTCGAACTGCTGCCGCGCATCAAGAAGCTGCGCCCCGACCTGCCGATCATCGTGATGAGCGCGCAGAACACGTTCATGACAGCCATCAAGGCGTCCGAGCGTGGCGCCTATGATTATCTGCCGAAACCCTTCGACCTGAAGGAACTGGTGGCGATCGTCGGGCGGGCGATGGCCGAGCCGCGGCAGAAGGAGGTGCTGCGCGACGAGGACCTCGACGCGATGCCGCTGATCGGCCGCTCCGCCGCCATGCAGGAGATCTACCGCACGCTGGCGCGGCTGATGCAGACCGACCTCACCGTGATGATCTCCGGCGAATCCGGCACCGGCAAGGAGCTCGTGGCGCGTGCCCTGCACGATTACGGCAAGCGGAAATCCGGGCCCTTCGTGGCCATCAACATGGCCGCCATCCCGCGGGACCTTATCGAGTCGGAACTTTTCGGTCACGAGAAGGGAGCCTTCACGGGCGCCAACACGCGCTCGGCCGGGCGCTTCGAACAGGCCGAGGGCGGAACGCTCTTTCTCGACGAAATCGGCGACATGCCGATGGAGGCGCAGACCCGGCTGCTGCGCGTGCTGCAGCAGGCCGAGTATACGACGGTCGGCGGACGCACCCCGATCAAGACCAACGTCCGTATCGTGGCGGCCACCAACAAGGACCTGCGCGTCACCATCCAGCAGGGCCTCTTCCGCGAGGATCTCTTCTTCCGGCTGAACGTCGTGCCGATCCGTCTACCGCCCTTGCGCGAGCGGGCCGAGGACATCCCGCATCTCGCCCGCCACTTCTTCACCGCCGCGGCCGCCGAAGGGCTGCCGATGAAACACATGGACACCGGCGCGCATGATCGCCTGAAACGGTACCGCTGGCCCGGCAACGTGCGCGAGCTCGAAAACCTCGTTCGGCGGCTCGCAGCGCTTTACCCTCAGGAGGTCATTACGGCTCCGCTGGTCGAGACGGAGCTCGGCCTCAACCGGCCGAACCAGGTGAGCGCCCTGACCTCCGACATCGCGGCCGGAACGCTGGGCGGTGGTGGCCTCGACCTCGGGCCCGCTCCGGCGGAGGAGGGGGGCCTGATGGGTGCCGTCGAGCGACATCTCGCCGACCTCTTCGCCAAGCATGGCGACGACCTGCCGCCGCCTGGACTTTACCATCGCGTCCTGCGCGAGTTGGAGGTGCCGCTGGTTTCGGCGGCCCTGGCGGCAACCCGCGGCAATCAGATCAAAGCGGCCGAAATGCTCGGCCTCAACCGCAACACGCTGCGCAAGAAGGTGCGTGAGCTCGACATCAAGCTCATGCGGCTGCCGCGGTGAAACGGGAGAAGCGGTTCCAAAGCTCGGGCACGCCCTGAATTCGTCGCAATCCGGCAACAGTGCTGTATAAATGCAACGACCGGCGAAGCCGGGCCGTGCAGGAGTATAGGGCGGATGCACCGGGATTACTGCCGAACGGATGGATGCGCTTGACGGACCACACGGGCAGGAACGGGACCGACCACCGTTCAGCGCGCCGGGCCGATCGGAGGTTCAACCTTCGGATCGCGCCCTTCGTGGTGGGGCTGGGCCTCGTCTCGGCGCTGGCCGGCTTCGCAGTGTTCACCGGCTATACGCCGATCGTCCCGACTGATCCCGTGGTCCTCGACGTCTTCCTGGCCGACGCCGTCATAGTCCTCGTGCTGTTCATCCTGGTGGCGGTGGAGGCCTTCAAGCTCTTGGCCGCCTGGCGGGCCAAGCAGGCCGGCGCGCGTCTCCACGCCTATATCGTCGGGCTCTTCTCGATTACGGCCGCAGTGCCCGCCGTCATCATGGCGGTGGTCGGGGGCGTGGCGCTTGATCGCGGCCTCTACCCGGGCTTTGTCGACGATGTCGGTGCCTTCATCGGCGAGACCACCAGCGCCGCCAAGCTGATCCGCTCGAAGCAATGCGACTCGCTGCAGCGCGACGCTGATCTCGCCGCCAACGATCTCACGCGGGCCCGCGTGGGCTACATGGACCGCAACTTCTTCCAGAATTTCTTCGATTCCCGCGTGAAGTCTCTGGGCTTCACCAAGGCCGTGATCATGGACGGCTCGGGCAAGGTAACCGAGAAGGTCGATACCGGTAGTCCGAAACCGGTCGAAAAACCGAGCGCTCAAGATTTCGACGGTGCACGCTCCGGCGAGCAGGTCTGCTACCGGGTCGACAATGCGCGAAGCTTCGTGGCGCTGCACTACCTGCCGGCCTTCGACAACAGCTTCCTCTATGTGGAGCGGCCGCTCGACCCGTTCACCATCGGCTTCCAGCAGCAGGCCGAGGCGATCCAGGTCGCGTTCTACCAGTTCGACACGCATCGCAAGTCGATCCAGGTGGCCTTCATCGTCATGTACGGGCTTCTCGGCGCCACCATGCTGCTGTCGGCCATCTGGCTTGGCCTGTCCTTCGCGAACCTCCTGGTCGCGCCGATCCGCCGCCTGATCAACGCCACCGACCAGGTCTCGTCCGGGAACCTCTACGTGCAGGTGCCGGTTCGGCGTTCGGAAGGCGACCTCGCGCGCCTCGGCGAGACGTTTAACAAGATGATTTCGGAGCTTCGCCTTCAGCAGAACCGGCTTATCGCGGCGCGCGAAACGATCGACGAGCGTCGGCTCTTTACGGAGGCGGTCCTGTCCGGCGTGCCGGCGGCCGTCATCGGAGTCGACGCCCGGGGGGATGTCACGGTGCTGAACCCCTCGGCACAGAAGCTCCTCGACGGTGCCGCCCCGGCCGGGGCCGCCGTGATCGGCCGGTCGCTGCCCGAAATGGTGCCGGAACTCGCCGACCTCCTCTCCGACACGCGCACGGGACGGCAGAGGCTGCAACAGGGGCAGGTGACCTTGGCACGGGCGACCCGAGAGCGGACCTATAACGTCCGCGTCACCAGCGAACTCAGCGCCAAGGCGGAACGCAATCTCGTCGTGACTCTCGACGACATCACCGATCTTGTATCGGCGCAGCGCACCTCGGCCTGGGCCGATGTGGCGCGCCGCATCGCCCACGAGATCAAGAACCCGCTGACCCCCATCCAGCTCTCGGCCGAACGACTGAAGCGCCGCTACAGCAAGGTGATCACGGAAGGCCGGGACGTCTTCGACCAGTGCACCGACACGATCATCCGCCAGGTCGAGGACATGAAACGGATGGTGGATGAATTCTCGTCTTTCGCCAGGATGCCCAAGGCTCTTCTCGCCGAGGACGATCTCGTCAAATGCGTCGGGCAGGTCGCCTTTCTGATGCGCGTCGGCCACCCGGACGTAGTCCTCAACGAGGATCTGCCGAGCCAGCCGATGATCGCGCGGTTCGACCGGAGGCTCCTGTCACAGGCCCTCACCAACATCGTCAAGAACGCGACCGAGGGCGTCGCCGCCTATCAGGCGACGTTGCCCGCCGAAGCCCGGGAGCAGGGGCGCGTCTCGGTCGGCCTTCATGTCGGCGCCGATGGTCAGGCCGTGATCGACGTGGTCGACAACGGCAAAGGCTTCCCGGCCGAAAATCGTCAAAGATTGCTCGAGCCCTACATGACGACACGCAGCGAGGGGACCGGGCTGGGTCTCGCGATCGTCGCCAAGATCCTCGAAGATCACGGCGGCGGGATCGAGTTGCTTGATGCTGCGGGTCACCGTGGCGCTCACGTCCGCCTGCATTTTCCCATCGACACGCCGGCCCCGCCCGAAGCCGTCTCGGCACCGGGTCCGGTCAGCGAGAAAGCCTGAGAACGCGTCATGGCCACCGACATCCTGATCGTCGACGACGAAGCCGACATTCGCGAACTCGTGTCGGGCATTTTGTCGGACGAGGGTCATGGGACCCGCACCGCCAAGGATGCCGACGAAGCGCTCGCCTTGCTGGCGGCACGGCGCCCCCACCTGATGTTTCTCGATATCTGGCTGCAGGGCTCGCGGCTCGATGGTCTGCAACTTCTCGAGATCATCAAGGAGCACCACCCGACGCTGCCGGTTGTCATGATCTCGGGCCACGGCAATATCGAAACCGCGGTCTCGGCCATCCGCCTTGGCGCCTACGACTTCATCGAGAAGCCCTTCAAGGCCGATCGCCTCGTCCTGGTGGCCGAACGGGCGCTCGAGACGTCGCGTCTTAAGCGGGAGAACGTCGAGCTTCGTACGCGGTCACTGACAACAGACCGCGTGGTGGGGCGCTCCACCAGTGCGAACCAGCTCCGTCAAGTCATCGACAAGGTCGGGCCGGCCAATTCCCGCGTCCTTATCGCCGGAGCACCCGGAACCGGTAAGGAACTCACGGCGCGAATGATCCATGACGGATCGAGCCGCGCGGTGGCGCGTTTCGTGGTCATCAATGCCGCGACCATGCTGCCGGAAGCCATGGAGACGGAGCTCTTCGGGGTCGAGGGTACCGACGGACGCAGCCGCAAGGTCGGTGCGCTGGAAGAAGCCCACGGCGGCACGCTGTTCATCGACGAAGTCGCCGACATGCCGCGCGAGACCCAGGGCCGGATCCTGCGCGTTCTGGTCGACCAGAATTTCCAACGCGTCGGCGGAACCACGCGGGTTCATGTGGACGTCCGCATCATCTCGTCGACCGCGCGCGATCTCCCGGCCTTGATCGCCGAAGGCGCCTTTCGCGAGGATCTTTTCCACCGCCTGGCCGTCGTCCCGGTCCGGGTGCCGGCACTGTCGGAGCGCCGAGACGACATCCCGGAACTCGTCTCCTTCTTCATGGATCAGGTGTCGGCCAATACGGGGTTGCCTCGCCGCAAGATCGGAGCGGATGCCATGGCGGTCCTCCAATCGCACGACTGGCCGGGCAACATCCGCCAGCTGCGCAACAACGTCGAACGATTGATGATCCTGGCGGCGGGAGACGCCGAGTCCGAGATCACGGCCGACATGCTGCCGTCCGAGATCGGCGCGCTGGTGCCGGCTACGCCCAACGGGGCAGGGGGCGAGAAGCTGATGAGCCTTCCCCTGCGCGAGGCGAGGGAGGTTTTCGAACGTGAGTATCTGGTGGCCCAGATTAGCCGGTTCGGCGGAAACATCTCGCGCACGGCCGAATTCATCGGCATGGAGCGATCGGCCCTGCATCGCAAATTGAAGTCACTGGCCATCGACTGAACCTCGCCGCAGGCCAGCCGCGGGACAGCCATTCGGCAAGTTTGTCTTGCGACTTTTGCGCGATCCTGCCTCTAATGCGGCAGGATGCAGGCGGTCCGGCGACAGGTCGGGCGGCGTCTGTGCGACCGTGGGCAAGCCCGAAGCGGACGCGCAGGCGGAGCCCGCACTGGGGAGACGCCTGAAGGACGCCCTGCCGGGGTTGTAGGTCAGTGTCGTCTGCCGGTGCCGAGCCGCGGCATCGAAGACCGCGAATAGGCGGCGACGAGCAGTGGACAGGACCATGGCGGCTGAACGAACACAAAACCTGCAGGACACGTTTCTCAACTACGTGCGCAAGAACAAGGTGCCTCTCACCATCTTCCTGGTCAATGGTGTCAAGCTGCAAGGCGTGGTGACCTGGTTCGATAACTTCTGCGTGCTGCTGCGGCGCGACGGGCACTCGCAACTCGTCTACAAGCACGCCATATCGACTGTGATGCCGGGTCAACCGATCCAGATGTTCGAGTCGCCCGATGAGGTGCCCGCAGCGGCACCCGTTCCGGCCGAACGCCCGCGGTGATGATCACCGGCCGTCGTCGAGACACCAGGACACGCGATTGAAGTCGAAACATGCGACCGACGGCAGCGATGCCGTCGAGCAAACCGCCGCCGAAGCCACACGAACCCTGGTGGTCGGCCCATACCCGACCGGACGGAGCGCGTCCGCACGCCAGACCCGATCACCCGAAGCTCGCCTCGACGAAGCCGTGGCACTGGGGGCCGCCATCGATCTCGATGTCCGGCAAGGTCTCATCGTCAATCTGGGGACCGTACGGCCCTCGACCTATCTCGGCAAGGGCAAGGTCGAGGAGCTCGCGCAGCTCTGCGAAGAGCTCGAGATCGGCCTGGTCGTCATGGATTGTGCGCTGTCGCCCGTCCAACAGCGCAATCTCGAGAAGGAATTCGGCGCCAAGGTCATCGACCGTACCGGCTTGATCCTGGAGATCTTCGGACGACGCGCCCGGACCAAGGAGGGCACGCTCCAAGTCGAGCTCGCCCATCTCGCCTATCAGAAATCCCGCCTCGTCCGTTCGTGGACCCATCTCGAGCGACAGCGCGGCGGCTTCGGCTTTCTCGGCGGCCCCGGCGAAACACAGATCGAGACAGACCGCCGCCTGATCGAAGAGCGCATGGCGCGGATCGAGCGCGACCTCGAACACGTCAAGCAGACACGCGCCACTAACCGCAAGACCCGGGTCGATGTGCCGTTCCCGACCGTAGCGCTCGTCGGCTACACCAATGCCGGCAAATCGACCTTATTCAACCGTCTTACCAAGGCGGCGGTCCTCGCCGACGATATGGTCTTCGCCACGCTCGATCCGACGCTGCGGGTCCTCAAGCTTCCGCATCGCGGCAAGGTGATCCTGTCCGATACGGTGGGTTTTATCTCGGATCTGCCGACCATGCTGGTGTCGGCGTTTCGGGCCACGCTGGAGGAGGTCGTCTCGGCCGACGTGATCCTTCACGTTCGCGACGTCGCGCATGAGGATACGGCGGCTCAGAGCGCCGATGTCATCGCCATCCTCCACGATCTCGGCGTCGACGCGGAAGACCGCGAACGTGTCATCGAGGTCTGGAACAAGGCCGATCTGCTTGACCCGGACCGGCTCGCCTCGATCCACGATGCAGCCGAGCATAAGCGGGCCGACGAGCGGCCTGCGGTCGTGTCGGCCCTAACGGGGCAGGGGGTCGACGACCTGCTCGGCACGATCGAGCGGCGTCTTGCCACTCACTCGACGTCGCTCGCCGTCGATCTCGACCCGAGCGACGGCGGGGGGCTGAATTGGCTGTACGAGACGACCGAGATCCTGGCGCGCGAGGACGGGTCGGACGGCTGGATCCATCTCACCGTGCGTGTCGCTCCGGAACGGATCGAGCGCGTGCAGAACCGATTTCCGAGTGCCGAGCGGGTGACACCGGAGTAGGGCGCTTTCGCCGGCAGGCGTGCAAAGGAGCGGGGCAGTGATCGGTGTGACCGCCTGCCCGGCCTTAAGTTCCTCCCCGATCTAGGCGCGCTCGGCCGCCTTGGCCTCGGTCCATAGCGCTTCCATCGTCTCGAGATCCGCTTTGGCGAGGCTTGAGCCGCGACGGGCCAGTGCGGTTTCGATGAAGCCGAACCGGCGTTCGAACTTGCGGTTGGCGCCGGTGAGAGCGGCCTCGGGATCGACCTTGGCATGGCGCGCCAGGTTGGCGACGGCAAAGAGCAGGTCGCCGATCTCGTCCGCCATCGCTTCGGGATCGCCCAGTGCACCCTCGATCTCATCCGCCTCTTCGTGGATCTTCGCCAGGACGGCGCGGGGATCGTTCCAGTCGAAGCCCACCGTGCCGGCAAGTTTCTGCAACCTGATCGCACGGGGCAGGGGCGCGAGCCCTGAGCCCACGGCCGAGAGCAGGGCAGGTGGCGCGCCCTGCTCCGCCTCGCTCCCTTGCGACGTCCGGTCTCGCGCGGCGCGCTCCGCCTTCTCCTCGGCCTTGATCCGCCCCCACGCGGCCTTGACCTCCGAGGGCGTGAGATCGCGCCGGCTTCCGAAGATATGGGGGTGGCGGCGAACCAGTTTCGCCGTGATGGCTTCGACCACGCCACCGAAGTCGAAGGCGCCTTCCTCCTCGGCGATCCGCGCCTGGAAGACGACCTGGAGCAGCAGATCACCGAGTTCCTCGCGCAGGTCCTCCCGGTCGCCGCGCTCGACGGCATCGGCCACCTCGTAGGCTTCCTCGATCGCATAAGGGGCGACGCTGGCGAAGCTCTGCGCCAAATCCCAGGAGCAGCCCGTCTCGGGATCACGGAGAGCGGCCATGATTTCGATCAGACGCGCGATATCGCGGGATGGTGTCATGCGGGGGCCCTGAACGTGACGATGCCCGTGGAGCGACTCCACGGGCATCGTAAATTCGACAAAGTCGTACGCCGAAAGGCTCTCGCCGCCGACGCCGACCGGATTCAGTCGGCGGAAATCGACAGAGCCTCACGGCCCTTCGGGGTGTCGACGACCCGCATCGAGACAGGCTGTCCTTCCGCGAGATGCGACAGGCCGGCCGGGCCGAGGATGGAAATGTGGACAAAGATGTCCTTGCCACCATCGTTGCTCGACACGAAGCCGAAGCCCTTGGTGTCGTCGAACCACTTCACCTTGCCGGAGACTTCGATGGCGGTGGAGGGATCCGGCGCACGGCGGACCGGACGTGGGGTGTCGAAGGAGCGCTGCGGCGCGCGCTCGACGGCGCCAGCCGTATCGACCTCGATGACACGGGTGACCTGTGCGCCCTTGGCGCCATTGCCGACCATGACCTTGAGCTTTGCGCCCGGAGGAACGGTTTCGTAACCGGCCGACTGGATGGCTCCGATGTGAAGAAAGGCGTCGCCAGCGCCGTTGGACAACTCGACGAAGCCGAAGCCCTTGTCGGCCTTGAACCACTTGACGACGGCATCGACGGTCGGACCGGCTGGGGGCGCAGCCATCATGTCACCGCCACCACCGAAGCCGCTCGGTGCACCGCTGCCGAACGGGCGCGCGGCCGGACGGGACGGGCGGGACTCGTAGGGGGAGGACGGCATATCGTCGTCAAAGCCCCGCTTCCTCGGTCCCCGGAAATCTCTACCTTTGCTCATGTCGCCAGCTCGTCTTTGCCTTCAACCTAACCGCCCGTACCGTGATCTCGGCGACCTCGTCGCCTTCCAACGATCACGTCTCTCACACCCACAACGAATCGTGTCGCGGGCCCTCAGCGTACAACCGTGACAGGGCGATGTCTTTACATCAACCCGGCCAAAGCGAACCCACCTTGGCATGCACCTCAGTTCACCGGCAACGGACGGAAATTCATCCGCCGACAATGTTCCGTTCCCCTTTGGGAGCTCATGACGATGTGGAGGGGGACCATCAGAGCCCACATCTTGACACGACGCTAACGCATTTCCCCAACGTTCGCCACAGCTATTCGGACGCGCGGCAGGAGGTTTTCACACTGGTCAAGTCGCATGCATGAGGGCTTGTTCGCAACGCAGCGTTGTCGGTGATGACCCGGTTCGCCAACCCGTCGAGCAGCCAACATGTCGCGCCAGTCAGCGGAGCTTGACCTTCGGTCCCGCGCAACCAACCTGCCCGCCACATACGTTATTCGCATAATCTATATTATGGAACTAATCCGGCTGGAGGTCCTGCGGCGCCGGAGTTCGTTAACCATAGCCTCTGACTGCAGGCTGGAGCCTTGTGGATCGTCGGAGCTCCACACTGCGAGGAAGATCCTTCGAAAGCGTGGATGTCCGACCGTCTGCGGGCAGGGCGGACCACCACGCCAGAGGTCAACCCGGTCCCAGGCCCCTGCCCCAGGTCACTTCTGCCCAGGTCACCTCGTCGTGGAGGTCCTGGCCGGCGTTCCGTCCCCCGGGGCCGCCGCGGTCAGGAGCGAGCGAGAGGCCGGTGCCGTGCGGCGTCTGGCGGAAACTCTCCCGACAGGCGTAGATCCGGCTCGTCCATCACGTCGATGCGGAACGGCGCGAAGCCGCACCGGCGATAGAGCGCGAGAGCTGACGGATGGTCGAGATCGCAGGTGTGGACCCAAAACCGACGCGTGCCGGGCGTCCAGGCCTCGCGCACGGCAGAGCGCAGCAGCTTGCCGCCGAGCCCGCGGCCGATAAAGGCGGGCAGGAGCCCGAAGTAGCTCAATTCCACATCGCTCGCGTTCCGCCGGTCGATCTCGGCAAAGCCGGCCGGCTGGCCGTCGGCGGTCAACACCCAGATCTCGATTCCCGAGTCCTCAATATGCTCAGCCAGCGCTGCATCTGCTCTGACCAGAGCCACGGCTCCCCGACGGCCCCGTAGAGAAATCGATAGAACGCCACTCCCGGCCGGATCGCGCGTTCGACGCGAGCCCCTGACGGCCATGCGGCGTCCACCCGCACCGAAGCCGGGCAGGCGTGCATCTCGAGCGAGGTCGTCGTGACCCGGAGAAGCCCGGCGGGGACGGGTTCGTCGGGTTGCGGATCGTCACTCATGCGAAAGCCAGCGCCATGCCGTCGTAGGCAGGAACAACTCCGGCGGGCAGGGTGGCGCGGAGCGTGGCGTAGTCGAGATCGTTGTGAAGGTTGGTCAGAACGGCGCTCTTCGGCTTGAAGCGGGCGATCTCATGCAAGGCCTCGTCGAGCGAGAAATGGCTCGGATGCGGCTTGTAGCGCAGAGAGTCGACAATCCAGAGATCCAGCCCCTGCAGGAATCGCTCACTCTCTGGAGGGATCCGGTTCAGATCCGGCGTATAGGCGACATTGCCGATCCGCAGGCCGAGGGCATCGATCTCGCCATGCCCGAGGCGGAACGGGGTGATGGTGATCGACCCCCCTGCCCCATCGAACGTCTGAGCCTCTCCGGCCGTCAGACGATGCTCGTCGAGCAACGGCGGATATTGGCTGCCGGGCGGGGTCTTGAAGACGTAGCCGAACTTGGTCGTGACGTCGCGCGACGTCGCATCATCCATGAAGACGGCAATGCGCTGGCGGGCGCCGAGCACAAGGGGCCGTACATCGTCGATGCCGTGAACGTGGTCGGCATGGGGGTGAGTCAGCACGATGGCGTCGAGCGTATCGATCCCGGTCGAGAGCAACTGGCGCCTCAGATCCGGCGAGAGGTCGACCAGGATACGCGTCGTGCCGGCGGCGCCGTGGCGTTCGACCAGGATCGAGCAGCGCTGACGCTCGTTGCGGGGTTCGGCGGGATCGCAGGCGCCCCACCCCTGCCCCACCCGCGGCACGCCGCCGGAGGAGCCGCAGCCGAGGATCGTGATCACGCCTCCCGCGTCGGCGCCGCTCATGCGGGGCTCGTGGCGCGAGCCGGAAGTTTCGAGAAGAGACGGTCGACGTTGCGGCTCGTGGCCTCGGCGAAATGCTCCGGGTCGAGGCCTTTCAGATCGGCCAGCACGCGGGCCGTATGGGCAACATAGGCGGGCTCGTTGCGCTTTCCCCGGAACGGCATCGGCGCCAGGAACGGCGCGTCGGTCTCGACCAGAATTCGATCGAGGGGAACGGTCCGGGCGATGTCGCGCAGGCCTTGCGAGTTCTTGAAGGTGACCACGCCGGAGAAGGAGATATAGAGGCCGAGATCCAGGCCGGTGGCGGCCAGTTCCGCCGAAGCGGTGAAGCAATGCAACACGGCGGAGAAGCGGCCTCGCTCCATCTCATTACGCAGGGTGGCGGCCATATCACGGTCGGCGTCACGCGCGTGGATGACCAAAGGCAGGCCGCTCTCGCGAGCGGCCGCGATATGGGTGCGGAAGACACGGTCCGCGACGTCGCGCGCTGCCGCATCGTAATGGTAGTCGAGCCCGGCCTCGCCGATGCCGACGCATTTCGGATGTCGTGAGAGTTCGATCAGCCGCTCCGCCGAAACGTCGGGCTCCTCGGCGGCCTGCAGTGGATGCGTGCCGACGGTGAAGAACACCTCGGGGAACCGCTCCGCGATGGCGGCGAGCTCGGCATGGCGCGCCACACGGGTCGAGATGGTGACGATCCGACCGACCCCGGCTGCGCGCGCCCGCGCCACGACGGCGTCGATCTCGGGGGCGAATTCCGGAAAGTCCAGATGGCAATGACTGTCCGTCAGCATCAGGCCGAGGCTCCGTCGGCAGCCTCGGCCTCGACATAGCGCGGGAAGATCACCGTCGGCGCGGGCAGGGCCATGCCCGACACGAGACGGTGGTCGGGCCCAAAGGCGGCGAAGTCCCGCTGGTCCGGCGCGACGCCGAGGAGGTCGAGCATCCGACCCATCGCGGTGGGCATGACGGGCTGCACCACCAGGGCGACCTCGCGCAGCACCTCGGCCGTGACCCAAAGGACCGTCGCCATGCGCGCCGGATCGGTCTTGCGCTTGATCCACGGCTCTTCGGCGGTGAAGTAGCGGTTGGCGGCGCCGACCACGCGCCACGCCTGGGCGAGATAATCGTGCAGGGCGAAGTCCGTCATGGCGTTGCGCGCGCCGTCGAGCAAAGCATCGGCCTCGGCCAGGATCTGCCGGTCGGCGTCCGTAGCCTCTCCATGCTCCGGGACGGTGCCGCCACAGTTCTTAGCGATCATCGACAGGGATCGCTGGGCGAGGTTGCCGAGGTCATTGGCGAGATCGGCATTGATGCGCCCGACGATGGCCTCGTGCGAGTAGCTGCCGTCCTGGCCGAAGGGCACTTCCCGCAGGAAGAAGTAGCGCAGAGCGTCGACGCCGTAATGCTCGGCCAGGGTCGCCGGCGACACGGTGTTGCCGACGGACTTCGACATCTTCTCGCCCCTGTTGAACAGAAAGCCGTGCACCACGACCTGGCGCGGCAGCGCCAGGCCGGCCGACATCAGGAAGGCCGGCCAGAAGACCGCGTGGAAGCGGCTGATGTCCTTGCCGATGACATGGGCATCGGCCGGCCAGAAGCGGGCGCGAGGATCACTGTCGTCGGGGAAGCCGGTGCCGGTGATGTAGTTGGTGAGCGCGTCGACCCAGACATACATGACGTGACGGGGATCGCCGGGCACCGGCACGCCCCAATCGAAGGTCGTGCGGCTGATCGAAAGGTCGTTGAGACCGCGGGACACGAAGCTCACCACCTCGTTGCGGTACTTCTCCGGCGTCACGAATTCGGGATGCGCGGCGTAATGAGCCAGCAGCTTGTCGCCATAGGCGGACAGGCGAAAGAACCAGCTCTCCTCCTCGACCCATTCGACCGGCGTTCCGGTGGGGGCGAGGCGTGTCCCGTCCGGCCCCGGCACGAGGTCGGCCTCGTCGTGGTAGGCCTCGTCCCGAATCGAATACCAGCCCTTGTAGCTCGACAGGTAGATGTCGCCGCGCGCCTCCATGCGGCGCCAGATCTCCTGCACGGCGATCCTGTGGCGCTCCTCGGTGGTGCGGATGACGTCGTCGGCCTCGGTGCCGAGCAGCCGGTTCATGGCCAGGAACTGCGCTGCAGTGCGGTCGGCGAGGCCTTTGGGGGTGAGCCCCTCGCGCGCCGCGGTCTGCTGCATCTTCTGCCCGTGCTCGTCCATGCCCGATAGGCTCAGAACGTCGAAGCCGTCGAGCCGCTTGAACCGGACGATCGCGTCCTGGGCGATGCGCTCATAGGCATGGCCGATGTGGGGCGCACCATTGGCATAGGGGATCGCGGAGGAGATGCAGAAGGTCGGGCGCGGGGCCATGAACGAACTTAACGCTGGAGGTCAGAGCGCGCGCGTCGCCTGGGACAGGTCCGCAAAGGTCGAGAACAGGAAGGTCTTCTTGTCGAGATTGAGGGCCAGCGTATCGCGCGCGGAGCGGCGCACTTTCTCCCATACCTCGGCCAGGGGTGCAAGGCGGCGAGGGTCGCCGGCGCCGGCCGAAAGCTGCCCGTGGAGCCAGTCGAGGATCGAGCCTGTGAGCACCGCGAAATCGTCTTCGTCGGTGCCGACGCGGTCGGCCAGCCGATGCAATCCAGCCCAATCGACCTCGGGCAAGCGACCGAGGAGGCGGGCCGCATCGCGGTCCAGCGCCAGCCGCTCGCCCCCGAGATAGTGCAGGGCGCCCGACACAGATCCGTCGGCGCGCGTCGCCGCTTCGTCGAGCACCGGAGCTTCCATCGCCGACCAGGGCGAACCCAGCGCTTGGAGAGCCGCGACCGTGTCGGCCGGCGCCAGCGGGTCGAGCAAGAGCAGCCGGCAGCGCGAGCGCAGCGTCGGCATGACCTGGGCGGGATGGTGGGCGATGATGAGGAACACAGACTTCCCGGGCGGCTCTTCGACCAGCTTCAGCAGCGCGTTGGCGCTGTTGCGGTTGAGATCCTCGGCGGCGTCGAGGATGCAGATGCGGTAGCCCCCTGCCCGGCTCGCCTGCTGGAACAAGCCCGAGGCCTTGCGCACCTCGTCGACGCGGATCTCGGTGTAGAACTTGCCGGTCTTGTCGTTCCAGGCCCGGCGCAGCACCGCGACATCGCCCGTTCCACCCGACGCGACCCTGAGAGCGGCCGGGTGGTCGGGCGGCACCGAGAGATCACGGGCCATCCGTACCTCGGCGGCGCCGGGATCCGGATAGGCCAGCAGGAACCGCGCGAAGCGCCAGGCCAACGTGGCCTTGCCGGTGCCCTGCAGGCCGCCGATCAGCCAGGCATGGTGGAGCCGGCCGGATCGGTAGCTGTCGAGGAGTTCGGCTTCGGCCCTGGCTTGACCCAGCAGCAGTGCCGTCTCGCGTGGATGCGGTGCCGGATCGGCCCGGTCGCTTTCGGGAGCGGCGTCAGACGTTCTCATCGAGCCAAGGCCGGGTCCGTCTGGCGCAACGCCGCGAAACGGCCCCAGGCGATCGCCCACAGAGTTTCGGCGACCTCCTCGGCCGCGCCGGAGGCGTCGACGACGCGGCAGCGCTCCGGTTCACGTTCGGCATTGTCCAGGAAGGCACGGCGCAGGCCCTCGTGATAGCCTTGCGCCTCCTGTTCGAACCGGTCCACCGGCCCCGCGCCGCGTCGCGCCCTGGCGCGCTCGAGGCCCGTCGCGACATCGAGATCGAGCAGGATGGTCAGATCCGGCATCGTGTCGCCGACCGTGATCCGCTCGAGCCCGGCCAACAGCGCCGCATCGACGCCTTCGAGCGCACCTTGGTAGACGCGGGTCGAATCGATAAAACGATCACAGACCACGAAGGCGCCGCGAGACAGGGCGGGCCGGATGGTCACGTCGAGGTGGTCGATGCGGGCCGCTGCGAACATCATGGCCTCGGCCACGGGCCCGAGCGGCTTGACGCGGCCTTCGAGGAGCGCGTCGCGGATCAGTTCGGCGCGGGGCGATCCGCCGGGCTCGCGCGTCGCCACGGCGGCAAGGCCGAGCGAGCGGATCCTCTCCACGAGACGGCGCACCTGTGTGGACTTGCCAGTCCCCTCTCCGCCCTCGACCGTGATGAACCCGCCAGTCTCTGCCCGGGTCGTCACGGGGTGGCCTGCCCGGCGGCGGCGGGCGCAGGCGGCTTGCCGAAATTCTGCCGGATCACCGTCGTGCCGAGTTCGAGCCCGGCGTCGAGCGCCCGTCGGGGTAGGGACCCGACGGCCACCGCCGCCGAAGTCTTCAGCGGCACCGACAGGATCTCGCTGCCTCCGTGGAAGATGCGAAGCTGCCCGACCGCAGTGCCCTCGGCGACGGGCGCTTTCAGCGGCCCCAGATAGGTGACCTTGCCGGTCAGGGCATCGCCACTGCCCCGCGGTACCAGCAGCTTGATGGGCGTTCCGGCAATGAGAGGCACATCCGTGCTATCGCCGCCGAAGACCCGCGCCGTACCTACCACCTCGTCGGCGCGGTAGAGTTCACGCGGCTCGAAGGCGCGAAAGCCCCAGTTCAGCAGCTTGAAGCTCTCGTTGGCGCGGTCGCGGGCCGAGTGGAGCCCGTTCACCACCACGATCAGGCGCTCGCCGTTCTGCACCGCAGAGCCCACGAGCCCGAAGCCGCTTTCCGCGATATCTCCGGTCTTCAGCCCATCGGCGCCGATGTTCATGCCGAGCAGCGGATTGCGGTTCGATTGGCGCACCTTGTTCCAGGTGAACTCCCGCTCGCCGAAGTAATGGTAGAGGTCCGGATAGGTGCGGATCACATATTGGGCCAGGGTCGCCATGTCCCGCGGCGTGACGCGCTGATTGGGATCCCCCCTGCCCCACGGGTTCTGGAAGACCGAATGGGTCATGCCGATCTCGCGGGCGCGCCGGTTCATCAGCGCGGCGAAAGCGTCTTCCGACCCGGAGATGCCTTCGGCCAGCGTGATGGCGGCATCGTTGCCGGACTGGACCACGAGGCCCTGAATCAGATCCGCGATCGAAATGCGGCTGTTCAGGGCCGCGAACATCGTCGAACCGCCCGATTTGGCCCCCCCTGAGCTCCAGGCGTTCTCCGAGACCACGAACGTGTCGTCGAGTTTCAACCGCCCTTCCTTGATCTCGTGGAAGGTGATCTCGGCGGTGAGGATCTTGGTGGTCGAGGCCGGGGCCATCTGGCCGTCGCCGTTCTTGTCGAACAGCACCGATCCGGTGTCGGCATCCATGAGCAGTGCGAAGGGGGCGATGGTCTGGAACGACTCCGCCGCCCTGCCCGTCGCCGGAGCCGTCGAGACCAGGACGGCGAGGATCAGCGATCGCGCAAGCTGGGTCGGCAAGGGGGCCTCGTGCGGTCGGGTGCGGCGGCTGGTCGGCAGTTTAGAGCAGTCTTGCGCCGGTGGGTATCGGTTCCAGCGTCCGCAGATCACTGCGTCTCGTCGCCTGGGGTCTTACCGAGATGTCCGGTGGCGTCCCGGCGCTTCGGCGGCGCACCCTTGCGCGCGGGGGCGGCGAAGCTGATGCCCGGCTTCGCCTGCGGCCGGGGCGCCGGGAACAGCGGCTTGAAGAACGGGTCGCGGCCGGCCGGCGCCGGATGGCGGGCGGAGGCGACCGGGAAGGAGCGTGACAGCAGCGGTCGCCCTGGAGCCAGTGCCGCCACCGGGCGCTGTTGAGGCTCGACCGGCGTGTCGAGGGGCGTGCTGATTGGTGCCAGCCGGGCGATCGGTCGACTCTTCTGAAAGACAGAGAGCCTCGCGATCGGCGCTGGGATGTTGGGCAACGGCGAGGGCGCGTCCGGCGGCGGCGGCAGCGCGTCGTCGGCGACCTGCACGGGTTCGGCCATGCCGTCGAGCCGCGCCGGCCGTCCGTCGGTGGTCAGCGAAGCGAGAAGTTTAGCATCGTCCGATCCCGCGAGGCTGGCCCGGCCGACATATTCGATTTTGACGTGGCCCGTCCCTGCATTACGAAAGGCAAGCGCATCGGCGACGCGCTGCGAAACGTCCATGACGCGGCCGCCGTGATAGGGGCCTCGGTCGTTGACGCGCACGATCATCGATCGTCCGTTGGTGAGGTTCGTGACGCGGACGTAGCTCGGCAGCGGCAGTGTCGGATGCGCGGCCGAGATCGAGCCCTTGTCGAAGATCTCGCCGTTGGCGGTGCGGCGCCCATGGAAGGCGTCGCCGTACCAGGAGGCGGTGCCGACCGCCGCATAGCCTTGCGGATTGGCGTTGGGCACGAAGGTGCGGCCGCCGATCGTGTAGGGGCGACCCACCAGATAGCCGCCGCCGCCGCGCGGCACCGGCTGGCCATCGTCGACGAGGCGCGGACTGGCCCAGACGCCGAGAATGGGGTCGAAGTAGCGACCGCCGCCTCCGCCCCGTCCGGGGCTGAGCGGGGACTGCGTGGCGCACCCCGCCAACACCAGGGCACAGGCCGCCAGGGCGCCCCAACGAAGCGCGGCGGGACCCGGCAAGGCGATGGAACAGACGAACTCGGGATACGCCGCGACGGATGACTTCATGTTGTGACGCGAAACCCGAATCGAAGACCGTTGCTCCGACCCCGAGCGGCCCGCGGCTCAGTTTCGCGGGTGGCGGATCCATGCCGAGGCGAGCCGGCCGGACTGTCGATACACAGCATTTTCCGCCTCGTCTGGTTTCGGAAGCCTTAACCCGTCCGGAAACAACGGGCGCTGCCGCGACCCGTCATCTCCCGCCCGAGCGGGTTCCCTGCCCTGTTTCGCCTATCAAATAAGGTTGAATTACGGCAAAGCTTACGGTTGACGCGCTCCGTGCCTACTACCCTGCCCCGCTCAGGCCGTTCGCGGCACGGCCCGGCTGCCGCCGAGATAGGCCGCGCTGATGTCGTCGTTGGCCCAGAGCGCCTCGGGCGTGCCACTCAAGGCCAGGCGGCCCGATTCCAGCACGTATCCACGGTCGGCGACCGAGAGCCCCATGCGGGCATTTTGTTCAATCAAAAGGACCGTCGTGCCGCGGCGGCGGACTTCGGCAATGATGCGGAACACCGCCTGCACGATGACCGGCGCGAGCCCGAGCGACGGCTCGTCCAGCAGAAGCAGGCGCGGCTTCGCCATCAGGCCGCGGGCGAGCGCCACCATCTGGAGCTGGCCGCCGGAGAGGGTCCAGCCCAGGGAATCGGCGAAGCGTTCGATATCGGGGAACAGGTCGAAGAGGCCGTCCGCTTCGGCGCGGATCTGTCGCTTGGACAGGCCGGATCGGTTCGAGGCGCCGAGCATGATGTTCTCGCGCGCCGTCAGGCCCGGGAAGACCCGGCGCCCCTCGGGAACGTGGGCGACGCCGCGGCGCACGATCTCTTCCGGGCGGCAACCCAGCAGCGATCGTCCCTCGAACAGGATCTCGCCGGACTGCGGACGGACGAGCCCCGAAATCGTCTTCAGCGTCGTCGATTTCCCGGCCCCGTTCGAGCCGAGCAGCGTAACGACCTCGCCGGGTTCGACCGTGAGCGACAGTCCGTCGACGGCCCTGACCTCGCCGTAGCTGACCGCCAGATCCCGGATCTCGAGCACCGCCACCGGCTTCACCCTCCGACCTGGGCAAGGCCGGGGCGGAGCTCCGGCGCGACCATCCTCTCGGCGACGAGAGGCACCGCCTCCTCGCCGAGATAGGCCGCGATGACGTCGGGTTCGCGCAGCACGGTGGCGGCATCGCCATGCGCGATCCGGCGGCCGAAATTGAGCACGGTGATGCTGTCGGCGACGTCGCGCACGAGCGTCATGTCATGGTCGATGATCAGGATCGTCAGGCCCTTCGCGGTCATGCGCCGCAGCAGAGCCGTCAGGGCCACTTTCTCGCTGGCGTTGAGACCGGCCGCCGGCTCGTCGAGCAGCAGGAGGACCGGGTCGCCGGCCAGGGCGCGGGCGATCTCGATGAGGCGCTGATGGCCGTAGGAAAAGCTCGACACGACATCGTCGGCTCGGCCCTCGAGGCCGACGAAGGCCAGGGCGGCCCGGGCCCGTCCTTCCAGCGCTGCAGCGTCCGGAAGGTCGGCCGGGTTGCCCGGCCTCTCGGCCCCGACCACCACATTCTCGAGCGCCGTCATGGATCGGAATAGCCTGATGTTCTGGAAGGTGCGGCCGAGCCCGGCCGCCGCGCGGGCGTGCGGCGCCGAGGCGGTCACGTCGCGACCGTCGAGCAGGATTCGGCCCGCGGTCGGGACGTAGATCCCGGACAGCAGATTCAATGTCGTCGTCTTGCCGGAGCCGTTCGGGCCGATGAGCGCGTGGACACCTCCGCGCGCCACGCCGAAGCCGATGTCATCGACCGCCTTGAGCCCGCCGAAATGCTTGGCGAGACCGACCACTTCGAGCACCGGATGGGCGGTCGGAGGTCTCTGGGTCAGGACGAGGTCGCCGCCCGAGCCTGCGATCCCGGTCCGCCGGCCGAGACGTCCGAGACGCGCGCTGACGAAGCCCCAGATGCCGACCGGCATGAAGATGATGATGAGGATGACCGCGAGACCGTAGAGCGCCAGGTAGAGGCCGGGGATCTCCTTCAGGAAGCGGAGCCACTCGGGCAGCAGGACGAGCAGGCCCGTCCCGATCACGGCGCCGACGGGCGAGCCGACACCGCCGAGCAGCGCCATGGTGAGGAAGACGACCGATTCGGCGAAGGTGAACTGATCCGGGCTGACATAGGCGAAGCCGCCGGCGAAGAGGCCGCCGCCGAGACCGGCCAGCAGCGCGCCGATGGCGAAGGCCAGAATCTTGGTGCGGTAGACATTGATCCCCGAGACGCCGGCCGCGAGTTCGTTGTCCCGTACGGCCCGCATGGCCCGGCCGAGCCGCGTGTCCGGCATCCGCCAGACCGCGTAACCGACGGCCGCGAGGATCAAGACGCAGAACGCGAGGTAGCGCTGGCCGTCGGCGAGATAGGATGGCCGCAGGATGCCGGGCACGCCGTCCGGGCCGCGCGTGACGGGAATCCAGTTGACCAGCACCAGCGTGAGGATCTGCTGGAAGCTGATCGTCACCATGGCGAGGTAGTGGCCGCCCAGGCGCAGCGTGGAGGCTCCGAGAATTCCGCCGAGAACCAGGGCGGTGCCGAGGCCGAGCCCCAGGCTCACCCAGAAATCCAGCCCCCAGGCGGTGGTGCCGAGCCCGACCGCATAGGCGCCGATGCCGAAAAAGGCCGCCTGGGCCAGGTTGATCTGTCCGCAGAGGCCCAGGACGATCGTCAGGCCGATGACCGATATGGCGTAGGTGGTGGCCTGCATGAGGACGTTGAGGACGTAGCCGCTGAGCGGCACCGCGCCGGCAAGGGCGGCGGCAGCCAGAGCCAAGGCGGCATAGGCCAGCGTTGCGGGAACCGCGGAGCGAGACACGGCCATCAGGCTTTCTCCGCCACGCGTTCGCCGAAGAGGCCCTGCGGTCGCACGACCAGAAAGGCGACGAGGACCAGGAATCCGAAAGCGTCCTTGTAGGGGACCGAGATATAGGCGGCGCCGAAGGTCTCGATGAGGCCGAGCGCCAATCCGCCCACGATGGCGCCCGTGACATCGCCGAAGCCACCGATGATCGTAGCGGCAAAGGCCTTCAACGCGATCGTCGATCCCATGCCGATCGACACGAAGAGGACGGGCGCTACCAGGATGCCGGCGATGCCGCCGAGGACCGCGCTATAGACGAAGGTGAGCATGATCATGCCGGCGACCGGAATGCCGAGCAGAGAGGCCATCTCCTTGTCCTGCGAGGTCGCCTGCAGCTTCTTGCCGACCAGCGTGTGTTCGAAGAACCAATATTGGAAGGCGACCAGCGCCGCCGTGACGCCGATGATGAGCAGGTACTGGCTGTCGAAGAAGACGCCTCCCGCCATGAAGCCCTGCGTCTCGAACCAGCCCGGGAGCACCTGAGGCTGCGGCCCGTAGAGCGCCAGCGTGGTGTTGGCGAGCAGGATCGATGCGCCGATCGTCGAGATGATCACCGGCAGATAGGAGCGGTGCCGGAGCGGGTAATAGACACCAAGGTTGAACAGCGCGCCGAGCACCGCCATGCCGCCGAGCGAGACGAGGAAGGATAGCCAATAGGGCCAGCCGAGGTCGACGGCGAAAACCACCATGAGGAAGGCCGCCACCATGGAGAATTCGCCCTGGGCGAAGTTCACCACATTGGTGGCCCGGAAGATGAGGACGAAGCCGAGCGCCACGAGGGCGTAGACGGAGCCGATGCCAATGCCGGTGAAGAGGAGCTGCGGGACGAGGTCCACGGACGTCAGTCCTGGAAGTCGACGCGCTTGTCGAAACTCATCTTGCCCTTGTCGTTCCTGACGACGTTGTAGCCGTGGAGCCCGTCGCCGTTGGCATCGAACGTGTAAGTGCCCTCGGCCCCGGGCACGTCCTTGATCGCCAGCAGCGCTTGGCGGATCGCCTGCGGATCTGTCTTGCCAGCGGCATTGATGGCCTTGGCCAGCACCGTGACGGCGTCGAAGGTCCAGGAGGACTGGTTGTCGGGCTCGAGCTTGTAGGCCTCGCGGTAAAGCTTGCCGAAGGATCGCGATGCGTCACTCGCCTCCTCGGCGTAATCCGCCACGCCAAAGGTGCCGTAGAGCGCCGGGCCGGCGAGCTTGAGTGCCGTGACGTTTGTGATGGACGGCGACCCCACCCAGGGCACCGAGACGCCGAGTTGCCGGAGCTGGCGCCCGAAGATGCCGAGGTCGTTCTCGAAGGTGAAATAGGACCCGATCACCTCGACGCCCGCCTGACGAATGGCCAGGACCACCGGCGTGAAATCCTGGCTCTGGTTCGAATAGCCCTGGTCGAGCGCCACGGTCGCACCGGCCTTGCCGAGCGCCTCGGTCAGCGCCTTGGCGCCGCTGGTGCCGAAGGCATCGGTCGAGTGGACCACGGCCCATTTCTTCTTGCCCAGCGTCGAGACGCCGTAGTCGGCGATGACGCGCGCCGAATAAGTATCGTTCGGCCGGAAGCGGAAGAGCCAAGGATTGCCGAGATGCGTCAGCGTCGGATCCGTGCCGCCGAAACACACCGGCTTGGCGGTCTTGAGGATGTCGGGCGCCATGGCGTGGTTCTGGGTCGAGCGGATCGACCCCAGGAAGGCCACGATATCGGGTTGCGACGCGAGCTTCGAGAAGGCGAGCACGGCGCCGGGATTGGTGGTCTGGTCGTCCTCGGTGACGAGTTCCATCGGCTTGCCGAGCACGCCGCCGGCCTTGTTGACCGCATCGAGCGCCAACTTGGCCCCGCCAAGGGCGAAGCGCCCGGCATCGGCGCCGGGTCCGGTGACCGGCAGCACCATGCCGACCCGGACCGTCGCGTCGCCGGAAGCGAAGGCGGACCGCCATGGGGCCAGCCCTTCGATGCCCGCAACAGACATGCCGATTCCGCGCAGGATCGCGCGCCGCGTCATCCTCATGGTCACGTTCCCCACCCGTTGGTTCGCTTGCTGCGAGCCTTGCCGAGAGTGGACACTAGGGCGAAGGGCCTGTCCAGGGGCCGCGTGACGTGAGAGTTCGTGCGACGCCGAGTGCAACGGGCGCCGCTTTCGTAAGCGGGTGGCAAGCGCACCCGGTTTCGCGTAGGATGCTGCAATCGGAAGGGTGGCCGAGTGGTTTAAGGCAGCGGTCTTGAAAACCGGCATCTCACCTCTGCGATAATTCACAACTGTTTGTGATTGTTGTGTATTTGGTTATCTAACGTGACCTGGTGTGATCTCCTGAGACACCGGATTTGGTACGATATCGGGACGCTCTTCCCCGACCTTCGCTGGCGCGCGGAGCTGTCCTGATGGGGCTCGAAACCCGCCTCGCGAGAAGGCGCGTCGGCGTCCGGCGGTGAGTCCGGAGCGGAGATCATCCAGCCCCTCCCACCTGGCCCTCGCGTCAGCACAGCATCGACAGGCGTCGCCGACGGGGCGCGGCAGGCCTTGGAACGGTATGACGCCGCCCTCCCCGGCCAAATCGCATGCGAATGCAGCGGTGCCTCAGGTGATCCGCCGGAATCCGAGGCTTCGGGTGGCGTTCGCAACACGCTAGTGACCCGACCACCGCACAACGGAGATCCGGGGCGACGGGCACGACGATCACGTCCCGTGACAACAGTTCCCTCAACCGAAAACCCGCGTTGAATCGTTGAGCTCCGCGGCCACGGGGAGCTTGCGGAAGATGCGGGGCACCTCCTGGAACTCCAGTGCCGTGGCATCTGCCCTGCCCCGACGCGACACGGGTCGAAAAGCGGCCCCTCGGCTGGCGACCCGACCGCGTCGAGGTAGACTCGATCGGCTCGGCTGTATCGAACCGCAGGGCACCGCGTCCACGGTTTCCCGCCGATGACCGGAACACCCGCTCGCGAGCGGACGCCGAAGGCTATGCAGGATCGTAGGATCGTGCGCACAATCCCGCGGAACGGCGGTGGACGAGCGTCAGCCCCGCTCGCGAACCGTCGCCTCGGGATCGCGAGTTCTCGCAGAAGAACCGAATGCGGATGGAAGGTGCCCTTGATGACAGGAGGAGCCCCGCCCCTCTCCCTCAGCGTCTGCTTCGTGCACCATCCGGGATCCAACCTGGGCTCGATCCTGCGCCCCAAGATATACAAGCACTATCGGCGTGATCCCCATCGGAACCTCGGCGACGGAGGATTGGGATTGGAGGTGGAGTATCGCAGCGACGTAGCCCCGCCATCGCTCGAACCGATCCCCGTGGACTTCGACAGGGCCCAGGCGACGGCCGTGGTCACGATCTTCGATCGAGACCTCGCAGGCGACCCGGACTTCGGTCGTTTCGTGAAGGGCGTGGCCGCCGAGGCGGCGCCCTTGTTCCCGCGGGCCACCTTCCTTGCGGTGGCGGTGGACGAGGAGGGTCACAGGTTCGCGCGCGCCGATGCGACGGGCATCTGGCAGACGCTCGACGCGAGGACGTGGGCTCACGAGGGATTCGGCCGACTGCTGTTCACCGCGATGGATCAGCACATCTGCAGATTGCTCACCGCCTACCTCGAGTCGCGACGCACGCCGGGCGCCAACGTGGCGAGCCTGCGGAAGGCGTTCGGACGGAAGGTCCAGGTCTTCCTGAGCCACTCCAAGCACGACCAGGACCAGCGCGGTGAGGAGATCGCCCAGCGCCTGAAGGCGGCTCTCGGCGGCATGAGCGCGGACGCCTACTTCGACGCCACGGACCTCCCCGCCGGCGTGCCGTGGGAACAGGAGCTCGACGACGCCGCAAGCGCACACGCCCTCGTCGCCATCGTGACGGACAGCTACAGTTCGCGAACGTGGTGTCGCAAGGAGGTGCTGGCCGCCAAGCGGGCGGGGATGCCGATCCTGATCGCCAGCTGTCTCGAAGACTTCGAGGAGCGAAGCTTCCCGTACTCCGGGAACGCCCCCGTCGTGCAGATGCTTCCCGATCACGTCGCGAGACAGCCACAGCTCATCGGACGCCTCTTCGACGAACTGCTCCGCGACTTCGTCTGGAAGTGCCACACGGTGGAACCACCCCCAAGGGGCGTCATCTTCGGGTCACGCGCACCAGAACTGGTGAGCCTCGCCTACCTCGAGCGCGAGCTCGCGGAGGACGGCAGGGCACGGCCGGTGACCGTCGTGTACCCGGGCGCGCCGCTCGGTGCCGAGGAGATGGACCTGTTCGACGCCGTCGCGCCGCATGTGCGACTGGCACCGTTCGTGAGCTGGAAGGCGGGCTTGGTGACGTGATGGAGCAGTTCCTCAGACATCGACGGATCGGCGTCTCCGTGTCGAACAGCAGCAACCTCGCGCAGCTTGGGCTCGCCGCGGAGCACGTCGAGGACGATCTGGTCGAGGTCACCCGGTACCTCGTCGCGGCGGGCGCGACGGTCGTCTACGGTGGCGACCTTCGCCAAGGCGGCTTCACGGGCCTGCTCCTCGAGGTCGTGGCGAGGCACCAGGCGCGAGACGACGACTCGGTCAGGTTCGAGAACTTCCTCGCTTGGCCGGTCCACGCGGCCATGCCCTTCGACGCCCTCGCGGACACAACCAACCGGTTCAAGCCCGTCGGGCGTCTGATTCTCCTCGCCGAGGACGGCAGCGAGATGACCATCGAAGAACGCGGGGGCTTCGACCGGCTCGACGTCGGGGACGAGGTCTGGGCCCCAGCCCTCACGGCGATGCGCGTCGCGCTCGCGACGCGCTGCGACGCCCGCATCGTCGCGGGAGGGGCCACGATGGCCTTCAAGGGTGCGATGCCGGGCATCGCCGAGGAGACGCTGCTGTCGGTCAGGGCAGGAAAGCCGACCTTCGTTACCGGCGCCCTCGGTGGCTGCGCTCTCGACATCGGCCTTCGTTGCGGCCTGGCGACCTCGCCGCTCCAGGCTTCGACCCACTGGCCCGGCATCGAGGAGTTCGCGAACCTATCATCCTCCTTGAACCCAGGCCTCGAACGGCGGGAGGCGTCGTCGCTGGCCTCGACCATCCTCGGCACCGAGATGCTCATCCTGCTGCTCCGAGGGCTCCACGCGTCCCTCGCGATCGACGTGCCCGGCGTCGCCGCCCAGGGATCCCTTCCGATCTGATCCGCGACGTCAATACCCGCGGATCCACTCCGCCAGCTCCGTGGCCGTGTTCTTCTCCCGGTTCCAGACCATCCAGACGTCCCGGTCCCGTCCTTGTAGCCCGCCCCAAACGATGCGGTCGTAGACCCCGAGGTACTCCCTCTCCGACCAGGCCGTGTCCGAGGCGGTGTCGACCCCCGGTAGCACGGCGACGTTGGACGCCAGCTTCAGACCGTCCGAGAGGCCGAGCTCCCAAGGCATCCAACGGCTCTCCTTGCTCGCCGTCGTGGCGAAGAGGATGAACTTGCGGCATTCCTTGATCCGGCCCCTCAGCGCCGTGGCCGTCTCCCGAGAGGTGAACGGTGGCAGGGAGTCGTCCTTCTTGTCGACGTAGACGCTCGCCCCGTGGCCTTCGAGCAGCCGGATCACCCCCGGCAGGAGGTCGACGTCCTTCGTGGAGTGCGACAGGAACGTCGCGCCCGCCGGCGAACGCCCAGTGGCGCGCGCGACGACCGTCGCGCTTTCCTCGATCGACCCCTGGCTTGCGAAGCGCCTCAGCGTCTCTCGCGTCGCGTACTCAACCATGCCCGCACCCCCATGCGATCGAGGACGAACGATGAACGACGGGCGTCCCCAACGCTCGGCGTCACCCGATCGTCAATACCATCGACCGCCAGACGTTCGCCGGTGTCGTGGCGGGCTGCCACGCCATCCGTGACACTTGCCTTCCGGCCCGAGCCGCTGCCCCATCGGCCAAGACGGAGCCCGCTTCCCGGTCGCGTCCGACCCACCCAGGAACGCCGGGTCCGAGACCGAGATCGACCCGGTTCCGCGTGGAGCGGACCTCCGGCGTCGCGGGCGACGGGACGGCGATGAGTCGCCGACGGCGAAGGGTCGGAATCATCCGTTGCGCAGGCGTCGTGCTCGCGTGTTGACGATGAATCGCTTGTCGCGGGCGTTGGCCTGTTCGATGTAGCCCGTGCAGGCCTGCGGGCTCGCGACGAAGTCGTACCAGCTCACCCACACCGCGTACCCCGAGTCTATGTTGTCGTTCAGACGTTCGGGAACCGAGACCTTGGCGTTCGCGGCGATCGGCAGAGTGGGGAGCATGACGCCGATCAGACCGTGCTGCTTATCGAGCGTCGCCTTCAACTCCCAGTCCACGTACTTCCGACCCCAAGTCGCCGCTCCGACGAAGACCATCGTGCAAGACGTGCCCGAGATGTAGTTCTCGCGGATGCGACGCATGACATAGTCGACGTCTTCGCTGTCGACGCTGCGCTCGAGCGAGTTATCGGTGACGACCTCGTACGTGTCATGGAAGTCGCGAGAGAAGGCATCGTAGTAGGCCTGATCGCCACCGTGGTGATAGCTGACGAACACCTTCCGCTTCGTCACAGCCTGCATCGCCAACCCGAGACCGAACAAACCACCGGTCATCTCGCTTCCGCCCCCTCCGACGCTGATCGAACCCGACTTGTCGGGTGATGATGGAGGCACGCACGCCCTGAGGCAACTCCGTTCCGAGCCTTCGTTTCGGCCTTCCGTAAGTGACTGCAGTCCTGTGATCTCACCACTCGACCCGTCGCGGATCGAGGCCGCCGCCACGGATCGCACCCGATCCCGGGATCCCGACGCCGCTCGCGCGTGACGGATCAACCCGGGCAGACGCCCTCAGTCGAGTGTCGCTTGCCGTCGCGCCACCCTGCCCCGCCGCGACGTCCGCGGCGACCGGGGGGCTCACGGCGCATGTCGATCGCGACGACGGAAGCTCGCGCGGCAGGACCATCTCGCGATCTCATGCAGCGGCTCGCCTCGAGGCACCCTTCGCCCTCGTCGACCGGCGCCTCGAAGCGCCGCCGACGCGCTGTGGTCGCGGGGACCTTCAACGGGCAATTTCGCGAGGACCTCTTCGGCGGCCCCCTACCCGCAACGGGACGGCCGGGATGCACCGAGCCCACAACGGCGCTAGTCTCTGATGACCATGGCGCGGATGAGCTTCTCGGCATAGGCCTGCTTGCCGATCCTGGCGATCTCGTCGCGGATCTCCGTCTGCTGCTGCGGCGGCATCTTCGAGATGGCCTCGTTTAACAAGTCCGGACCCACGTCCGACGGCTCTACCCTAGCGAGGTCGAGCATGTCGTTGGCTTCCAGAGCCTCGTAAATCGCGTCCACGATCTCTTTGGCCTGTCCGACAGGCCCCGCCTTGATCAGGGCAGACGTCATGGTTCGGCGGATCTCGGCGGGCGTACTGCTCATGGTCAAGCCTTCAGCTTCTCTGGCGCCAAGCCCATGTGGGCTGTCTCAGGTCGAGCGGAAACCCCGCCCGGACGGCACCGGGGCTGACGGAGGGCCGCTCCCTCCCCGCCACCGCTCGATTCACGACTTCCACATACGGACCACAGCGTCTTCGCGCGAAGGCGAAGAGAGTGCGGAGATGTCGTGTCGACGCATGATGCATCGGGGATCCATGCTGCAAGACGTTCGAGGACCCTGTAGACTGGGCCGCCCGGGCGACCTCGAACCGAAGTCGGTCCTGACCTCCGAAGGATGCTGCGATGTCGCGACGACGCCACGTCTTCGTCAGCCACCACCACGCCGACGACGGCCTCGTCGACCGATTGACCGGCATCCTAGCCGGCAACGGGTACGAGATCAGGAACAGCTCCATCCGAGCGAAACCCGCCAACCAGCGACGCCTGGACGAGGGGAGGGTCAGCGACACCACCATAAAACGCCTGCTCCGCATGAAGATGCGCTGGGCGAAGACGGTCATCGTCCTGATCGGTGAGCGGACGCATACGAGGCCGTGGGTGAACTGGGAGATCGAGCAGGCTCACAAGATGGGGAAGCGCATCGTCGGTGTCTACGAGCGAGGCGGCAGCGAAGCCGACATCCCGCCGGCGCTGAAGAAGTACGGGGACGCGATCAAGCGATGGAACTCCGACTCGATCATCGCGGCCATCGAGGGTGAGGACAGCTCCTTCGAACTCCCGGACGGCTCGCCTTCGGCCCCCATGCACGTGGCCGCGACCTCGCGGTGTTGAGCGAACGGACGGCCAAGGTCTACGTCTACGTCGTCGCGCGCGACTTCGGCTTCGCCCCCAACCCCTTCCACGGGGTCTGCACCCTGGCGACGTGCAAGCCCGAGATCCGCCGCGTCGCCCAGGTGGGTGATCGCGTCATCGGCATGGGCGGCACCGCACTCGGAACGGTCGGCCGCTGCGTCTATGCGATGGAGGTCACGTCGACGATGACCTTCGACGAGTACTGGGCCGACCCGGAATTCAGGTGCAAGAGACCAGTGCGCAACGGAAGCCTCAAGGTGATGGTCGGCGACAACATATACCACCAAGAGGGCGACGGTGACGGGGCGTCATGGCGTCAGGAGGACTCCCACCACAGTCGCTCGGACGGGAGCCCGGACGCCGTGAACCTGAGGACGGACACGCGTACGGATCGGGTCCTGATCTCCAGCCGGTTCGTCTACTTCGGCCAGAGCGCGCCGGTCGTCCCGACCCACCTCCTGGAGGAGATGGACTACAGAAACGTCAGGAACCACAGGACTTATCGGGCGCGGGACTGCGGCGGGCTCCTCGAATGGCTCGACTCCGAGTCACGCGGCGGTTCCGTCGGGGTGTTGGACGACCCACACCAGTTCGAGCATGGCGGGGCGCGGTATTCCGGCGAGCGGAAACGCGTCCTGCGATGAGGTCGGATGGAGGCGCGGTCAAGTCTCGACGCCGGCCATCGACCGTGACCTCCTGTCGTGCAGCGAATCAAACGAGCCGACGCCGCCCTGCAGCTCAAGTCGCTCCCGTCGACCGAGCGGGTCGCGCTGTCGTAGCGCAGGGAGACGTCGGCGACGACCCACGTGTGATAGGTGACTCAGAACGGGAGGTCACGGGCATGTCGCTGCGACTCGACGAGTACCAAGCGCTGGCGGTCGGATCCGACAGGACGGGCAGTGCCGCTTCCGGAGTCGGCCTCCCGATCCTCGGCCTCGTCGGCGAGACGGGGAGCCTGCTCAGCGAGGCCAAGAAGAAGCAGCGCGACGCCAGGTCCTACGTCGGCTACGAGGAGAGCGTCGCGGAGGAGATGGGCGACACGCTCTGGTACCTCGCCGTCGTCGCGCACCGCGCGGGGCTGGCGCTGTCGGGTCTCGCCACCACGGACGGGAGGCCCGATCCCGGGGTCACCTTCGCGGCGTTACAGCCCCAGCACCTGCTGCCCCTGCCCGTCCCCACGGCGGCCTTCGAGCGGACCCTGTTGCGGCTGGCGGGCGCCGTCGGGCGGGTGGCCGAGGTCGCGCAAGGGGACGGCCGGGATCTTCGGGACCCCTTGGGGGCGGTGTTCGCGCACGTGACGTCGGCCGCCGACGAGGCCGGGATCACGCTCGAGGCCGCCGCGCTGGCGAACCTGGCCAAGGCCCAGGACCGATGGCCGGACGAACGGCCGCCGCCGGCGAGCTTCGACGAGCGCTTCCCGGAGGAGGAGCGCCTCCTTCGGGACCTCTCGGTCGACGTCTTCGAGAGGACCGGGGGGAACGGCAAGACCTACGTGGTCCAACGCTGCAACGGGCTCTTTATAGGCGACCGGCTGACCGACAACATCATGAGGCCGGACGACTACCGGTTCCACGACGCCTTCCACTACGCCTATGCGGCGATCCTCGGCTGGTCGCCCGTCACGCGCGCCCTGTTCCGCCGAAAGCGGAAGAGCGAGGCGCGCGTCGACGAGGGCGAGGACGGCGCCCGCGCCATCCTGATCGAGGAGGGCGTGGCGACCTACGTCTTCGGGGAGGCCAAGCGGCTCGACTTCTTCGAGGGTCGAAGGCCGGGAGACCTGAGCTACTCCTTCCTGAAATCGGTGAGGCAGTTCGCGCGCGGCTACGAGGTCGAGACCACCCCCCTCTGGCTCTGGGAGGAGGCGATACTGGCCGGCAACGAGGCCTTCCGCTTCCTGCGGGAGCATCGCCGAGGCCGCCTCCGCCTCGACCTCAACCGACGCACGCTCCGAACCGAGGAGTTGTCCCCATGACCCCCGCTGCGTTCGTCGAGGGGCTGGCGTCCCTCAGGTTCCCCGACGTCTTCAACCCCTACGCCGACGCCTGTCCCGACCACGACGTCGCCGAGGCCCCGTCGATCCGGCGCCGCAACCTGACGCTCGTCGTCGAGGCGGCCATATCCGGCGGCGTCGACGCGATGTGGGTCGCGCGCGACCTCGGGTATCGCGGCGGACGGCGGACGGGCCTCGCACTGACGGACGACGTCCATCTCGCGTCCCACGCGGGTCTGTACGGTCGCCTGCCACTCGAACGCGCGACGCGCGGGCCGGCCGTCGCCGAGCGCACGGCAGCGATCGTGTGGCGCGTGCTCGCCGGCATGGGACGTCCCGTCTTCCTCTGGAACGTCTTCCCGCTACACCCCCATGGGGCGTCATCCGCCCTCACCAACCGAGCCCATACCCGCAAGGAGCGCGAGGCTGCGTCACACCTGATGCGATGGCTCCTGACGGAGTTGCGTCCGAGGACGCTGGTCGCGATCGGCCGCGACGCCCAAGCCGCCGTGGCGCAGCTCGGCGTGGGAGCGGAGGCGGTGAGGCACCCGAGCTACGGGGGCCAGGGCGAGTTCTTGACCCAGATGTCCGCCCTCTACGGTCCATGCACCCGGGCCGCGCCGGCGACCCAGCTCACGCTCTGTTGAGACCCGAACCCGCGTCTGCCCGGGAGCGGAAGGTCTCGACGTGCCTCGACGGTCGATCGAGGCCGTGCGCATCCGATCGCCATTAAGCTCTTGAAACATCGTCGGGCATGGCACACGATCATACTTGGTGCATGCCGAGATTTCTCGCGGCGATCTCCGGTGATGCCGAGAGAGACATGAAGACATGCGCGTTGCAATCGTCGCAGACAACACCTTACCTCTGAACACTCAAGCCTTCGCGCGGTTCATGAATGCTGCCTCGAGCACCATCGTTTGCGAGGCCATTCGCCTGCCGTTACATCTAGACAGAGACAGCATCACCCTAAGTGAAGAGATCGAGAAGATGTCGCTGAGCGATCTCTTTTTACTGAAGAAATACGACTTAAGTATCATTTGTACCAACATACCGTTCTGGAATAACTTCTACTACGAAGGTATCGATAGAATATTCATCATATCCTTTTCGCAGTGGCATCTATGTTCGTCACCTCCAGTGACAAACGGCCTTGCCTTCATGATCGTACAAATCATATCCAAGTACTACGTTCATGTAGACGGGACGCACGATGAGAACACGGGATGTCTGCACGATTTCATGTGGGACAAGTCCTACATCGACACGAGCATGCGGGCTGCCTTCATCTGTGACCAATGCGCCATGGCTCGCGACGACAATTTCAATCCAGCGATAGATAAGGACATAGCAGGTCTTCTCGACATCATTTCAAACGCATCGAGAAAGAACAAAGACATTCTCGACGATGATAGGATCACATCTCTGGCTCGTCGCGACACTGCACTGAAATATGATGTGTTCCTCTGCCACAACTCCGAAGACAAGGTAGGTGTCAGGGAATTGAATTCCGCGCTGAAAGCCGGTGGTCTCAGGACATGGTTCGACGAAGACGACCTCGAGCCCGGGTCGATTTGGCAGGATGAACTCGAGCTACAGATCGAGCAGATAGCAGCGTGTCTTATCATAGTCGGCGACAGTGGGCTCGGGCCCTGGCATAAGACTGAACTGCGGTCCTTCATCCAAGAGTTCCTCACCCGAGGGTGCAAGATCATACCGGTCATCATCGGATCGGAGGGGACGGTGCCCAAGCTGCCGATCTTCCTCAGACAATTTCTTTTCCCGGACCTCAGAGGTGACGGTCAACGTTCTGTTGCCCGCATCATCGAGGTTCTGAAGAAGCAGCAGGTTGGATAAGAGCCTGACCCAAAAGCATCACAATCCCGTCCTGGTTGTGTGATTCAGGGCTACTGATTGGGTCGGGTTGGGTGGCCATGTGGACTGACGAGCATCGAAAGACGTACCGCCGCGAGTGGGGTGGCTTCCCGAGCAACTTAACGGATCCGGAATGGATGGTGCTTGAATCTTTGATCCCGGATGCGACGCCCGGTGGTCGACCGCGCAAGACCGACATGCGCCTGGCGATGAATGCGATCTTGTATCTTCTCCGAACCGGCTGCCCTTGGCGTTATCTGCCGCGAGACGGTTTTCCACCGCGCTCGACGGTCTACAACATCTTTCGCAAGTTCCAGGCGGATGGAACGTGGGATAGGATCTGGGATCAGCTTTACCCGATGCTGCGGGAGCGTGAGGGCCGTGAAGGGTCCCCATCGGCTGGGATCATCGACAGCCAAACGGTCAAATCGGCAGAAAAAGGGGGTCAAAAGCACAGACCTCGACCCCCAACGCACTCGACGCAGTGGGTTACGACGCTGGAAAGAAGGTAAAAGGGCGCAAGATCCACTCGCTCGTCGACACACTCGGCCTTCCGATCCGACTTGTTGTCCACTCGGCCGGCATCCAGGACCGTGATGGAGCCGCACTACTCTTCAAAACCATCAAGCGGCGCTTTCCATGGCTCGAATGCGTCTTCGCCGATACAGGGTACAACGCGCGCCAGACCTACGAGGCCGCTTGTGACGGTGCTCTCCGCCTGAAGATCGTTCGACGCCATTCAAATGCCGTCGGCTTCGAAGTCATCAAGAAACGCTGGGTTGTAGAGCGGACCTTCTCCTGGTTCGGCCGAAACCGACGCCTTGCCAAGGATTTTGAGGTGGCTCGGGAAATCTGAACAGGTCGGCTGAGTGGAGTTTCTGCCTGACGGCGGCCAGAGTGGCCGCGGATCGGGAGAGATGATGAGCAAGCGAACACGCCGGAACCACGCGCCGGCCTTCAAGGCGAAGGTGGCCTTGGCTGCCGTGAAGGGTGAGAAGACGCTGGCCGAATTGGCTCAGCAGTTTGATGTTCACCCCAACCAGATCACGACGTGGAAGGCCCAACTCGTGGATGGCGCCGCCGAGGTCTTCGGATCGGAGCCGAAGGCAGGCCTGGCGGCGCCGGCCGTCGACGTGAAAACGCTCCACGCCAAGATCGGCGAACTGACGTTGACCAACGATCCCCGATCGAGCCGGGGATGCACTTTTTGTCCGGCGCGCTCGGCAAGGCCGGACTTCTGAGCGCAAAGCGATGATCGATGGCCATCACGGTCTCTCGATTACCAAGCAGGCACAGGCGCTCGGGATCAGCCGCGGCAGCGTCTATTATCTTCCCCGCCCCGTGTCGTCGGCGGACCTCGCCGTCATGCGGCGGATCGACGAACTGCACCTCGAGTTCCCCTTCGCGGGAAGCCGGATGCTGCGCGATCTGCTGAACAGGGAGGGGATCGCGATCGGGCGGCGGCATGTCGCGACGCTGATGAAGCGGATGCGGATCGAGGCGCTGTACCGAAAACCGAATACGTCGAAACCATCGCCGGGTCACAAGATCTACCCCTACCTGCTGCGGGGAGTGACCGTAGACCGCCCCGACCAGGCCTGGGCGATGGACATCACCTACGTGCCCATGGCCCGCGGCTTCGTCTATCTGGCGGCAGTGGTCGACTGGTACTCGCGCCGGGTTCTCGCCTGGCGGCTCTCCATCACCATGGAGGCGGGCTTCTGCATCGAGGCGCTGGAGGACGCGCTCGCCCGTCATGGCAAGCCGGACATTTTCAACACCGACCAAGGCTCGCAATTCACCAGCCAGGAGTTCACCGCCGTGCTGCGCAAAGCCGGGATCGCCATCAGCATGGACGGCAAGGGCGCCTGGCGAGATAACGTCTTCGTCGAACGGCTCTGGCGCTCGATCAAATACGAGGAGATCTATCTCCGAGCCTACGACTCGGTCGGCGAAGCCCGCGGCTCGATTGGCCGTTACATGGCCCTCTACAACGGCCGCAGGCCGCATTCGAGCCTTGACCGGAAGACGCCGGACCAAGCCTATTTCGACAGGCTACCGCAAACTGCGGCGGCCTGAACTGGCAGGACCCCACTCAACAAAGCGCCGCAGGCTGTTCAGACAAACGGAGCCACCTCACAGACCAGCGGATGACGGATCGCTGTAGCGACGAGCGGCTTCCAAAGTTCACGGCTGGGAGAGCATGCGTTCTTGCAACTCGACTAGTTCCGATCGTTCATGACGAGACTGCTCATTGCGTCGCAAGCCTTGTCCGACCCACGTTCACGAACCTAGGACCAAGACGACGTCCAGCGTGCGGGGCCCATGCACGCCCTCGACGCGGCTCAGCTCGATGCCGGAGGGGCCGGAGAAGAAGGTAATCGGGCGCCCGGCCCTCACCGAAGCCTCCATCGGGGCAGCCGCCTCGGGCACGAGGTCGACGATTCGATCCGCTTAGCGCAGAGCAGCCCAGATCGCGTGCAACTCCAGGCGTCAAAGCCAAAGCGCGCCAGTTGGTTGACGAAGGTAGTCGGCCAGGGCACCCGAGGAACCCAGTCCGAAGGCGACCACGAGTCTGAAACGATCGCAGATGAAGCGTTTGTTAGGAGCATTCGAGTAGCGATAAGCGGTCCAGCTAAGAGTCCGTCCGGGAAGTCATGCTGTACAACCTATGCGGCGTAGCAGCATCATGACGGAAGCGGCGTAGAGGAAGGCCTTGGCGGATGCGATTGTGGCTTCCGGATCCTTCCAAAGTCTCCTGTTGCGGCTGATCCAGGCGAAGAATCGCTCCACGACCCATCGACGTGGGTGGACCATGAAGCCGATCTGTCCGGGCGGCTTGCGGACGATCTCGACGGCGATGAGGGTGGCACCCTCCGGCCTGTCGCCGGCATAGCCTGCGTCAGCGAAGGCCTTGACGATGAACGGGTAGGAGCGGCGCGACTGCTTGAGCACCGGCACGGCTCCGTCGCGATCTTGGATGTTGGCTGGTTGCGGGTCGAGGACCAGAGCGCGGCCGTCCGTGTCCACCAGGGCCTGACGCTTGCGCCCCTTCACCTTCTTGCCCGCGTCGTAGCCCCGCAGACCGCCGCTTTCCGTCGTCTTGACGCTTTGGCTGTCCAGGACCGCGGCGCTCGGGGAGGCTTCCCGCCCGGCCTGCTCGCGATCCAGCATGACGAGGTGGTGGTTGATCCCGGCGAACAGACCGCTGTCGCGCCATGCGCTGAAGTAGCCGTAAACCGTACTCTTCGGAGGCAGGTCCTTGGGCAGAAGACGCCACGCTATGCCGCCGCGCATGACGTAGAAGATGCCGTTCACGATCTCTCGCATCGACCACAGCCGGGGTCGGCCGAGCCGGCATGCCGGAGGGAGAAGTGGCTCGATGACGCTCCACTCGACGTCGGTCAGATCGGTTGAGTATCGAAGCTTGCCGCGGCTATGCTGCAGGCGAGTGGTCGGGGTCCACATGACGGTTCCAGATAGGTTTCAGCACCCTCCTGGAATCATCTCGGTCTCGATCACTCAACCCCTCATGCCCTTATCGGACGGACACTAAGATACTCCCAGAATCCCGACTACGAAGCGTACAGAAGAACCCTTAAAAACGATCCTGACGGTGAAGCTGATGGACATGTAGGAATGAGAGGACGACCCCATGCAACAACACGAAGTGCCGGAAAACCGACTGACGCCCGAGCTTATTGAATATTATCGGAAAACGTCCTTGTCTTCCAGTGACCTCTGGCTTGTCGCATTTAACGTTCGTGACAGCTGGCGTCAAATCGACCAGCTGAATATAGAGAGTGATGACAAGCAAATTTTCAGTGAGTTTCTCGAGGGTCTATACCACGCAATCAGACTTGCAGCCGAACCCGCTAAGACGCGCGCAAACGCCGTGGAAAAAGTCAGAACGGTCAATCAGGCTAGATGCTGGTTGGATGACCTGCCTCGCAGCTCCGTCGGGCTGGACGCCTCGACGATGCTCGCTGCCGCTGCCACGGTTGAGGCAAATAGGTGGGACCCTTCGCAAGCCGAACGATTCGACATGCATCATCATCTTGCATTCGAACTACGGATCGCACTGAGCACGGGGCCTCTCGGAGAACTAAGACTGAGTCAAAAAAATGCTGACCAGCTCTCGGAAGAGATCGCGGTCGCGTATGAAAACCACCTAGCTCTGGCGGAGGATCCGGATGCATCCAACGGCGCGAGCCTCGAATTGCGACTGGCCGTGTTGCGCTTGATGGCGACGCCTAGCGGATCTTTCGAAGACCTGGAGCGCAAGCAGGTCATCCTCTACGATTACGAGGATTTCCTTGAGCCGGCGTATCTGCTGCGTCCGATGCTCGAGGCTACGTTATCTGCGGACTGCCTTCGCATGACAGCCACGCCGAAGCAGACTGCGCAACTCATGTCCTCTCTTCCGACGGAAACGGCCTGACGTATCCGGCCGGAGACAAGCGCGGTCCCCTTCGTGGTGGCCGACCCGCTAGAGCTTGAAAACGCCATCATGGTCACGCAACAGGCGTTGCAGCCGGCCCTGATGCTGACCGGCCTCGTCTGGATCGCGGGATCCTCGGCGTCACCGTCAACGACCTCGGCGCCGTTTCAGCGCCCGTTGCCGGGTGAGGCGACTGGTTGGGCACGTCGTCTTGAGGAAGCTGCCACGCCTTGCCTGGTGGGCGGCGAGCCTCGTCGTCGCGGCCGGCTTAGCCCGGCCCGGCAGGCGGCGGCCGACCACAGCCTCGTCTCGCCGGTGTTCCTGCCGGGACTCGACCGTGCCTGGGCAGCACTCCTGCGGGGGGTGGCCCGAGGCACGCTGACGGAGATTCTCGCGGGAACCGTCCAGCGCAAGGCCATCGACTGGTTCATCGCCTCGGCGGTCGGCGTGGCTCTGGGGCCGCCATTGACACCTCGCCGCGCCTCAAGACCTTCAGCCCCTGCTGGAGATCCTGCGCCCACTGCCCGCCTCGGCCTTCATCCCCGTCGCCATCGAAGTCCTTGGCCTCAGTGCTCGCCGTCGTGGTCTTCGGCTCGCTGTAGCCGGTGCTACTTGCCACGATCCATGGCTTCGCCTCGGTCGAGCAGCGCCACTACGAGGTCGCCCGCGCGCTTCAAAGGTCTCGCCTCCCACGATCAGGCATGTCGCCCTGCCCTCTGCCGCGCCGGACATTCTCGCCGGCATGCGGCTCGGGCTAACGGTAGCGCTGGTCCTCGCAGTGGTGTGCGAGATGCTCGCGGCCCGCGAGGGGCTCGGCAATTGGATCCTGCTCGCGGCCCGTTCCTTCCGCGCTCCAGACCTCTACGCCGGAGTCATCCTGCTCGGGGCGCTCGGGTATCTCAGTTCCGTGTTCCTCGTCGTCATCGAGAGGTACTTGCTCGATTGGAGATCGACCGGAGAGGAGTGACCTTGATGACCTTCCGAGCTCAAACGTCAGCGTATGTGGAGGAACGGCTGGCCTAAGGCTAAGGCCAGGGCACGCGCGGACCATTGGATAACGGATCGCGGTAGCGACGAGCGGCTTCCGCAGTTCATGGCTGGGTGAGCATGCGTATCTGCAACTCGACGAGTTCCGATCATTGATGACGAGACTGCTCATTGCGTCGCGAGCCTTGTCCGATCCTCGTTCACGAACCTAGGACCAAGACGACATCCAGCGTGCGCGGCCCATGCACGCCCTCGACCCGGCTCAGCTCGATGTCGGAGGTGGCGGAGGGGCCGGAGATGAAAGTGATCGGGCGCCCGGCCTTCACCGAACCCTCCATCCGGGCAACCGCCTCGGGCACGAGGTCAACGATTCGATCCGCTTCCACGAAGCAGAGGTGGTAGTCGGGCAGGAGCGTCAGGGCGCGCCGTCCCTGGCCGGCGCCGTGGTCGAGAACGATCGTGCCAGTCTGGGCGATTGCGCAGGCGCAGAGCGTGATCACTCCGTCGGCAGTCGAAAGGGCGGCGCGGTCGAGCCCGTGGTCGGGCACGAGGTCGAAGCCGTCGGGCAACAGCGCTGCGGGGAAGTCGGAAGGGATCACGAGGCGGACGTGACCGCGCTCGGCGAGCAGGCGCGCGGCCGTCGAAGCAGCGTCGGCCCTCGTGGCAACGTCCACCCGCACCTTGTAGCCGCGCGCCCGCTCGGTGAAGCCGTCGATCAGCGCGGACATGTCTGCGGTGCCGGCACGGCGGAACGTTCGAGGCGTCGGCCCGGCGGATGTGGTGGGAACGTCGGCCAGGGCGGCGCGGATGCGGCCAAGGATGGAGTCGCGCGCGTCGCTCACCGCGCACGCTCCTTCCACCAGCTGCGGAACGACTGTTTCGGCACCGGCGCGAGGTCGCGCATGGCCGACCAGCCGGCCAGAGGCCCGGGAAGCGTGCGGATCTGCCCGTCGTGGACGAAGGGGAATTGCCCCAGCGCCGCCGCACGCTGCGCCAAGCCGAAGAGCCGCTCGCTACCGAAGATCCTTGCCATCGCGGCCATGATCAAGGATTCGGCCGTGGTGCCCTTGGCGGCGTTGGCCTTCGAGCGCAGGTGGACGAGGATGCGCGGGATGTCGATCTTGACCGGGCACACCTCGTAGCAGGCTCCGCAGAGGGAGGATGCGAAGGGCAGCGTCGCGGCCTCGGGCGAGGCCGTGAGCTGCGGCGTCAGGATGGCGCCGATCGGCCCCGGATAGGTCGAGCCGTAGGCGCGGCCGCCGGTACGCTCGTAGACCGGGCATATGTTGAGGCAGGCCGAGCACCGGATGCAGTTCAGCGTATCGCGCGCGGCCTCGTCGGCTAAGACGTCGGTACGGCCGTTGTCGAGCAGCACGAGGTGGAACTCCTCCGGCCCCTCCCCGGCGCGGGTGCCGCTCCACACCGAGTTGTAGGGGTTCATCCGCTCGGCCGTCGAGGATCGCGGCAACAGCTGGAGGAACGCTGCCATGTCGTCCCAGCACGGCACCACCTTCTCGATGCCCATCACCGAGATCAGCACCCGGGGTAGCGTCAGGCACATGCGGCCGTTGCCTTCGGACTCGAAAATGACGACGGAGCCCGTCTCGGCCACCGCGAAGTTCGCCCCCGAGATCGCGTACGGCACGGTCATGAACTTCTCGCGCAGGTATCGGCGCGCGGCGGCCGTCAGGTCCTTCGGCTCGTCGGTCAGGTCGTCGGTGTCGGGCAGCTCGCGCTTGAAGATGGCGCGGATCTCGGCACGGTTGCGGTGGATCGCCGGCACCAGGATGTGCGACGAGCGGTCACCGCCCTTCTGCACGATGACCTCCGCAAGGTCCGTCTCGATGGCGTCGATGCCGCGGGCCGCAAGCGCGCCGTTCAGGCCCGTCTCGTCCGTGGTCAGCGACTTGATCTTCAGCACCTCAGTGGCGCCGTGTCCGCTCAGGATGTCGCCGACGATCCGGTTGGCCTCGGCGCCGTCCCGCGCCCAATGGACGATGCCGCCCGCCGCCGTCACCGAGGCTTCGAGGGCAAGCAGGTTCACGTCGAGGCGCCGCAGGCTCTCGCGCTTGATCGAGTATCCGGCGTCGCGCAGAGCCTCCCAGTCGGGCACCTCCGCGACCGCGGCACGGCGCTTGGCACGGATGGTCGTCGTGGCTTTGCCGATGTTGCGTCGGAGCTGGCTGTCCTTGAGAGCGTCGCGGGCCGCCGCCGGGAAGGGGCGTTCGACGACGATCCCCGGGCCTTCCTGGGCATGTCCCTCGATGCTCACGACGCCATGTTCCCTTCGACGGAGTTCAAGATCTCGGCCAGATGCAGCGCCCGTCGACCCGAACGCTCACGCGACAATCCGCCGGCGATGTGCATCAGGCAGGAATTGTCGACCGCCGTGCAGACCTCCGCTCCCGTCGTCCGGATAGCCGACAGCTTGTCGGTCAGCATCGCGATGGAGGTTTCGGCGTTCTTCACAGCGAAGGTGCCGCCGAAGCCGCAGCACTCCTCCGCGTTCGGCAGCGCCACGAGCTCGAGACCGCGAACGTTGCGCAGCAGCCGAAGGGCGGCGTCCCCCAGCCCGAGCCCGCGAAGTGAGTTGCAGGTGGAATGATAGGTGACGCGGTGGGGATAGTAGGCGTCCACGTCCTCGACGCCGAGACGCTTCACGAGGAACTCCGCGAATTCGAAGGTGCGCGCTGCCAGGGCCTCGGCGCGGGAGACCAACGCCGCGTCGCCGGTCGCTGCGGCGAGCCGCGGATAGGCCTGCCGGACCGTGACCACGCAGGACGACGACGGGCACACGATCGTCTCGGCGTGCTCGAACACGTCCAAGTGGCGCTGCATCAGTGCGGAGGCGTCGGCGCCGTAGCCGGAGTTGTTGTGCATCTGGCCGCAGCAGGTCTGCGCCAAGGGGAAGTCGACGGTGTGACCGAGCCGCTCCAGCACCTCGACCACGGCGCGGCCGGTATCGGGGAAAAGCGTGTCGTTGAAGCAGCCGATGAAAAGAGACACGCGCAAGGCGGAGAACTCCGGATCGTTAGGTGATGCCGCTCGGCCCTTTGCGCCGGTTGCTGGTCCGCGACCTCCCTGCCACGGTAGCGGGTCTCGAGGTAGGCCGCGAGGGGGCTGATCGCCCCATCGGCGTCGGAACGGGCTCGAGCGCGGATCGGGCCGATGTCGCCGCGGACGAGCGAAGTCAGCGTCTTGGAGGCCGCCGTCGAGAGAGCATGGGCGGGCATGTAGGTACGGCGGATCTCGTCGGCCGACGGATCAGGCTCTCGGACGTCCCCGCGCTCATGGACGACATTGGTCCGACGACAGCTCCGAGCGTCGAGCCTTTGTGCGTCCGAAGGAGGCCCGGGTGTGGGTTCAAGCCGAAGAGGAACACGGCGCCGTGATCGTAGGCGACCTGGGCCAGATCGGAGATCACGGCGCGGCAGGTCTCGAAACCCTCCTCCGTCTTGTTCTTGGGACGCGCGAGGTGCCGCCCTGCCCCCAAGCACTAAATTGAGCCGAACGGCAAAAACGGGTGGAAAGCGGAAAGGCCGCTTACGAGGCCGCCACGGACAAAGCGGACCTTCGCTCGGCGTGGGCCGCTGCAGAAACGTAGCGGCTGTGCTCATTCAAGTTATTCCGACGAACTTAAAGCCTCCGACAAGTGCAACATGTGGCAGTCCTCATCTCCCGATACTGCTCGAGCACGACAGCCTGGATCGCCGAACGCGACACGAAACTTCGGCGGCAGCCATCGCTATCTGGCCTGCCAGGCGCGCGCTGGCGGGACGGTGGAACAATATCAAGACGGCAGTTGCCGGGAACACGGACCAGAAGTCCTCGTATCATCCTGATGAGCCCTTCGATTCCATGGGCGGACCGTGGCCGAAATGCTAGGCTCCGATGCTCGAGGCGCGCGATGTCGTGATGGCGGCGCCTCGGCCTTGGAGCCCGCTGTTGCTGTCTGCATCCGAACCGATCCCCCGACGGAAGCTGTCCGACGAGGTCTTCGACAGGCTCAAGCGCATGATCATGTCGGGCGAGGTCCAGCCGGGCCAGACCTTGCCGTCGGAACGCGAGTTGATGGACCGGTTCGGCGTCGGCCGACCGGCGATCCGCGAGGCCATGCAGGCGCTGGCCAATATGGGCCTGATCACCATCTCCCACGGCGAACGTGCCCGCGTCTGCCAGCTCACGGCCCGCTCAATCACGCAGCAGGTCGACCTCACGGCTCAGATCATGCTGGCAACGTCGCCGCGATCGCTCGATCATCTCAAACAGGCCCGGGCGTTCTTCGAGCGGGGCATGGTTCGCGAAGCGGCGCTCAAGGCGAGCAGGACGGAGGTCGACCGGCTTCGCGACACGATCGACCGGCAGCGCGCGGCCCTGGGCGATGCGGATCGCTTCATCGCCGAGGACATGCGCTTTCACACGGAGATCGCCACGATCTCGGGCAATCCCATCTTCGAGGCCGTCAGCGAGGCCCTGCTCGGCTGGCTTCGGAGCTATCACAACGAACTGCTCATCTGGAGCGGCAAGGAGAACTACACCCTTGCAGAGCACGGCGCGATCCTGGCCGCCATCGAGGCCCGCGATGCAGACGCCGCCGAACGGGCCATGGAGCAGCATCTCGACAGGTCGGCCGCCCTCTATGTCCATCCGGCGTGACGTCGGACAGCAAGGTTCCGTCCGCGGTCAGAAGGTGCTTGGGTCGACCCGCTGCAGGCTCGCCGCGCTGGCATAGGCGGCCTCGACCAGCGCCAGGGTTTGGAGGTTGTCGCGCCCCGACGTCTGGGGCTCGATCCTCTCGAGCAGGCATTCGGCCCAGTGGTGCTGGACGGCCAGTACGCTCTCCTGGATGTTATGCCAGGGCCGCGACGCCCAGGGCAGCAGGGGCGGCGAGACGTCCGTTTCGGTGGCGCCCGTCGCCGTGGCGACGGTGAGGCGATAGCCGGCCGAGAGCCGGACCGTGCCGAGCGTTCCGTCGACCTCGACGAGGGTCTGCGGGAACGGTTCCTCGGCGAGTTTCGTCGCATAGGAACAATCCACCACCGAGGTCACGCCGGCCTCGTGGTCGAGCAGCATGGTGGCGACATCCTCGCCCCTGATCGCCGGGTTGACCCGGCGGGTGCGGGCCGTGAGGCCCGCGACGTCGCCGAAAAGATAGCGGGCCACGTCGAGGCTGTGGATGCCGAGGTCCTCGATGATGAAGCGCTGTCCCTCGGCGAGATAGGGCTGGCCGGCGAAGACGTCGTAGCCCGAGCGGAACGACACCCGCCCCCAGAACGGCGTGCCGATGTCGCCGCGATCAAGAACCGCCCGCACGGCCTGGATGGGGCTCTGCCAGCGGAAGTTCTCGTGCACCATCAGGGGGACGCCGGCCTCGGCGCAGGCCGCCACCATGGCGCGGGCATCGTCCATCGTGGCGGCGAAGGGCTTCTGGCAGATCACCGGCAGGCGGTGGCGCGCCACGAGCTCGACCAGCGGGCGATGGCTCGCCACCGTGGTGGCGACGTCGACGAAATCGAGCCCTCCGTCGGCGAGCAGCGCCTCGGCGTCGGTGTAGCGGCGGGCAACGCCGAACTGGTCGCCAACCAGCGCCAGCCGGGCCGGGTCGCGGTCGCAGAGAGCGACGATCTCGACCGCCGGCACGTCGCGCCAGGCATGAAGTTGGTTGACGGCGAAGAAGCCGCAACCCACCAGGGCGCCGCGCAAAGGTGCGGGGCTCATGACTGGCGCGCCACTTGGAGCAGCGCCACGCGCTGCTGGAGCTTCCGTTGCGCCTGATCGACGACCACGGCCGCGATGATGACGAGGCCCTTGATGACCGTCTGCCAGAAGGAGCTGACGCCCATCATGACGAGTCCGTCGCCGAGGATACCGATCACGAAGGCGCCGATGACGGTTCCGCCCACCGTGCCGCGCCCGCCCGACATCGACGTGCCCCCGAGGACCGCCGCCGCGATGGCGTTGAGTTCGAAGGTCTCGCCGGTGGCGGGATGCGAAGCCATCAGTTCGGAGGCGATAATTAGCCCCACGATGGCGGCGCAGAAGCCCGAGAACATGTAGACGAACATCTTGACCCGGTTGACCCGGATCCCCGACAGACCCGCGGCGCGCTCGTTGCCGCCGACCGCGAAGATGTGCCGCCCGAGCGGTGTCGATCGGGCCAGATAGGTGGCGGCGACGGCCACCACGACCAGCGCCCAGACCGCATAGGGCAGGTCGAGGAAGCGACCTCCCCCGAGCACGTCGAAGCCCTGGTTGGCATGGGCTTCCGTACCGGCGAGGTTCGGGAAGGTGCGGCCTTCCGACATCAGGAGCGCGGCGCCGCGCGCCACATAGAGCGTGCCCAACGTCGCGATGAAGGGCGCCACGTTGAGCCGCGTGATCAGCAACCCGTTGACGACGCCGACCAGGATGCCGATGGCCAGCGTGACCAGCACGGTTTCGGGCACGCTGAACCAGACCGTGTAGCCGATGGGCAGGGCGAGACCGTTCATCAGGAGGCCGCCCGCCACCATGGAGCACAGCCCGACGATGGAGCCGACCGAGAGGTCGATGCCGCCCGTCACGATGACGAAGGTCATGCCGATGGCGAGAAAGGCGTTCAGCGCCACGTGTTTCGCCATCAGGATCAGGTTGGCGGTCGACATGAAGTTCGGCGCCAGAATGGAGAAGACGATCAGCACGGCGAAGAGCGCGATGAAGGTCCTGAGCTTCATCAGCGTCAGCAGCAGCGTGCCGCCGCTCGGTCCGGTGCTCGGGATGGGCTGCGGCACGGCGGTCATGCAGGAACCTTCTCGGGAGCGAGGGGAATGGGACGCGTCGGGGCGTGGCCGGCCGCGGAGGCTGCCACCACCTTGGCCTCGGTGGCGTCGGCGCGATCCATGAGCGCCGTGAGCCTGCCGTTGCTCATCACCGCGATGCGATCCGACAGGGCCATCACCTCCTCGAGATCGGAGGTGACGAAGACGATGCCGAGGCCCTGGGCGGCGAGCCGGCGCATGGTGAGGAAGACGTCCGCCTTGGCGCCGACGTCGATGCCGCGCGAGGGTTCGTCCATCAGCAGAACCTTGGGGTGGGTCAGCAGGGCCTTGCCGATGACGACCTTCTGCTGGTTGCCGCCGCTCAACGACGAGACCGGCAGGTCGGTGTCGGCCGCCTTGATGGTGAGGTCTCTAACCGCGCCCGCGACGGCCTGGCGCTCGGCCTTGCGCCGGATGTGAATGCCGCTGACGTAGCGGTAGAGGCTCGCCATGGTGAGGTTCTCGGCGATGGACAGCATGCCGACCTGCCCTTCCCGCTGGCGATCCTCCGGGATCAGGGCGAGCCCTCGCGCGATGCGGCCGGTGGTATCGAGCCGGGTGATCGGTTGACCGCCCAGGGTGAACTGGCCCGTGGCAAGGCGGTGCCGGCCCATGATGCAGTCGAGCAATTCGCTGCGCCCGGCACCCATCAGCCCATAGACGCCGAGAATCTCGCCGGCGCGAAGATCGAAGCCGACGTGGTCGACCGACAGTCCGCCCGTCACGCGCGGCAGGCTGACGTCCCGCGCTTCGAAGATCACCTCGCCGATCTCATGACCGACGCCCTTGGCAAAATCCTTGGCGTCCTGGCCGATCATCTGGCGGACGATCCAATGCGTGTCGACGTCGCGCATCTCGGCCTGACCGGTGATGCGTCCGTCGCGCAGCACCGTGATGAAGTCGCCGATGCGGATCAGCTCCTCGAGCCGGTGGCTGATGTAGACGATGGCGACGCCCTGCGCCTTGAGGTCCGCGATCACCCGGAACAGCACCTCGACCTCGGTGGCGCTAAGCGCCGAGGTCGGCTCGTCCATGATGAGGATGCGGGCGTCCTGGGCCACCGCCTTGGCGATCTCGACCAGCTGCTGCTGGCCGATGCGGAGATCCTCCACAAGGGCGCGCGGATCGATGCCGGTCTGCAGACGTTCCATCAAGGCAGCGGCGCGACGCTCCTGCTCGCGATGGTCGATGCCGCGTAGCCCCCGCGTCACCTCGCGCGTCGCGAAGATGTTCTCGGCCACCGAGAGGTTGCCGAACAGGTTCAGCTCCTGGAACACCATGCCGATGCCATGCGCCACCGCGTCGGCCGTGGTGGGAAAGCGCACCGTCTCGCCGTCGAGCACGATGCGGCCCAGCGTGGGCTGCTCGACGCCAGCGATGATCTTCATCAGCGTGGACTTGCCGGCGCCGTTCTCGCCGACCAGGACGTTCACGGCGCCACGGCGGACCTCGAAGGTCGCGTGCTTAACCGCCAGCGTGCCCGAATAGGCCTTGGAGACGTCGTCGAGCCTGAGCACGACATCCTGGTCCGGGCTCATGGCTTCGGTCCCACGGCCAGCTCCACCGGCGTCACCAGCGGAGAGGCGTCACCCGAAGCGGCTGCGAAGACGCCGGTCGCCGTGACGTGACGGCCGACGAGGTCCTGGCGCGGCGCCGCGGCGAGCGCCGTCGCGTTGGCCTTCGTGTTCAGCGCCTTGCCGTATTGCGCGTAATCGACCTGGTTCTTGAACGACCCGAAGGGGTGGAGGGACAGGATGTCCCGGATCGCAGTGCCGCGCACCACGGGGCCGAGTTGCAGCGTCACGACACGTCCGCCCTGCGTCTTCACGTCGAGCGTGGCGGCGCGCGATTCCGTATTGGCGGCCGTGACGGTGCCGTCGATCAGGGCCGCATAGGTCCAGGACGCGCCCGCCTGGTTTTCGCGAAATCCGTGGCGCGCGCCGGCATCGTCCGGCGACGCCTTGATAGCCTCGGCGACGGCGTCGTAGGGGCCGGCCTTGGACCGGAGAAACGGGAGGATCTTGCCGCTCCAGTCCGCCTCGACCATGGCGGCGGGGTCGAAGGAGCCGTCGTTGATGAAGACGGAGGTCGCCGTCTGGTTCGGGTCGACGGCCGGGGTCTTCTCGATGCGGCAGCCCGCGATCGAGAGCGCCACGCCGGTCACGCCGGCGAGGGCCAGGAAGCTTGAACGCATCGACGCTCCCGATCGAGGAACTGGCGGGCGCCCGTCGCGGGCGCCTGGAGGGAGACGGATCAGGGCTTGAGCTGGAAGGTCTCGAGCTTCGGCGCGTTGTCCTTGGTGATCAGCACGCAATCCATCAGCTGCTTCTCGGGCTGCCCGGTGGACTTCGTCTTGAGATACTGGTCGGCCTGCTCGACCGCCATCTGGGCCTGCCGGAAGGCCGGCTGCAGGACCGTGGCCTTGATGGTGCCGGCCTTGATCTGGTCGCGGACGTCGTTCGAGCCGTCAAACCCCACCACGATCACGTCGGGGCGGTTGGCGGCCTTGAGCGCCGCCTGGGCCCCCATCGCCATCGTGTCGTTGCCGGCGATCACGCCCTTCACGTCGGGATGGGCCTGCAGCATGGCTTCCATTTTGGTGAAGGCCTCGGGTTGGCTCCAGTTCGCCGACTGCGTGGCCAGCATCTTCATGTCCGGATAGTCGTCCATCACGTCGTGATAGCCCTTCGACCGGATATGGGCGTTGACGTCGGCATCGCGGCCGGTGAGCTCGACGTAATTGCCCTTCTCGCCCATCTGCTTGACGAACTCCTGCGCGCCGAGCTGCGCGCCCTGGTAGTTGTTGGAGACGATCTGGGCGACCGCGACGCCGGTGGCGTTGATCTCGCGGTCGATCAGAAAGGACGGCACGCCCGCCTTCTTGGCGGCCTCGACGGCCGCCACGCTGGCGTCCGATCCGGCATTGTCGAGGATGATCGCCTTGGCGCCTCGCGCCACGACGGAATCGACGAGCTGGAGCTGCTTGGAATTGTCGTCGTCGTGCGACAGGACGATCGTGTCATAGCCGAGCTGCTCGGCCCGGGCCTTGGCGCCGTCCGCCTCGGCCTTGAAGAAGGGATTGTCGAAGGAAGGCGTGATAATGGCGACGAGATCCTTGGCCTCGGCGCGGCCGGCGGAGGGCAGGACCGCCCCGGCGCCGAAGAACACGACGCCGGCGAGCAGCGTCGACAGGTAAACGCGGTTCATGAAGTTCCTCCCTGGGAATGGATCGCGCCAGCCCTCTTGAACGAGGCCGGTCGTGACGTTTAGGTCGCGGTGCCTGAAGGGTCAGGTGATCCGCTGGATGCTAGCGGCGATCTCGTCGGGCTCGAAGACGCGCTTCCAGTCGGGCCGCATCAGCACAGGCTTGCCGAATTCGATGGCCTTGTTGCAGGCGTCCGAGAACAGGCCGGGCCGCTCCTCGAAGATGACCGAGCCCAGCACGTTGAGATGGCCGAGAAGAAAGTCGCGCGCAGCCTCCTTCGGCACGCCGCGCGCCACGACGTCGTCCATCGCCTCCTTCATGACGACCAGCAGCGTCGCCGCCACGGTCTCGCTGAGACCCGGCTCGAGCAACGCCATCTGCTCGACCGTGACGCGATGGGAACGCATCACCGGCGCCCAGATCACCTTGGCGACCTCCTCGCCGAGCGCGTAGTCGCTGTCCGGCCCCTGCATGAGGGCGCTGACGATGTGCTGCTTGGCGGCGATCCCGCCGAAATAGTCGGTCTTGGCGTGCATCTCCGTCTCGTCGTTGAAGATCGGCGGATGGCACGGGTGGGTGACGAAGTAGGTGAGGTCGTCCCGCTTGGGCAGGTGACCGGCGAAGGGCGCCGCGGCGTCGAGCACCACCACCATGATTCCGGCCTTGAGCGACGATGAGATTCCGGCCGCCACCTTGCCGATCACCGTGTCGGGCACGGCCAGTATGACCACTTCGGCGCCGTCGAGGGCCTTGGCCTGATCGACCGCCGTGACGTCGAGTTCGCGCAGGCGCTCCCGACCAGCGTCGCTGGGCTCGACGTGGCGCACGTCGAAACGAGATCCCTTGAGGTTGGCAGCGAGACGATAGCCCATCTTGCCGCCGGCTCCGAAGAGAGCGATCGCGGTCATCGTGCAGTTCCTCCCGAATTTGCATTGATCAAAACCCAGCTGGTATGATGAGTCAACCAGCCTAGGCCTGCCCGAGACGGATCGCCTCGAAATAACCGTCATGTCCGACCTGTCCGCCCTTCAGGGCGACTTCCAGACCGTCGAAACCGGGGCGGTCGCTGAAGGCGGTGCAGAGCGGCGAACCCGGCGTCTGCGGCAGCGGCAGCCGGGTCGTCAGGGCGAAGACGTCGAGTTCCTGCAGGGCATGGGACGAGGTATCGCCGCCCGCCACCACGGCCCGCCTCAGTCCATGCTGCTCGACCAAGGCGCCGAGGATCCGGCCCAACCCGCGGCCGAGCGCGTGCCGTCCCTCCGGCAGGGCGTCGATGGCCCCGCCGAGGTCGGTCTCCGGCCCGAGCGCCGTATAGAGGATCACGCTCCGGCCATCGGACAGCGCCTCAGCGCCTGCCGCGACGGCGTCGGCGAAGGCCTGTTCGGGCGACAGGATCATCTGGCGGACATCGAGCGGGACGCCCGCGAATCCGTGATCAAGGGCGTAACGGACCTGCCGCTCGGTGGTGGGAGAACAGGATCCCGAGACGACGGCGATGCGGTCGACAGCGCCGGGAGCGGAAAAGTCCGCATGGCCCGGCGCGAGGCCCGCATCCACCCAGGCCGGCAGCAGCGCATATTCGATGCCGGAGGAGCCGGCCACGAAGCTGCCCCCCGGCCGGCGTCCGCGCCACAGGATCTCGCCGGCGGCTCGCTGGCTCGTAGCATCGGCGACATCGATCATCAGGACGCCTGGCTCGCCCGCGAGGGCTGCGGCGAGACCGCTGTCGCGATCCTGAGCGTGGAGGGCGGCGAGGTCGAGGAGCCCGATGCGGCGCTCCGTCTGTTGGGCCAGATGGCGGCGGAGGTCGGCCTCGTGCATCGGCGTCACGGGATGGCGGCTCATCACGGGATGCCGGTCGATCCGGAAGGTCTCGCCCTGGTAGGCGGCGAACAGCGTTCCGAAGGCCGTGTAGCGCTTCAGCTGCGGCGCCCCGACGACGAGCGGCACGGTGGCTTGTCCGAAAATCGCCGCACCGATGTCGATCGCCCGACCGATACTGCCGACCGTCGGGGCGGAATCGAAGGTCGAGCAGACCTTGTAGTGGCACAGGGCTGCCCCGAGCCCGTGCAGCCATTGCAGCGCCGGGGCGAGATGGTCGTCCATCCAGGCCGGGCTCTGGCTGCGGCTCGTTCCGGCGAGGCCGATCGCCGATCGGGGACCCAGCCTTGCCCGCTGCTCGGGTGTCGGGATGTCGAGGAACAGGGCCGTCGACACGCCGGACGAGGCCAGCGCCTCCATGACGTCGGTCGAGCCGGTCAGGTCGTCGCCGTAATAGGACAGGAGAGAATCAGCCATCGCCGGAGGGACCTCCGAACTTGGCGAGGCTCTGGGCGAGCTCCGGATGATCCTCGGCGTAACGCGCGAGCGGCACGCCGGCGACCGCGGCCTCCCAGGCCTGGCGCACGGCTCTGACGCCGGCCGCCGGTCCGCCGGGATGGCTGACGACGCCGCCGCCGCAGAGATACATCAGGTCCAGGGTGCGGCCGGTGCGATCGTAGGTCTCGGGCGCCTGTCCGCCCCACTGGCCCGAGCACACGACGGGAAGCGCTGTGTCGCGCGGCGAGAAGATCGGCGTCGTCACATCGGCGAAGGAGGACACGAAGGATTCGTCCGGCTCCCAGTATTTCGCCCCGATGCCGTTAATCTGGAACTGGTCGACGCCGAGCAGGCGCCAGAACTGCTGATAGACCTTGAAGCCGAGGCCGAGACCGGGATGGCGCGTGAGCAGGTCCCATCCGGCGCGATGGGCATGGATGACGAGGCGGCTCCGCTTGCGCAGGAAGCTCAGGCCGCCGAATCCGACCGACTGGATCGCGATCACCGCGGCATTGCCGCCCGCCTCCGCGACGATGTCGTGGTCGCGCAGCATCTGCTCGGGATCGGCACTGGAGATGTTGAAGGCATACATGACCTTTTTGCCGGTCTTCTGCTCATGGTCGAGGATGATCGGCATGATGGCGCGCACGCGCTCGGCCAGGCTGGAATAGGCCGGGCTCATCAGCTTCTCGTCGTCCTTGATGAAGTCGACCTCGGCCTCGACGAGCTCCCGCACCATCGCGGCCGTCTCCGCCGGGCGGAGACCCAAGGCCGGCTTGACGATGGTGCCGATGATGGGACGCCCCTCGACGCCGGTCAGGCGCAGGCTGCCGGGCGTACCGAATTGCGGACCCGGATAGGCCTCCGCGAAAGCCGGTGGCAGCACGATGTCGACGACGCGGACTCCCGTGAGCTGCCGGATCGAATAGGTGCCGCCGATGGCGATCGTCATGAGCGCGGCGAGGTCGGTGCCGACCGCGTCGAGCGGAAAATCGATATCGACGTCGGCGCGGTAGAAGATCCGGAGTTCGGCAGTCTCCTGCCCGTGCGGATCTCCGAACGAGGGCGTGCCGACCGGCGCGAGCGGCCGGATGGCGACGACGCGGGCTGCCACGCGAGCCTTCAGCTCCGGCGTTTCCCCGGGAAGCGCCACGAAGGTCCCGGTCGACTGGTCGCTGGCGATCTTGGCCGCCACCCGCTCGATATCGCCTGGGGTCTCGATCCGGTAGGTGAGACGGATCACGTCGCTCGCGGCCGTCAAACGTCGGCTCCCGTCGGTGCAGGCATGGTCCTGAAGGCCGTCGTTCCGGCATTGCTCCGCTCGGTGGCGGTGAGGAAGACGAAAACCACGACGCCGAAACAGGCGAGGGCGCCGCCGAGCGTGATCAGCGCGGCCGGGTAACCGCCCGAGGCCTGCCGGATCCAGCCCGTCAGATAGGGACCGATGAAGCCGCCCAGGTTGCCGATCGAGTTGATCAGGCCCAGGGCGGCGGCGGCCGACACGCCGGAGAAGATCTGCATCGGCACGGTCCAGAAGACCGTGTTGGCGCACCAGATCCCAATCGCCGCCACGCAGATGCCGAACAGGCCCACGAGCGGCGACGGGCTCAGCGCGGCCAGGACGAAACCACATCCTCCCAGCACCGCCGGCACAAGGATGTGGAAGCGGCGTTCGCCATGCCGGTCGGAGTGTCGTGCGTTCAGCATCATGGCGACAGCGGTACACAGAAACGGCAGCGCCGAGATGAAGCCGACCTGCAGGTTGGACAGGTTGCCCACGCTCTTCACGATCTGCGGGAGCCACAGGCTGATACCGTAGATGGCGACGATGTTCAGCATGGCGGCGAAGGCCAGCAGGACGGCGCGCGGATCCTTCAGCGTCGCCAGAGCGCCCATGTGGGACTCGACCGGCTTGGTGCTCGCTTCGGCGGCGAGTGTATCGGCCAGCCAGCGCTTCTCCGCGGCGCCAAGCCAGGTCGCGTCGGCTGGGCGGTCGGTCATCACGAACAGCGTCACGATGCCGAGCAAGACGGCCGGGACGCCTTCGACGATGAACAGCCACTGCCAACTGGCCAAGCCGCCGCCCGAGATCGAGAGAATGAAGCCGGAGAGCGGGGCGCCGATGACCAGGGAGACCACGGATCCGAGCGAGAAGGTCGCCATCACGCGGGCCCGGGCTTCGCGCGGGAACCAGTAGGTCATGTAGAGCAGCACGCCGGGGAAAAACCCCGCCTCGGCGGCCCCGAGCAGAAATCGCATGACATAGAAGGAGGTGGTGCCGCTGACCCAGGCCATGCCGATGGCCAGGACACCCCAGGTGACCAGGATGCGGGCGATCCAGCGCCGGGCGCCGAAGCGATGTAGGGCGAGATTGCTCGGGATCTCGAAGAAGAAGTAGCCGATGAAGAACAGGCCGGCACCCAGGCCGTAAACTTCCGGCGTGAAACCGAGGTCCTGGTTCATCTGCAGGGCGGCGAAGCCGACGTTCACGCGGTCGAGGAAGGCCACGAAGAAGCACAGGATGAGGAAGGGCAGCACCCGCCACCGCACCTTGCGGACTACGGCTTCGCCGAGCCTGACGTCGTCCATGACACCCTCCCGGCGCTCGACGTGGCGAGCTGAGTTGTTATGTCATCATACCAGTACGGGGCGCTTGGAAGGGTGTCAACGAGCGGCTGGCCGACGCGATGCGGGCGAAGCGCCGCACGACCGCTCCGCCGGCACCGCGTCGAGCCGTGTCAGTTCTGGAGCTGGGCGCGGAGGCCGTCGGCGATTTCGTGCAGCAGCAGACGGCAGGAGGTCGCGCCGGCATCGAGATGGCCGCGCGAGCGCTCGCCGAGGCGGCTGGCGCGTCCGATCTTCGCCACCATGTCCCGTGTCGCTTCGAGGCCCTGCTCGGCGGCGTCGTCCATGGCGGAGAGACAGGCCGCGAACGTGCCACCCCGCGCCGCCTCGGCCTCGAAGGCGGCCAGGGCCGGGACCAGCACGTCGACGAGGCTCTTGTCGCCCGGGTGGCCGTCTCCGAGGTCCACCACCGCGGCGACGCCGGCGCGGAGCATGGCGGCGAAGCCGTCCCGATCCAGCGTGGCGCGTCCGCGCAGATAGGTCGACATATCGAGGAAGAAGCTGCCGTAGAGCGGCCCCATGGAGCCGCCGATCTCGTCCAGCAGCGTCTCGGCCAGCACGCCGAACCCGTCTCCGAGGCTCTCGGATCCGGTTTCGAGCTTCTGGCCCGTGCGCCGGAAGCCCTTGCTCATGTTGACGCCGTGGTCGCCGTCGCCGATCGCGCCGTCGAGCGTGTTGAGGCGGTCGGCATTGGCGACGATGACCCGGACCATCGCGCCGAGGATCGGACTTGCCGTCCGAAGATCGATCTCGTCAGACATCACGCGTCTCCCGTCACTGTGAGGCCGATCGAGCGCGCCTTGACGCCGAGCAGGCGGTCGAGTTCGCCATCGAGACGGGTGATCGTGACCGATACCCCCATCATCTCGAGCGAGGTGAAGTAGTTGCCGACGAAGCGATGCCGGATCGTGATCCCCCGCTCCGCCAGGATCTCGGCGATGTGGCCGTAGAGAATGTAGAGCTCCATCACGGGGGTCGCGCCGAGACCCGAGACCAGCACGGCGACATCGTCCCCCCGTTCGAAGGGCAGGTCCGGCAGCACCGTATCCATCATGGTGGCCGCCATGGCGCGGGCCGGCTCGATGGCCCGGACCGCGATGCCCGGCTCGCCGTGGTGGCCGATGCCGACCTCCATGGTGCCGTCCGCGATCTGGAAATTCGGCTTGCCGGCCGCCGGGATGGTGCAGGGCGTGAGGCCGATACCGATGCTGCGGGTGGCGTCGATGGTCTTCTGCGCCACGGCAATCACCGCTTCGAGATCGGCGCCTTTCGCGGCCAGCGCCGCCGCGGTTTTCCACATCAGGACCTCACCGGCGACGCCGCGGCGCTTGCCGCGTTCGCTCAGGGGCGCCGAGGCGGCATCGTCGTTGGCCACGACCGTCCTGACCTCCAGCCCCTCGCGGGCCGCGAGCCGGACCGCCATTTTCACGTTCATGTTGTCGCCGGCGTAGTTGCCGTAGAGGCAGGCCACGCCGCGACCGCCGTCCGCCGCCTTGAAGGCGGCCTCGAAGGCACGGGCCGTCGGGGACGCGAAGACTTCGCCGATCGCGACGGCATCGAGCAGCCCGGGCCCGACATAGCCCACGAAGGCCGGCTCGTGGCCCGAGCCGCCGCCCGTCACGATGCCAACCCGACCCGCGGATCCCGCGCCCGCGACCCGGATCACGCGCGGATGCGCGGTGCCGGCCAGAAGATCGGGATGGGCGAGCTTGAGGCCCGCCAGTGCGTCCTCGACGACATCGTCGGGGTCATTGATGATCCGGTTCATGGCGCCTCGCCCTTATTGGATGGTGTAGCCGCCGTCGATGGCGAGGTCGGCTCCGTTGATCATGGCGGCGGCCGGGCTCGCCAGGTAGAGCGCCGCCAGGGCGACCTCCTCGGGTTGGGCGAAGCGCCGCGTCGGGATCAGCTTCTTCATCGCTTCTCCCACCTCGCCGGCCCAGGCCCTGCGGCCGAGTTCGGTCTCCACCACGGTCGGGCTGATGCAATTGACCGTGACGCCGTGCGGTCCCCACTCGAGCGCCATGACCTTGGTCATTCCCACGATCGCGGCCTTGCTGGCGCAATAGGCGACGTGGGACTGGAGCGCCACGCTGGCAGCCTGCGACGCCATGTTGATGATACGCCCCGTGCCCCGCGACATCATGTGGGCACCGACCGCCTGGGAGAAGAGGAACGGGGCCGTGAGGTTGACGGCCAGGGTCAGGTCCCAGTCGGTCAGGCTCGCCTCGCTGGCCGGCGCGAGCCGGACGATGCCGGCATTGTTCACGAGAATGTCGAGGCTGCCGAACCGCTGCAACACGTCGTCGACGACGCGTGCCGGCGCGCCGGTCTCGGTGACGTCGACCGACAGAGCGATATGGTCCGGGCCGAGGCGTTTCGCCGACGCGTCGACGCCGGCATCGCGGTCGACCAGCGCAACGCGGGCTCCGTTGGCGACGAAGGCCTCGGCGATGGCGAAGCCGATGCCGCTGGCGCCGCCCGTGATGAGCGCCGTGCGGCCCGCGAGCGAAAAGGCCTGATCATAGGGGGATTGGGGCATGGTCGTCCTTGCAGGATTCGGATCGTTTCAGGCCGTCTGAAGCGTCGGGCGCGGGGTCCCGTGTCGACGGCCAGAGGTTCGAAGAGTGGGATGGGGTAGTCACGGTGTCGGATCCGTCTCGTCCGGCCCTCGGGCGGAGGGCTCACGACTTCAAATCCGATGCCTCGTCGATCGCGACGCCGTGCCGGCGGTCGCCGTCAGGCGCGCTCGGTGCTTGTCCTCCCCTCCTGATCCGGCCCCTCTTGGGTGAGCCGGAGCGAATGTTAGTGCGACACGGCCCACTGCGCCATGGGGCAGAGATGACCGTCGTGCAACGCCATCACGAGCTCGCTCGATCCTATCACCCACGCTGGGGAAAATTCCATCCCGTGAGCATTCCTCCGGCCGCGTTGCGGCACGTGCAGGCATTTTGCGCTTCAACGACAGCTTTTCCGCGGGAGATCGCAGCCAGAGTCGGCGCCAGATTGAGTTGACGGATGCGCAAAATTCCAGGCACTCTCAGAGCTCAAGAGCCCTGCCCGACGCGACGGAGAGGGGGCCGACAGGAGGAAACGATGGCTCTGGGTCACGTTGGACGTCACTGTCGATGAGCGAGAGTGCCGTTGCCCCAGCCGACGTGCCGTGGCTCCTGGACGTCTCCGGGCTCCGGAAGGCGTTCGGTGGCGTCGCCGCCCTCAGCGACGGACAATTCAAGCTTAAGCCCGGTTCGGTCCATGCGCTCTGCGGAGGCAACGGCGCCGGTAAGTCGACCTTCCTCTCCATCGTGATGGGCATCCATCAGCGCGACGAAGGCGAGATCCGCGTGCGGGGCAGCGCCGTGAATTTCGCCACGCCCTCGGACGCTCTGACGTCCGGGATCTCCATCATCGAACAGGAGCTCAGCCCGGTTCTCGACCTCTCCATCGCGGAGAACATCTTTCTGGGCCGGGAGCATGTGGCGACCTTCGGACGCGTCGACTTCGCCTCAATGAACCGGGCCGCGTCAGGGCTCCTCGACCAACTCGGTTTCACGGTGCCACCGACGACCAAGATGCGCGAGCTGACCGTCGCGCAAATCCAGCTCGTCGAGATCGCCAAGGCCCTGAGCCGCGACGCTGGCATCATCATCATGGACGAGCCCACCTCCGCGGTGGGCGAGAAGGAGGCCGGCTACCTGTTCGAGGTGATCCAGCGCCTCAAAGCCCAGGGTAAGGGGATCATCTACGTCTCGCATCGCCTGTCCGAGATCTTCCAGATCGCCGACAGCTACACGGTGTTCCGCGACGGCCGGTTCGTCGGAGCCGGTGAGGTTAAGGACATCACGCGCCACGACCTCATCCGGATGATCGTGGGGCGTGAGCTGCGCGACGAATTCGTCAAGGAGAACGCGCCGCGGAACAAGGTCCGCCTCGCCGTCAGCGGTCTCAACAAGGACGGACGGCTCCAGGACATCGGGTTCAAGGTCCGCGAGGGCGAGATCCTCGGCCTTTACGGCCTGATGGGGTCGGGGCGGACCGAGATCCTCGAATGCCTGTTCGGGCTCGACCGCGACTGGACGGGCCGCGTCGAAGTCGATGGGGCGCTGGCGTCGATCGGCTCGTCGCGCGACGCCATGGCGGCGGGTCTCGCCCTGGTCACGGAGGATCGCAAGGAGAGCGGCCTCGTACCGAAGGCGTCCGTGCGCGATAACCTGTCCCTCGCCATCCTGACCGAGCTTTCGCCGCATCTGGTGATGCAGACCCGGCGCGAGGCCGAGGCGGCGAAGTCGATGATCGAGCGCTTCCGCATCAAGACCGCGACCGACCGGCTCAGCGTCAGCAGCCTGTCGGGCGGCAACCAGCAGAAGGTCGTGATGGGACGCTGGCACCTGACCGACCCGAAGGTCCTGCTTCTCGACGAGCCCACACGCGGGGTCGATGTGGGCGCCAAGCGCGAGATCTACGGGATCATGTCGCAATTCGCGTCCTCGGGCGGCTCCATCCTGATGGTCTCGTCGGAGGCGGACGAGATCCTGGGCATGGCCGACCGAATCGTCGTCATCAAGAACGGCCGGATCGCCGGCACGCTGGATCGGCGCGACGCCGATCCGCAGGCATTGCTGCATCTCGCGGCCTGACCGCACCGGCTCGGAACAGAGGACCAGAGACCCGCAATGGCGAACACGCAGGAAGGTATGTCCCTTGCGACTCCCAACAGGATCAATCGCCACTGGCTGATGTGGAAGAGCCTGTTCAAGCGCTACGGCATCGTCACGGCCTTCCTGCTGCTCAGCGCCGTGCTGGCGGCCGTGTCGCCCTACTTCCTGACGCAGCAAAACATCATCAACGTGTTGCGGCAGGCCTCGATCAACGGCGTGCTGGCGATCGGAATGACCTTCGTCATCCTGACGCGCGGGATCGACCTCTCCGTCGGCTCCGTGGTGGCCCTATCGGGCATCGTGGCGGCGAGCTTCGCCACGACCTCGAGCATCGCCGGCGTGCATGGAAGCCCCTACCCCGCCATCGTCGCCATCGTGGCCGGCCTCGTAGTCGGCGTGGCGTCGGGGGCGGTGAACGGCTTCGTCGTCTCGCGATTCCGGGTCCCGTCCTTTGTGGTGACGCTCGGCATGCTGTCGACGGCGCGCGGTTTGACGATGCTCTATACGCTGGGTCGCCCGGTCCCCAGCCTGACGCCGGAGTTCCGTTGGATGGGCACCGGCCAGGTGGCCGGGGTCCCTGCCCCGATCCTGATCCTGATCGCCGTCTTTGCCGTCTCGTGGTGGGTACTCGGGCGCACGCGGTTCGGGCGGCACGTCTATGCGGTCGGCGGCAACCCGCGCGCTGCCAATACCTCGGGCATCCTGGTCTCGCGCATCCGCCTCGCGGTGTTCATGATCTCCGGCGCGACCGCCGGCCTCGCGGGCCTGGTCCTGTCGGCGCGGACCGGCTCGGGCCTGACACAGGCGGGCATCGCCTACGAACTCGACGCCATCGCGGCCGTGGTCATCGGAGGGACGAGCCTATCGGGCGGCGTCGGCACCGTGACGGGGACGCTGTTCGGCGCACTACTGATCGCGGTCATGAACAATGGCCTCGACCTGCTGGGAGTCGATTCCAACTACCAGCAGATCATCAAGGGCCTCATGATCGTAGTCGCCGTGATGATCGACACCTCTCGCGAGAAAGAGGGGGTCTAGGCGGGCCGTTCCGGTCTGCCGAAACCGACAACAAGCAAGACCAAGCAAGCAATCATTCAAAGGGTGGAGACGTTCGATATGAAGTCCAAGATGATGCTCTTCGTGAGCGCGATGGCGCTCGTCGCGTCGGTCGCGGCCGCCGAGGCCAAACCGGTCAAGGTCGGCGTGACGTTGTACGGCCTGAAGGCCGAGTTCATGCAATTGTGGGCCGCCGCCGTGAAGGACAGCCCGGCCGTGAAATCCGGCGCCGCGGAAGTGACGGTCTTCGACGGCCGCTACGATTCGCTGGTGCAGCAGGATCAGTTCGGCACCATGATCAGCCAGAAGTTCGACGCGATCATTTTCGCGCCGATCGACGCCGATGCCGGCGCCACGGCCGTCAAGCTGGCCCATGACGCCAACATCCCGGTCGTCGGCACCAACACGCGCGCCAATACCGATCTCCTCGCCTCCTATGTCGGCTCGGACGACGTCAGGTCCGGCTACCTCGAGGCGAAGGCCGTTCTCGACAAGATCGGCTGCAAGGGCAATGTCGTGGTCATCCAGGGACCGATCGGCATCTCGGCCCAGATCCAGCGCAGTCAGGGCAACGACAAGGCCCTCGCCGAGTGCCCGAACGTCAAGGTGATCGAGACCAAGACCGCGAACTGGTCGCGCGCTGAGGCTCAGGCCCTCATGGAAGATTGGCTGACCCGTCATCCCGGGCAGATCCAGGGCGTCATCGGCCAGAACGACGAGATGGCGCTCGGCGCCATCGAGGCCATCAAGAGCCAGGGCCTCAAGGTCAGCGACTTCGCTATCGGCGGTATCGACGGCATCACGGATGCCTTGAAATCGGTCAAGGCCGGTGAGATGACCTCGATCCTGCAGGACGCCAGGGCCCAGGCGCAGGGGTCTCTCGATGTCGCCATCAAGCTCGCCGATCCGAGCTATCAGCCCCAGTCCGACATCTGGAAGCAGTATCCGGAGATGCCCTTCGCCGAGGGCAAGTCGAAGGAATACAATGTGCCGTGGACGCCCGTGACGGCCACGAACGTCGATCAGCTTCTCAAGATGCGCCAGTAAGCAAGCTGCCGTCCGTCCCGGCTCCGGCCGGGGCGGCTGATCGTCATCGGATTCGGGATCCCGGGAGGAGAGCAAATGATCGTGGTGTTCGGATCCGTGGCGGTCGACCTCGTCACCAGCGTGACGCGCATACCCCGCCCGGGCGAGACGATCCTCTGCCCCGGCTATAGGCTCATCCCCGGCTCCAAGGGCGGCAATCAGGCCCTGGCGAGCCGCCGCGCCGGCTCGGATTCGGCCCTGGTCGCCACCTGCGGCTCGGACCATTTCGCCCCCATCGCCACCGGGACGCTGCGCGAGAGCGGTGTCGACCTGACACACGTCCGGTCGTCCGAGACCGCGACCGGACTCTGCCTCATCGCCGTGGACGAACATGGCGAGAACTCCATCGTCGTCGCGGCCGGCGCCAACCTGGAGACCCGGCTCGACCAGTTGGAGGCGGTCCCCCTCAATTCGGGTGATACGCTCATCCTGCAGAACGAGATCGGCGAGGCGGAGACGTTCGGAGCCGTCGACTGGGCGAAGTCCAAGGGTGCGCGCAGCATCCTCAACGTGGCGCCCGCCGGTCCGGTGCCGGCCGACGTCCTGCGCGCGCTCGACATTCTCATCGTCAACGAACACGAGGCATTGGTCGTCGGACACGCGCTCGGCCTCTCGTCCGAGGACCCGGAAGAGGTCGCGCGACGCATCCATGCGGAGCAGGGCTGCACGGCGATCGTCACGCTCGGTCCGGCAGGAGCGGTCGCCTTCCATCAGGGGGAACGTTTCGCGGCAGCGGCTCCGACGATCAAGGCCGTCGACACGACCGCAGCCGGCGACAGTTTCACCGGCGCCTTCGCGGCGGCACTCGACCAGGGTCAGACCTTCGACATCGCTCTCCGGCGCGGCGTCGCGGCAGGGTCGCTGTGCTGCACCAAGTCGGGCGCTCAGCCGAGCATTCCCTGGGCCGCCGAGATCGACGCCGCCATCGCCGGACCGATCAACTAGGCGCCGGAGCCATGCTGGCGCACGACCCAGACATCGAACTGATGACCGAGGTGTCGGCCCTCTATTATCTGCACGACGTCACGCAGGCGCAGCTCTCCGAGCGCTACCGGATCTCGCGATCGAAGATCTGGCGCATGCTGAAGCGGGCCAGGGAGATCGGCCTCGTCGACATCCAGGTGCGCGCCAATCCGAATGCCGCGCGGCACCTCGAAGCCGAGATGGCGCGCAGGTTCGGCCTCAGCCGGCTTCTCGCCGCGATCGATCACCCGAATGCCGCGACCCAGCGCCTCGCGGTCGCGGGGCTCGTGGCCGCCCACCTCGACCAGATCCTGTCCGACGGCATGGTCGTCGCGGTCGGGATGGGGCGCAACGTCAGCACGGTGACGGAGGTCCCTGGCACCCCCCGCGCGCGATCCGTCGTCTTCGCCTCCGCCATCGGAGGGTCGGTCCGCGGAGGCGAGACCATCAATGCCGACCACATCGCCCGCCGCCTGGCATCCCGCTTCGGAGGCAGGAGCGAGACGCTCTACGCGCCCGCGGTCGTCTCCAGCCGAGAGGTGCGGGAGGCGCTCATCCAGAACGAGACCGTCAAGGACACGCTGGACCGCGCGCGACGCGCCGACGTCGCCTTGATCGGCCTCGGCGACCTCAGCGAGGACAGCAACCTCATCCGTATGGGCTGGTTCTCGCCGCAGGAGGTCACGGGCGCCCGCGTGAGCGGAACGGTCGGCGACATGATGGGCCACGACTTCCTCGACATCGAGGGAAAGTCGTCCCGCGACATCATGGGGGGCCGCGTGATTGGCTTGACGCTCGAGGAGCTTCGCCCGATCCGCAACGTCGTAGCGATCGCGAGCGAAAGCACCAAGACGGCCATCATCCTCGCCGCGCTCCGGACCGGCATGGTGAACACGCTGGCGACCAGCCTCGCCAATGCGAGTGCCGTCGTCGCGCTCGACGACGCGACGCGTGGCCGAGCCTGATCCGAGCTCGACCGCCGTTCAGCGTCGCATCGGATCGATCGTCAGGCCGCCGCTCGCCCGGTGACCTGTCCAACGATGCCGAGAAACCCCTCCGGGGCCCAGGCCGAGCGGCCGATGAACAGCCCGTCGATGTGAGGCTGGGCCGCCAGGGCGACGCAGTTGCCCGGATTGACGCTGCCGCCGTAGAGGACGCGCAACTCATGTCCGGTCGCCTCCGCCAGCGTCGCCTTAATGCGGGCATGCTGGGCGTCGGCGAAGCCCGGCTCGGCCGGTGTGCCGCCCTCGCCGATCGACCAGACGGGCTCGTAGGCGATGATCACGCGCTCGGCTTCGGCGCGGGAGATCTTGGAAACCGCGGCCCGCACCTGCCGCTCCAGCGCTTCCGCGGTGCGGCCCGCGTCATGTTCCTGCCGCGTATCGCCGACGCAGACGAGCGGCGTCAGGCCGTAGCGCAGCGCGGCGGCGACCTTCATCGCCACGGTCTCGTCCGTCTCGCCGAAAAAGGTGCGCCGCTCGCTGTGGCCGATCTCTGCGATGGTGGCGCCGCAGTCGGCCGCCATGGCGGCGGAGATCTCGCCCGTCCAGGCGCCGGCCTCGGCCCAATGGACGTTCTGCACCCCGACCCGGAGGCGCGTGCCGGCCAGCAGCCCTGCGACTTCGGCGACAGCGGTGAAGGGCGGGATGACGAAGAGCTGAGCGGTCGTGCGGCTCGCGAGGTCGGACTGAACCAGAGCCTCGGCGAAGGCTCGCGCCTCGGCGCGCAGCTTGTTCATTTTCCAGCTCGTGCCGATCCAGAGCGTGTCGAAGGCCATGAGTTCGCTCCGGTTCAGGCGGCGCGCGCCGGGCGCGCCGCGACATGGGCGGACCAGAAGGCCACCGACTCCCGCATGTCCGCGACGACGGCCCGGTCGGCCGGCTCGCGCTCGCGCCAGGCGAGCTCCAGGCAAAGCTCGTTGTCGGTGCCGCCGCCCGCCTGCACCGCAGCGAGCAAGTCTTCCGGCTGGATGCGGCCGTCCCGGTTGCGCTCGGCCGTGAAAGGCCAGTGGCCGCCCTTGTTCATGGTCGACTGCTTGATGTGGATGATGGGCGAGCGTGTCGCGAAATTGCGCGCCCAGGCGTAGGGGTCGGTATCGACGGGGTCGGGCGACGACACGTCGCCGTGGTCGATGTCGACCATGGGCAGCAGCGGCAACGGCAGGGCGCCGGCGTCGATGTCGGCCTGTAGCTCCCGTGTGCCCGCCTGGGTATGGCCGAGTTCGCGGCCGACCGACATCGGCTCCCAGAACAGCCAGGTGAGGCCGCGTTTCGCTGCGTGGTCGGCGACGGCGCGCCAGCACCCCAGCGCCTGCGCCAGCCGCGCCGCGCGCCGTGCCGGGTCGTCGTAGTCGCGGAACGTCATAATGGCATATTGCGTTCCGATCGCCGGGCAGCCGAGGTCGGCGGCGATGTCGGCCAGCCCCTTGAACCAAGCGACCGAATGGGCCCGCGCCTCGGGATCGGGATGGCCGAAATGGTTGAGCCGGCCGTAGGGCCCGGTCATCATGGACGTCACGGCCAACCCCTCGGCGGCACAGCTCTGCGCCATGCGGTCCGTCGTGCGCCGCACCAGCGCGGCGGGCCAAGCAGGGTCGATGAACTCGTGGGTCAGCTGAATCCGGCCAATGCCGACCTCGCCGGCCAGCACGCGCGCCAGTTCCTCGGGTTCGGCGAAGCGGTTCACGAATGGATTCGTGCTCAGCGACAGCGTGAAACCCATGCCCTCCCCCAATCGTCGCCCGGCTTGCTGCCGTTGCCTGTGAAAAGAAGCAGGCTTGAAAAAATTTTGCAACTGCTGAAATTTAACACAGCGCCCGGCGTGTCCGGGCAGATCATCGGGAGGATCACATGAAGCTCGTCATCGGTGCCGACAGCGCCGGCAAGCCGCTGCTCGACGTTATCGCCAAGCACCTCGCCAGCAAGGGCCTCGACGTGACCGACCTGTCGCCGAGCTCCGGCTCCACGCCGGAATTCTACGCCGACACGTCGGAGCGCGTCGGCACGGCGATCACACGGGGCGAGTTCGATCGCGGCATTCTGTTCTGCGGCACGGGGATCGGCGTCTGCATCTCGGCCAACAAGGTGCCCGGCATTCGCGCCGCGCTGACGCACGACACATACTCGGCAGAGCGCGCGGCCAAGAGCAACAACGCCCAGATCATCACCCTCGGCGCCCGCGTGGTCGGACCGGAACTCGCCAAGGCCGTGGTGGACACTTGGCTTGCCTCGGAGTTCGACCCGGCGGGAAGTTCCGCCGGCAATGTCGGCGCCATCGAGAAGCTCGACGGAAAATATTCGAAGAGCTGAGGCGGCCCCGCCTCTCCCACCTTCGTCATGGCGAGAAGCGCAGCGACGATGGCACCCAGCCGATAGGTTTAGCGGGATAATGGCCTTCCCGGCTCTCCACGCTTTCCGGGTGGCTTCGCCGCGCTCGCCATGACGGCACGGGCCTGCTTGACGAAGGCTCAAGGCCGTGAAATATTTTACACAACGAGAATGTTCTTGCAGGGCAGGACAGAGTGAGCCGCACGCCGGATCCGAACGCGATGGCCGAAGACGACGCGAGCCTGGCGGCCCGCGCCGCTTGGCTGCATCACGTCGGGCGGCTGACGCAAGGCGAGGTCGCGACCCGGCTGAACGTTCCCAATGTCAAGGCGCATCGCCTGATTGCGCGCGCCGGCCGTGAAGGCATGGTGCGCGTATTCGTCGACGGCGAGATCGCGAATTGCTTGCAGCTCGAGCAGCAGTTGTGCCGCGCTTACGGCCTTGGCTTCTGCGAAGTGGCCCCAAACGTCGACGATGACCCCTTGCCCCTGCGCTCTCTCGGCGTGCTTGGCGCGCGCTACCTTCGCCTCACCTGCGAGAAGGGCGAAGACGCCGTGATCGGCATAGGCCACGGCCGCACCCTCGCTGCCTGCGTCGAATACCTGCCCCGGATCGACGCACCGCGGCTGAAGTTCGTGTCGCTCCTCGGCGGTTTCACCCGACGCTTCGCCGCTAATCCGTTCGACGTCATCAATCGCATCGTCGAGCGCACGAGCGCCGAAGCCTATGTGCTGCCGGTGCCCTTCGCACTGAACTCCGCCGAGGATCGCGCCGTGCTGATGGCGCAGCGCGGCATCGCCGAGGTCTTCGCGCTGGCCCGCAGCGCCACGTTGCGCTTCGCCGGGATCGGCATCGTGGACGGTCACGCGGCCTCGCTCGCCACATCCGGGATGATCGAGCCGGCCGAATTCGACGAGGTCGCGCGCGCCGGGGGCTGCGGCGAGATCCTGGGCCATTTCTTCGACGAGCGCGGGCGTCCCGTCGAGACCGAGCTCTCGCCGCGCATCGCGGCGCTCGACCTCGACGATCTCCGCAGCGGCAAGCTCGTCGCCGTGGCAGGCGGCACCGCCAAGCCGGATGCGATCCGCGCCGTCCTGTCGAGCGGTCTGCTGCATGGCCTGCTGACCGACGAGCGGACCGCCACGGCGTTGCTGGGACCGAAACCGAAGACCTGACGCCCCGAGCGGGTTCTGCCGAACCTGCCCGGAACTCGAGACCATGAGGGCTGAAGGCCCCGCAACACAACGGGAGGGAGATCGACATGAGCCACGCGCAACACGCTTGCACCGTCGCCGTCCCCGCGTGGCGGGAGGGTCATTGATGGCCCGCGATCTTCTGATCGGCATCGACGCCGGCACCTCCTTGATCAAGTCGGTGGCCTTCACGGCGTCGGGCGAGCAGGTCGGCGCCTGCGCGCGCCCGAACCGCTACCGCATCGTCGAAGGCGTCGGCGCCGAGCAGGATATGACGGAGACCTGGGCCGATGCCGCCGCGACGCTGCGTGGTCTCGCCGAGACCGTCCCTGACCTGAAGGACCGTGTCGCCGCCATCGCGGTGACGGCGCAGGGCGACGGCACCTGGCTGGTGGATGCGGAAGGCGAGCCCGCCGGCCCGGCGCTGATCTGGCTCGACGCTCGTTCGGCGACCATCACCGAGGATTTGCGGGCCTCGCCGCTGGGACGCCGTCATTTCGAGAGCACAGGGTCCGGCCTCGCGGCCTGCCAGATGGGTCCTCAGCTGCTTTGGCTCTCGAAGCACCGGCCAGAGGTCATGGCCCGCGCCGCGACCGCCTTCCACCTCAAGGACTGGCTCTACTTCAAGCTGACCGGCGACCGCGCCGCCGACGCATCCGAAGGCGTCCACTCCTTCGGCGACTTCCGCACCATGGCCTATGCGCCGGCGGCGATCGACGATCTCGGCTTGAGCAGCTCGCTGCTGCCGACGATCATCGACGGTTCGTCGCGCACGGGCTCGCTCGGCCGCGCCGCCGCGGAGGCGATCGGCTTCGGCGAAGGCCTGCCGGTCTGCCTCGGCCCCATCGACATCGTGGCGACTGCGCTCGGCGCCGGCCTCTACGATCCCGAACGCGACACGGGCTGCACCATCGTGGGCTCGACCGGCATGCATATGCGCATCGCCCGGTCGGCCGATGCGGTGCGGCTCAACCCGGAGTGCACCGGCTACACGCTGGCCTTCCCGGTGCCGGGCACCTTCGCACAGCTGCAGAGCAACATGGCCTCGACGCTCAACATCGACTGGTTGGTCGATCTCGCGCGCGGCGTGCTGAAGCAGCACGGCGTCGAGAAGTCCCGCAACGACATCTTTCTCGACCTCGACGACCATGTGCTCAAGGCCGAAGCCGGTTCCATCCTCTACCACCCCTATATTTCGGAAGCCGGCGAGCGCGGCCCCTTCATCGACGCGGCCGCGCGCGCCCAGTTTCACGGCCTCTCGGCGCGCCACACCTTCAATGACCTGATGCGGGCCGTCTACGAAGGCCTCGGGTTCGCGGCACGCGACTGTTACGCCGCCATGGGGCCGATCCCGCCCGAGGTGCGGATTACCGGAGGCGCGGCGCGATCCAAGGCTCTGCGCCTCATCCTCGGTGCTGCCCTCGGCACCCGCATCCGCTCGTCGACCCGCGAGGAAGCGGGCGCCGCGGGGGCCGCCATGATGGCCGCCGTGGCGATCGGGCTCGCGCCCGACATGGAAGGCTGCATCGACCGTTGGGTCACGCCGACCCTGGGCGAAGCCCAGGACCCCAACGCCGCTCTGGCCAGCCGCTATGACGGCCTGTTCCCAGTCTACCGGGCAGCGCGCGAAAGCTCGGCACCCGTATGGCGGGCGATGCGGGACGCGTCCGACACGACTCTCAAGGACCACGCGCCATGACGGATTACGGAATCGTCGACCTCGCGATCATCGGCGGCGGCATCAACGGTGCCGGCATCGCGCGGGATGCGGCAGGGCGGGGCCTCACCGTGCTTCTCTGCGAGAAGGGCGACCTCGCCGAGGGCACGTCGTCCCGCTCGGGCAAGCTCGTCCATGGCGGGTTGCGCTACCTCGAATATTACGAGTTCCGGCTCGTGCGCGAAGCGCTGATCGAGCGCGAGGTCCTGCTGCGCGCCGCCCCCCACATCATCTGGCCCATGCGCTTCGTGCTGCCCCACTCGCCCGAGCAGCGCCCGGCCTGGATGGTCCGCACCGGCCTCTTCCTCTACGACCACCTCGGCGGCCGCAAGATGCTGCCGGGCTCGCGCAAGCTCGACCTGCGGCGCGCGCCCGAGGGTCGCGCCATCAAGCCGGAGTATTCGACGGCCTTCGAGTACTCCGACTGCTGGGTCGACGATGCACGTCTCGTGGTGCTCAACGCACTCGACGCGAAAGAGCGTGGCGCCACCGTTCTCACCCGCACGGCCGCTACCTCGGCGCGCCGCGGCGAGGATGGGCTCTGGCTCGTCTCGATGACGGGCGCTGACGGGTCGGCGAGCAGCGTCAAGGCGCGCGCGCTGGTCAACTCGGCCGGCCCCTGGGTGGAGGACGTGGTCGGCCGCGTCGCGGGGCGCAACACCTCCTACAAGGTGCGGCTGGTGAAGGGTTCGCACATCGTGGTGCCGAAGTTCTGGGACGGGCCGCAGGCCTATCTCTTCCAGAACGACGACAAGCGCGTCATCTTCGTCAATCCCTACGAAGGCAACCTCTGCCTCATCGGCACGACCGACATTCCCTACGAGGGCAATCCGGCCGATGTCGCGATCGAGCAGGCCGAGATCGACTACCTGCTCCGGGTCGTCAATCGCTACGCCGCCAAGCCGCTGAAGCAGGAGGACATCGTCTCCTCCTTCTCGGGCGTCCGGCCGCTCTACGACAACAATTCCGACGCCAGCGCCTCCGCGGTGACGCGCGACTATGTCTTCGAGGTCGACGACCCGAATGGCCAGCCGCCGCTGCTCAGCGTATTCGGCGGCAAGATCACCACCTTCCGCAAGCTCGCCGAGCACGCGCTCGACCGGCTCACCAAGACCTTTCCCCGTATGGGCAAGGCCTGGACCGCCGATGCGACGCTGCCGGGCGGCGACCTGCCCGGCGCCGACTTCCCGGCCTTCCTGCAGGCCTTGCGAGCGGAATGTCCCTGGCTCCCAGCCGACCTCTCCGAACATTACGCGCATCTCTACGGCACGCGGGCGCGGGCATTGCTCGCCGGCGCCAAGAGCCTCGACTCGCTCGGCCTCCATCACGGCGCGCTGCTCTACCAGCGCGAGGTGGACTTCCTGCGCGACACCGAATGGGCGCTGACCCCCGCCGACGTGCTCACCCGGCGCACCAAGCACGGCCTGCACATGAGCGTCGACGAACGGCTCGCCTTCGAGCGCACCATGGAGGCGGCGTGATGCCGTCCGTCCCTGATTGGCGCGGCTCCCCTCTCCCTTGTGGAGAGGGGTTGGGGGTGAGGGTCGCGACGGCCTCGCCGAACTGTGCGGGCGCCGCAACGAACAACGCCGTGATCGCCTTCACCACCCCTCACCCCTTACCGTTCTCCACAAGGGAGAGGGGAGGCGTCCGGCGTTCCGTCAAACAACGTGGGCCGGCGCCAGTTCGCGCAAACGGTCGGCCGGCTTCGCGTGTCGATCTCTCGCCTTCAGCCATGGCCTCCCGATGAGCACCATCTCTTCCGCCCCCGTCCCCCGGCGCAACAAGACCCAACTGCGCGCGGCCGTCGGGGGCGCCCTAGCGGTGGCCCTCGTCGTCGCCATGGCGCTCGACACGACCTGGGTGAAGAGCGGCGGCGCCGGAGAGGGGCCGCCCGGCGCCTTCTCCCCGGCCACCTATGGGGAGAAGACGTTCCCGGCCGTGCAGAAGGCCGTCACGGGTCGTGCCGTGCCGGCCGCCACGCTGGCGGCCGCCATCGCCAAGGACCCCGCCGCCGCTGCCAAGCAGTACGGCGTCGATTCGGGCACCGGCGTCGAATATGCGGTGTCCTTCACCGGCACGCTCGGGGATGGCGATTCAGGCAATTACGACGTCAAGGTCGACGGTATGCCCGACACGCCGAAGGTGGCGGTGCAGACCGGCCCCGCCATCATGGGCACGGACCTGCGCGACGCGACCGGCACCATCCAGTTCGGCCAGTTTACCAACCAGATCGAATACCAGAATGCCGGCTCGGCGCTGAACAAGGAGATGAAGAAGCAGGTCCTGTCCAAGCTCGACACCGATAATCTCAAGGGCAAGACAGTGTCGGTGGTCGGCGTCGCCCAAATCTCCGACCCGGCGAACTGGCTCGTCACTCCCGTCACCCTGGAGGTGAAGTGATGACGCCCGTTCCGGACGAGGCGCTCGGGGACGTCGTCCTCACGGCCCGCAACGTCGCCAAGTCCTACGGCAACATTCACGCTCTCAAGGGCGTCAACTTCGACATCCGCCGCGGCAAGGTCACGACGCTGTTCGGCGAGAACGGCGCCGGCAAATCGACGCTGATGAAGGTGCTGTCGGGCGTCATCAAGCCGACTTCCGGCACGATCGAGCTCAACGGCGAGCCGGTGGATTTCGCGTCCTCGTCGGACGCGCGCGACCGCGGCATCTCCATCATCCACCAGGAGCTCAGCCTCGCGCCGAATCTCAGCGTCCGCGACAACATCTTCATGGGTCGCGAGATCCGGGGGCCCGCCGGCATCGATTTCGTCGAGGAGGCGCGCCAGGCCGCCGCCCTGATGGCCGAATTGGAAGAGGAGATCGACCCGCTGACCCTGGTCGAGGACCTGCGCCTCGGCCAGCAGCAGATCATCGAGATCGCCCGCGCGCTGTCGGTCGACTCGCGCATCCTCATCATGGACGAGCCCACCTCGGCGCTCAGCGCCTCCGAGGTCGAGGTGCTGTTCAAGGTCATCCGCGACCTCAAGGCCCGCGGCGTCGCCATCGTCTACATCTCCCACCACCTCGAGGAGGCGCTGGAGATCACCGATTACGCCGTGGTGCTGCGGGACGGCGCCATGACGGCCAAGGCCGATCGGAAGGATGTCGACCTCGAGTGGATCGTCCGCAACATGGTGGGCGAGGGCTACGACCTCGGCTCGCCGCCGACCGGCTATCCCTTCGGCGAGGTCGCGCTGTCGATCAGGGGTGTCAGCGTCGCCGACAAGGCGGGCCACGGCGCCATGGTGGTGGACGGGCTGTCGCTCGACGTCCGCGCCGGCGAGATCGTCTGCATCTATGGGCTGATGGGGGCCGGGCGCACCGAGCTGCTCGAATGCGTCTTCGGCAAGGGGGCGAAGGTGGCGGGCGAAGTCTGGCTCGAAGGCCGCGAGATCTCGCATCTCGGCATCGCCGACCGCATCGCCTGCGGCCTGGCGCTGGTGCCGGAGGATCGGCAGCGCGACGGGCTCGTGCAGACCATGTCGGTCGGCGAGAACCTGTCGCTCGCCTCCATCTCGGCCTTCGTCAAGGGCCTGCTGCTGTCGCGCACGGCCGAGCGGGCCGTGGTGGATGCCTCGATCCGCGCCGTCACGGTCAAGACCTCCGGCCCGGCCGCCGCCATCGGTTCCCTGTCGGGCGGCAACCAGCAGAAGGTCGTGATCGGCAAGATGCTCGGCACCCATCCGCGCGTCATCATGCTCGACGAGCCCTCGCGCGGCATCGATATCGGCGCCAAGGCGGAGGTGTTCCGCATCCTGGCCGAACGCGCCCGGGCCGGCCTTGCGGTGGTGTTCTCGACCTCGGAAGTCTCCGAGTGCCTGTCCATCGCGCATCGCATCATCGTGATGAGCCGAGGCCGCATCTCGGCCGAATTCAGCCACGACGTCACCAAGGAACAGATCATGGCCGCCTCCGGCGAAGCCGTGGCGGCCTGACAAGCGAAAAGATCGAGGGAGCGCGCCACCATGACCCAAGCCAGCCCATCCGTAAATCGCGCCGCCTCCGGCGCGAGGGGTGCCGGCTTCGACCTCGGCCGGGTGCTGCTGGAAGGTCGCGCCTATTTCGCGCTGATCGTCATTGTGGCGGTCTTCTCGGTCCTGTCGCCCTACTACCTGTCGGTGTCGAACTTCCTGACCATGTCGTCCCATGTGGCGCTATTCGGCATCCTGGCGATCGGCATGCTGCTTGTCATCCTCAACGGCGGCATCGACCTGTCGGTAGGCTCGACGCTGGGCCTGTCGGGAGTGGTCGCCGGTGCGCTGATGCAGGGTGTCCCCTTCGGGCCGCTCGGCGTCACCGCCTATCCGCCGGTCTGGGTCGTCGCGGTGCTGTGCTGCGCGCTTGGTGCCGCCATCGGCTTCGTCAACGGCGTGCTGGTGGCGCGGTTCAAGGTGCCGGCCTTCGTGGCCACCCTTGGCGTCATGTACATGGTGCGCGGTGTCGCGCTGCTGATGACCAACGGCCTTACCTTCAACAACCTCGGTGGACAGGTGGCCCTCGGCAATGCGGGCTTCGACTGGCTCGGCTTCAACCGCATCGCCGGCGTGCCGATCGGGGTCCTCGTCATGGTCGTGCTCGCGGTCCTCGGCAGCCTGATCCTGACCCGCACGCCCTTTGGCCGCTGGCTCTATGCCTCGGGCGGCAACGAGCGCGCCGCGGAACTGTCGGGCGTGCCCGTCCGCACCGTCCAGGTCGCCGTCTACATGATGTCGGGCGTCTGTGCCTCCATCGCGGGCCTGATCCTCTCCTCGCAGCTGACCTCGGCGGGTCCCACGGCCGGCACCACCTACGAGCTGACCGCCATCGCGGCCGTGGTGATCGGCGGCGCCGCGCTGACCGGCGGGCGCGGCAACATCCGCGGCACGCTGCTCGGCGCTTTCGTGATCGGCTTCCTGTCCGATGGCCTCGTGATCATCGGCATCTCGTCCTACTGGCAGACGGTCTTCACCGGCGCCGTGATCGTGCTGGCCGTGATGCTCAACGCCGTCCAGTACCGCGGTCGCGCCAAGCGCCCCGCTGCGACCGGCGGCACCACCCCTTCCCCGCGACCCGCGGCGTGAGCTGCCGCCGGCCGCAAGATGGCCGGCGGTCGACAATCCAAGAAACCAAGGGAGATACCCATGTCCATTAAGGCGAAGCTTCTGGCCGTCACGGCCCTCGCGCTGGCACTGCCGGCTCTCGGCGCCACCTCGGCCTCCGCGGCCGGTGGCCTCATGACGATCATCGTCAACGACCCGTCGAACCCCTACTGGCTGACGGAGGGCAACGTCGCCGCCGCCGAAGCCAAGAAGCTCGGCTACGAGTCCAATGTCGGGGCGTCGAAGGGCGACACCAACACCGAGAGCAACCTGATCGACACCGCGATCACCAACAAGTCGGTGGCCATCATCCTCGACCCCGCCAACGCGTCGGGTTCGGTCGGCGCCGTGAAGAAGGCCATCGCGGCCGGCATCCCGGTGATCCTCGTCAATGCCGAGATCAACCAGGAAGGCCTCGCCAAGGCGCAGCTCGTGTCTAACAACGCGCAGGGCGCGGCGCTCGGTGCGCAGCAGTGGGTCAAGAGCGTCGGCCAGAAGGGCGAGTTCGTCGAGTTGCTCGGCGCGCCGTCCGACAACAATGCCGCGACCCGGTCCAACGGCTACGACACCGTGCTCAGCCAGTACGACAACCTGAAGAAGGTCGGCCAGCAGGTCGCCAACTGGGATCGCACCCAGGGCCACGACAAGATGCAGAACCTGCTCCAGGCCCATCCCGGCGTCATCGGCCTGATCTCTGGCAACGACGAAATGGCGCTCGGCGCCATTGCGGCGTTGAAGGAGTCGGGCAAGATCGCCTCGGTCAAGGTCGGCGGTTTCGACGGCTCGCCCGACGCGGTCTCGGCCATCAAGGCCGGCGAGCTGCAGTACACCGTCCTGCAGCCCGTCGCGACCTTCGCCGCCAAGGCGGTGGACGAGGCCGACAGCTTCATCAAGACCGGCAAGACCGGTGCCGCGCAGGAGAAGCAGCTCTTCGACTGCCTGCTCGTCACCAAGGCCAATGCCGACAAGATGACGGCGCCCTTCACGCTGACAAAGTAAGGCCAAGGTCGCAGCCGGCCGCTCCAGTGGCCGGCTGCGATATCGAGGTGGGTGACGCGATGCTTCTGGGACTCGATTGCGGATCCACGGCCATCAAGGCCGTGCTGTTCGACGCCGACGGTCGCACGCTGGCGACCGGCGCCCGCCGGACCGAGCCTCGCCAGCCCGCCCCGAACCGTGTCGAACACGACATGGACCGTCTCTGGCAGCTCGCCGCGGAGGCGATCCGCGACGCCCTGGCGGCCGCACCGTCCGGCACGGTCGAGGCTATCGGCGTCACCGGCCACGGCGACGGTCTCTATCTCCTCGACCGCGCCGGCCGTCCGCTCGGTCCCGGCATCCAGTCGGTCGACAGCCGCGCCCATGCCATCACGGCGGACTGGGGCGCCTCCGGCCTCGTTGACCGCGTCGCCGCCATCACGGCGCAGCGCCCCTATCCCTACGCGGCCTCGGCCCTGCTGGCCTGGATCGCGCAGCATGAACCCGAGCGCTTCGCCGCCATCGGCCATGTGCTCTTCTGCAAGGATTGGCTGCGCTTCCGGCTCACCGGCGTTCTCGCAGCGGATTCGACCGACGCCAGCACCGCCTTCACCGATGCCCGCAGCCAGACCTATTCAGACGACCTCTTGGCGCTTCTGGGCCTCGAGGCGCTGCGCCCGGCTATGCCCCTTATCCGGCCGAGCAGCGGCGTGATCGGAACCGTTTCGGTGGAGGCGGCGCGCGCGACGGGCCTCTCCGAAGGCACGCCGGTGGCGGGCGGCATGCACGACGTCACCGCCAGCGCAGTCGGGCTCGGCATCCTCGACGCCGGCGCCTTGGCGATCACGGCCGGGACCTTCAGCATCAACGAGACCCTGTCGGACCATCTCGCTCCGGATCCGCGCTGGACCGCGCGGGCCGGGCTGCGGCCGGGGCAGTGGATGAACATGTCGATCTCGCCCGCCTCGTCCAACAATGTCGACTGGTTCCTGCGGCAGAGCTACGGCGCCGAGGCGGAGGCCGCCGCGCGGGGCGGGCCGTCGCTGTGGGACATCGTCGAGGCCGACCTCGCCGCACCCGCCGCCGCCGATGCGCCGCTGTTCCACCCCTTCCTCTACGGCTCGCCCTACGACGTCCCGGCCAGCGCGGCCTTCCTCGGCCTGCGCTCCTGGCATGGCCGCGCCGACATGCTGCGGGCCGTCGTGGAAGGCGCGGTCTTCAACCACCGCTTCCATTGCGACGCCCTGCGCTCGGCCTTTCCCGTCGACCGAGCCTGCATCACCGGGGGCGGCACCTCTCGCGAGCGGCCGGCACGGCTCTTCGCCGATGCGCTCGGCCTGCCGGTCGATCTTCCCGAGGCCACCGAGGTCGGGGCGCTCGGCGCCGCCCTGGTGGCCGGGGTCGGTGTCGGGCTTTACGGCTCGCTCGATGACGCCGTGAGCCGCGCCTGCCGGGTGGCGGCTCGATACCTGCCCGATGCCGGGCGGCACGAAGCATTGACGCGGCGCTTCGAGCGCTACCTGGCGCTGGCGGAGGCCCTGCGGCCGCATTGGTCGGGTGGCTGAAGCGGCTCGGGCGCCCTGACCTCTTCGTCTTTCACACCTTTTCACAGTCGAGTCCGACGCCATGACGACCCAGACCTCGCAGGAGCGCCGCGCCGGCGCGCTGCAGCGTTTCGAGGACGACCCGAACGTCCCGGTGCTGATCATCGGCGGTGGCATCAACGGCGCCGGCACGTTCCGCGATCTGGCGCTGCAGGGCGTGGATTGCCTCATCGTCGACAAGGGCGACTGGTGCTCCGGCACCAGCGCGGCGCCGTCGCGCCTGATCCACGGCGGCCTCAAATATCTCGAGACCGGCGAGTTCCGCCTCGTCGCGGAATCGGCGCGAGAGCGCAACCTCCTGCTCCGCAACGCTCCCCATCTGGTAAAGCCCCTGCCGACCGTGGTGCCGATCCACTCGGTCTTTGGCGGCATCGGCCCCTCGGTGGCGCGCTTCTTCGGCCGGAAGGCCAAGCTCGCCGACCGCGGATTGCTGATCGTGGAACTCGGGATGGCGCTCTACGACTGGCTGGGCCGCCGTCGCCGCAGCATGCCCCTCCATCGGGTGTCGCTGCGCCAGGCCACGCGCCGGCGCTTCCCCGCCATGGCGCCGACCCTCGCGACCGCGACTTATTACGACGCCCGCGTCACCCAGGCCGAGCGACTCTGCTACGAACTCGTCGCCGATGGCGAAGCCGCTCATCCCGGCGCACGGTCGCTGAACCACGTGGCCGTGACGGGGGCGGCCGACGGTCGCGTGACCCTGACCGATCGCCTGACCGGCCGGTCCGTCACGGTCGCGCCCAAGATCGTGGTCAATGCCGCCGGCCCTTGGATCGACCGGGTCAACGGCTCGGTTGGGCTCAACAAGCGCTACATCGGCGGCACCAAGGGCTCCCACCTTGTCGTTGACGATCCCGACCTTGTGCGGGCTCTCGACGGCCACATGATCTACTTCGGCTCGGCGGATGGCCGGATCTGCCTCGTGTATCCGTTCTTCGGCCGCGCCCTGATCGGCTCGACCGACATCAAGGCGGACGAGCCCGACACGGTGACCTGCACGGATGCCGAGACCGACTACATGCTGGCCATGGTCGGCGAGGTTTTCCCCGGTCTTGACCTGTCGCGCGACAAGATCGTCTATCGCTATGCCGGTATCCGGCCGTTGCCGGCCGCCGACGTCGACGACCCCGGCGAGATCAGCCGCGATCACTCGGTCGGCCGCGACCGCCTGCCCGGAAGCGCCGTACCCGTGCTGTCGCTCGTCGGCGGCAAATGGACCACCTTCCGCGCCTTCGCCGAACAGGTCACCGACGAAGTCCTGACCGAACTCGGCCTGACGCGGCGCATCTCCACGGAGGCGGTACCGATCGGCGGCGGGCGCGACTTCCCCCTGGCCCCGGCTGACCGTATCGCCTGGATCGCGCGCGTCGCCCGGCAGCAGACGGTTGACCCGGTGCGGGCGGAAGTGCTGCTCGACCGCTACGGCAGCACGGCGGAAGTCATGCTGGCGTCGCGCACCTCACGATCGGACCTGCCGCTCGCCAGCCTCCCGGATTACAGCCGGGCGGAGGTGAGTGCCGTGACCCAGCATGAGCAGGTCGTCGATCTCGACGACCTCCTGTTCCGGCGGCTGGCGATCGCGGTCTCGGGTTGCCTTACGGACGCGGTTGTGTCGGAGGTTGCCGACATTGCCGCCGAAGCGCTGGAATGGAGCGATGCGGAACGCGATCGTCAGATCGGCCAACTCAAACGACGAGCGAAGCAGAGCCACGGCCTATCTCTGAGCACCAACGTGCATACCGGTCTCGCAGCGCGGCCCGATCTCAAACCCTAAGATCCGACGGACAGTCAGTCTGTCCGGCATAAGCACGGTGCTCATCGTCTCCGATCGCTAAACGCCCGCGCGCGATACGTAATGTCCGCTTTCAAGCTCGCGGCTAACCTACCGCTATGCCCGACTTGGGTCGACTCCGGCCGGACAGCGGAAGTGGGTGGACGTACGCATCCGGCCAAGACCGCAGGTCAGAGCTGGTTTTGTGACGGCGGCGTTCTGTGGATCGCGTCGGTGGTGCGTCAGGCCGCCTGGGCCAGGGCTGTACCGGGTCGACTGGTT